>JANQKY010000059.1 GCA_028280885.1 Tepidamorphus sp.
CGCGACCTCGGTCCCCGCCGGGAAGGCCGCATAGCCGTCGCCGCCGGTCGCCGTGAAGCTGTTGGTGGCCAGCACGAAGGTTTCGCCGAGGTTCTGGGCGACACCGTTCACCACCAGGGCGACGGTCGAGCCGTTGGTTCGCGTGACGACCAGATTGCGCACCCGCGACGGGGTGGTGACGCTCGCCTGTCCCTGGATGCCCGGCCGGGAGGGATCGTATTCCATCGTCATGCCGGCGATCTGCGGGAAGCGGCCGTCGGCTGCGGGATAGCGGGAGACCGAGTTCTCCATCGCCGCCAGCAACTGGTCGCCGCTCAGGCGCAGCACCGTCAGCGTGTTGTCGAAGGCAAGCGCCGCCTTGATCGTCAGGCGGATGATCGACGGGCCGGTGATCGTCTCGCGGATGCCGCCGCCGTTCTTGAGCGCCACGTCGACGGTCTCGCCGAGCACGTCGCGCACGTACCACAGGGTCGAATCGGCTGCCAGGCGGCCGAGATTGGTCTCCCGGGTGCGCACATCGACGCGCGCGCCGTTCAGCGCCGTCGCGGTCGTGCCGACGTCCGCGAAGCTGTCCTGGATGGTCGGCGTCTCCTGAAGCGCGGCGAAGACCCGCGAAACGCGCCGGTGCGGCCGCAGCCAGCGGCCGACCTCGTCCGACAACAGCTCGACGCCTTCCGGCGAGGTCGCGATCGGACCGCTGCGGTTCAGGTCATAGCTGGAGATCACGCCCTTGCGGTTGAACGTCACCATCAGGTGGCCGACATAGCGATAGAGCTGCTCGGTGTTGATCACCAGGACCGGCTTGCCCTCGCTGTCGCGCTGGATCACCGGATAGGTCGGGTCCTCGTCCGTGCGCTCGTCTTCCGGGCGCAGGAAGTTGAACGGCCCGGTCGGCTGGGTGTCGGCGAAGAAGCCGGTGCTGCCGGCCGACGCGATGATGTCGATGCCGCGCAGCTTGGCGGCCTGCAGCGGATCCCCGGTGAAATCCTGGGCGTGGTCGAGCAGGATGATGCGCTTGACACCGCGGAATTCCAGCTTCTTGACCTGCTCGAGGACCTGGCCGACCGCCGAGACGAGCGGCTGGTTGGTCTGCGGATCGCGGCCGCCGACGAAATCGAGGCCGCCCAGCGTGTTTTCGGGATCCTCGATGACGTTGAAGAAGTCGGCCGGGGCGCGGCCGATCAGGCCCACCTTCGACTTGCCGACGCGGACCCAGCAGCTCTTGACCACCTTGCCGGCGCTGCGGCTGCACTTGGCGGCGTCGCGGCCCACCCCGATCTCCGGCGTGCCCTCTTCAAGCGTAATGTCCGAGAAGTCGAGATTGACGGAGATGAACGGATAGCGCGCCCGCTCCAGCATAAAGGCGAACTCGTCGATGCCGCCATCGAACTCGTGGTTGCCGATCCCGTTCCCGTCCAGCCTCATCGCGTTGTACATGACGATGTCGCCGATGCCCCGCTTGCCCAGCCGTCTCACTTCCGTGGAGGCCTGGTAGAAGGGTCCGGGGATCGTGTGGTCGCCGGCGGTCACGTGCAGCGAGGGAACGCATTCTTCCCGCGCCATGATCTGCAGGCCGCGAACCAGGGAGGAATAGCCGAGGAGCTTGGTTTCCAGGGTGTTCGGATCCTGGAAGGAGGATTCGTTGTCCGAGCTGTGGATGAGCTGAAGCCGGTTGCGCCGCGCATAGGCGCAGGAGACGTTGGCGTTCCACTTGTCGGCATAGTGGCGCTGCAGCTTGTTGTGCTGAGCGGTGTCGTACTGAAAGCCGATCTGGCCCTTTGCGTCGGACGCGGGGCTGGCCTCGGCGGCCGCCGCGCCTGCGAGAAGGCCGCAGGCTGCGAAGATCGAAGCGGTAAGTCGCAACATTCAATCCTCCTGGAGTTGCTGGGGAAGTCGCTGGGAAAGCGCGCAACCTAGGAGGGGCATGTGCCGATCGATTGGAGTTTTCATGAAGTTTTCGTAGATCCGCAAAGGCCCCGGTAATGGGCGCTACGGCGGGCACCGCGACGGGCGCTGCGGGCGATTTCGGCGCCCGGCCGGCCGCATCACGCGCACGTGAAAGCGGCGGCGGTTTACCGCTCCGGCGACGCGTCTATTTTGGAGGCGTCGCCCCGGCCGTCCGCGTCAACGATTGAAGCCAGAATTCATGGCCGCGGATCCGGGGATCCCCCACGGCCGCTTCCGGCCGTCATCAAGAATACCAAAACGCAAGGAAACACTCGCAATGTCAGACTTCACGCCCCTCATTCCGCGCCAGCCGGTCCCGGACCTGTCCCTGTCCCTCGTCGGCGGCGGTGACTGGCGCCTGTCGGAGCAGCGCTCGCAGAACTTCACCCTGATCGTCGTCTATCGCGGCCTGCACTGCCCGATCTGCTCGAAATACCTGGCCGGCCTCGAACAGATGCTGCCTGATTTCGACAAGCGCGGCGTCGGCGTCATCGCGACCTCCACCGACACCAGGGAACGGGCCGAGCAGGCCAAGGCGGACTGGGACGTGACCAATCTCAAGATCGGTCACGGCTTTTCGCTTGAGACCGCGCGTCGCTGGGGCCTGTTCATCTCGACGAGCCGTGGCCTGACCTCGGTCGGCATCGAGGAGCCGGCGCTGTTTTCCGAGCCCGGCGTGTTCCTGGTGCGCGCCGACGGCACGCTGTATTTCAGCTCCGTCCAGACGATGCCGTTCGCCCGGCCGGCCTTCGACCAGATCCTGTCGGCGATCGATTTCGTGCTGGCCAAGGATTATCCCGCCCGCGGCCAGGTCACCGACCTGACGGCCGCCGAAGCCGCCGAGTAAGGCGCGGCTTATTGCGCCTTCCGGCGTGGCGCGGCGGTTGCCAGCGCCACGCCGGTCAGGATCGCGACGATGCCGATGGCGTGGTAGAGCCGGAACTGCTCGCCGAGAAAGCCGACCGCCATCAGCGCGCCGAACAGCGGCATCAGATGGAAGAACGGCCCCGACCGGTTGGCGCCGATCAGTTCGACGCCGCGATTGAAGAAGGCATAGGCGACCAGCGAGGGCAGGATCGCGACATAGAGGCAGGCCGCGATCGTGACGGCGTTGAAGGTCGGCACCGCGCCGGTCGACACCTCCCAGGCGAGCACCGGCAGCAGCATGATGTCGCCGAACAGGAAGGTGACGGCCAAAAGCGACATCCAGTGGATCGCCGGACGCCGGCGCAGGAGCGCCGAATAGAGGCCGTACAGGACGACCGCGGCGAGCACGACCAGGTCGCCGAAATTGAAGCGGATCGACAGGATACGGGCGAAATCGCCCTGGCACAGGATGGCCACGACGCCGATCAGCGAAATGGCGATGCCGATGCCCTGCCGCCTCGTCAGCCGGTCGCCGAACAGCGCGAAGGTCGCGACCGCGATGATCAGCGGCTGGGCCGACTGCAACAGCACGACGGTCAGCGCGCCGGTGAACTGCAGGCCGAAATAGACCAGCGTGTTGTAGGCGGTGATGCCGGTGAACGACAAAACCAGCACGATCGGCATGTGCTGGCGGATCACCGGCCAGTCGCGCTTGAGATGCGGCCAGGCGAAGGGCAGCAGGATCAACAGCGCGCCGAACCAGCGGATGCAGGCAAGCGCGACCGGCGGCACCTCCCCGGCGACCGCCCGGCCGAGCACGACATTGCCCGACCAGAACAGCATCGTCAGCGCCAGCAGCAGATAGGCTTGCGCGTAGAACCACTGACCGAATCGGCCAATCCAATCGGACATCCGTGCTGACCTGGATATTGGAAAAACCGTCAGCTACCGGCTATAGGCTTGTGTGTAAAGCGATAACTAGCGGTCGCGCCCGGGCGCGGTTGCCGCTATAGTCGCGCGCCTTTGGGACCGCCGGTTCAGCGGGACCTGAGGGATGGGACGGACGTCCGGTGACATGGCGCCGGCAGATAATCCCGGGGCAGGGTGTCCTGTGCCGGGTCGGCGCCACCTGCCGCGGCGAAGAGGGAATACGGATCGCATGACGAATGTCGTTGTCGTCGGCTCGCAATGGGGCGACGAGGGCAAGGGAAAGATTGTCGACTGGCTGTCGGAACGCGCCGATGTGGTGGTGCGCTTCCAGGGCGGGCACAATGCCGGCCATACGCTGGTCGTCGCGGACACGACCTACAAGCTGAGCCTGCTGCCCTCGGGGATCGTCCGGCCGGGCAAGCTTTCGGTGATCGGCAATGGCGTCGTCGTCGACCCCTGGGCGCTGCGCGACGAGATCGCCCAGCTCACCGGACAGGGCGTCCCGATCACGCCGGACACGCTGCGGGTCGCCGACAACGCGACGCTGATCCTGCCGCTGCACCGCGAACTCGACGCCTTCCGCGAGGATGCCGCCGGCGCCGGCAAGATCGGCACGACCAAGCGCGGCATCGGCCCGGCCTACGAGGACAAGGCGGGCCGCCGGGCGATCCGCGTCTGCGATCTGGCCGAGCCTGACCGCCTGGCCGAAAAGATCGACCGCCTGCTCGTCCATCACAACGCCCTGCGCCGCGGCCTTGGACGGCCGGAAATCGACGCGGGCGTGCTGGAAGCCGACCTCAAGGACATCGCCGGCTCGATCCTGCCCTTTGCCTGTTCCGGCTGGTCGCTGCTCGACCAGGTTCGAAAGGCCGGCAAGCGCATTCTGTTCGAGGGCGCGCAGGGTGCCCTGCTGGATATCGATCACGGCACCTATCCGTTCGTGACGTCGTCGAACACGGTCGCGGCCCAGGCGGCGACCGGCTCGGGCTCCTCGCCCGCCGCGCTCGGCTATGTCTTAGGCATCACCAAGGCCTATACGACACGGGTCGGCAGCGGCCCCTTTCCCACCGAGCAGGACAATGAGACCGGCCGGACGCTGGGCGAGCGCGGTCGCGAATTCGGCACCGTGACCGGCCGGCAGCGCCGCTGCGGCTGGTTCGACGCGGTGCTGGTGCGCCAGACGATCCGCACCGCCGGCATCGACGGCATCGCGCTGACCAAGCTCGACGTGCTGGACGGATTTGACGAGATCAAGGTCTGTGTGGAATACCGCCTTGACGGAAAGTCAATCGACCACCTGCCCGCCGCGTCTGATGCCCAGGCACGGGTGGAGGCGGTCTATGAAACGTTGGAAGGCTGGACGGAAAGCACGGAAGGCGCCAGGTCCTGGGCGGACCTGCCGGCCAAGGCCGTGAAATATGTCCGCCGGATCGAGGAGCTGATCGGCGCTCCCGTCGCCCTGCTGTCAACCAGCCCGCGGCGCGAGGACACCGTTCTGGTCCACGATCCGTTCCAGGATTGAGCCCGATTGAGTTTAAGGGCGTCAGGAAAGCGCAGATCAGGCGATGGCAGATTTTGTATCGGTTCTCCGGCGCGCGGTAGGGAACCTGGAGACCAACACCGAAACGACGCGGCAGGCGATCTACGCCAAGGCCAGGGCCGCGCTGCGGGCGCAACTGGAAGCCGTCGATCCGCCGCTCGGCGCCGACCAGATCGATCAGCAGATAAACGGGCTCAACCAGGCGATCGCCGAATTGGAGGCCGAATTCGCGCCATCGCCCGCCCCGGCGAGCCCGCCCGTTGCCGAACCGCCCGTTTCCGGTCCGTCCGATCCGAAACCGGTCATTCCGCCCGTCGCCCCCGCGCCACAGACACCGGATGCCCCGCAATCGCCGGCGACGCCGCCCAAGGCATCCGCCAGCGCATCTGCTGAAACCTCCGCCCAAACATCAACAGCAACGCCGAGCGAGACCTTCCGATCGGCCGTTACCGACAGCGGCACGTTGGGTGGCGCTGCCTCGGCGGCCGCCCGCCAGGCCCGTGAGACGCTCGACCGCATCGGCAGCGACGCAGCCCCGCCTGCCGAATCGGCTTCCCAACCGCGGCCCGAACTGGCCGGAGACCGGCCGGCGCCGCGTGCGGCCTCCGCGCCTGCACCGGACATGGGTCCGGCGACCGCATCCACGTCGCGGGATGGGCCGGCCCCGGAGGGGCAGCCGACGGCGCTGTATGACGATGACGACGAGGGCGAGCGCAGCGGATCGGGGCGCTTCGTTGCCTGGATCATCCTGCTTCTGGTGATCGTCGGCATCGCCGGCGTCGGCTTCTGGCAGCGCCAGGCGGTCATGGATGTGGTCGCGGCGCTGAGCGGGGGCGAAGCGCAGCAAACCGCCTCCGACGACGGCAAGATCTCCGACCGGCTGCCCGGCGCCGGAGACGAGGAGACAGCCGAACAGGAAACGGACACCCCGCAGCAAGGGACGCAACAGCAGCAGGCCGTAAGCGAGCAGCCCGCGACGAACGAGAGCGGGACCGGCGGCCAGACGGCGGCCGAACTGCCGGCCCGCGACAACGGCCAGCCCGCGGCAAGCGAAACCGGCGGCGAGCGGATCGCCCAGGCGCTGCTGGTCGAGGAAACCGGCGACAGCACGACGCCGGCAAGCTCGGTCGGCGGATCGGTGGACTGGGTGCTGGCCGACGACACCGAGGCGATCAACGGCGTTGAGAAGGTGATCCGCGGCACCGTCGCCATTCCCGACAAGGACCTCCGGCTGGTGGTGACCATCCGCCGCAACCTGGATCAGGCCCTGCCGGCGAGCCATCTGATCGAGCTCGTGTTCGACGCCGGCGACGGCTTTGCCAATGAAGGCGTCGCCAACATTCCCGGCATCTTCATGAAGGCGACGCCGCGCTCGACCGGCCAGCCGCTGGTCGGCGCCGTGGTGCCGGTCATGGACGGCTATTTCCTGGTCGGCCTGTCGGAATCCGATCTCGACCAGGCCCGCAACGTGTCGGAGATGCAGACCCGCGACTTCATCGACATCCCGATCGCCTACAAGGATGGCGGCCGGGCGGTTCTGTCGCTTGCCAAGGGCGAAACCGGCGGCCGCGTCTTCGAGGAGGCCTTCACCGCCTGGGGCGGCTAGAGCCCTTTCCGCTCACACAGCATCGAATAACAGGCGGCGCGGGCTTGCATCGTCGGCGCCGCTGCGCAATTGTAACGCCTGATTCCAAGGGGTGCTCCGCAGGGAGCTGAGATGAACGTGCCGGCCGGACCGGTCGTTCGAACCCTTCGAACCTGATCCGGGTCATGCCGGCGAAGGGACTGGAACCTGTTCCCCTTTACGCCCGAATTCCCCGGATCTCCTTGTTTGACGAGGCAGAGGAGATCCAACATGTCCGTCTTTTTCGCCTCCGGCGCCCCGCCCGAAGGGGAGCGCCGCGCCGGGCCGACCGCGATCCGCCTCATACTTCTGCGAATCGTTCGGATTGCCGCCGTCACGGCCGGGCTGCTGGCCGTCTGGCAGATCGCCGTCACCGTGCTCGCGGTGCCGGCCTATATCCTGCCGACGCCGACGCGGATCGCCGCAGCCCTTGCCGCCCAGCCCGCCTTCCTTGCCCATAACGCCCTGATCACGGGAACCGAGATCGTCCTCGGGCTGATCGTCGGGGCGGTGCTGGGCTGCGCGACCGCCCTTGCCGCCAGCCTGTTCCCGGCCGCCGGCCGCGTGATGCTGCCGGTGATGGTGGCAAGCCAGGCGCTGCCGGTCTTCGCGATCGCGCCGCTCCTGGTGATCTGGTTCGGCTTCGGCCTTGCCTCGAAGATCGTGATGGCGACGCTGATCATCTTCTTTCCGGTCGCATCCGCCTTTCTCGACGGCCTGCGCCGCACCGATCCGGGCCTGCTCGACCTGGCGACGATCGCCGGTGCCTCGCGCTTCGATACGCTTCGGCTGATCCGCCTGCCCTCGGCGCTGCCGGGCCTTGCCTCGGGCCTGCGCGTCGCCGCCGCCGTCGCGCCGATCGGCGCGGTCGTCGGCGAATGGGTCGGCGCGTCGGCAGGCCTCGGCTTCGTCATGCTGCAGGCCAATGCCCGCATGCAGACCGACACGCTGTTCGCCGCCCTCGTGCTGCTTGCCGCGATGGCGCTGATCATCCGCGCCGGCGTCGACCTGTTCGCCCGGCGCCTGACGCCCTGGGTCAGCGAGGCGCCTTAAGCGCTCACGCCGAGCCGGCCTTCTCTTTCGATGTGTTCGCAACCCCTCGCAAACGGAGTCCCTTCATGCGAAACCTGCTAGCGTCTCTTGCCCTGCTCGCCGCCCTTGTTCCCGGCGCCGCGCAGGCTGGGGAGAAATACACCGTCCTGCTCGACTGGTTCGTCAATCCCGACCACGCCCCGTTCATCATCGCCGCCGAAAAGGGCTATTTCGCCGACCAGGGCCTCGACGTGGAGCTGGTGCCGCCGGCCGATCCGAGCGCGCCGCCGCGGCTCGTCGCCGCCGGCCAGGCCGATCTCGCCGTGTCCTATCAGCCGAGCCTCTATCTGCAGGTCGCCGAAGGCCTGCCGCTGACGCGGGTCGGCACGATCGTCGAGACGCCGCTCAACGCGCTGGTGGTGCTGGAGGACGGCCCGATCACCGAGCTTGCCGATCTGAAGGGCAAGACGGTGGGCTTTTCGGTCGGCGGCTTCGAGGACGCGCTGCTTGCAACGATGCTCGATCCCGTTGGCCTGACGCTCGACGATCTCGAGCTGATCAACGTCAATTTCAGCCTGTCGCCGTCGCTCTATGCCGGTCGGGTCGATGCGGTGATCGGCGCCTTCCGCAATTTCGAGCTCAACCAGATGGATATCGACGAACGGCCCGGCCGCGCCTTCTATCCGGAGGAGAACGGCGTGCCGGTCTATGACGAACTGATCCTGATCGCCCATAACGACACGCTCGACGACCCCCGCCACTTAGCCTTCCTCGATGCCACCGAGAAAGCGACGATCTGGCTCACCAACCATCCGCAGGAGGGCTGGGAGCTGTTCATCAAGGCCCATCCCGATCTCGACGACGAACTCAACCGGCGCGCCTGGTTCGACACCCTGCGACGCTTCGCCAAGCGCCCGGCGGCGCTCGACACCGGGCGCTACGAGCGGTTCGGCGCCTTCATGCAGGACCAGGGCCTGATCGAGGAGACCGTGCCGGTCGAAACCTACGCTGTGGAACTGCGATAACGGGTGACGTGGCGCGCAAAAGCGCTACAGTCCGAGGCTCAGTTCCGGCCACGTCCGGCCGGGCGGTCGCAGCACCGCCCGGCCGGATTCCGCCTCTCATCAGACAATACACTCCGGGAGAACACCGTGATCGATCTCTACACCTGGTCCACGCCGAACGGCCGCAAGGTCTCGATCGCCCTTGAGGAACTCGCCCTGCCCTACACGGTGCACGAGATCAACATCATGGAGGACGATCAGTTCGCGCCGGACTTCCTGAAGATCAGCCCGAACAACAAGATCCCGGCGATCGTCGACGGCGACACCGGCCTGTCGCTGATGGAGTCCGGGGCGATCCTGCTCTATCTGGCCAAGAAGACCGGCAAGCTGATGCCGACCGACGAGGCCGGTTACTGGTCGGCGATGGAATGGCTGATGTGGCAGATGGGCGGGTTCGGCCCGATGCTCGGCCAGGCGCATCATTTCCTGAAGTTCAACGAGGGCAAGGCGCCCTATGCCGAGGCGCGCTACGGCAAGGAGACCCAGCGGCTCTACGGCGTGCTCGACACGCGGCTGGAGGGTCGCGACTTCCTGGCCGGCGACTATTCGGTCGCCGATATCGCCACCTGGCCCTGGGCTTCGCGCTTCGAGTGGCAGCGGATCGATCTGAACGAATTCCCGAACGTCAAGGCCTGGTACACCCGGATCGCCGAGCGCCCGGCCGTCCAGAAGGGCTATGACGTGCCGGCGCGCGGCCAGCCGATCCCGATGCCGTAGGGAGGGAGTGCAGGTTCGATAGCGCCGCTGGCGCTCTCGAAGCCGCCCTTCGGGCGGCCGGCGCTCGACTAGGGTCTCGCACTGTTCGACACTCGAAACGCGACGCGTTTCGTCCACTTCGTGGACCGTGCCTCACCCCCCACCCCGACCCTCTCCCGCGAGGGGAGAGGGGGCGTTAGCTGCACGGGATTCGTCTGAATTGATACGCTTTGCTGTTTGCGAGGCGTTATGGCCAAACAGAACGGCGGTAGCACTCCCTCTCCCCTCGCGGGAGAGGGTCGGGGTGAGGGGGAATCGCCCGGTGAGGGCTCGATGCCCTTGCCGGGCGAACCGGACCGCGCCCGGCGCTCGAAGTGCTTTCGCATTTCGTCCGCTTGCGCGGACCGCGCCTTACTGTCGCGTGTATTTCCGCCCCATTCCTCGCTAGACTGGTCCGCATGAGACCCGTCGGCGTCCTACAGGCCCTGATCCGCGAGCGTCGCCCCTTCGCCGCGCTGGCGATTATGGCGCTGCTCGTGCCCGTGCTGCTGACCCTGGCCGGGCTGCATGCGGCGATCGGCGCGACACGGCTTGCCGACGGCACGGTCGTGATCTGCACCAGCGACGGCTTCGTCCGCATCACCGACCCGGCCTCCGTTCCAGACCGTCACGAGACCTGCTGCCTGAACGGCTGCGTCCATACCGGTTCATCCGGCCTTGCCGGACAGACAATCGTCCCGGCGGGCCTGCCCACCCTTGCAGCGCTGCGACCTCACGCCGTCCACGACGACCACAACGTTTCCGCTTCCCCCGCCCTGCCCGGCGCCATCCGCGCGCCCCCGTCCCCGTTGGCCTGAGATCAACCGCAAACGGCCCCGGCACGCGTCGGCGGCTGACCCCTCATTTCCCTGCCAACAGGAGACATATCATGCGCAAATTCGCGCTCACGCTCGCGACCCTCGTCGCCCTTGCCCTTCCCCTGACCGCCCAGGCGGACGACCACGCCAAGAAGACCCACACCGCCGGCGACATCACCGTTTCGGACCACTGGACCCGGGCGATGCCGCCCGCGGCCGCCGTCGGCGGCGGCTTCATGGTGATCACCAATGCCGGCAGCGAGCCGGACCGGCTCGTCGGCCTGTCGACACCGCGCGCGGGCAGCGGCGAAGTCCATGAAATGAAGATGGACGGCGGCGTCATGAAGATGCGCGAACTGGCCGACGGCCTCGAGATCCCCGCCGGCGGCTCGGTCACCCTGGAACCGGGCGGCTATCACGTTATGTTCATGGGCGTCGAGGACGGCTTCAAGGAAGGCGAGATGATCCCGGTCACCCTGGTCTTCGAAAAGGCCGGCGCGCTGGAGATCATGATGCCGGCCGGGCCGGTCGGCTCCAAGATGCATCCCGGCCACACGCACTGACAAGACGAACCTTGAGGATCGGAACCGATGCGGACCATTCGTTGGACAGCCTGGATACTCGTCGTCCTGGTCGCGGGCCTGACCGTGGCGGTTCTGGTCAGCCCCAATATCCGGGACAACCTGCTCGGCAAGCCCGGAACGGGCTCCGGCGTCGCCGCCATCGGCGGCGCCTTCACCATGGTCGACCACACCGGCAAGCCGGTGAGCGACCGGGACTTTGTCGGCAAGCCGTCGGTCTATTTCTTCGGCTTCACCCACTGCCCGGACGTCTGCCCGACCAGCCTTTACGACATCAGCACGCTGATGGAGGATCTCGGGCCGGAGGCCGACAAGCTCAATGTCAGCTTCGTCACCGTCGACCCCGAGCGTGACACCGCGCAGGTGATGAGCGACTATATCTCGCCCTTCGACAGCCGCATCGTCGGGCTGACCGGCACGCCGGAGCAGGTCTCCGACATGACCAAGGCGTTCCGCGTGTTTTCGCGCAAGGTCAACCTGGAGGATGGCGGCTATACGATGGACCACACCGCGACCATCTATCTGATGGATGCCGAGGGCACCTTCGCCGGGACGATCGCCTATGGCGAGGACACCGAAACCGCGCTCGGCAAGCTGAGGAACCTGATCGCGCGATCATAGGGCAGCCCGGGGAGGGGTGCATGGCAGACGACGCAGGACCGATCCGGATCTGGTATCAGAGCTTCATCGACCCTGACGACCAGGCCCCCTATTTCCGGCAGATGCAGGCGCGGTTCGAGGCCGTCAAATCGCCGAGCACGGAAATCGAGATGGTCGGGGTCACACCGCCCGACCGCCATTTCCATGCGCTGACCGAGTTCCGCTGCGCCGACCAGACCATCCGCAACGCCATCAAGGCGCAGGAACAGGGCTTCGACGCCTTCGTCATCGGCCATTTCCCCGATGGCGGCCTGCTGGAGGCGCGCGGCACCGTCGATATCCCGGTCATCGGGCTCGGCGAAGCCAACCTGCTGCACGCCTGCACGCTCGGCCGCAAAATCGGCCTCGTCACGATCAATCCGGTCTTCGTGCCGATACACGAGGCCCAGATTACGGCCTACGGGCTTGACAGCCGGGTCGTGGGCGTCGCGGCGATCAAGGCCGACGTCCAACGCTTCATGGCGGGCCTCGAAGACGATACGATCCGCGAGGAGATCCGCCGCGACTTCGAAACCCGGCTGCGCCCGCTGGTCGACGCCGGGGCCGATGTGCTGATCCCGTCCGGCGGCATGCCGATGCTGCTGTTGTCCTACATGCAGCCGTTCACCGTCGACGGCGCGCTGGTCGTCGAGGGCATCGCCACGGTGATCAAGGCGGCGGAAATGGCCGTCGCCCTGCATCGCATCACCGGAAACGCGGCCTCGCGGCGCGGGATCTACGCCCGCGCCAGCGGCGACGCGATCGCGGATTTCTTGGGCCCGCGCGCCTGAAACGGCACCTAAAACGCTAGCGGCTTTGCCTGGCGCACATGCGGCAGCGCGTTGACGGCGGCCAGCACGTCCGGGGCGAGCGGCTCGTCGATCTCGACCAGCGCGATGGCGTCGCCGCCCGGCGCCTGCCGGCCGAGGCTGAACCGGGCGATGTTGACGCCGGTATTGCCGAGGATCATGCCGAGGCTGCCGATGAAGCCCGGCTTGTCCTCGTTGGTCACGTAGAGCATGTGCGGCGCCAGTTCCGCCTCCATGTTGATGCCCTTGATCTGGATGACCCGGGGCCGGCCGTCGGAGAAGACCGTGCCGGCGACCGAGCGCTCCTGGCGCTCGGTGATGACCGTCAGGCGGACATAGTTCTCATAGGCGCCCGACTGCTCGCGGCGCACCTCCTCGACCTGGATGCCGCGATCGCGGGCAATCGCCGGGGCCGAGACCATGTTGATGTCCTGCAGCAGCGGCCGCAGCACGCCGGCGATCGCCGCCGAGCCGAGCGCGCGGGTGTTCATCTCGGCGACGTCGCCGGCATATTCGACGCGGATGCCGCGAATGCCGGTCTCGGTGAGCTGGCCGGCAAACGATCCGAGCTGGTCGGCGAGCGTGACGAAGGGCTTCAGCCGCGGCGCCTCCTCCGCCGAGATCGACGGCATGTTGAGCGCGTTGGTCACCGCGCCGGTCAACAGATAGTCCGACATCTGCTCGGCGACCTGCAGCGCGACGTTCTCCTGTGCCTCCGTCGTCGCCGCGCCCAGATGCGGCGTGCAGATGACGTTCGGCGCGCCGAACAGGGCATTCTCCTTTGCCGGCTCGACGGAATAGACGTCGAAGGCCGCACCGGCGACATGGCCTTCCTCGAGCGCTGCACGCAGCGCCTCTTCGTCGACCAGGCCGCCGCGGGCGCAATTGATGATCCGCACGCCCTTTTTCGTCGCAGCCAGTGCCTCCGCCGATAGGATGTTACGGGTCTTGTCGGTAAGCGGCGTGTGCAGGGTGATGAAGTCGGCGCGGGCGAGCAGGGCGTCGAGATCGACCTTCTCAACGCCGAGGTCGAGCGCCCGCTCCGGCGTCAGGAAGGGATCGAAGGCAACCACCTTCATCTTCAGCCCCAGCGCCCGGTCGGCGACGATCGAGCCGATATTGCCACAGCCGATGACGCCGAGCGTCTTGCCCGTCACCTCGACACCCATGAAGCGGTTCTTCTCCCATTTGCCGGCCTGGGTGGAGGCATCGGCGGCCGGGATCTGGCGGGCCAGCGACAGCATCATCGAGATCGCGTGCTCGGCCGTCGTGATCGAATTGCCGAAGGGCGTGTTCATGACGATGATGCCGCGCTTGGTCGCCGCCGGCACGTCGATATTGTCGACGCCGATGCCGGCGCGGCCGATCACTTTCAGGTTTTCAGCCGCCGCGATGACCTTCTCGGTGACCTTGGAGGCCGATCGGATCGCCAGACCGTCATAGGCGCCGACCTTGGCGGCGAAGGCGGCCTTGTCGGCGCCGAGCTCGGGCTCGAAATCGACCGCGATGCCGCGATCCTTGAAGATCTGAACGGCGGCGGGCGACAGCTTGTCGGAAATCAGAACGCGGGGAGCCATGGGGCAAGTCCTTGTTGTGTCGGTGAAATCTCTGGCCCTCGTCATTCCGGCCGCCGCCATATGGCGGCCGGAATGACGGTTGCAATCAAGTCGGACGATACGGGCTCGGTCAGGCGGCCTCGGCCCTGGCGGCCGCAAAGGCCCAGTCGAGCCAGGGCGCGAGCACCTCGACATCGGCCGTCTCGACGGTGGCGCCGCACCAGATCCGGAGGCCCGGCGGCGCATCGCGGTAATGGGCGATGTCGTAGGCGACGCCCTCGGCTTCGAGCAGGCCCGCCATCCGCTTGGCAAACGCCGACTGGTCGGCGACCGGCAGGGCGGTGATCTCCGGATCGGTGAAGGCAAGGCAGACCGAGGTGTTCGACCGGACCGCCGGATCGGCGGCCAGGTTCTCGATCCACGGTGTCCGGTCGACCCAGGCAGCCAGCGCCGCCGCGTTGGCGTCGGCCCGGGCGATCAGGCCGTCGAGCCCGCCGAGCGTCTCAGCCCAGGTCAGCGCATCGAGATAGTCCTCGACGCACAACATAGACGGCGTATTGATTGTTTCGCCGCGAAAGATGCCTTCGTTCAGCTTGCCGGACTTGGTCATCCGGAAGATCTTCGGCAGCGGCCAGGGGGGCGTGTAGGTTTCGAGCCGTTCGACCGCGCGCGGCGACAGGATCAGCATGCCGTGCCCCGCCTCGCCGCCGAGCGCCTTCTGCCAGGAGAAGGTCGCGACGTCGAGCTTTGGCCAGTCGAGCCGCTGGGCGAAGGCGGCCGATGTCGCGTCCGCGATCGTCAGGCCCTCGCGGTCTTCCGCGATCCAGCCGCCGTCCGGCACGCGCACGCCGGAGGTGGTGCCGTTCCAGGTGAAGACGACGTCGCGGGCAAAGTCGACCTGTGCCAGGTCCGGCAGTTCGCCATAGGGGGCTTTCAGCAGGCGCGCGTCGAGCTTCAACTGCTTGACGACGTCGCTCACCCAGCCCTCGCCGAAGCTCTCCCAGGCGAGCATGTCGACGCCGCGGGCGCCGAGCAGCGACCACAGCGCCATCTCGACAGCGCCGGTATCGGAGGCCGGCACGATGCCGATCCTGTAGTCGTCCGGCACCCCGAGGATTGCCCGCGTCCGCTCGATCGCGTCAAGCAGGCGGGCCTTGCCGGGTTTTGATCTGTGGGAACGTCCCAGAAGCGCGCCTTCGAGATGTTTCGTCGACCAGTTCGGCCGCTTGGCGCAGGGGCCTGATGAAAAATCAGGTACGGCCGGCCGCACGGCCGGTTGCGTCGGTATCGTCATGATGTACTACCCTTCCAGATAGGTGCCCCTCGTTGGGGAGGGGTGTCCCACGGACGGGATTACCGAAACCCTAGGAAAACCGCAAGTTTTAAAAGCACTAAGGGTGCAGGTTTTTGCAGCGCAAACCAGAACGATGCAGGAACCTGTGTCAAAAAGTGGCACAGATTTGACACGGTATCTTCGCGGTTTGTTCACTCAGGAAACACCGCGTCCCTAAGCCCCAAAAGAAAGGCCGCCCCCCTGCACCAACAGGGAGGCGGCCACGTCATTCTCAGTTCTCTCACCGACCCTGAACATAGCGCATTTGCGATTCGCTCGCAAGAAGGTGTCGGTGAATTATGGAACGGATTTCAGAGCACAGCGACGGCGGCATTGCCCGCCTGCTGACCACGCGGACTACGACCGTGTGGGCGGGTAAGACGCTGGCGCACGGATCGAAAGGGCTACCGGGGGATGCGTCCACAGCCCACGACCAGGACGAAAGCCTGAAGGTTGGACGCCGGCGGTTGTCTCCACCGTCGGAAGTAGCAGGCGACCTCGATGCGGGAACACACGACATCGAGGGCCCGAATGCGACGGCCGGCTCCGTTGAGCAGACCAACACGCGGAGGGCTAGTCCGGCACCCATGGCCGCTTCGATGAAGTCGCCGGGGGATGTCGAACTATGCCCTTTTGCTCAGGCCTCACCATTGAGCAGAGCCCTAGTTTGAGAAAGGGATCGAACGAAAAATGAAATTCGTATTGAGAGACGACACCGACAAAAACGGTAGCGCCAAGCGAAGCGCGGCAGCCAGTCTGCGAGGGCCTGATGCAGGAAGCGGAAGCATGACACGGCGAGAGAAGTCACAGCCAATCACCCCTGCCCGGTTTGACGCGGCAATGGCGCCGGCATCGAAGCAGCCACGCATCATCTGGACGCTGGCCGCGATCGGCGCCCGAATTGGCGCAAGCACGGACTTCGTCCGCAGCACCCTGGCGGGGGCGCCCGGATCTCCGGTCAAGCGGATGGGTGGCCGGTACTACGCCATCGAGGACGAGTTGATCGCGTTCATGCGCGGCGACGTGGCGCGAGACGCGGAGAAAGGGAACGCCTCATGAGCGACCAGAACCATGTCGATACGCTGAAAAACCTGCGCGAAACGCTCGTCGACGACAGGCGCGCGGCGGCAAAGGTGCCAGATGCGGGTAGAGTGCGCCAAATCCAGGAGCAGATAGAAGTCATTGACCGGGCGATCGCGGACGAAAGGAAGCTTGGATACAGGGTGAGCTCGACGCCCCTATCCATCCTTTGATCCCCGGAAATCCGGGCGAGGAAAGAACCGCACCCCGAAGAAACCCGATCTAGCCAGCTTTACCCCGATCAAACCATGCAGTGATCCGGCACAGCATCAGGCACATTCTGGTCGATGCGATGGTGGCCATTCAGATCCGAGCGGAAAGCACTGACCGACGAGCAGATTTTGGAGCTGCTCGGCGGCGGGGCTTCCACGTCGTCCGGCATTTCGGTTTCTCCGGATACCGCGCTTTGCGTGCCGGCCGTTGCGGCGGCGGTTCGAACCATCTCGGAAGCCTGCGCCGCGCTCCCCTGCCGCGTGACGCAGATTGCCGATGACGGAACCGAAACGCCGGTACGGTCGCACCCTGCCCAAACGCTGATTTGCGGTGAAGCGAACGACTGGACGAGTTCCTTCGAATTGACCAGGTCGCTTGTCGCCGATGCCCTGACGCGCGACCAGGGCGGCCTTGCCTGGGTGAACTGGTTGCGCGACGCGCCGGTCGAGGTCATTCGCTTCAGGCCCGGCGTCATTACCGCCGATTATGACGCGGACGGCTCGGGACGGCCGACCTACCGGATCAACGGCCGGCCGGTCCCGGCGCAGGAGATCATTCACGTCCGTTCCACCTTCGACAAATGTCCCGTGACGCTTTGCCGTGAGGCGATCGGCACGGCGATTGCGATGGAACGGCATGCCGCGCGCCTGTTCGGTCGCGGCGCCCGTCCCGGCGGCATTATCCGCACGGCAAAAGGGCTCGGCGACCAAGGCGTTCGAAAGATGCTGACAGGCTGGAGAGCGGCGCAGGAAGGCGCGGACAATGCCGGCAAGACGGCGGTGCTCTGGGACGGTGCCGAATGGCAGCCGATGACGCTTAGTTCCGTTGATGCGCAATTTCAGCAGCTTCGGATATTTCAGATTCAGGAAGTCTGCCGAGCATTCAATATCCCAAGCATCTTGGTCGGCGAGCTGTCCCGCGCGACCTGGAGCAACTCTGCCGAAATGCAGCGGCTGTTCCTGATGCTTTGCCTGGAGCCATGGCTATTGGCGCTTGAGGGCGCGCTGCGTCGCGCGCTGTTCAGGCCGGAAGATCGCAGGGCATTCGCGATCCGGTTCGAGCGGGACGATTTCAGCAAGGTCGATCTGAAGGTGCTGGCCACGGCGATCAGCAGCCTCATCAGCAGCCGCGTGCTCAATCCGAACGAAGCCCGCGATTGGCTCGACATGCCGCCCTACGAAGCCGGCAACGAATTCGCCAACCCGAACACCGGTGCAAGCCAGCCGAACCAACCCGACCAGCCCGACGATGGGGACGGTGATGACGATGACGCTTGATGAGATCCTCGCCAATGCCGCCGACCAGGACCGGGGAAAGGAATTCGAGCTTCTCGACCCGGTGAAGGGGGAGCCGACCGGCATCCGGTTGTGGATTGTCGGTCCCGACAGCGAGACGGCGCATCGTGCCAGCCTGGCGCTTTCCGATGAGCTTGCCGAGATGGCCGATCATGACGGACGGGTGTCCGCTGCAAACCGCGAGAAAGCACGGCTGAACTGCCTCGCCCGTCATGTCCTGCGATGGGAGATCGAGGAAGACGGCGAGCCGGTTCCCTTCTCGACCTTGAACGTCCTTCGCCTTCTCAGGGTGCATTGGGTTCAGGAGCAGGTCGATTCGTTCGCGGCTGATCGCGCCGCGCATCTGGAGACGGCCTGATGGAACACGTCTTCGTCGAAACCAAGATCCTCGGATCGGACGACGGCGCGGTTTCCGGTGTGGCCTGGAAATTCGGCACGCCCGACCGGATCGGCGACTGGATCGAGCCCGGCGCGTTCAAGGGCGCGAAACTGCCTATCCCGATGCTGTTCGGCCACGACATGAACGATCCGATCGGCACATGGGACAGCGCGACGGAGAAATCGGATGGCCTGCACATCAGCGGCAAGCTTCTTGTCGACGACGTGGCGCGTGCCCGCGAGGTCCGCGCCTTGGTCAAATCCGGCGCGGTGCGCGGCCTGTCTCTCGGTTTCGTCACCCGCAAGGCGGTCAGCCGGACCGGCGGCGGCCGCACGATCAAATCACTCGAATTGCTCGAGGCGTCCCTGGTGACGATCCCGATGCACCCCGGCGCGAAGGTGACTTCGGCCAAATCGGCCGTGCGCGCGCTCCAGATCGCGACGGCCATCAATCGCGCGACGGCGCAAATCAGAAGGAGCTGAGATGCTCAACGTCAGCAAGAACGCGCTTCGCTCAAGCGTGGCGATCACCCGCAAGGACGACGATGACGATCCCGTCGCCGTCGTCACGAAGTCGCTCGACGATCTTCAAAAGGCGATCGACGAACGGCTGTCGAAAGTCGAGGAGAAGACGGCCGGTCTCAAGGTCGAGAAGAAGGACGACGGCGATCCTGTCGACTTGAAGACGCTGAGCGACCGGCTTACGGAAGTCGAGAAGAAGGCGAACCGGCCGGGCGGCGGCGCAAGCGATGCCGACGAGCAGGCCGCTATCGAGCGCAAGGCGCTTTCCTCGCTGCTGCGCTCCGGCGCATCGAGCCCGATCGAGGACGCCGGCGGCATCTTCGAATCCAAGGCGGCATCGTCGGACAGCGATCCGGGCGGCGGCTATTTCGTGTTGCCGACGGTCGATCTCACGATCCGCACCCTGATGACCGATATGTCGCCGCTGCGGGGTCTGGCCGAGGTGGTGACCGTCTCGTCCGACACCTATGAGCGCTTCTATTCGATGAGCACTCGCGGTGCGCAGTGGGTGTCTGAGCGCGACGCCCGCCCGCAGGACACCGCCCGTCCCGAACTGATCAAGCACAGCTACGCGGTTTCGGAACTCTACGCGGCTCCGGCCGCGACCCGGCATCTGCTCGACGACGCGGCAACGGACATCGCGTCGTGGCTGATCAACAATGCGACCCTCGACTTTGCCGAGACGGAGGGCGAGGCCTTTCTGTCCGGCGCCGGCAATGACGGCACGCCACGCGGCCTTCTGGACTATGGCACGACGAACGAGAAGGACTTCACCCGCGCCTGGGGCGTTCACCAGTATATCCCCGCAGGCCATGCGTCGGCGCCGACCGATGCCAACCTGGTCACGGCCTGTATCGGCATCGTCGCAGCCCTGCGCAAGCCCTACAAGGGCAATGCCAACTGGCTGATGAATTCGACCACGGCCGCCCGCCTGATGGGGATCGAGGACGGCAACGGCCGTCGTCTCTGGGCGCCCACCGGCAACCTGATCGAAGGGGTGGAGCATCCGCTTCTCGGCTACCGCGTCGAGATCGACGAAGGCATGCCCGACCTGTCCGACGGCGCCGGCGCGCACCCGATTGCCTTCGGCGATTTCCGGCAGGGCTACGTCATCGTCGACCGGCAAGGCGTTCGCATCAACCGCGACGAACTGACGGTGAAGGGCCGCGTGATCTTCGACACCTACAAGCGTGTGGGCGGCGGCGCGGGCGATTTCAACGCGGTCAAGTTCATCAAGATAGCAGCGAGCTAAGGAGGCGCAGATGCGCAAGGACAGCTATTCCAACGTTGCCGTCAAGGCCTCGCTTATCCCGGCGGTGCAGGCCGCGACGCTTGCAGGCTCGATCGTCGACACAAAGGGTCACCTGTCAGCGCTGATGGTCGTCAACACCGGCGCGATCGTGGGGGCCGGCGACTATTCGATCGCCTTGCAGGAAAGCGACACGACGACGCCCGGGGATTTCTCCAACGTGGCATCCGACGACCTTATCGGCACGATCCCCGGCACGCTGGCGGCCAGCACGGTCTACCGGCAAGCCTACATCGGCAAGAAGCGGTATCTGCGGGCGGTCATCACCAGGGCAAGCGGTACCAGCATCGCCGCCGGCGCCGTCATGGTTCTCGGCAGGCCTGCCATCGCCCCGGTTGCGTGATGCCGTCCCGCGCGCCACGCGTCTGCGGTCACTGCGGTGGCGTTCACCAGACGGGCGAGAGATGCCCGAAGGTCGCCGCGCGCGACAGGGAGCGCAAGGCCCGAGCCGATGCCAGGAGGCCGAACGCGCGGGCGCGCGGATATGACGGTGATTGGGAGAAGGCCCGGGCGGAATTCCTTGCCGCCTACCCAAGCTGCCAACGGTGCGGTGAGCGGGCTGACACCGTCGATCACATCATCCCGGTCAGCAAGGTGCCTCACCGAAGGCTCGACCGGACCAACTTCATGGCGCTCTGCACGTCCTGCCATAGCGGCTGGAAGCAGGCGCAAGAGAAGAGGAAACAGAGATGAGCAATCTCTTTGCCACCGCCGGAAGCAAGCTGCATATCGGTGCCGCTGCAATGGCGTTCACCGGCACCGACTTCGTGGCCGCTGATTTCAATCTCGTGTCGTGGACCGAGGTCGGCGGAACGACCAATCTCGGCAGTGCCGGCGACACGTCGGAACTGATCACCTCGGATCACATCGGCGAACAGCGAACCCGGAAGATGAAGGGAACCCGCAATGCCGGTGCGATGGAGATCGTGTGTGACCTGGATTACGCCGACGCAGGCCAGCTTGCCGTCATTGCTGCTGAGAAGACGAGCGACACCTACCCCTTCAAGATCACGTTCAACGACGCACCGTCCGGCGGAACACCGTCCGAGCGCTACTTCGTCGCCCTGGTGATGAGTGCGGGTGAGCAATGGGACGAAGCCAACTCCACGATGAAGCTCAACCTGATGCTTGAAATCGATTCCAACATCGCCCGCGTCGCAGCCGCAGCCGCAGCCGGTCCGTGACGCCCCCCGGGGGTGGTCATCGACTTTTCACCCCTCCTAGGGACCGGCGCGGGTGCAAACGCGCACGATTTGCTCGAAATAGGAATTCACGCATATGGCGGTCACGCTCATCGATCTGAAGGCCCATTGCAATGTCACCGACAGCAATGACGACGCTGTCCTGACGACGTATTTGGCAGCGGCTCAAGCGCATGTGGAGCGTCTTCTCGGCTTCTCGCTGTACGACCCAGTTGAATTCCCCGGCCTCACGCCACCGGACCTTAATCTGGCGGTCATGCAGCTTGCCGCCGACTGGTACGAGAACCGCGAGGCGAGCATATCCGGCACCATCATCGGCCCGATACCGTTCGGCGTGCGGGAGATCGTAAACGAGTACCGGACCTACACCTTCGGTCTTGCTGACGCGGGCGCTACCGATGGCGGATAATCGAAGCATCGACAGGCTGAAACGCCGCATGGCGGCTGTTCCCGAGACCATCAAGAAAGCCGTGCAGCCGACGCTGAAACGGCAGGCCAGCAACATGGCCACAACGATGCGCGGCCTTGTCCCGGTCGCCGACGGCGATCTCCAGCGCTCGATCGAGGTCACTCCGGCCGGCCAGCAGACGCCACCCTATTCGCAGCCGGGCGGCTCGATGACGGTCCCGGAAAACGCGGTCGCGGTGACCGTCGGCAATACCGACGTTCGCTATGCCCACCTTGTCGAGTACGGCACCACGAAGACACCGGCGCAACCCTATTTCTGGCCGGCCGTCAGGCTTCACCGAAACAAAGCCCAGCAGGCGATCAAGCGCGGCGTGTCACGTGCGGTAAAGCGGGAATGGGGCAAGTCATGAGCGCGGACCTGGCGTTTCAGAAGGCGGTCCGGGCCCGGCTGGTCGCCACGGCGGGCGTCACGGCACTCGTCCCTGCAAGTGCCATCCTGGACGTCAACCAGCGGCCGGCGCCCGACCCGTCGATCATCATCGGCGAAGGCCAGGCAATCGAAGGCGAACGGATAGACCGGCGCGACCAGCAACTCGCCCTCGACCTGCACGCCTGGAACAAGGAACCGGGCCTTGCCGGCGTGAAAGCCATTGCCGGCGCGATCCGGACCGCGATCCACTCGGGCCGATTTGACGCGACCGACGGCATTCACGTCGCGGATTGCCGGGTGTCCCGCACCCGCTTCCTGCGTGATCCCGATGGCGAGACGGCGCACGGTGTCGTCACCGTCGAGGCCGTGGTGTGCGAGGTCGCCTGATGCGCGCCGGGCAACTCGACCGGGTGATCACGATCCAGCGCAGCAGCGCGACCGTCGACGACTACGGCACGCCGGCGAATGCCTGGACCGACATCGGCACCGTGCGCGCCCAGATCGTGCAGCAGTCGACGGAAGAATTCATTCGCGGATTCGGCGCGTCCGACGAGACCGCCATCGTGTTCCGCATTCGCTGGCTTGCCGGCGTCCAGCTTGGGGACCGCGTGATCTATCAGAACGCCGCGCACAATCTGAAAGAGGTCGAGGAAATCGGCCGTCGTCGCGGGCTGGAGCTTCGCTGTGTGGCGTCGGGGGGCGATCAGTGAGAGGCACGAAGCCAACCCTTGTCGTGTCGAACGACGGCGTGACGAGAACACCCGCCGCGCCGTCCTGGCTGTCCATGGAGGCCAAGAAGGAATGGCGGCGCGTCACGCCGATCCTGATCCGGCGGCGGATCCTGACGACGGCCGACCTTGGAAGCCTCGAAAGCTACTGCGCGTCGATCGGCGCCATGCGGGATGCGCAGGCCATTCTCAACGCCGAAGGCCTGATCCTGGACGGCAAGCGTCATCCCGCCTTCGGCATCATGAACGCTGCGCAGACCACGGCGCGCCTGTGTGCGGCGGAGCTTGGACTGACACCGGTCAGCCGGTCGCGGCCGGCAATTCGGGAGGATGATGACGGCGATGACATCAACCCGCTCGACATATCCTGACTGGATCTACGACGATAGCCCGATCCCGGATCCGCTTGGCTTTGGCGAGCACGCGGTGAAATTCCTGCGGGCGCTCAAGCACCCGAAATCAGGCAAGGCCTTCCAGCTCGATCCATGGCAGGAACGGATCGTCCGGCGCATCTATGGCCCGCGCAAGAATGACGGATCGCGCATCGTCAAGACGGTGGTGCTGCTTCTGCCACGCGGCAACCGCAAGACATCGCTGGCGGCCGCCCTTGCCCTGCTGCACACAATCGGCCCGGAGCGCATCCCCGGCGGCGAGGTCATCGTAGCGGCATCCGATCGAAAGCAGGCCCGGATCGCCTATGACGAGGCAAAGGGGCTGTGTCTCGCCCACCGGAAGATCGCGCCGAACATCCGCCCGCTCGACTACCGCAACCGCCTGATCTATCCCAAGGTCGGCAGCTTCATGGAAGCGATATCGGCCGATGCCGGCACGCAGCATGGTCGGACACCTGTCTTCGTCCTGGCCGATGAACTGCACGCGCACAAAAAACGCGACCTGTGGGACGTGCTGCGCTCCGGCCTGGTGAAGACGCCCGGGAGCCTCTTGATCGTTGCCACAACGGCAGGACGCGGACAGGAAAACATCGCGTGGGAGATCGTCGAGGACGCCCGCAAGGTAGCGCGTGGCGAGGTCGACGACCCTTCCGTTCTGCCCGTGCTGTTCGAAGCCTCCAAGGATGACGACTGGACCGACGAAGCGGTTTGGCGGCGCGTCAATCCCGGCCTTGCACATGGCTATCCCGATATCGAAGGGTTGCGGCAACTGGCAAGAGAGGGCGAGCGGCGCATCGGCGACCGGGAAGCGTTCCGGCAACTCAATCTCAATATCTGGCTCGATCACAGTGCCGACCCGTTCGTCGATATGGCGACCTACGACGAAGGATCCGGGGCAGTCGATATCGACGACCTGGAGGCATCGCAGGAGCCGTGCTGGCTTGGCGTCGACCTGTCGAGCAATTCGGACCTGACATGTGTCGTCGCCTGCTGGCGAGACGGTGACGACGGCTATCAGGTTCGCCCCTGGTTCTTCTGCCCCGGCGACCGCCTTCGCGAGCGCGCCGATCGCGACCAGGTGCCCTACCCGGCTTGGGCCGATGACGGTTTCATCATCGCGACGGACGGCAACGTGGTCGATTTCCGCGTGATCGAAGATCACATCCGCGAACTGTGCGCCTGCTTCCATGTGCAGGAAATCGCCTTCGATCCGCATCTGGGCCGCGTCATGATGGCGAACCTGCTCGAGGAAGGTCTTCCCGTTGTCGAATTCCGACAGGGCTGGATTTCGATGGCGCCCGCCGTGAAGGAACTTGAGCGTGCCATCATTGGCGGCCGATTCCGCCACGGCGCGCATCCGGTACTGCGCTGGAACTTCGAGAATATCGCAACCCATACCGACCAGGCGGGCAACAGGTCCTTCCACAAGGGCAAGAGCCGCGACCGTATCGACGGCGCCGTGGCGAGCGCCATGGCTGTCGCCCGGTGCGCGGCCGGGAATTCAAACCGCTCGTCCTACGACGATGCACCCGAAGACATCGAGGAATGGGCGTTCGCATGAGGTGGCACAATGCCAAGCGATAGTGATGCCGAACGGCTGGTCGTCCTGCTCGAAGCGCGGATCCGCGACTTCGAAAAGAACATGAAGAAGGCGGCCGGCACTGCCGACACCTCCTATGGCCGGATGCGCCGGTCAGGCCGGTCCGCGACGCAACAAATGGAAGCGGACATGTCGCGCTCGTCGCGGCGCATCAACCAGATACTCGCGCGCACATCGACACAGATCGGCACCCTCGGCAGGTCGTTCGCCGGTGCATTCGCCGGCGGCATCTTTGCGGGCGGCACGGCTGGTGTCGTGCGCGGCATTCGACCGGTCACCTCGGAATTGTCCGCACTCGGCAAGGTCGCCGACAAGATTGGCATCGGGACAACCCACCTGCAGCAGCTTCGCCACGTCGCGGAACTGGCCGGTGTCGAGGCCAACAATCTCGATACGGCGATGCAGCGTTTCAGTCGCCGCGTCGCACAGGCTGCAAACGGGTCCGGCGAACTGCACGGGATCCTCAAGGCAAACAATGTGCAACTCCGCAACGCCGACGGTTCGATGCGATCGCAGGTCGATATCCTGCGCGAGTATGCCGAACTGATCAAAAACGCCGGCTCCGATCAGGAGCGGTTGCTGCTGGCGTTCAAGGCCTTCGACACCGAAGGCGCTGCGCTGGTCAACCTGTTCAAGGACGGCGCGGCCGCAATCGACACCATGGCGACGAAAACCGAACAGGCCGGCGGCGTCATCGATGAACACCTGATCCGCAAGGCCGAAGAACTGGACGACAAATGGGCCATCGTCTGGCGCAACTTCGAAATACGCGCGAAGTCGGCGGTGATGAACGTCGTTTCCACTCTCGATTCCATTGAGGACAAGCTCGGCGAAATCGGCAACTCGGACTTCTTCAAATGGCTTGCAGATTCCCTCGGTGCCAGCGATGCCATTCTGGTCCCCGGCGAAGGTGTCTACAACCCGGAAACGGAAGAGCTTTCCGATAGGGCACGCATCGCCCATGCATTCGAGGCGAGCGCACGCCAGGCGCTTACCGAAGCCGATCAGGAGCTGATCGCGGCCCTTCAGGAGCGCTACGGCAAGGCTGCCGACACCGCCGTAAAGCAGACGATCATTCCGGAGACCGGTAGCGGCGACAACGGCAGTCGCAACCGCGCGGCCGAACAGGCCTTGCGTGAGGCCGAAGCCGTTCAGATGCTGATCGACAACCTGACGCATGAGTTGTCCCTGGTCGGTCAATCGGCTGTCGAGAGGGAGAAGGCCAACGCGCTGCGCACGGCCGGGGCGGCGGCGACCGAAGAACAACGGCAGAGAATTGCCGCTCTGGTCGAGGAGCTGCACCGGCAAAACGAGGCGCAGCAGCAAACGCTCAAGGCGCAGCAGGATCTCGAGGCGGCCATAACCAGTTTCGGCAACGCGGGCTTCAATGCGCTCAGCGGCTTGCTCGACGGCACGACAACGTGGCAGGGCGCGTTGCAAAGCCTTCTCCCGATCCTGGCACAGTTGATCCAAACGTTGATCACGATGAAAGCGCTCAATGCCTTTGGTACCGGTTTCGCGCAGGGGTCCGGGCCGGGGATGCCGATCAATCTCAATCCGTTTGCCAACGCCAAGGGCAACGCTTTCCAGAACGGAACCGTTGTCCCATTCGCCCGCGGCGGCATCGTCTCGCGACCAACCCTTTTCCCGATGGCCAACGGCGCAGGTTTGATGGGCGAAGCCGGACCGGAAGCCGTCATGCCGCTCCGGCGGGGCCGTGACGGCAAGCTCGGGGTTGCATCCGGCGGTGGTGGCCAAGCGCCGCCCCCGAACGTCAACGTCGCAATTCACGAAGCACCGGGCGGCGACAAGGCCCACGTCGAACAACGCGGCGACGGCTCGGTCGAAGTGACGATGCGCCGGATGGTCGATGGTGCGGTCGCGGATTCCGTCGCCAACAACGGCACGACAGGGCGGGCCATACAGAAGCGCTTCGGTGTCAGCCCTACACGCGGACTGCCAAGGCGGCGGCGATGACCCGGAATTCAGACCGTCTCCGCAATCAGCTTGCCGCCGCGATGCGCAAGCACCTGAACACCGGCGCGCGCCCTGCGGTGCCGGAAGCAGGCCAGACACTCTGGCAGATCTTCGCGAGCCTGTCGGCGAACCGGACGTATCACGCCAGCGGCCCGAACCCGATCGCCTATGCCGAAATCGAGGCCTATGTCCGGCTCCACCGTTGGCCGCTCCGGCCGCACCATGTCGAGATGATCCGCGCGCTGGACCAGGCCTGGCTCGACCACGCCTACGCGCAGATGGGCAGCGGCGACGGCAAGCCACCTCGACGCACGTCGGGACAGGCAATCAACGCGGCGGCCTTCGATGCGGTGTTCGGTTGACGGGGAAAGCGAATAGGGTCGGTCACCCTGCGATGGTCATGCGCGAACGATCGGGACCAGTCGGCGGTGTCCCTAATAATACCGACAGAGTGCGGCGGCATCTCCAAGCCGCGCGGCGCTCCGGGCAACGCTCGTATAGGCCGAGGGTAACACCCTCGGCCTTCTCACTCTAAAGACAATTACGCCGCCGGGGGCGGAAGGAGACTCGGGAGATACTGGAGCGCCTCATTGTCGCGACCTGTGAAATACTTGATCGCGCGATTTGGAAGCCACTCCCCGTAGAAGTGTGCTCGCCAGTCCCCTAGAAGCCTATCGGGATAGGCTTTGGCGGTTACACGCCGGCCGTCTTCGAAGACATGAACGTATGTAGGGAGCGAATCCGTATCGATACCGTGTTCATCCCGCAGCCATTTACAGAACATCCGGCCATGTGAGATATCAGGCATCAAGTGTTCCGGCACCGTATAGCCCATGATTTCGAGAGGGGCGATCAGTGCCTGTGTAAGCTCCGTCAAGATCGAGAAATGACCTATCGGCACGTTTTGGCGATTGGCCACATACCGCCGAAGGTGATAGGGCACTGTCACGCGCGTTGGAGCGCCCTTGCCGGACATCCAATCGAAAACCCATTTGGTGACCTTCACCGCAAACTCTGGCGATAGCCACTGAGCTAGATGGACGGCAACCTGAGGATGGACCCATGTGCCCTGAAGCCTCGGGTCACCACCCTTTATTGTTTGTATCAATTCCGATATCGGAATTCCGATATCGGCCGACAGCGCCTTCACGAACTCTCGTGTCTGGCGATTGTTATTGTAATGACCAAACTGCTTGCTGGCGGCCTGGCACATCCCGGTAGCGCTGATATAGCCGTCCTTTGGCCGCTGATAGATCACCGATCCTTCAGCTTCATGCGGGATCAATTCAAAATGTCGTTGCATTGTGACAGTCCTTTCTGGCGTCACGATGCAGCTTCGTCGGTGACCCTATTGACAAACAACTCCTAGGGTACAATATGTCTCTGTGATCACGAACGCAGCTGCAGAGTTGCGAAACAATGGCCCGGCAGGTGTTTGCCCACCTGTTCGGGCCGCTTCTTTTTGCCGCGCAGATGCGCAACCGATGAATCATGGTGATCGCAACCAGTGATTTCAAGGCGCGCGTTTACGATATTTCAATCTTTCTACAAATTTGCCCAATACCGCCTTCATTGTTGGCATTGGCCTCGTCGCGGGCCGCCTTGGTCATGATGACCACACCTTGAACCGGTGAGCATTGCCATCATGGCAACACCTTCGGGAAGGACGGCCGTCTAGGCGGTTTCCATATGCCGGGAAGGCCGGGAAGGTGCGGGAACCGGGCGACCGAGATCGTTCGCCGCTTCGATCCACACCGAGATCGCGTCCTGAACGTTCGAGATGGCTTCTTCGGGGGTGTCACCGTCGCTCATGCAACCCGGCAGGTCCGGAACGGTCGCAAGGAAGCCACCGCCGTCCTGTTCGGGAAGCGGGGACACGATAACCGGGTATTCCAGGCGGCTCATTGTGTTGCCCTCACGGCGTCGATAAAGGCGACCAGTCTGCGAATATATACGGGTTTTATAGGCCTTTTGAAAGGAACGGTCAGAATCTCGCCCTGAGAAGCGTGCGTGACTTTGTAGTGAGAGCCCGAACGAGGCCTTTCACAAGCTATACCAAACTCCCGGCAGACGGCGGAAACATCCTCGATGCGCCAATCGCCGCGCGGGTTGGCGCGCATCTTCTCAAGCCTGCGGCTCATGGCTGATCCGGTGCCCTCAACCGCACCCCAGGCCCGTCCCCATTGCCATCGATGAACACAACGCCGGCCTCTTCGAGGGCGCGGCGGATTGCGGCAAGATTGTTGCTGATCGGTACGGACCGACCGGCTTCGAAGTTACGCACGGTGCTAATACCAACCGCTGCGGTATCAGCCAATGCCGCCTGAGACCACTTGATCAATCCGCGAGCGGCTCGGCATTGTCCAGGTATCATAGTATTGTCCTTGATTAATTTCGCCAATCATAACGATTTTCGTTTTACCTCGCTATCTGCAACGAATTAACGTTACCCTAACGAAAAACGTTACCAGAGAAACGAAACGATGCCAACCGACGCCACGCGGGCGACCGCTGCAGATCTGCCTAATCGCCAGGCCATCGAGCGGGCTATTGATGCTTTGATTGATTTGCTTGACGCCACAGAGCCGGACCCGGACGACGAGCCGGATTTAGGCTGGACCAGCGGCGGCGCGCATGGCGTTTCCGATGACCGCGAGCAAGAGAACGAGCACGGTGGGGATATCCAGGACGAGACGAACGTCGCCCGGTAGCCATCAAGCCATCGAGCGTGAGAAGGGCAGTAAGAACAGCGCTGCGATGGAAGCGCAACAGACAACCATCATCAGTAACGCCTTCAACTTCCCAAATCCGAATCCGGAAACCTTTCGCCGACCTCAAGGGCAAGTGGCCGCATAGATGGCGGGGGTAGCCCAGAGGGCGAAAATGCGGAATGGCTGAACCCTCCGCTACCTCGCCCTCAGGCCCGATTCGAATTAGAATCGCTTTCGCTGTTCTTCAATTCTTTTTGCTGCGTGCTCGATCACGTCGCTAACTTCTGCAGCTGCCATGCCGAGCCGATTCGCGGTATGTCTATTGGCCTTGCCCATCGCCGGCAACCCGGCGATTGCAAGCTCCAAGAGCTCAAGCTTCTGAGCAGCTGTATCAATTAAATCATGAATCTTATCCTGGACAATCATCGCATTCCCCTTTGCTATTTACAACAACGATATCTTAATAAAAACGGAATATAAAGTCTCGCGCATAATTTCGGATAATTTCAATTTGTTTTATCGTTATTATGCGTATACGCATATGCATGAAAAAAATAATTAACATCAGAAATTTAATCTGAGATTTGTTCGCTTCGAAAACGGGTGAGCTAAGAAGTCCATTCAACGGAAAGCCGAGGTTTGGCTTGCGCTTCTTTATCAAAAATCTTATCGTGCATTAAATGCACGAAAGGATTCGCGATGCGGAGATCAGACGCGATTGCCCATCTCGCCTCAACGATGGGCATCTCTTCGACCGAATTAAAAAGCTACACCCGCGTCCTTCGAGAAGCGGGGGAATTTTCCGGTTCCTCCCCCGGGCGGGCCGCCAACCCGATTACCGAGGACGATCTGGTCAGCCTGCTGATAGGCTATTGTGCCAGCCGAACGGCCGTTGGGGCGGCCAATGCGCTGCGTACCGTCCGGGGGTTCAAGTTCATGGACCTTAGCCTGTACGATCCTGAAAACCGGGAATTGCCGCCGTTTGCCGGTGAGAAGTCGTTCGATACGGCGTTTCGGCGCGCGATCTGGGATGCTTATGGGGGTAACACCGCCAAATGGCTGCGGCACGATGAGGTGGGAATCGTCGGGCACTTCTGCGTTGATTTTGATACGTCTGCGCGCGTTGTTCGCATTAAAGCATCGCGTTGGAGGCCGGGTAACAACGGCCGCGACAAATTCGTCGCTCAATTCGAACTGCGCTACGCCGCTGACGAGGGCTTTCTGAAGGGCGACTGTCTTGAGTCGCGCGCGATCGGTCATCTGACGCTCCACCGTGTTGGTGAGCTGCTGATAGACGGTGCGAATGCGTGATTCGATGGTCAATCGCCCCTCCCCCTACCCCCAGGCAGACGAGACGCGTGCCGCCTTAGGGCTTCTTGATTGGGGGGCAGGCTAAACATGTCCCCGATCCTTCCCGCATTCATCACGCCCGCTGATCTCGCCGAGCATCTTGGCGTGAACGAGCGGACTGTGCGGGAGCTTGCCCGGTCTCTTGGGGCTTGCAGTCAGATTGGTAAGAAGATGATCCTCAGGGAAGGCGACGTAGCGAGGATCATGGAGGCAACCCGTCCATGCCAGTCAAAATCTTCAAACGGCCAGACAGCCAGGTCTGGCACTACAGGGGCACCGCAGCCGGAAGGCGACTACGCGGCTCTACGGGCACAGCGGACAAGGAGCTCGCGAAAAGGATCGCCTCGGAAGCCGAAAACCGCGCCTGGAAACGTCATCTCGATGGGCCGGGGGCGAGCGTAACGATGGCACAGGCCGCCCTCGCATATCGCAGCGCCGGCAAGTCCGCCCGGTTCCTTGAGCCGATCGAGGACCATTGGCAGGATACGCCGATCAGGGAAATCACTGCGGGCGCGATCCGCGCATCCGCCATACAGCTTTACCCGAACGCCGGACCGGCGACCCGGAACCGGCAGGTGATCGTGCCGACGCAGGCGATCATCAACCATGCTGCTGAGTTGGACTGGTGTGCGCCGATCAAGGTGAGACGCTTCCGTATCGATACTAAACCAAAAAAGCCGGCGACCCGCGAATGGGTGGACGCCTTCACGGATAGTTCCTCACCTCACCTTGGCGCGCTATGTCTGTTCATGTTTGGCACTGGTGCCCGTATCGGTGAAGCCGTCGCGCTGACATGGGCTGACGTCGATCTCGAAGCCCGTACAGCGACAATCCAGAAAACCAAGATGGGGGACGGGCGGATCGCGCACCTGCAGCAACCGCTTGTCGTGGCAATCGCCAACATCCCCTCGAATCGCAATCCGCACGAGCCTGTGTTCCGCTACCTGGCCCGTGAGAATGTCCGCAAGGCATGGGACGGCACGATCAAGCGAGCGGGTATCGAGAAACTTCCACCGCATTCTTGCCGGCATGGTTTCGCTACGGCCATGCTAAGGGCAGGTGTCGACGTGAAGACCGTAGCAGAGCGCGGCGGCTGGAAGGATGTTCGAACCCTGCTTGAGACCTATGCCCACGCGATCGCCGACCCGACCGTGACCGATGCGATTTTTGGCACAGATTTGACACGGTACGATCCTGCGCAACCCGTAAGCGACGGGAAAATAAAGGGAAATTCAGAATGACCGGCTACCCTCGTTGGGGAGGGGTGTCCCACGGACGGGATTACCCGAAGGCCGGCGAAAGCGCAAGGCGCTTGCGCACCTGAGACAGGCGTCCGGTTTCTTCCGGAGCCGCCCGTCAGGGTCCGTCGCGCTTGACGCCCCCTGCCCTGCCCGACCGCTTGCGCATCTTGGTTAGACGCGTCATGATCAGCGCTATTTGGTATTCACTTCATTTATGGACACTGATTTATGTTGGCTTTTTCACGAAGATTATCAGTCCTTTATGGGCTCTCCATCGCGCTTGGTCTGTCCGTCGCCCTTCCGGCAAGCGGGATCGCAAAAAAGTCGCTTCCCAATGGCGCGGCGAGCGGTGTTGCCGAGATCTGCGAATCGATCATCCGGGAAACCGTGCAAAATCCGGACCGCATCGACGAGTTCATCGAACTGGGTTTCCCGCGGATAGAAATGCTCATGGCTATTGCCTCCGCCGAGGACGAGGTCCCCGGGGAAACGGCGATTACAATCGGTCAGATCTATGCCGCAGTGTCCGGCAGCATTGCCCGCCAACCACAGGACAAGACCCTCTACGTCGCGGTGGCGCGGGCCTGCAAGAACGTCATCAAGAAGCGCGTCTATTCGCTGCCGGACGGCTATCCGTTCAACACAAGCGGGCGCTAGCCGGCAGCCTGTCGAGCGATCCGTTCAATACTCATTTCTCTTTTGGAAAGATCAAAATGTCCTTTAGAACCGCCTTTGTTTCCACTCTTGTCGCCGGCTTTGTTCTTGCCTGCTCATCCGCCCAGGCCGCCAAACCGCGGGACCTGCCCACCCTGGCCAGCGGCGCGCCGGCCGGGATAGCCACCCTCTGCGCGGAAATGATCGAGGTGCTCGCAATCCAGCCGACTGCGGCAAATCCGATAATCGAGGCCGTCTTTCCGGGCATCGGGGTGATCCTGCGCTTGAAGGAAGACGCAAGCGCCGCCGCCGTTCCCGGCGAATTCGGAACCGCGCTTGGTGTGATCGCCGGCGAAACGATCGGATCCGTTCGAAGAACCCCGATGTATGCCGACCTGTTCACGGATGTCGGAGAGGCCTGCGCGGCGGCCGTGGAGACGGGCGAGTTTGTTCTGCCGGCCGGATATCCCTACCCCGAAGACTGATGCCGCACCCGGTGCGCTGATCTACCCTTCGGCCATCAGGGCCTTCGCGCCGTCGACGCTGACATCGCCTGATTCGGCCATCGCCTTGGCGATCCGGTCGATTTCGGCGCCCTCGGCGCCGGCCAGGATGGCGATGTTGCGGGCGTGCAGGGCCATATGACCCTTCTGGATGCCCTCGGTGGCAAGCGCGCGCAGCGCGGCCATGTTCTGGGCGAGGCCAACGGCAGCGACGACCTCGCCCAGTTCGGTCGCCGACGTCACGCCGAGAAGCCGCAGCGCGGCCCCTGCTGCGGGATGGGTCTTGGTCGCGCCGCCGACAAGGCCGAGCGCCATCGGCAGTTCGATCGTGCCGACCAGGGTCCCCGTGCCGCTCACCTCCCAGCGGGTCAGCGACGTATAGCGGCCGTCGCGGGCGGCATAGGCATGGGCGCCGGCCTCGATCGCCCGCCAGTCGTTGCCGGTAGCGACGACGACGGGATCGATGCCGTTCATGATGCCCTTGTTGTGGGTCGCCGCCCGATAGGGGTCGATGATGGCAAGTGCGCAGGCCTCGACGATGCCGCGCGCCACGTCGGCGCCGTCGAGCGTCGCGGTGGTCAATGCCTCGGGCATCACTTCGGCGCGGGCACGGACCAGGCGGCGGTCGGCGAGGTTCGACAGGATGCGCAGGCGTACCGATCCGCCGGCGACTTCCGCGACCCGCGGCGCGATCGCCTCGGCCATGGAATTGACCGTGTTGGCGCCCATCGCGTCGCGCACGTCGACGAGGAGATGCAGGACCACCATCGCGCCGACGGGCGTGTCCTCGAAGACATGGACCTCGATATCCTTGCAGCCGCCGCCGAGGCCGATCAGCACCGTATCGCGGGCATTCGCCATCGTAATCAGCGCGTCGCGGTCGGCCAGCAGCCGCTGGCGGGCGCCATGCGGGTCGGCGATCCCGAGCACCTGGATCTGGGCTCGCATGATCGGCTGCGTCGAGGCGGTATGGAAGCCGCCGCAGGCCCTGACGATCCGCGCCATGTAGGAGGCCGCGGCAACCACCGATGGCTCCTCGACCGCCATCGGGACGAGATAGTCGCGGCCGTTGACCGTGAAATTCGCGGCGACCCCGAGCGGCAGTTCGAACTTGCCGACGACGTTCTCGATCATGCCGTTGGCAAGCGAGACGGGCAGGACGCTCTCGCCGGCAAGCAGCGCGGCGTCGCCCTGATCGAGGCCGGCCGCGTGACGGACGGCCTCGCGCCGCGCCTCGGGCGCAAGATCGCGCAGGCCCTCAAGGCGCGACGTCCCTTCAGGGCGCGACGTCATGGCGCCGCCGTCGTCTGCGGCATTCGTCATTACGGAAACTCCCCGGAAAGTCGCGATACGCGTTGCGCCGTCAGATCGGGCCGCGGGCGAAATTGGCGTCCCGGCCCGGCGCCGCCTCCAGGAGCGCCTTGGTGTAGGCGTGCTTGGGATCGTTATAGACGGCGGCCGTCGGACCCTGCTCGACCACCTCGCCGGAGCGCATCACCATGATGCGGTCGCAGATCTGGGCGGCGACCCGGAGATCGTGGGTGATGAACAGCATGGCCAGATCGAAGCGGTTGCGGATGTCGTCGAGCAGTTCGAGCACCTGCGCCTGGACCGACACGTCGAGCGCCGACACCGCCTCGTCGGCGATCAGCACCTCCGGCTGCATGGCAAGCGCCCGGGCGATGCAGATGCGCTGGCGCTGGCCGCCGGAGAACTGGTGCGGAAAGCGGTCGAGCGCGTCCGGCGACAGGCCGACGATGCGCATCAGTTCGCTCGCCCGCTCATGCGCCTCGCTCTGGCTGACGCCGAAGTTCATCGGCCCCTCGACAATCGCCTGGCCGACGGTGCGGCGGGGATTGAGCGAGCGGTAGGGATCCTGGAAGATGATCTGCACGTCGCGGCGATGCGGGCGCAGCGCGCTTTCCCTGAGCGTGGCGATATCCTCGCCCTCGATCATCACCCCGCCCGAGGTCGGGTCGATCAGCCGGACGACGCAGCGCGCCACCGTCGACTTGCCGGATCCGGATTCGCCGACGATGCCAAGCGTCTCGCCGCGATTGACGTAAAGCGTCACGTCGCGGGCCGCCCGCACGACCCGGCCCGAGCCGAACATGCCGGCGGTGCCGTAGGTCTTCTCCAGCCTGTCCGTCGACAGCGCCGGCGCGTCGCGGACGACCGGTTCGCGCTTCGGCGGATGCAGGCTCGGCACCGAGGCGATCAGCCGCTGCGTGTAAGGGTGCTGCGGATTGCCGAGGACCTGATCCGTCTCGCCCTGTTCGACGATGCGGCCGTGCTGCATGACGACGACCCGGTCGGCGATCTCGGCGACGACGCCGAAATCATGGGTGATGAACATCACGCCGGTGCCGTGCTTCTGCTGCATCTCCTTGATGAGCTTGAGGATCTGCGCCTGGGTGGTGACGTCGAGGGCAGTGGTCGGCTCATCGGCGATCAGAAGCGCCGGATCGAGTGCCAGCGCCATCGCGATCATCACCCGCTGGCGCTGGCCGCCGGAGAGCTGGTGGGGATAGCTGTGGTAGATCTTCTCAGGGTCCGGCAGATGCACGTCGCGCATCGCGTCGAGCACGCGCGCCTTGCGCTCCGAGGGGCTCAGGGAGGTGTGGATCTCCAGCATCTCGCCGATCTGGTCGGCGACCTTCATGACCGGATTGAGCGCCGTCATCGGCTCCTGGAAGACCATCGACATCGCCTGGCCGCGCAGGTCGCGCAGGCGCGTCGGCGTCGCCTGAAGCAGGTCCTCGCCGTCGAGCAGGACCTTGCCGGCGGCCGGTTTCAGCTCGCTCTTGTCGATCAGTCCCATCACCGTGAAGGCGGTGACCGACTTGCCGGAGCCGGATTCGCCGACGATGCAGACCAGTTCGCCGCTGCCCACCGTCAGGCTGATCTCCTCGATGGCGAACTCGCGGTCGGCGGAGGCCGGCAGGCGAACGCTCAGGCCCTCGATCTCAAGGACCGGCTTCTTGTCGGTATCACTCATGCGCGCATCTTTCTGGCGATCCGCGGATCGAGCGTATCGCGCAAGCCGTCGCCCAGCACGTTCACCGCCAGCACGGTCAGCGCCAGCGCGATGCCGGGATAGAAGATGATCCACGGGCTGATCTGGAAGTAGGTGCGGCCCTCGGACATGATATTGCCCCAGGAGGGAATTTCCGGCGGGATGCCGGCGCCGAGGAAACCGAGGATCGCCTCGGTCAGCATGGCCGAGCCGCAGATATAGGTCGCCTGGACGATCAGCGGCGCGATCGTATTGGGCAGGACGTGCCGCACCAGGATCGCCGGAAGCCTCGTGCCGGCGGTGATCGCCGCCTCGACATAGGGCTCCTCGCGCACGGTCAGCACGACGGCGCGGACGAGGCGGACGACGCGCGGCACCTCGGGGATGGTGATCGCGATCAGCACGGTGAGCAGGCTCGCGCCCGACAGCGAAATGAGCGCGATCGCCAGCAGGATCGCCGGGATCGCCATCAGGCCGTCCATCACCCGCATCAGGACCGCGTCGAGCCAGCGGATATAGCCGGCGATCAGGCCGATCAGCAGGCCGATGGTGACCGAGACCAGCGCGGTCGCGATGCCGATGATCAGCGAGATGCGGCCACCATTGACGACGCGGGAGAACAGGTCGCGGCCGAGGAAGTCGGTGCCGAGCCAGTCGGCTCCAGACGGCGGCTTCAGGCGGTTGATCGGGTTGAGGGCGACCGGATCGGCGGCGAAGAACGGGCCGAGCGCTGCGATCACGGCGAACAGGACGAGCAGCGCGCCGCCCCAGAAGACGCCGCGGTTGCGCAGCGCCAGGCGGAAGATCGACGGCTCCTGCCGGGTGGCGATCGCCAGCGCGTTCTCGTCCTCGAATTCGGCGCCGGGCCCTTCGGCGGTCGTGGAGCCGGTCAGATGCTCCGGAATCCGCTGCTTCTGGGGCATTTGGTCCTGGGTCACGGCCATCAGTAGCGAATCCTCGGATCGAACAGGGTGTAGGACAGGTCGATCAGCAGGTTGATCATGATGTAGACGAAGCTGAAGAACAGGATCAGCCCCTGAATGATCGGGAAGTCGCGGGCGAGGACGGCGTCGAGGACGAGCCGGCCGAGGCCTGGAATGTTGAAGACGCTTTCGGTCACGACAACGCCGCCGATCAGAAGCGCGATGCCGATGCCGATGACGGTGACGATTGGCACGGCCGCGTTCTTCAGCGCGTGGGTGAGCAGGATCTTGATCTCGCTCTGGCCCTTGGAGCGGGCGGTGCGGATATAATCCTCCTGCAGCACTTCGATGACGGCGGCCCGGGTGATCCGCGCGATCAGCGCGATATAGATCACCGACAGCGTCATGGTCGGCAGGATGATGTGGTGCAGGAAGGGGCCGATGCCGTCGACGAAGGGGCTCTTGTAGCCCTGCACGGGCAGCCATCTGAGCTCCATGGCGAGGATATAGATCAGCATGTAGCCGAGCACGAAGACGGGGATCGAGAAGCCGCCGACCGAGAACAGCATGACGAAGCGGTCGACCAGCGAGTTAGCCTTCCAGGCGGCGATCGTGCCAAGCGGCACGGCGACGACGATCGCAAATATCAGGGTCGACAGCGCCAGCAGCAAGGTCGGCTCGAGGCGCTGGCCGATCAGGGTCGTGACCGGCAGGTTGGTGAAGATCGAGGTGCCGAGATCGCCCTGGGCGAGCGCGCCGATCCAGTGCCAGAACTGGATGACGATCGGCTCGTTCAGGCCGAGGTTCTCGCGGATGCGCTCGACATCTTCCGCCGTGGCGTAGTCGCCGGCGATGACGGCGGCCGGATCGCCCGGCGCAAGACGCAGCATCGCAAAGACGAACAGCGCGACCACCGCCATGACCGGAACGGTCGACAGCACGCGCATCGCGACGTAACGCAGCATTTGAGTGGTTCCCCTAAAAGCGGTCGTTCCGACCGGCGATCCGCAAGCCCGGCCGGTATCCCGAACGGCATCCTTTGCGGCTATTGTTCCGTCCGCGGCCGCCTATTGCAACTTGGAAACGGGCCGAAATCAGCCCGCGAACGCGGAACCGGCACTGATCGCGCATCCTGAGCATGCCCTTTTGCCGGCCCGAAGAGAAGGGACACGGAGAAGGGACACGGCGCGAACGCCGTGTCCCGATCGTGCTCGACCTTGATGTCTCAGTCGACCGACATGTTCCAGAAGAACTGCACCGGCGACTTGATCAGGCCCTTGACGTTGTTGCGGTAGGCGACCGGCACGAAGAACTGGCCGAGCTGCCCGGACGCCCCGATCGCCCACAGGCGCTCCTGCACCTTCTTGGCGATCTCCTGCTTCTCCTCCAGCGTCGAGGCGACGGCGAAGTCGGCCCGCGCCTTTTCGAGTTCCTCGTCGGTCGGCCAGCCGAACCAGCCCTTGTCCGGATTGCCGGAGAAGGCGATCGCCATCGGATCGATGACGTCGGCGCCGATCCACCAGGTGTGGAACATGTTCCAGCCACCCTCGGAAACGGGATCGCGCTTGGCGCGGCGCGACGTCAGCGTCGCCCAGTCCATCGCCTGCAGGTCGACTTCCATGCCGATGTCGCGCAGCGCTTCCGCCGTCACCAGCGAGAAGGCCGACAGGACCGGAACGTCGGTCGGCTGCATGATGACAACCGGCGTGCCGTCATAACCGGCTGCTTCCAGGGCTGCCTTGGCCTTTTCCTTGTCGGCGGTCTCCATGACCTCGGAGCCGACATCATTGGCCAGCGGCGTGCCGCAAGGGTAGACCGAGTAGCAGGTCTTCCAGAACTCCTCGTTGCCGATCGCGGCGGCGAGATAGTCCTTCTGGTCCATCGCCATGATCGCGGCGCGACGCACGTCGGCCTTGTCGAACGGCGGCAGCAGGGAGTTGAAGCGGGCAAAGCCGATATTGCCGAGCGGGTCGTTGACCTCGACGACGATGTCCGGATTGGACTTCATAACCTCGGCCAGGTCGTTGGTCGGCTGCTCGAAGAAGTCGATCTCACCGGCCATCAGCGCGTTCATCGCCGTGGTCTGGTCCGGGAAGTAGGTCCAGATCACCTTGTCGACCTTGGCGACCTTGCCGCCGGCGGCCGCCGAGGGCTCTTCGTCGCGCGGCTTGTAGTTCTCGTTTTTGGTGTAAACGACCTTGGAGCCCGGCACCCACTCGTCGGCGGAGAACACGAACGGCCCCGAGCCGGTATAGTCGGTGATCTGCTCGAACGGATCGGTCTCGGCGACCCGCTTGGGCATGATGAAGGGCACGTTCGACGAGATCTTGCCGATCGATTCCAGCACCAGGCCATAAGGCTCCTTGAGCTGGAACTTGAAGGTCTTGTCGTCGACCGCGGTCATCTCGCCCATCACGCCCATGAGCTGCTGACCCATGCCGTCGCGGGCGCCCCAGCGCTTCAGCGAGGCAATCACGTCTTCCGACGTCACCGGCGCGCCGTCATGGAACATCAGGCCGTCGCGCAGCGTGAAGGTCCAGGTCATGCCGTCGTCCGAGGTCTCCCAGGTGTCGACCATCTGCGGCTGCGGCTTGAACTGATCGTCCATGGCAAACAGGGTGTCGTAGATCAGATACCCGTGGTTGCGCGAGATGTAGGCGGTGGTCCAGATCGGATCGAGATTCTTCAGATCCGCATGTGGAATGACTCGAAGTACCGTCTCGGCCGACGCCATCGGCGCCGTCGCCATTCCGCCGAACGCCAGCGGAACGAGCAATGCGAGCGGTGCCACCCTCCGTGTTAGTTGTTTTAACATTCTATCACCCCGAGTTAGGTCTTGAACAACGCGAATTGAGACCGTATGCCCACGAATGTGTCAAGCACAAGAGTCCGGCATGGGCGTGGAATGTGCCCGCTTCGTGTGCATACATAGCCGACAGCCTACATCCGTTCCGGCCAAAACGGAGAACTTTTTTCGATGCTAACAACCGTCTTCAACGCAAAAAAGATTCACACGCTGGATCCCAACCGACCCGAGGCGACCCATGTCGCCGTCCGAGAGGGGCGTATCCTGGCCGTCGGCGGCGCCGATTGCGCCGATGGCTGGGGCGGCGAGATCAGGCGGGACGACCGCTACAGCGACCGCGTCATGATGCCCGGGCTGGTCGAGGCGCACGCCCATGTCGCCGCCGGCGGCATCTGGCGGTTCACCTATTGCGGGCACTACCCGCGCACCGCGCCGGACGGCACCGTCTGGGAGGGTGTAACAACGAATGCCGCCGTCATCGCGCGGCTGCGTGACATCGCCGCACAGGCGCCGGCGGGACAGCCGATCGTCGGCTGGGGCTTCGATCCGAATTTCCTTGATGAAAAGCGGCTCGACCGCCACGACCTCGACCAGGTCTCCGCCGACATACCGGTGGTGGTGATGCACTCGAACATGCATCTGTTGACCTGCAACACCAAGGCGCTCGAGGTCGCCGGCTACGCCGCCGGGACGAATGTCGAGGGCGTGATCCGCGATGCGTCCGGCGCACCGAACGGCGAGTTGCACGAATTCGCCGCGATGGGCCCGGTGATGGAGGCCTCCAGGGTCAGCATCCAGGCGCTCGGCGATGCCGAGGCGGTGCGCGCCTACGGGCAGGTGGCGCGCAATTGCGGCGTGACGACCGTCGCCGACCTGCTGTCGGACCTGCATGACGGCGAGGTCGCGATGCTGAAACAGCTCACCGCCGATCCCGCCTTCCCGGCCCGCTACGTGCCGATCATGAACGCCATGGTGGGCGATCCGGAAGACGAGGCCCGGCGGGCCAACGCGCTGAAACCCCAGAGCACCGACAAGCTCAGGCTGGGGGCGGCGAAACTGTTCACCGACGGCGCGATCCAGGGTTTCACCGCCAAGCTCAAATGGCCCGGCTACTACACCGGCAAGGACAATTCCGTCCTCAACATGAGCGAGGAGCACTTCACCGCCGCCGTCAACGCGCTGCACAAGGCCGGCGTGAAGATGCACATCCACACCAATGGCGACTGGGCGTCTGAATTCGCCACAGAGACGATCGCCGAGGCGATGCGCCAGGCGAGCTTTCCCGACCACCGCCACACGCTCGAGCATGTCCAGCTCGCCGACCGGGCGCAGTTCCAGCGCATGGCCAATCTCGGCATCTGCGTCAATCTGTTCGGCAACCATCTCTATTATTTCGGCGACGTGCACTGGACGAAGAGCATCGGCCCGGACCGGGCGCGGCGGATGAATGCCTGCCACGACGCGCTCGATATCTTCGGGCCGAATTTCGCGATCCATTCGGACGCGCCGGTGACACCGATGGGCCCGCTCTTCACCGCCTGGTGCGCCGTCAACCGCCTGACCGAATCCGGCCGGCAGCTCGGCGACTATCAGCGCATCGCCGTCCGCGACGCCCTCAACTGCATCACGCTCGGGGCCGCCTATGTGCTGAAGCTCGATCACGAGATCGGATCGATCCAGACCGGCAAGCGGGCCGATTTCTGCCTGCTCGACGATGATCCCTTCGAGGTCGCCCCTGAGGCACTGAAGGATATCGGCGTCGCCGGAACGGTGTTCGGCGGGGAGCCGACCGCATGAGCTATCGCATCGCCGTCGGCGGCTTCCAGCACGAGACCAACACCTTCGCGCCGCTGCCCACCCCTTACGCCAATTTCGTCACCGGCGGCAGCTGGCCGCCGCTCACCGAGGGCGCGGCGGTCCTGGAGAAATTTCCGGGGCTCAATCTGCCGATTTCGGGCTTCATCGATGCCGACAGCGGCTTCGATCTCGTGCCGCTTGTGTGGGCCGCGACGGAACCCAACGGCTTCGTCACCGCCGATGCCTTCGACCGGATTTCGGACAACCTGATCAGCCGGCTGCTCGATGCCGGCCCGGTCGATGCGCTCTATCTCGACCTGCATGGGGCGATGGTACCGGAAGGTTTCGACGACGGAGAGGCCGAGCTTTTGAACCGGATCCGCTCGGCCGTCGGCCCCGACCTGCCGATCGCGGTCAGTCTCGACCTGCATGGCAATACCAGCCAAGCCTTCTTCGAACTCGCCTCGGTCGTCACGATCTACCGGACCTATCCGCATATCGACATGGCGGAAACCGGCGCGCGGGCCGCATCGCTCTTGAAGACACGCCTCGACCACGGCGCGCCGCTTTACAGCGCCTGGCGGCAGCTCGACTACATCATCCCGATCGTCGCCCAGCCGACCATGCGGCAGCCGGGCGGACGGCTCTACGGCATGCTGCCCGGCCTGGAGGGCGGCGGCGTCGCCTCCGTCGATTTCGCCTTCGGCTTCCCGCCCGCCGACATTCCCGATGTCGGCGCGACGGTCTTTGCCTACGGCACGGACCAGACCGCGGTTGACGCCGCCGCCGATGCCATGCTGTCGGCCCTGCGCGACGCCGAGGATCAGTTCCGCGATCCGATGACCGAGGCCGGCGAGACGGTGCGCCGGGCGATGGCGATCGCGGCGGATGCCGACAAGCCGGTGATCATCGCCGATCCGCAGGACAATCCGGGCGCCGGCGCGCCGGGTGACAGCACCGGCCTGTTACAGGCACTCATCGATGCGAAGGCGGAAAACGCCTGCATCGGCATGATCTGGGACCCCGACGCGGCGGCGGCCGCACATGCGGCCGGTGTCGGCGCCGAAATCGATATCGAGATCGGCGGCCAGTTCCCGGACACCGGCGGCCCGGCGGTCGCCTGCCGGGTCCGGGTCGAGGCGCTGTCGGACGGCAATTTCACCTTCACGGGGCCGATGTTCGGCGGCTTGCAGGGCGCGCTCGGGCCGATGGCGGCGCTCCGGGTCGTCGACCCGGATTGTGGCCTGCAGATCGCGGTGGGGACGCGGCGCTGCCAGAACCTCGATCAGGCGATCTTCCGCGCCGTCGGTATCGAGCCGTCGGACAAGGCGATCGTCGCGGTCAAGAGCGCGATCCACTTCATGGCCGACTACGAGCCGATCGCCGCCGACGTCCTGTTCGCCGAGGCGCCCGGCGCCAATCCCTGCCGGATCGAGCGGATCGCGTATACGCGGCTGCGGCCCGGCGTGCGGCTGGGGCCGCACGGGCCGGTATCGGAGGGCTGAGCGACGCATCCACTCGTTCCGGTGGGGCGCCCCGGCCTTGTGGCTGAAGAAAACAGGAAACGGTCCGGGTTCGCCGATCCCGGCTCGGCCTTTCGGCCGTCCGGGATGACGAGGGAGAGGTGTTTGGCCTTGGCAACTACCCCGGAGTGTCATGCCTGGACGTGTTCCACTCCTGTCCGGTTCAGTGGGGACGGGGCTTTGATTCTCAGCCTGGCCACCCCCTCGGAGGTCATCCCCGGACGTGTTCCGGGCCATGAACACAATCGCTGGCGGAGGTGTTCATGGATTGCCGGGACAAGCCCGGCAATGACGGCAGAGTGTGGAGCGGCAGAACGCACCCCTCTCCTTCGTCATCCCGGAATTCGCGCCAGCGAATATCCGGGATCGGAGAACCCGGACGGTTCGGAGTTCTCTCGGCCTCGATATCCAACATCGACACGGGCTCTCCGATCCCGGCTCGGCCTGACGGCCGTCCGGGATGACAAACGAAAGGGGATACCGTAGCGCAACCATTGACGGGCCCTCACCCGGCCCTTCGGGCCGCCCTCTCCCGCTAAGGGGAGAGGGTGCGAGTGCATCTGAGATGCTGTGCGGTGGTCGCGACCGCTAGCGGACAGAAAACGCCTATACGCAAATGATGTCGGTGCCTATTTGACCGGTCTCTCCAGCGCGCTCTTTCCCTCTCCCCCTTGGCGGGAGAGGGTCGGTCCGAAGGACCGGGGTGAGGGCGCGCGGCCGGGCAAGGAACTCTGCGCGCAGATGTTCCCCGCGCCCTGGCAATGGAACCGGACAGGAGTGAAACAAATCCATACGCCGGATCACACCAGCCGAACCGGACAACGCCCCCCATTCAGATGTTGAACACCCAACATTGTTGCCCTTACGATAGCCTGCTAACATCAAGCCACCCTGCCGGCCGCCGCCGCGTCGGCGCCTCAACTGCGATATTGCCGCCGAGATCCGATGTCCGACCTGCTCAAATCCCGCATCGATGCCGCGATGCCGGCCTTCACCCGGTCGGAGCACCGGCTCGCCAATTTCGTCATCGCCAATCCGGATTGCCTGCTGCTGGCCACCGCCTCCGAGATCGCCGACCGCAACGGCATCAGCGCGATGACGGTTACCCGCTTCATCCGCAAGATCGGCTTCACCTCGATCCAGGACGCCAAGAGCGCGCTGCGCCAGGAGAGCTTCGGGCCGCGCGTGTCGCGCTACGAGCAGCGCTACAAGCAGAAGCGCCGGTATCAGGAGGCAGCCGACGCCTATGATGCGGAGTGTTTCGCCATCAAGCGCGCCTACGCGATGCGCGACACCGCGGACTGGAAGAGGGTCATCGACCTGATCGCCAACAGCGAGGCGGTGTTCGTCGCCGGCATGCTGACCCTGCATCACCTGTCGGCGGCGATGGTGACCCATCTGGGCTATATCCGCCCGAACGTCCAGGCGGTGACACGGATGAACGGCAATTTCATCGAGCCGCTGACCTCGACGGCCGAGACCAAGGTGCTGGTCCTGATCAACATCTTCCGCTACGGCCGGGAGGGTCCGCTGCTGGCGTCGTTTGCCCGCGAGCGCGGCCTGAAGGTCATCGTCATCTGCGACGAGACCTGCGACTGGGCCCATCAATGCGCCGATATCGTGCTGCCGGTGGCGATCGATCTCGGGCTGTTCCTGAGCTCGACGGTGGCGATCTACTCGATGATCAACCTGATCCTGCACGACGTCGCCGACGAACTGGGCCCCCGCGCCCGGGACGTGCTGGAGACGATTTCCGAGGCGCAGGACCGGTTCGAGGGATTCATGGCGTAGGGGGCTCAGACCTCCACCTGGTAGCGGGCGACCGCGTCCTCGTCCCAGTCCAGGCCGAGCCCCGGTGCGTCCGGGATCTCGATTGCGCCGTCGGCGACCGTGTAGGGCCGCTGCAGGACCGGATCGGCCCAGTCCTGCCATTCCAGCCAATGGGCGGTCTCGGTGACCCGCATCACATGGGCTGCGACTTCCGGATAGAGGTGGGTGGAGACCGGAATGCCAGCCGCGCCGGCGATCGCGGCAGCGCGCATCCAGCCGGTGACACCGCCGATGCGCATGAAATCCGGCATGATCAGATCGCAGGCCTTCAATTGCAGCGCCTTGTGGACCTCGCTCGGGCCGTAGAAATTCTCGCCGCTCTGGATCGGCGTCTTCAGATCGGCGGCAAGCCGGGCGTAGCCGTCCAGATTGGTATAGACGACCGGCTCCTCCAGCCAGGCAAGGCCCATATCGTCGATCGCCCGGCAGCGCCTGAGCGCCTCGGCCATGTCGAGCCCCTGGTTGAAATCGATCATCAGCGCCATGTCCTCGCCGACCGCGGCGCGCACCGCCTCGATCGTCGAGATGTCGTCGGCAAGCCGGTCGCGGCCAAGGCGCAGCTTCAGGCCCTTGAAACCACCCTCCTCGCGCAGTTCGATCGCCTCGTCGGCGACCTTGTCGGGCGCATGCAGCCACAAGCCGTTGCTGTTGTAAGCCTTCACCGGTCCGACCGATCCGCCGAGCAGGACGCAGAGCGGCTGGCCCGCCGCCCGCGCCAGCGCGTCCCAGGCGGCCATGTCGAGCCCGGACACCGCGATCATCGCCAGCCCCTCGTAGCCGACGAAATGCAGCGAGCGGCGGGCGGCCTCGTAGAGATCGACGGGGGCGACCGGCCGGCCGGCCAGTTCGGCGGAAAAATCGTTCAGCGCGGCGACCAGGTATTTCAGCGCCTTGACCGAATAGGGCTCCAGATAGGCCCGTCCCGTCACGCCTTCCTCGGTTTCAAGATCGATCAGGATCATCGGCCAGTCGGTAATCGTGGCGATCCGGGCGACGACGGGCCGCCTCAGCGGCAGGACGACGGGCCGCGCCCGCAGGCCGCGACATGTCAGGCGTTCAAACGGCATTGCGGGGTCCTCCCGATCGGCGTGTGATATCTTGGTTTGTCCCAGACCATGGGGTTTGTCCCAGGTCACAGGATTTGTCCTAGGTCAACGAACCCCGCCTTTCAACAGCGTATGCATTGAGGGCGCGGATCTCGCGATCGGCAGGCGGCAAACCGGTGCCTGCCGACCTTACGGGAGCCGAAAGACGACAAGAACACATGTCTTGAGGAACGCTTCATGGATCAGCCGCTGCCCGGCGAGCTCACGTCCAGGGGACCGGACAAGGTGGTTCCCGACATCAACCCGATCACGCTCGGCGATGTCGCCGCCGCCCTGCGCAGCGGGGTGTCCGATCTCGTCAAGGCACCGGCCTACGGGCTTGCCGTCGGCGTGTTCTACTCAGCCGGCGGGATCCTCGTCTACGTGCTGGCGGCGATGACCGGCCTGTTCTATCTGGCCTATCCGCTGGCCGCCGGCTTCGCGCTGCTCGGACCCTTCTGCGCGATCGCGCTCTACGAGGTCAGCCGACGCCTCGAAACGGGCGAACCGCTGTCGATCCGGGCGGTGTTCGGCGTCGTCACCGGCCCGGGCAGCCACAGCCTCGGCTGGATGCCGATGCTGAACCTGTTCGCCTTCTTCATCTGGGTCGATGTCGCAGCCGCCCTGTATCTGGGCTTCTTCGGCCTGCGCCGGCCGGAATTCCTGCCGCTTTTGACCGACATCCTGACGACGCCGCACGGCCTGCTCTTCCTGGTGCTGGGCAACGCGGTCGGCGCGGTCTTCGCCCTGCTGATCTACTCGACCACCGTGGTCGGCTACCCGCTGCTGCTCGACCGCGACACCGATTTCATCACCGCGATCGTCACCAGCGTCAAAAGCGTGCGGCAGAACCCGGTGCCGATGCTGGCGTTCGGGGCGATCATCGGCGTCCTGATGTTCATCGCCATGCTGCCGGTGCTGCTCGGCCTGATCGTCGTGCTGCCGGTCCTCGGCCATGCCACCTGGCACCTGTACAGGCGGGTCGTGCGCTGGCCCGACTGACGGGGCCAGCCGGCGAATTCCGTTGGAGAGGACGGCCTCAGGCCGCCATGTCGCGCCGGGCGGCGCGGTATTCCTCGGCCATCCGCAGGCACAGGTCGTGGGCGGTCGGGATGTCGTCGACCGATCCGATCCCCTGCCCGGCCGACCAGATGTTCTTCCAGGCCCGCAACTCGGACGAGCCGATCTCCATCTCGCCCGGCGGCGGCAGGTTGTCGGGATCGAGGCCGGCGGCCTCCAGCGAGGCGCGCAGGAAGGTGCCGTTCACGCCGCTGATCGAGGGCGTGTAGACGGTATCCTTCGCCCTGCCCTCGAGGATCATCTGCTTGTAGGCGTCCGGCGCCCGGCTCTCCCGCGTGGCGATGAAGCGGGTGCCGTAATAGGCGAAATCGGCGCCGATCAGCTCGGCCGCGGCCGCGTGCCGGCCGGTCGACAACACGCCCGACAGGATGATGGTGCCGTCGAAGATGCGGCGGATCTCGGGAATGATCGCGAAGGGGCTGAGCGTGCCGGCATGGCCGCCGGCGCCCGCGCAGACCGCGATGATGCCGTCGACGCCGGCCTCGGCCGCCTTTTCGGCATGCCGCAGGTTGATCACGTCGTGATAGACGAGGCCGCCATAGGAATGGACCGCGTCGACCAGGTCGCGCACCGCGCCGAGCGAGGTGATGACCAGCGGCACCTTGTGGTCGACGGTGATCTTCAGGTCCGCCTCGACCCGTTTGTTGGTGCGGTGGACGATCAGGTTGACGCCGAACGGCGCGGGGCCCGGACGGTCGCCGCAATCGGCGGTTTCCAGCCGGTCCGAAATCTCCGACAGCCAGTCCGCATAGCCTTCGCTGGAGCGCTGGTTGAGGGCGGGAAACGTGCCGATGACGCCCGAGCGGCAGGTCTCCACGACCAGGTCCGGTCCGGAGACCAGAAACATCGGCGCGGCGATGGCGGGAAACGACAGGCGGTCCTTGAAGGCGGCCGGGATCGGCATGGGCGGGCGTCCTCGCTTGCGTATGCAGGTTTCCCGCCGACCCTAGCCGGCTTGCGGGTCGCCAGCTACCCTCGATCGCCATCTATCCCCATTCCCGGCGATCACCCCGTCGCGCCTCTGGCGTTGCGACGATAATAATGTATACATCAGCGCGGTTTCATCAGCCTGCCCGCCGGCCGATGATCCGCCTGCCGACGCCTTTGGAGGATATTCATGACCAGCACCGCCGCGCCCGAGAGCATCGGGACGTTCGACTACATCATCGTCGGGGCCGGTTCGGCGGGCTGCGTGCTCGCCAACCGGCTGTCGGCCGATCCGGCCAGGCGGGTGCTGGTGCTTGAGGGCGGCGGCAAGGACAACTGGATCTGGTTCCACATTCCCGTCGGCTACCTGTTCGCGATCGGCAATCCGCGCGCCGACTGGATGTTCAAGACGGCGGCCGAACCGGGCCTGAACGGCCGGGCCCTGCCGTATCCGCGCGGCCGGGTGATCGGCGGCTGTTCGGCGATCAACGCGATGATCTACATGCGTGGCCAGGCCGCCGATTATGACGGCTGGCGGCAGATCGGCCTTGATGGCTGGGGCTGGGACGACGTGCTACCGCATTTCCTGGCGCAGGAGGACCATATCGAGGCGCCGAACGCGCTGCACCGCTCCGGCGGCGACTGGCGCGTCGAATATCCGCGCGTGCATTGGGAGATCCTCGACCGGATCCGCGAGGCCGCCGAACAGGCGGGCATCCCGAAGATCGACGACTTCAATACCGGCGACAACGAGGGCAGTTCCTATTTCCAGGTCAACCAGAAGACCGGCCGGCGCTGGAGCGCGGCGCGCGGCTTCCTGAAACCGGCGCTGAAGCGGCCGAATCTCGTCCTTGAAACGAACTGCGTCGCGCGGCGCGTCTTGTTTGAGGGCCGCCGGGCGGTCGGGATCGAATTCGAAAAGGATGGCCGCACCGTCCGGGCGAGCGCGAACGCCGAGGTGATCCTGTCGGCGGGCGCGGTTGCCTCGCCGGTGCTGCTGGAGGCCTCGGGGGTAGGCGATCGCGAGCGCCTCAAGGCGCTCGGCATCGAGACGGTGCATCATCTGCCGGGCGTGGGCGAAAACCTGCAGGACCATCTGCAGATCCGCCCGGTCTACAAGGTGACCGGGATCGAGACGCTCAACGCGATCTACCGCAATCCGCTGCGGCGCGGCCTGATGGCGGCCGAATACGCGCTGCGCCGCACCGGGCCGCTGACCATGGCGCCCTCGCAGGTCGGTGCCTTCACGCGCTCCTCGCCGGAGTTCGAGACGGCCAACATCCAGTTTCACTTCCAGCCGCTGTCGCTCGACGCCTGGGGCGAAGGTCTGCACCCCTTCTCCGCCTTTACCGCCAGCGTCTGCAACGTCCGGCCGACGAGCCGCGGCAGCGTGCACCTGAAGCGCGAGGCGGGCGCCGACAGCCCGGATATCCGTCCGAACTACCTGTCCAGCGAGCAGGACCGGCGGGTTGCCGTCGACAGCCTGAAGGTCGCCCGCCGCATCGTCTCGCAGCCGGCGCTCGCGCCCTATGCGCCGGAGGAACACAAGCCGGGTGCGCATCTGAAGTCCGACGAGGACCTGACGGTTGCCGCCGGCGATCTGGGCACGACGATCTTCCATCCGGTCGGCACGGCGAAGATGGGCATCGATACCGACCCGCTCGCCGTCCTGGATGCCCGCCTTAAAGTACGTGGCCTTGACGGCCTGCGGGTGATCGACGCCTCGGCGATGCCGCGCATCACGTCGGGCAACACCAATTCGCCGACCATGATGATCGCCGAGAAGGGCGCCGCGATGGTGATCGAGGACGGGCGGTAGGGGGTGAGGCACGGTCCACGAAGTGGACGAAATGCGGGAGCATTTCGAGTGCCGAACGCGCGAGGGTTGGAGCCCGGTGCCGGCAAAGCCGGCAGCGGAAGCATCGCTTCCGCAGGGCGGAAACGCGATGCGTTCAAACGCATCGCTGGGAGCCGAGCGCAGGACGGCGGTCTCACCAGTACGGAACCGGCTCCAAGCGCCGACCGCGCGGCGGCTTCGATAGCGCCGGAGGCGCTATCGAAACAACGGGTGTTACCACTCAACACCGCCCTCCCCCTCGCCATCCCGGACAGCCATCGGCTGATCCGGGATCGGAGAACCCGAGCGGTCCGGTGCTCCGTCGGCACCGGCAGGGGCTCCCCGATCCCGGCTCTCGTTACACTCGGCCGGGATGACAAGGGAGAGGGCGACACTCCCTTCATCCCGCCGATCATTGCCCGGCCCATCACAACACGGCCCGGACCAGCCTACCCGCCCGACGGCAGCGTCGCGTCCCGGTCCCGTTCCGAGATCAGCCAGTCGCGGAACGCCCGCGCGCGAGGGTCGGAAAGCCCGCCCTCCGGATAGACGATGTGATAGCGCTTGGGCACCGAGACCTCGAGATCGAACGGCTTGATCAGGTCGCCCGAGGCGATCCGGTCGTCGACATAGCCGGAATAGCCGAGCAAAATGCCCTCGCCCGACAGGGCGGCGGCAAAGCCCATGGCGTAGTCGAGGAAGCTGATCCGGCGCGGCGGTTTATAGCCCGGCAGGCCCGCGCCCGAGAACCAGTCGTCCCAGTCCCCGTCCGGGCTCATGATCGTGGTCGCCCTGTCGAATGCCTCGCGGACCGACAGGCCTTCGATCGTCGCCATTACCGACGGCGCGCAAACCGGCATCACGGCGTAGTGCAGCAGCGGTTCGGAAATCGTGCCCGGCCAGTCGCCATAGCCGTAGCGCAGCGCCATGTCAGCCTCGCCGGCGGCCAGGTCGACGACCCGGTAGGTGTTGAGCAGCGCGATGTCGATATCGGGGTGGGCGGCGCGAAACCGGCTGAAGCGCGGCATCAGCCAGAGTATCCCCATCTCGGAGGTGAGGCTGACCGTCAGCGGCCGCGACAGGTCCGGCCCGCGAATGTCGTCGGTCGCCGTCTCCAGGGTCGCGAAGGCCTGTTCGACCGACGCCCAGTAGCGCCGGCCGGTCTCCGTCAGCGCCAGGCCCTTGGGCCGGCGATCGAGCAGGCGGACGCCCAGATCCTCCTCCAACCCGCGAATGCGGTGGCTGACGGCACTCGGCGTGATCGCCAGGGTCTCGGCCGCGGCAGCCAGCGTGCCGCTGCGCGCGACCGCGTCGAACGCCTGCAGGCCGCGTAGCGAGGGGAGCCGGGCCATGTCCTTCTCCTATTGAATTTTTCTCAATATACCATGGAGAAGTTCTCGATTGAAAGGCCTTATTTTCCAGCCCATCTTCGCAACATGCATGGAAACATATTCAACCATGCCAACCCTCCGGCGCGACGCGGGCGGGCTGGCATTCACCCTCGCTCGGCCTTTTCGGAGGATGTCACGCGGCTGTCGATCCCGGGGCCGCCGGGAAGCGCGGATCAGGCGCTTTGGTCGCTCGCGCTGTCCCGGCAGCCTTCGGCTATGCCCGGGAACAACGCCGGGATGGGCGAACGCGTCATGCTTGGCGTGGTCCGCGCCCTCATCGGCGCCGTCGCCCTTGCCGCAGGCCGGCTGCGCCGACGTCAGGACCAGCGGACGCTGCTGCGATAGGCCGTGCAGTGGACAGACGAGGCGGCCGCTCGGTGATGAGATCACGTGATCAGATCACTTGGCGACCGTCTCGATCCATGAGGCCGCCCAAAGAGGGCCTCACGCTAGCCGGCCGCGGCAAGCCCGGCTTCGACCGCGCCGGCAATCTTCGTCACGTCGCCTGAGGTGATGACGAGCGGCGGCGACAGGATGATGTTGGGCCCGGAGACGCGGATCATCACGCCGGCCTGATAGGCGGTCTCCATGACCGTCCCCATCGTGTCCTTGCCCGCCGGCGTCTTGTTGTCCCGGTCCGAGACCAGTTCGAGCGCCACCATCAGGCCCTTGCCGCGCACGTCGCCGACCAGGTCGTACCGCTCCTTAAGCGCCTCGGCGGCGGCCAGCAGCTCGGTGCCGCGCGCGGCGGCGTTTTCGGCGACATTGGCCTTCTCGATCTCCGGCAGGCAGGCAAGGGCTGCCGCGCAGCCGACCGGATGGCCCGAATAGGTATAGCCGTGGCCGATGAAGCCGCGCGTGTCCTCGTTCGCCTCGAAGGCCTCTGCGACCTTTTCGCTGATCATCACGGCGCCGAAGGGGAAATAGCCGTTGGTGATCGCCTTGGCGGTGCTCATCAGGTCGGGCTGGACGCCCCAAAGTCGCGAGCCGGTCCAGGCGCCGGTGCGGCCGAAGGCGGTGATCACCTCGTCGGCGATCAGCAGGATGCCGTTTCTATCGCAGATCTCGCGCACCATCGGCATGAAGCTCTCGTGCGGCGGGATGACGCCGCCGGCGCCGAGCACCGGCTCCATGATGAAGGCGGCGATGGTGTCGGGACCCTGGAAGGCAATCTCGTCCTCGAGCGCGGCGGCGCAGCATTGCGCGAGCTTCGCCGGATCGGCCTCGTTGAACGGATTGCGATAGGTATAGGGCGAGGCGATCTGGAAGCAGCCGGCCAGCATCGGCTCGTAGTTGCGGCGGAAATTGGCGTTGCCGTTGATCGAGGCGCCGCCGAAATGGGTACCGTGATAGCCCTTCTTGAGGCTAATAAACTTGGTGCGCTCGCCGTTGCCGCGGATCTTGTGATACTGCCGGGCAAGCCGCAGGGCGGTCTCGACGCTGTCCGATCCGCCGGAGGTGAAGAACGACCGGACGAGCCCGTCGGGCGCGAACCATTCGCTGAGCATATGCGACAGTTCGACGGCGGGGCCGGACGAGGTTCCCCGGAAGTGGGAATAATAGGGCAGCTTGTCGAGCTGATCGGCGATCGCCTTCTTCACCGGGTCGATGGAATAGCCGAGATTGACGTTCCACAGGCCGCCGACGGCATCGAGCACCGAGTGACCGTCGACATCGGTGACCGACACGCCTTCGGCGGCCATGATCACCTTGGGCGGATTGGCCTGCATCTCGGCTGGATGCGCCATCGGATGCCACATGTGGCGGGCATTGTTTTCCTTCAGGAAATTGCTGTCACGCAACATCGTCATGTTCCTCCGTGAATTGCGGTATCCCAAGCAGGGCGAGCGCCGCGCGGTAGCTCTCCGCCGGGGAGCGGACATCGAAATGCACCGTTTTCATGCCAACAGCCTCGCCGCCGCGGATGTTCTTCACCTGGTCGTCGACGAAGACGCAGTCTTCCGCGGCAAGGCCGAGGCCGTCGGTGATGAAGGCATAGGCGCGCGGATCGGGCTTCAGGATCTCGGTATAGGTCGCATCGACGATCAGGTCGAAATCGGCAAGGAACGGCAGCGCCTGGCGGAACTCCGCGCCATAGAACAGATCGAGCTCGTTGGACAGGACCGCCAGCGTCTTGCCCGCCCGTTTCGCCGCGCCGATCGCCTCAAGCGCCTCGGGACGGATGCAGGCCATCGGATCGCCGGCACGCGCCCGGCGGATGAAGTCGGCCATCGTGTTCCAGGTCTCGCCGACAAGCGCTGCGACCTCGCGGGTGCGCGTCAGCCAGTAGTCGCGCTCGCTCAGCCTGCCGGCCTGCATGTCGCGCCACAGCGCATCGCCATCCGGATCGAACGGGCCCCGCCAGGTCAGCGTGCCCGGCGGAAGGCCGAGCGCGGCCTCGCTTAGGTCATGCGTCTCGAACGGCGTCCTGGTGACGACACCGCCGAAGTCGAGCACCAGGGCCGTGGCCGCGCCGCTCATGACGCCTGCTTCGTTGCTGAGACTGCCATAGGCTCTCCAGGGGCGCGCACGGCTCGTCCGGACGGCAAGTTGGATATGTCGGTGATCTGCATGGCGGGACGGTGTTTCGGCCTCCGGTTCGACGGGTCGGTATTGACAGAGTTTCAGCCAGAATGCAAGATAAATGATATGGTGGATCAAATAATGAACCACCTGCCGCCGCATAACACTCGTCGCACAGCGCCACACGAAGAGAACCGTGACAATGACCGATCAATCCGCGATTGACGCGCGCCGGGCCCTGCCCGTCGCCGAACAGACCCTGTTCATCGGCGGCAAGCCCGCCGCGGCCACCGGTGGCCGGACGCTCGACGTGATATCGCCGATCGACGGCAGCCGGCTGACGACGATCGCCGACGGTTCGGGCGACGATATCGACCGGGCGGTCAGGTCGGCGCGGACAGCCTTCGAGGCCGGGTCCTGGTCGCGGGCCGCACCGGCCGAACGCAAGAAGGTGCTGTTCCGGATCGCCGAACTGATCGAGGAGAACGCCCTCGACCTCGCCGTGCTGGGCGTGCGCGACAACGGCACCGAGATCTCCATGGCGCTGCGTGCCGAGCCGGGCAGCGCGGCGGGCACCTTCCGCTACTATGCCGAGGCGCTCGACAAGGTCTATGGCGAGATCGCCCCGACCGCCGACGACGTGCTCGGGCTGATCCACCGCGAGCCGGTCGGCGTGGTCGGCGCGATCATCCCGTGGAACTTCCCGCTGATGATCGGCGCCTGGAAGCTCGCCCCGGCGCTGGCGGCGGGCAATTCGGTCGTGCTGAAACCCGCCGAGGTCGCCTCGCTGACGCTGTTGCGGCTTGCCGAGATCTGCGCCGAGGCCGGCCTGCCCGACGGCGTGCTGAACGTCGTCACGGGCACCGGGGCGGAGGCCGGCGAGGCGCTCGGCCTGCATATGGATGTCGACGTGCTGGCCTTTACCGGCTCCGGCGCGGTCGGCCGGCGGTTGCTCGAATATTCCGCCCGCTCGAACCTGAAGCGGGTCTATCTGGAACTGGGCGGCAAATCGCCCAACATCGTCTTCGCCGACACCGCCAATCTCGACCAGGCCGCCCAGGTGTCCGCCTTCGGCATCTTCCGCAATTCCGGCCAGGTCTGCGTCGCCGGCTCCCGGCTGCTGGTGCAGGAGGCGATCCATGACGAATTCGTCGAGAAGGTCACGGCCATCGCCGAAACGATGCGCGTCGGCGATCCCCTGTCGCTCGACACCCAGGCCGGCGCTGTGGCCTCGCAGGCGCAGCTCGACAAGGATCTGGCCTATGTCGAGACGGCGGCGCGCGACGGCGGCCGCCTGCGCACCGGCGGCAAGCGGATCCTTGAGGAGACCGGCGGCTTCTACATGCAGCCGACGGTGTTCGACAACGTCTCGCCCGACATGACGATCGCGCGCGAGGAGGTGTTCGGTCCGGTGCTCGGCGTCATGCGTTTCTCCGACGAAGCGGACGCGGCGCGGATCGCCAACGCAACCGATTTCGGCCTGGCGGCGGCGATCTGGACCTCCGACCTGTCGACCGCCCACCGGATGGTCCGGTCGGTGCGCGCCGGCCTCGTCCACGTCAACACCTATGGCGGCGCCGACGGCACGGTGCCGCTGGGCGGCGTCAAGCAATCCGGCAACGGGCACGACAAGTCGCTGCACGCGCTCGACAAATACACCGATCTGAAGACCGCCTGGATCAAGCTCTGACCAAACCGTTCGGGCGCCTGTGGCTTGCCTTGCGCGCCGCTATGCGGCGGCGCGCGGGGCGTAGAGGGCGTCGAGTTCGGCGGCGAAGTGCCGGGCGATCTGGTGGGACTTGATCTTCAGCGTCGGCGTCAGCAGGCCGCTCTCCGGCGTCCAGGGTTCGAGTTCCAGGTGGAAGCGCTTGACCTGGGCGATCCTCGGCAGGTCGGCGAGCGCGGCGTTGATGTGCTTCTGCACCGCCGCCTTGGCCTCGCGAACATTCGGATCGCCGCTATCGATCGAGAGATCGCGCGCCATCCGGTTCCACTCCTCCAGGCCGAGGACGAGGACGGCGGCGAGACTGGGCCGGTCGTCGCCGATGATACAGACCTGATCGAACAGCGGATCCTCGAGCAGGGCTTCGGTGATCTGGCCGGGATTGATGTTCTCGCCGGTCGACAGGACGAGGATGTCCTTGACCCGGCCGCGAATGAACACCCGGTCGTCGCGGATGTCGGCGAGATCGCCGGTGCTGAGCCAGCCCTCGGCATCGAGAACCGCCGCGGTCGCTTCGGGATCGTTCCAGTAGCCGGTCATCACCGATGGCGCGCGCACCTGCAATTCACCACCCTCGGCAAGCCGCAGCTCCGAGCCATGCAGCTTCACGCCAACCGACCCCGGGATGCTGTCGTCCAGGGTCGTTGCCGTGACCACCGGCGCGGCCTCGGTCAGGCCATAGCCCTGAACGAGCGGCAAACCCAGCCCGACGAGGAACCGGCTGACCTGGTCGGGCAGCGCCGCGCCGCCGCTCACCGAGGCGCGTATCCGCCCGCCAAAGGCGGAACGCACCTTCCTGGCGACCAGCCTGTCGAGCATCCGCCCGGCAAGCCGCCCGCCGATGCCGGGACGCGGACCACGGCCCTGGCGCCACTCGAAGTCGCGCCAGCCGATATCGATCGTCATGTCGAGCAGGACCTTGCGCAGGGCACTCTGCTCGACCTGTTCCAGGACGCCGGCATGGATGCGCTCGTAGAGCCGGGGCACGGCCAGGAAGATCGTCGGGCGGATCGATACCAGATCGCGCCGCAGCAATTCGATCGACCGGGCATAGGCGACCGTCGCCCCGCCCATGATCGGCACGTAGTAGCCGAGGGTCCGCTCGAAGGCATGGGCAAGCGGCAGAAAGGACAGAAACATGTCGCTCGGCGCGGGCGTTATGAACTTCGTCACGCCCTCGGCATCCCAGAGGATGGCATGATGGGTCAGCATCACGCCCTTGGGCGGGCCCGTCGTGCCGGAGGTGTAGATCAGGGTCGCGATGTCGTCGGGGCCGACCGCGACCTCCTCCAACGCAATGCCCTCAACGGCGGCGGCATCATGCGGGAGCAGCTCCGAGAGCCTGCGCATCGGCTCGGCGAGCGGGGCGTCGTCTGATTCCTGCTTGCTGCCGAGAAGCCGGTCGGCGACCCAGATATGCGACAGGTCGGGAACGCTCCTGCCGGTCCGGCCGATCAGGTTCCAGCGCGCGGGCGTGTCGAACAGCGCCAACCGGGCGCCGGAATCGTTGAGCACGTGCACATGATTGGCCGGGCTGTCATGGGCATAGAGCGGCACGACGACGAGGCCTAAGCTCATCGCGGCCATGTCGAAGGCGACCCAGTCGACGCCGTTCGGCAACAGGACCGCGACGCGGTCGCCCTTGTCGAGGCCGAGCGCGTTCATCGCGGCCCGGTACCGGCCGATCAGGCGGCCCATCTCGTTCCAGCTCACGTCGCGCCAGGTCCGGTCGGGCCGGTCATAGTAGCGGTAACCGCTTTCATCGCCCGATCGGGCGATGCGCCTCAGCATCAGCCCGGGCAATGTCCGGGCCTCCTCGGCCGAAATTACAGGTGCCATGGGCTCTCCCCACTCAAATCGTCTTCTTCAAATCGATCCGCCCGGATCTTCGCCCGACGGCCTTAACAAACAGAGCAAATACGAACCGCGAAACACTACCACATCATGGCCGGATCGTATCCACTGGCGTCCGGTTCAGCGGGGACGCGCTTTGGCGTTCAGCCTGGCCCCCACGGATGTCGTGCCCGGACGTGTTCCGGGCAACGGCGGGGATGAGCGTTTGGACCACCACGTCTCCCTCGTCATCCCGGAGAACCGGTACGACGAGCGGCCGTGCCACGGGCCCTCACCCCGGCCCTTCGGGCCGACCCTCTCCCGCCAAGGGGGAGAGGGTGCGAGTGCATCTGATAGGCCGTGCAGCAGGCGCCACCGCTGGTGGAGAGAAAACTTCAGTACCGCGAATGACATCGGTGCCAATGTGCCCGATCCGTCCAGCGCGCTCTTACCCTCCCCTCGCGGGAGAGGGTCGGCCCGAAGGGCCGGGTGAGGGGTGAGGCACGGTCCGCGCAAGCGGGCGAAATGCGAAAGCATTTCGAGTGGCGAACGCGCGAGGGTTGGAGCCCGGTGCCAGCGAAGCTGGCAGCGGAAGCACCGCTTCCGCAGGGCGGAAACGCGATGCGTTCAAA
>JANQKY010000099.1 GCA_028280885.1 Tepidamorphus sp.
CCGCTGGTGTTTTTCATCGATGGATCGGTGGCTCCCCGATCCCGGATCAGCCTTCGGCTGTCCGGGATGACGATTGACAGGCAGCGATTTGGTCTCCCAACGTGGTGTTTGTCGGCCCCGTCCCCGCTTTACCGGACACCAGTGGAACAAGTCCGGGGATGACAGCCGAGGGGGTGACCAAGCTGAAAACAAAAGCCCCGTGTCATGGAACCGGACAGCAGTGGATGCGATCCGGTTGCTGCCCGGTTCCGCCGCCAGCTATGGCGGTGTGAGAACGGGCGCGACCCTGTTCAGGTCAGCTTGATGTCAACCGGAACGGCGCGGCTGAGCGTATGGCCGACCGGTGATGTGCCGGTGACCTTTTCGTGCAGGGCCTCGAGCGCTTCGGCAGACGCGTCGCTGTCGATGTTCACGCTTACCTTGATATCGCCGAACCCCGCGTTGCCGTCTTTCAAGCCGAGGAACGTGTGAAGATCGAGCGCGCCTTCGACTTCGATGGTCATGTCGTGGATCGTGATCCCCGCCGCGGTGGCGTTGGCGGCATAGCCGACGGCCAGGCAGTTGCCGAGCGCACCCAACACCTGTTCGACCGGATTGGGGCCGGTGTTCGTGCCGCCGAGCTGATCCGGCTCGTCGGAATTGGCGGGATCGAAGTCGCGGATCTTCGCCGCCGACCGGAAGCCGCCGTTCCACTTGACCTCGGCGCGCCATGTCGTGTCGGCGACATGCGGCTCCTGACTGATCTTTTCCGCAAGGCTTGCGACCCTGCCGATATCGACATCGTTGAGCGTTTTGGTCATTGCTGGTTCCTCCTTGCCGGTGCCCGCACGGACGATGCCGGTCGCATTCGTTAATTCGGCGGGCATTTTCATGAAGGATAGTCGCCGCCAAATTCGCGCGCAATGGACTGTGCGTCAGCGAGCCGGATCGGCGATCGGCTGCTCTACTCGAGGAACTGTCGCAGCGCCTCTTCGAGCTTGTCCACACCCTCCCGCTTGGTGATCACGCCCGGCGAGAATCGCAGCGTCTGCCCGCGATTGTCGCCGATCAGGCCGTGTTGCCGCAGTGCCTCGACAACCGCCTTGGGATCATGCTTCTCCGGCAGGTCGATCATCACGCTGCCGCCGCGGCGGTTCGCCTCGCGCGGCGAGGCAAGCGGCAGGCCGAGCCGGTCGAAGGCGGCGATCAGGGCGTCGCTGAGCGTGCGGTTGTGGGCGACCATCGCCTCGCGGTCCTGCGCCGCGTGCCACCGAAGGGCGGGCACGGCGGCCAGCGCCGACAGGGCCGACGGGGTGCCGTGGTCGAACCGGCGGGCGTCCGGCGCATAGGAAAAGCGTTCGATATCCCAGTTGAATGGATCGGGCTGGCTGAACCAGCCGCGCAGGTCGGGCAGGCATTGGGCGATCAGATCAGGCTTCACATAGAGGCACCCGGCGCCCGGCGGGCCGCACAGCCATTTGAGCGACGTGGAAACCGCGAAATCCGCCGCAGTGTCCTTGACCGAGAACGGCAGCAAGCCGGCCCCTTGCGTGAAATCGATGCCGACGAGACTGCCGACCGAACGGCCATGCGCGCTCAGGCGCTCCAGATCGCAGCGATGCGAACTGGTCGAACTGATCCAGGTCAGCATGCCGACAGCAACGTCCGGCCCCCAGGCCTCGAGCAGGTCCTCGTCGCGCACCCAGGTCTCGCCCGGGCGCAGCGGCACGGTCTTCAGCGTGAAGCCGAGACGCGGCGCAAGGCCCGCCAGCAGGAAATGCAGCGAGGGAAAGCAGTCCGCGCCGATCAGCACGGTCCTGTCCTTGAGCCTGGTCGCGGGCAGGGCGCCGAACAGACTTGCGACGCCAACGGTAACGTTCTCGGTCGCGGTGACCGAGCCCTCAGGCGCGTCGATCAATTGCGACCACAGCCGCAGGTATTCGGCGCGGCCAGTAAGGAGCGCGCCCCACTGCGTGTTGTCCTCGGCCGACCAGAACCGGGCGAAGTCGGTCATCGCGGCTGAAAGGTCGGCTTCCTTGCCCGGATACTGGCCGATCGAATGATAGTAGAAATAGCCGCTCATTCGGCGATCTCGGCCGCGACGGTCTCGATGATCTCAGTCCGGGGCGTACCGGTCAGCGTAACCTCCAGAAGCTCGATATCGTTCGAGGGGGCGGCATAGCGCGTCGCCATGCCCGGCGGGATGACGAAGGCGTCGCCGGCGACCAGCGCGTGCGGGTCGCGGCCTTCGCCTTCCAGTCGCATCGTGCCGGCCATCACGAAGGTGAAATGGATGTCGGAATCGGCCCGGGTCCATTTCGGGGCGTCTTCTCCCCGCCGCAGCACGCGCACGCCGGCGACATCGCGGGTGTTCTCGGCAATCGTCGTGTCGCGCGAGATGAAGCCCGGCAGCCGGGCGGGATGCCAGTCGGCGGTGGCGGCGACATTGTGGACGAATTTCTGGCCGTCCCATTCCCGGTCCGGCCGGTAATGCGGCGTCGGCAGGGTCATCTCGTGGTCGATCTCGGTGATGTGCTCGGCCGGCACGCCGACCTCGATCACCTCGACGCCGTCGCTCGCCTCCAGCACCCGGTGGCGGATCTCGGGCGGCTGGATGAAGCAGTCGCCGGCGGTCAGCCGGATCGGATCGCCCTGGTCCTCGTAGACCACGTCGACCCAGCCGCGATAGCAGAAGATCAGCTGGAAGCCGACCTTGTGGAAATGCACCATGTCGGGCACCGGGCCGCCGTCGGGAATGCGGATGTGGCTTGCAATGATCGAGCCGCCGAGCCGGTCGGGGATCAGGTCGCGATAGTTCATGCCAGCCCGGCCGATGATCCAGGGCGCCTGGTCGGCGAGCCGGCGGACGACGAAGCTGTGCTGCGTCGGCGGCAGCACGAGCGGCGGATTGAGCTCGGTGATCTCGATCCGCGTGCCGTTGGGCGCGACGAGCTCCCGCTTGCCGTCGGCGATCGCGTCGGGCGCCTCGGCGCACAGGCGGATCGTGCCGGGCTGTTCGGGCGCGTTCTTTTCGATCCGCAGCCGCAATCCATGGCCGGAGAAGACGGCGATCTCCGGATTGTCGGCCGGATAGATCATGTCCATGCGCATCCCCAGAACCTTGGTGAAGAAGGGGATATCGTCGCGCAATTCCTGCGTCGGCAGGCGCATCTCAGCCCGGATCTCAGACATGTCATCTCCCGCAAATTAAATTTGATTGGATAAATCGTATATTATTTTAGGGTTGATATGCAACGGGCGCCATCGCCGACAGATCCATCGGCCAGTCATGCGGTGGGCGGCACCACCAGCGGTGGCAGGCCGCTCAGGTCCTCATCGACGATCACCTGCTCGCCGACCCGCCGCGCCTTGCCCGAGGCGATCAGGGCAACGGCCAGCGGATAGATCCGGTGCTCCTGTTCGAGCACCCGCGCGGCAAGCGTCCTGGCGGTGTCCTTTGCCGTGACCGGCACGGCCGCCTGCACGATGATCGGTCCGCTGTCCATTTCCGCCCGCACGAAGTGGACGGTGCAGCCGCTGATCCTGACCCCGGTCTGGATCGCCCGCTCATGGGTGTCGAGGCCGGGGAAGGCGGGCAGCAGGGAGGGGTGGATATTTATCAGCCGGTCGCGCCAGTGCTCGACGAAATGCGGCGTCAGCAGGCGCATGAAGCCGGCCAGGCAGATGAGTTCGGCGCCGGCGGCTTCGATCGCCGCGGTCGCCGCGTCCTCGAAGGCCTTGCGGCTGCCCTTGCCGCGATAGTCGATCACCTCGGTGGCGATGCCGGCGTCGGCTGCGGTCTTGAGACCCTTCGCCTCGTAGCGGTTGGACAGGACGAGGACGATTTCGGCGGGAAAGTCCGGCGCCTCGCAGGCCTCGATCAGCGCGGCCATGTTGCTGCCACGCCCCGAAATCATGACTGCGACCGGCGTCTTTCGGGTCATCTGTCGAAGCTCCCGATAAAGGAAACAGGATCGCCCGGCTTTCCGGCGGCAAGATGGCCGATCTGTATGGCGACTTCGCCCTGGTCGCGGAGGCTCGAAATCACCGCATCGGCAGATGCCGCATCGACGACGGCGACCATCCCGATGCCGCAATTGAAGGTCCTGAGCGCCTCGTCGCGGTCCATCCGGCCCTGCGCGATCAGCCAGTCGAACACGGCCGGCCGGGCGATCCGGTCGAGGTCGATCTCGGCGCAGAAGCCGTCCGGCAGCACGCGGGGCAGGTTCTCCGGCAGGCCGCCGCCAGTGATATGGGCAAGCGCCTTGATCGCGCCGGTCTTGGCGATCGTCTTCAAAAGCGGCTTCACGTAGATGCGCGTCGGCGCGAGCAGGGCGGCGCCAAGCGGCCGGCCTGCGTCGAACGGCGCGGCATCCTCCCAGCCAAGGCCCGTCTCGGCGACGATGCGGCGCACGAGCGAGAAGCCGTTTGAGTGCACGCCGGAAGAGGCAAGGCCGATCAGCACGTCGCCGGCTTTTACATCGCCGCGCGGCAGGAGGCGATCGCGTTCCACCGCGCCGACGCAGAAGCCGGCAAGGTCATAGTCGTCGCCGGCATAGAGGCCGGGCATTTCGGCCGTTTCCCCGCCGATCAGCGCGCAGCCGGCGTCGCGGCAGCCTGCGGCTATGCCGGCAACGATAGCGCGCCCGACCTCCGGATCGAGCCGGCCGGTGGCGTAATAATCGAGGAAGAACAGCGGCTCGGCGCCCTGCACGACGAGATCGTTGACGCACATGGCGACGAGATCGATGCCGATCGTGTCATGCCGGCCTGTTTCGATTGCGATCTTGACCTTGGTGCCGACCCCGTCATTGGCGGCGACCAGCAGCGGATCGCGATAGCCGGCGGCTTTAAGGTCGAAGACGCCGCCGAAGCCGCCGATCTCGCTGTCGGCGCCGGGCCGGAGCGTCGAGCGGACCATCGGCTTGATCTTGTCGACGAAGGCATTGCCCGCGTCGATATCGACACCGGCATCGGCATAGCGCATGCCGCCTTCGGGTCCGGTCTTGTTCGCTGCCAATCAGGCCTCCTCGCGTTTATGGGGGTCTTACACGCGATCCGGCGGGGAAACGCAACAGGCGTGTCGATGCCCAAACGCGCCACGCCGCTTGCAAGCCCGCCGGCATTGGGGCGGAGTGGCGGCATGACGGGGAAGCGTGATTCGGCCACGAGGAGGTTCGCACGGGCGGGATGCGCCGTCCTGGCGTTGACCCTGACCGTCTCGCTTGCGCGCGGCGGCGACCGGCCCTTCGACCCTTATGAAGTCCGCGATCTTGAGATATCGGCACTTGCCGAAAACGCCGTCGCGGCCAAGGAGAAGGCGCTCGGCGACGGTCTTGTCGCCGCCGCGACCCGGGTGCTGGACCGGATCGCCGTCGATGGCGGCGATTTTACGCTCAGCGCAGACGACGCCGAAAAGCTCCTGTCGGGATATTATCATTCGGCCGAGCAGGTCGGCCCGGGCGGCTATCGCGGCACATACACGTTCTCCTTTTCGCCGCTGCTTACGCGCGGCTTCCTGTCCCGGCGCGGGATCGGGGTCGCTGATGTCGCGGCACAGCCCATCCTGCTCATTCCGGTGATCGAGGAGGGCGGCGAATACCGCCTCTGGCAGGAGGCCGCGCCGTGGGCCGATGCCCTTGCCGGCCATGACATGGAGGAGGGGCTGACGCCGATCCGCCTGCCCGCCAATTCCGCCCGCGACCGGGCGGTGCGGGTCGACAGGCTGCTTGCCGCCGATATCGGCACGCTCGGTGAATTCCGCATCCGCTACCGCACCCATGCCGCAGCCCTTGCGATCCTCAAGACCGATCCCGGATCGGGACGCATGACGGTTGCGCTGAAGGGAGCCGACGGCGCCGGGCCGATCGACACGGCCGTGCCGATCGACGACGGCACCGTTGCGCTTGCCGCCCTGACCGTCGCCAATCTTCTCTCCGCCCGCTGGAAATCGGTCGCGGCGGGATCGGGCGACATCCGCTCCGCCGCGGGCAACAGCCTGTC
>JANQKY010000047.1 GCA_028280885.1 Tepidamorphus sp.
GCTCGACCGTATCGGACGGATACGCCCTTCGCGACTAAGCTTGGCCCTGACGCAAATCCACTCCGTCAGAATGCACCTGATGTATCGACCGATGCTCTAGACGCCCGAACTCGTCCGTTTCTTTTTGATCCCGTATCACAGCACTCATGACATTCACGAACTGCACTGTGCGTGCGTCGCGATCCGCTTTCGGGGTATTGAAGTGCTGGTAGGCGATCGACATCCCTGAAGAAATGACCGCTGATCCAAGAATAACGCCGACAATGGAGGGAGCTTTCGACATTGAAATCAGGTTCCTCTAAGATTGGTTATCAAAAAGGGCCGTTTCGACGATGTCAGAAGATCGTCCCTCTGACTACATTGGTATGTTGGAATTTATGGAGGCTTTCGGTTTCGTCCGGGATTTTACGGTAGTCAGGCATCGAAGAGCGGCCCTATCCGGCCATCCTGAGACTGCAGGTAGTGATAGGCTCGCACCAGCTTTCTATCCAAGGTATTTGCCTGGAAGCGAAGTCGTGAAAGCCCGGGGATTTTTCCCGAGAGATGGTCTCTGATTCGGCGAGCGCGGTATTCGCAATCCGACCGTGGTCGTTCCGGGCCGTATCGCGGCTGCCTTAAGCGTTCGACCGCTCATGCTGCTCGACGACTATGACGAGGCGACCGACACGCCGCTGATCGGGGAGGAGGAGTAGCCGTAAGCCCGGCGGCTGCACGGTGTGTCTTCAGCTGGAACGGATGTCGTAGCAGGCCGGCAATCGCGTCAGTGAAAATCCTGTATCCGGTGGTGCGGTTTCTCAGCTGTCGGCTATGGTGATGAGCGGGTCGGGGATGACTCAGCGCTCAACAATCAATCAGTGTAGATTGCAGAAAAAGGGTTTGATTATCGTATGAAACTGGTGGAGCCGAGGGGAGTCGAACCCCTGACCTTCGCATTGCGAACGCGACGCTCTCCCAACTGAGCTACGGCCCCTTCCACTTGGGTGGTGCGGATTTAGGGTTGAGACCACCGCTCTGTCAAGCGCCGCGAACAAGAGATTTCGCGCCATGGGGCAACCGAACGGGGCGAATGCCGGCGGCCAAGGGTTGCGGCGGCCGGATCGGATCGTTAGATCGTCAGGGCAAGTTCGGATCAATTGTGAGCACGACGGCCCATGCGCGCCCTTCTCGACGTCATTCTGCTGGCTCTCCAGCTTTACACCTGGATCATCATCGCAGCGGCGGTCTTCAGCTGGCTGATCGCGTTCAACGTCGTCAACACGCGAAACCAGTTCGTCGGGATGATCGGCGAGGCGCTGTGGCGCATGACGGAACCAGCCCTCAGACCGATTCGCCAGGTCCTGCCGAATTTCGGCGGCATCGACATCTCGCCCATCGTCCTGCTCTTGATCATCTTCTTCATCCAGCGGGTCATCGTGCTCTATCTCTATCCGGCGGTCTTCTGACGATTTGGCATCGATCGACGCCCGACACTGGTTCGACATCCGGCCGGGCGGCATCGATATCCACGTGCGCCTGACGCCGCGCGGCGGCGGCGACCGGCTCGAGGCGATCGCCCTGCTTGCCGACGGATCCCGGGTCCTGACGGCGCGGGTGCGCGCCGCGGCGGAGAAGGGCAAGGCCAACGCGGCGCTGGAAAAGCTGATCGCGGAGACCTTGCGTGTCGCGCCCGCGACCGTCTCCGTCGCTTCCGGTCATAAGGGGCGGCGCAAGAGGGTGCATGTTTCGGGCGACCCGCAGTCCCTTGCGCGATCCCTGATCGCGCTCAGCAACGCGATTTGAGTGAAGGACAAGGCCCATGACGGCGCGCATCATCGACGGCAAGGCAACGGCGGCAAATCTGCGCCAGGACGTGGCGGGCGCGGTTGCGACGCTGAAGGCCGATCACGGCATCACACCCGGCCTCGCCGTGGTGCTCGTCGGCGAGGATCCGGCGAGCACGGTCTATGTCCGCAACAAGCACCGCCAGACGCTGGAAGCCGGCATGAACTCCTTCGAGCACAGGCTCGACGCCTCGGTGAGCCAGGATAAGCTTCTCGACCTGATCAACACCCTCAATGCCGATCCGGCGGTCAACGGCATCCTCGTCCAGCTTCCCCTGCCCGACCATATCGATCCGGCCGCGGTGATCGACACGATCGAGCCGGCCAAGGACGTCGACGGCTTCCACGTCGTCAATGCCGGCCGGCTGGCGACGGGTCTGCCGGCCATGGTGCCGTGCACGCCGGTCGGCTGCATCATCCTGGCAAAGCAAGTCCATGCCGACATGACCGGGCTGAACGCCGTCGTCGTCGGCCGCTCGAACATCGTCGGCAAGCCGGTCGCGCAATTGCTGCTCAACGAGAACTGCACCGTGACGATCGCCCATTCGCGCACCCGCGACCTTGCCGGCGTCTGCCGCTCAGCCGATGTGCTGATCGCGGCCGTCGGCCGTCCGGAAATGATCAAGGGCGACTGGATCAAGCCGGGCGCGACGGTCATCGATGTCGGCATCAACCGCATCCCGAAGGACGACGGCAAGACGCGGCTCGTCGGCGACGTCGCCTATGACGAAGCGTTGGAGATCGCCGGCGCGATCACGCCGGTGCCCGGCGGCGTCGGCCCGATGACGATCGCCTGCCTGCTGCGCTCGACCGTCGAGGCGACCTGCCGGCAGAACGGCCTGGAGCCGATGCTCTAACCCTCGTCGGCTTCCGCCCGGGCGATCGCCTCCAGGATCATCCGCCGGGCGACATCGGCGCCGTCCCAGCGGCTGACGCGGACCCATTTGCCCTTCTCCAGGTCCTTGTAGTGGGCGAAGAAGTGCTCGATCTGCTCCAGCGTGATCGGCGGCAGGTCCTGATAGCTTTCGATCCGGTCGTAGCGCCGCGTCAGCCGGTGCACCGGCACGGCGACGACCTTCTCGTCCTCGCCCTGTTCGTCCTCCATGATCAGCACGCCGATCGGCCGGCAGGGCATCACCGCGCCCGGCACGATCGGCCGCTGGTTGGGCACCAGGACGTCGATCGGATCGCCGTCGAGCGACAGGGTGTGCGGAATGAAGCCGTAATTGCCCGGATAGCGCATCGGCGTATAGAGGAACCGGTCGACGAACAGGGTTCCGGCCGCCTTGTCCAGTTCGTACTTGATCGGCTCGCCGCCGACCGGCACTTCGATGATGACGTTGACTTCGTCGGGCGGATTGGCACCGATCGGCACCGCATCGATACGCATGGATTGCTCCCTGAGGGTTGGGGGATATCTGGTTCCGAGTTGTCTTGCGAGCGTTCCGGGCCGGTAATAATCGGGCCGGGAATAATCTGGAAGGACGACAATTCGGTGTCCTCCCGGCTGTCCCGCGCTTCCCGACCCCGGATCGCCGGGGCCGACACGGGGGCACAGAACGAGCCTCAAGATACGCATCTTCGCTATCGCGGCAATACTGCTTTCTGCGACATTCGGGCCGGCATGGCCGGCCGGCCTTACGAGCACCTGCCCGACGCTCGATCTCGGTCGCTGCACGCTCAACAAGCAGGACAAGGAGAACGGCACTGCTGTATCGGTGAATAGGGGGCTTCGGCGATAAACGTGTCCAGGGCGTGCAGTCGCGCCTCTGCCCAGCCTGCGCCCGGGGTAAAATTATCTACACCCGCTCGCTTTCAATTTCCCTCAACCGCCGCTTCGCCGTCTCCGGCAGCGGTGGCGGGGTGTCGCTTTCCGCCGCCTCGGCCAGCAGGCGGTCCGACGCCGCCTCGATGCGCTCCTGCAGGATCTTCATGAAGTCGCGCGGCGGCAGGCCCGGCTCGATCGGGTCGAGGATCTCCACGATGATGGTGCCGGGATAGCGGCGGATCGAGCGGCGCGGCCAGTAGAGGCCGGAATTGAGCGCTACGGGTAAGCACGGGACGCCCATCTGCTGGTAGAGGATCGCAGCGCCCGGCTTGTAGTCGGGTACGTCGCCCGGTGCGCGCCGGGTGCCTTCGGGAAAGATCAGGATCTGGCGGCCGCTCAGCGCCTCCGCCTTGGCGGTGCGGGCCATCTCCTTCAGCGCCTTCGCCCCCTTCGACCGGTCGACCGGGATCATCCGCATGCGCCGCTGCCACCAGCCCCAGACCGGAATGGCGTTCAGTTCCTTCTTCAGGATGAAGGCCGGATCGGCAAACAGCGGCAGCAGCGCGACCGTCTCGAACATCGACTGATGCTTGGCGGCGACCAGCAGCGGGCCGTCATAGGGGCCCGGATCGCCGCGCACCTCCAGTCTGACGCCGGCGACCACCCGCAGGATCCAGCGCGTCGAGCGCGCCCAGGCCAGAAACGGCACCAGCAGCCATTTGCGCGGCAGCCAGACGAAGGGCGTGCAGACGATCACCCAGAGGGCGAAGTTCACGTAGAAGGCGATCTGGTAGAGGATCGATCTGAGGATCACGGCCGCTGTCCCAATGGTCTCGACTGCATGCGCCGCCCAAGAGCGTTCATGGCGACGCGGATTGCCAGGCTGGCCTAATCGCTTACCCGGATGCGGCAGTGCTGTCAGCCCCGAAGGGCGGATTGTCCGGCCGGAAAGCCCTTGTCGCTAGAGCATCGGACCGAAAAGTGGGAACCGGTTTTCGGGGCAATCCGATGCACAAACAAAAGATAGAGCGGCACCGCGCTTCCAGCTGAATGCATGCCGCTCTATCGGCTAACCGCCGCCTGCGCGGTCTCGTAGGAGATTGCCGGGCCGCTGAGGCGCAGCTTGATGATCGACATCAGGTATTTGGTGTATTCGGACAGCATCAGCCGCGTCGTGCCGGGATTCTTCCACCAGTCGTCGAGCGCGATCCGGTGGGCGGTGACGGGATAGGGAATGAGGCTGGCCTCCGGCATCGCCCGGCGGATTTCGTAGAGCGAGCGCGGCAGGTGATAGCTGGAGGTGACGACGATCAGTGATTCGAAGCCGTTGCCGCGGGCCCAGTTGCGCGCTTCCTTGGCGTTGCCGACGGTGTTCATCGCGGCATGGCCGAGATCGACGCAACAGGAAAACAGGGCGCCGCTGCCCGTCGTCATGTCGGCGAGCGTCTCCCGCGTGGTGCCCGGATGAACGCCGGAAATGAGCAGCCGTTCGGCCCGGCCCTGATCGAGCAGCGTGACGGCGTCATTGATCCGCTCGGACCCGCCGGTGAGCACGACGATTGCGTCAGCGGTTTGATTTGTATCGGGTTTTTCGAATGTCGCGACGGTGTGGACGAAATGGGTGAAGCCGATCACAAAGGCGATGAGCGCGCTGATGGCGATGCCGCCAAGGCCAACCAGAACCATGCGGCCCCGCCGGCGCGGCGCAGGCGTCAACCGCCCCCCGAAACCGCTCGTGCCGCCATCTGTCGGTCGCGCCGGCGCGCCGGAAGGCACCTCGTCATGATCGGGCGCCTTGAAGGCCACTGGTCTATGCTCGCTAATGCTCATACCCGCCAACAGGATACTAGAAAATACGGCCCTAGCGCGGCAAGGGCCGGGAGCCAATGGGAGTCTTCAAACCCTCAATCGAACACCTTGAGGAACCGGAACACCGCAAGCCGCGAGCTCAGCGCGGTCAGGCCGGCGACCAGCAGGATCGTCACGACGATGCCGGCAACCGGCGCCCAGCCGATCGTCAGCCCGCCGAACAGGGCGTCGAACTGATCGCCGGCGGGCGTTGCGACGAACTGGGCGGCAATCCAGCGGATCGCGGCGAAGGCGAGGATCGCGGCCAGCCCGCCGGCCAGCCCGCCGCGCAGGCCAAGCCGCAGGAAATGGCGCTGGAACTCGCCGGCGATGAAGGCTTCCTTGGCGCCGACCAGATGCAGCACCTCGACCGTGCCGCGATTGGAGGCCATCGCGCCGCGGGTCGCGAAGACGACCGACAGCACCGTGGCGCAGAGCACCAGCACCAGGATGCCAAGGCCCGTCACCACGAGCGTGCGCGCCATCACCGCCAGCCGGCCCTGCCACAATTCGTGATCGTCGAGGCTCGCGCCCGGCACCGTGCCGGCAAGCTGTTGGCGAAGCTTTGCGAAATCCGGCGGATCGTCGGGATCGATGCGCACGACGATCAGCCTGGGAACCGGCAGTTCGTCGAGGTCGACATTGCCGCCGAGCCAGGGTTCGAGCAGGTCGCGCAATTCCTGGTCGGAGACGGCCTGCGCGTCGCTGACGCCGGGGGTCGCGGCGATGATCGACAGGGCGTCGGCAACGGAGTTGGCGACATCGATGCCCTCGAGCGGGCGGATCTGCACGGTCACCTCGCCGGAAATGTCGGACTGCCACTGGTTCGCCGCCGAGGCGACGATCGCCACCGTGCCGACCGTGATGCAGGACAGGAAGGACATGATCGCCAGGACGAAGAACAGCGCCCGGCCGGAAATGCTGGTGGCCGGCACGATCGCGCTGGCCGGCTCGAAGCCCTCGGGCTCGGCGAAATCGTCCTCGTGGTCGGTGTCGTCCGCCGGGCCGGTGCCGTCCGGCGCCGCCGATGAGGATGTCCGGGGCGCCTGAATTGTCGGCGTTGGCGTCTTCGCCACCGCCTCCCGCGGGTCCGTCTCGCGCTCCTCCTGAAGGGCCATCACAGCCTCAATCGTAGATGTTGATCCGGCCTTCGTTCAGAACGAAGCGGCGGACGTCGTGCTGGTCCATGAGACCGATGTCATGGGTGGCGATCACCACGGTGGTGCCGAGCCGGTGCAGTTCCAGGAACAGCCGCAGCAGCCGGCGCGCCAGCGTCGGATCGACATTGCCGGTCGGCTCGTCGGCGAGCAGCAGTTCCGGCTGGGTGATGACGGCGCGGGCGATCGCCGCGCGCTGCTTTTCGCCGCCCGACAGGACCGGGGGATGGACATGGGCGCGCTCGCCGAGCCCGACCCAGCGCAGGAGTTCGATCACGTCGGTGCGGTAGGAGGCCTCGTCCTTGCCGATCACCCGGAGCGGCAGCGCCACGTTCTCGTAGGTCGACAGGTGGTCGAGCAGCCGGAATTCCTGGAAGACGACGCCGATGCGGCGCCTGAGCGTCGGCAGGTCGGTGCGCGACAGGGTGGCGACGTCGTGGCCGAACATCGACATCAGCCCGCGCGTCGGCTTCAGCGCCAGGAACAGAAGCCGCATCAGCGACGTCTTGCCGGCGCCCGACGGGCCGGTCAGGAACTGGAACGAGCCCCGATCGATGCGCAGCGAGACGTCCCGAAGCACCTCCGGTCCCATACCGTAACGCAGTCCGACATTCTCGAAATGGATCACGCCAAACCCTCGAAAGCGGCAGGCCGGGCGCTCACGCCGCCGTGCCGCGATCATGTTTATCCTGATCGTCTACCGCAAAGACGGGACCTGTCCGATTAAGCCGTTCCACCGTCTTGACGGCCGTCTCGACGGCTACACTGGCAGACTCGCCCTTAACGCTTCATTAAACATAATCCGGCGAGGTGGTCATGCTGGAAACGCGCTGTCGGGTCAGATCCGCCCGCGCGCCCGCCGCCTGCATCTCTTTCGTCTGTTGGGGGCAGACGACGGCCATGAAGATCACCTGCCCGAGCTGCAACACGAGCTACGCGGTCAACGCCGAGACCTTTCCCGCGGACGGCCGCAATGTCAGGTGCGCGCGCTGCCGCTCGGTCTGGCACGCGGTCGCCTATCTGCCCGAGGCCGACATCCTGCCGCCGGAACGCGAAGGGCAGGCGGAGCCTGCGCCTGCGATCGCAAAGGCGCAGCCTTCCGAAGCGCCTGACCCTGATCCGGCCGATCCCGCCAAGGCCGAAACCGCCCCCGAGACGGCCCCCGAGATGGCCGTTACCAACGTGGCCCGCCCGTCATCCCCGGCCTCTCCAAAAGCCCCGGCAACCGGCGCGCGGCTGATGGATACGGGGCCGGAGGGCGAAGCGGCCGGCATGACGGCCGAGGACGCACCGCCCGTCCCCGCGCACCTGGCCGCCCATCGCGCGGCGCGGCGCGCCGCAAGGACACCGCGCATCCGGGTCAAATCCTCCGGGAATCGCGGCCTGACCGCCTTTCTTGTCGGCGTGGCGATCGCTGTCGCGGTCGCCGCCGTCCAGTTCCGCGAAGATGTCGTGCGCTCGCTGCCCTCGACCGCCGGCCTCTACGCGCTTGCCGGGCTGCCGGTCAATCTGCGCGGGCTCGAATTCAGCGGCATCACCCAGCGCCGCGACTTCGACGACGGCCTGCCGGTGCTGATCGTCGAGGGCGAGATCCACAACCTCGAGGCTGCGTCGCTGCCGGTTCCCGCCCTGCGCTTCTCGCTGCGCGGCCAGGGCGGCAGCGAGATCTATGCCTGGACGATCGAGCCACGCCAGAAGATCATCGAAGCCGGCGCGTCGATGACCTTCCGCACCCGGCTCGCCTCGCCGCCGCGCAACGCCGACGACATGCTGATCCGCTTCATCGACCGGCGCCGCCAGACGGTCGGGCTCGCGCCGGGCTGACCGCGTTCGCGGCTTCCCAGGGGGGTCCGACCGGTCGGGAAAGGCACAGGCTTAAGCCCGCCTTCAAGCCGCGAAAGCTTGACGATCGCGCGCCGTCCCGTCATGACGCGGGGGAGCAGTTCCAGTCCGGTCAGCAGCGGAGCAGACGATTTGACGACCATCGAACGGCGAGGCCACAGGATCCGCGTCCTGTTCGCGCCCGAAACGATCGCCGAGCGCAACCGCGAGCTTGCCGGTGAGATCAGCGGCCGGACCGGCGGCGACCTCATCGTGATCGCCATCCTGAAGGGCAGTTTCGTCTTCGCCGCCGACCTGGTGCGCGCGCTCTACGAGGCGGGCCTGTCGCCGGAGGTGGAGTTCATGAGCCTGTCGAGCTACGGCGCCGGCACCCAGTCGTCGGGCCAGGTCCAGATCCTGCGCGATATCGAGAGCGAGGTTGCCGGGCGCAACGTGGTCCTCGTCGACGATATTCTCGAATCCGGCCGCACGCTTGCCTTCGCCAAGGATCTGCTGGTCGCGCGCGGGGCGCAGGCGGTCTATACCTGCGTGCTGCTCGACAAGCCCGGCAAGCGGGCGGCCCAAATCGACGCGGACTTTACCGGATTTTCATGCCCTGACCTGTTTGTTGTCGGCTACGGGATGGATGTCGCCCATGCCTTCCGCGAACTGCCCTTCGTTGGCGTCGTGGAGAGCGCCGGCGACTGAGTGTCCCGCACGGGTTGGTGCAGGAGGCAGACATGGCGCGGGTTTTGCTGGTCGATGACGATGATGGCGTGCGCGGATTCGTCAAACGGGCGCTCGAGATCGACGGGCACGTGGTCGACGAGGCCTGCGACGGAGCCGAGGCGCTCGACCTGCTGCGGGGCGACCATGGCGATACCGGGCTTATCCTGTCCGACATCATGATGCCGGTGATGGACGGCATCGCGCTGGCGCTGAATGTCGCGCGCGAGCGGCCGGAGGTGCCGGTGCTGCTGATGACCGGCTATGCCAATCAGCGCGAACGCGCCGACGGGCTTGACGAAATCGTCCATGACGTGGTGCTGAAGCCGTTCACGCTCGCCGAGATCAGGGCGCGGGTCTCCGAGGTCGTGGCGACCGGCGAGGCGGAGCAGGGGGCACCCGGGCGCGTGGTGCACTGAGAAAACCCGGATCCGATCCGCTGCTATCCGGTTCAGGGCCATCGGCGTCGCTTAACCGATTGATTGGCATTGCGTTTTCGGCAGACGAAGGTGGCGGGACATGGACTCACTCAACCATCAACTCGGCCATCATCAACTCTGTTTTCCACGATGGAAGCGGTGTCTTGGCATCGTCCGCCATTCCCCTCCGTGTCATTGCCGGGCATGACATCCGAGGGGGTGGCCAGGCTGAAAACAAAGGCCCGTTGCCGCTAAACCGGACAGCAGCGGGTCCGACCCGTTGATGACGGCGGTGCCGGTTGTAGCGGGGTGCACCCTGTCCCTCGCCATTCCTGACAACCGAAGGCTGATCCGGGACCGGAGAGCCGGCACGACGCGCGGCCGTGCCATGCGCCCTCACCCGGCCCTTCGGGCCGACCCTTTCCCGCCAGCGGGAGAGGGTGCGCGTGCATCTGAGAGGTCGTGCAACGGGCGCCACCGTTGGTGGACAGAAAACTTCGATACTGCGAGTGATGTCGGTGCCGGCTTGCCCGGTCTGTTCAGCGCGCGCTTACCCTCTCCCCTCCGCGGGAGAGGGCGGCCCGAAGGGCCGGGTGAGGGCGCCGCGGCCGCGCAAGCAACCCCGCGCGCAGGTGTTCTCCACACCCTGGCAATAACAGACCTGACCCCCGCCAAACCGGACCGTCGTCGGTCCGCCCCCCCCATCCTATCCGGCAACACGCCGCATCAGCGCCTCGATCGGCCCGCGCTTGAACACCTTCGACCAGACGAACGCGTAGACCGTGGCGAGCGCGCAGAAGAGCAGCGCCGCGACGAGGGCCGTCGAAAGCGGCTGATCGCCAAGCAGTCCCAACTCCTCGATTATGCCCATGCCGATCAGGATATGGGCGATGTAAAGCGTCAGCGTCTGGCGGCCGGCGGGCAGGACCAAACGCAGGACGCCCGCGGCCCGGTCGGCGATCAGCAGGCAGACGCCGATGACGAGCGAGGCCGCGCCGATCCCGGCCAGCGTGTAGAGCGGCATGGGCGGTATCGGTTCGGTCAAGCTCAACGAGGCCAGTTCGGGATCGATGGCGCTCAGCGCCGGCGTGAGGAGTGCGCTGATGCCCTCGGCAATCGCCAGCGCGATCACGCCGCCGATGACGAGGCCGCGCTGCACCGATCCCTCGCCCAGCCTCAGACGGGCGAGCATGACGCCGAACAGGAGGAAGCCGATCCAGGGAAAGACCGGGTGCCAGCCGTTGAAGAAGAGATTGCGCACGAAGCCGGCCGGCGTCCAGAAATCGGCATAGGTCAGGTCGTCCCAGTTCCAGCCCTGATCGTAGTTCAGCGTCAGCATCATCACGACGAAGATGATGTTGACCGCGACGATCGTCAGGAAAAGCAGGCGGTTGCTCAAGGGCAGCAGGAAGACGCCGAAGAAGAAGTAGAAGGCATAGTAGTGAATGATGTCCGCGTCGAAGACGAGCGTGTTGATCAGGCCGAGCACCAGCAGGAAAGCCGCGCGCCTGACCGTCACGGCAACGGTCCGGTCGGCCCCTTTGAGGCCGGCCAGACCCAGCCCGATCCCGGCCAGCACCACGAATGTCGCCGCCGCCCGTCCTTCAAGGGCGCCGACGAAGAACCCGAGCGGGCTAGCGAGAAAATCCGGGGTGCCGGTCTCGGTGCTCATCACGACCTGAAAGTTCACGATGACCATGCCGACAAAGGCCAGGAAGCGCGCCAGGTCGAGCCCGTCCAGCCGGGCCGTCCCGGCGCGGATCGTCGGTGCGTCGGTCACATGTCTCTCCTTGGGGATCACGTGCGGAGTGTCGATTGCGCCGGTCCGGTCGGAAGCGGCAGGGATGGGAGTCAGTCTTGCTCCCTGGTGGACGCAGGCCACTTCGTGGGGATGAAGTAGGTAAACCAGAGGAACCAGAGTGCGTTCAGGAGGAGGCCAAGCCAGCCTCCGTCCGGCTGCAACCCCGATAGCGTCCCGGGCAGGAAAGGAAAACCCGCGAAGCCGAGGAAGCCAAGATACCAGTGCCTATGAAATTCCATGCCATGCCCCTGTATGCGCTATAGTGGACGAACGTTCGTTCATTATTTAGTTGTGATCGATACGCTGTCAAGGAGGTGGCGGGTTGGCGCCTCAGCTTTTCCCGGCCGGCGGGATCGGTCCTTGGTCTATGGCCGTCGGACAACGGCCAAGCGCCTCTTCGCGCTCGGCTTGGGGGGTGGCGAACCAAGACGGGAAGATGCCGAACACGCAACCGATTGAACCCCGCGTTCGGCTTTGCCATCCCGAAACGAAAAGGCCCCGGTCGATCGACCGGGGCCCGTAAGATCGCGTTCCCTGCTGTCGCTATTCGCGATTGCCGAACAGGCTGAGCAGCATGATGAACAGGTTGATGAAGTCGAGATAGAGCCGGAGCGCGCCCATGATCGCCTTGCGGCCGGCCACGGTGCCATCGTCCTGGGCCGAATACATCTCCTTGATCTGCTGGGTGTCGTAGGCGGTCAGGCCGGCGAACACCAGGACGCCGATCACCGAAATGGCGAACTGCAGCGCGGACGACCCGAGGAAGATATTGACGATCGAGGCCAGGATGATGCCGATCAGGCCCATGAACAGGAACGAGCCCCAGCCGCTCAGGTCCTTCTTGGTCGTGTAGCCATAGAGGCTAAGCCCGCCGAATGCCGCCGCGGTGATGAAGAACACGCGGGCGATCGAGGTGCCGGTATAGACCAGGAAGATCGAGGAGAGCGACAGGCCCATCAGCGCGGCGAAGACCCAGAAGGCCATCTGCGCGCCGCCGACGCTCATCTTCTGAACCCTGAACGAGATCAGGAACACCATGCCGAGCGGTGCCAGCATGATCAGCCACTTGAGCGGGCTTGCGTAGATTGCCTGGCCGAAGGCCGTGAGCTGGCCGTCCGAAACCGCCATCGAGAAGGCGCCGAACGCCACCACGCCGGTAACGGCGAGGCCGATGGCCATGTAGTTGTAGACCTGCAGCATGTAGGCACGCAGGCCGGCGTCGAATGCCGCAGCATCGGCGCGTGAGGCGCCCATGCCGTAGCTTCGGGCAGCCTGTCTGTCGAATTCCGCCATGGGATTCCCCTGAGGTTTGTTGATACCCGTCCCGAATATGGTCATGCGGGCCGATGCGGGCAAGACCAATTTGCCCGAATTCGAGTCGAAAAACCTTATGAAACGGTTAGGGATCGGAAGGTTTCTTGAATCATTACAGATCGCGCAGATAGGCCGCCGGCTTGCGGCCAAGCACGCGCCAGGTGCCGGCCAGTCCGAGCCCGACGGTGACGACCAGCGCGCTGACCACCGCGCCGATCGCAACGGTCGGCAGGAACACGAAGTCCATCTCCATGACCTGGGTCATGACGATCGCCGCCGCCAGCGTTCCCGCCGCAAGCGCGAAGACCGCCGTCACCGTGCCGACGATCGCGAATTCCAGGATATAGGCGCCGAGCAGCCGGCGCCGCGTCGCGCCCAGCGTCTTCAGAACGACCGCGTCCTGGATCCGGTGGCGATGGCTTGCCGCCAGCGCGCCGGCGAGCACCAGGACGCCGGCTGCGATCGTCAGCGCGCTGGCCGAGCGGACCGCGGTGGCCAGCCGCCGCACCAGGTCGTTGACCGTCTCCAGCGCCTCGCGCACCCGCACCGAGGTTACCGTGGGAAACGCAGCGGTGACCTCGCGCATTACCGCCCGTTCCGTCTCCGTCGTCGTGCCGTCGGGCAGGGTCGCGGTCGCCAGCACCATGTGCGGCGCGCCGGCGAACGTGTTCGGCGTGAATATCATGACGAAATTGATCGACAGGGTCGTCCAGTCGACGACGCGCAGATTGGCGATTTCCGCCGAAATCGCCCGGCCGAGCACGTTCACCTCGATCGTATCGCCGATCGCTAGGCCCAGTTCCTCGGCGGTTTCCGCATCGAAGGAGACGAGCGGCGGCCCGGCATAGTCGGCCGGCCACCAGTCGCCCGCAACGATTTCGCCATGTTCGGGCGGGGCCTCGGAATAGGTGATGCCGCGATCGCCGCGCAGCACCCAGGCCGCTTCCGGCGGCGCGGGGTATTCGGCCGCCGGAATGCCCTTCAGCGACACGAAACGGCCGCGCAGCATCGGCACTTCCTCGATATCGGCGCCCGGAACGGTCTCCTCGACCGTGTCGCGGAACGCATCCGCGTCGTTGCGGGGAATGTCGAGGAAGAAGAAGCTCGGCGCCCGGTCCGGCAGGGCGACGGTAAGCTGCCGGCTCATGTTGCCGTCGATCAGCGCGATGGTGACGAGCAGGGTCAGGCCGAGCCCCAGCGACAGAACGACGCTCGGCGTCACCGCGCCGGGCCGGTGGATCGAGGCGATCGCCAGGCGCATCTCAAGCCAGCGCCCGTGCGGCACGCGGCGGGCGAACATCATGATGCCGGTGCCGACGAGCCGCAGCACGGCGAAGGCTGCGATCGTGCCGCCGACGAAGAACGCCGCGATCACCGGCTCATAGGCAAGCCCGACGGTAAGCCCGATCAGCACCAGCAGCACGACCGCCAGCAGGCCCATATAGACCGGTCGCGGCCGGCGCGCGGACCGCGTGACATGTTCGCGGTAGAGCGCGGTCGCCGGCACCTCGCGGGCCCGGCCGAGCGGCCACAGCGCGAAGGCGAGCGCGATCAGGATGCCGTAGGTGAGCGCCTGGATAAGTTCGGTCGGATAGAGGCCGGGCGCGGCATCGGCGACCGGCAGCACCTGGGACAGCGCCGCGCCTGCGAGCCACGGCGTCATCGCGCCGAAGGCAAGGCCGATCAGGATCGCGCCGAAGGCAAGCATGAGGATCTCGACGAGATAGCTGGAAAAGATCACGCCGCCGAGCGCGCCGAGGCTCTTCAGCGTCGCGATCGTCGTGCGCCGCCCGTCGAGATAGGCGTTGACCGCATTGGCGACACCGACCCCGCCGACCACCAGCGCGGTCAGGCCGACCAGCGTCAGGAACATGGTGAAGCGGTGGATCTGGTCGCGCAGGCCGGGGGCGGCGTCGTTGCGGTCGCGGATCCGCCAGCCGGCATCCGGATAGGCCGCAGCCGCCCGTTCCTTCGCCGCCTGGACCGCCGCCGGCGTCCGCGATCCCTCCAGCGCGATCCGGTAGTGCCAGCGCACCAGGCTGCCGGGCTGCACGAGGCCGGTCGCCAGAAGGTCGTCGCTGTCGATCACGACCCGCGGCCCCCAGCCGATGCCGGAGCTGAGCTGGTCCGGCTCGTTGTCGATGAGCCCGGTGAGGCGGAAGGTCTGCGTGCCGATCGTGAGGCTGTCGCCGACACCGATGCCGAGCCGTTCGGCAAGCCCGGCCTCGGCGACGAGGCCCGGCACGTCGTTTTCGGTCGCGATCAGGTCGTGCAGGCCCTTACCCGCCGCCTCCTGGCCCTCCAGCGTGAAGGCGCCGTACAGGGGATAGGCATCGTCGACGGCCTTGATCTCGACCAGCGTCTGCTTGTCGGAACCCGGCAGGCGCGCCATTGCGCGAAGCGTGGCGATCTCGGAGACGCGGCCGAGCGTGTCGAGATAGGCGCGCGCGTCCGGCTCGATCTGGCGGTGGATGACGGCGAAGGCGAGGTCGCCGCCGAGGATCGCCTGGCCTTCCTCGGAAATCCCGTCGACGAGCGAGCGCGACACCGAGCCGACGGCGGCGATCGCCGCGACGCCGAGCGCGATACAGCCGATGAAGACGTAGAAACCGCGCAAGCCGCCGCGCAATTCGCGAAACGCCAGCCGGACGGGGAGCGGTAGCCGTTGCGCGAGAGCTGTCATTGCGATCGTCCTGTCGGGATCTTATCGGGCGGCCTGGGCCGCGACGTTCAGGTCCGGCGATCCGGCCGGCCCCGCTTCCGCGGATACCGTGCCCCCGGCATCTTTCGAATCCCCGATATCTTTCGAATCGCTGTCGACGACGCCGTCGCGCATGGCGATCACCCGGTCGCAGCGCTCCGCCAGCGCCATGTCGTGGGTGACCAGCACCAGCGTCGTGTTGCGCTCGCGGTGCAGGGAGAACATCAGATCGACGATCTGTTCGCCGGTCGTCGCGTCGAGATTGCCGGTCGGCTCGTCTGCGAACAGGATCTTCGGCTCGACGACCATGGCGCGGGCAAGCGCGACGCGCTGCTGCTCGCCGCCGGACAGTTCGGCGGGATAGTGCGACAGCCGCTCCCCCAGCCCGACCAGCGCAAGCTCGGCCTCGGCCCGCTTGAAGGCATCCGGATGGCCCGCAAGCTCCAGCGGCACGGCGACGTTTTCCAGTGCCGTCATGTTCTGGATCAGGTGGAAGGACTGGAAGACGATGCCGACATTGGCGCCGCGAAACCGGGCGAGCCGGTCCTCGTCCATTTCGGTGAGATCGTTGTCGGCAACCGTGATGGTGCCGGAATCCGGCGGTTCCAGGCCGGCCATCACCATCAGCAGGGTCGATTTGCCGGAACCGGACGGTCCGACGATGCCGACGGCTTCCCCTGACCCTATATTGAGACTAATACCTTTCAGGATGTGGACCCTGGCGGCCCCGCTGCCGAGGCTCAGGTGGATGGTCTCAAGGCGGATTGCGTCATGCGACACGGAACGACACTCCTCGCGGCTTCCCTGTTCCCGGCGCTCGCGCCCGGGACGGGCTTGCGGACATATGGGCTATTTCGCCGCGCAGTCCAAGCCGGAAGTCGCCGGCCTCTCCTAATCGTTACGCTCATCTGCGCGATTTGGTTTGCCGCAGACCCTCACGCTGCGTCCGCCCAGGGCGACCCGGTCCGCCTCGTCGCCTTCGGCGACAGCCTGTCGGCGGGCTATGAGCTGCCGCCGGACTACGCCTTCCCCGTCCGGCTGGAAAAGGCGCTGAAGGCACGCGGCCACGATGTGATTATCGCCAATGCCGGCGTCTCCGGCGACACGACGAGCGCCGGCCTTGCCCGTCTCGACTGGTCGATCCCCGACGGCACGGACGGCGTCATCCTCGAGCTCGGCGCCAATGACGCGCTGCGCGGCATCCCGATCGACGTGACGCGGCAGTCGCTCGAGGCAATCGCGGCCCGGCTCAAGGAACGCGGCATCGCCGTTTTGGTCGCCGGCATGCTGGCGCCGCCCAATATGGGCCCGGACTATGGCCGCGCGTTCAACGCCCTCTATCCCGATCTCGCCGCCCGCCACGGGTTCGCGCTCTACCCGTTCTTCCTGGACGGGGTCGCCGCCGAGCCCGCGCTCAATCTCGACGACGGCATGCATCCCAACGAGGACGGCGTCGATGTTATTGTCGAGCGAATCACGCCCCATGTCGAAACGCTGATCGAAGGAATACGGCAGACCCGCAAACAGGCTTCAGACAGCTAATCCGCACCCATGCCGATCCCGGGCTTCCGCCGCCGATTCGGCTTCCTCAATTCGTGGCCCCCTTGTCGGTGACCCGTCCATGCCGAGACTCTTCACAGGCCTTGAAATCCCCGCGGACGCGACCGCCATGCTCAGCGGGCTGCGCGGCGGCCTGCCGGGCGCGCGCTGGATCGATCCGGAAAACTACCACGTGACGCTGCGCTTCATCGGCGATGTCGACAACCGCACCGCCCACTCGGTCGCCGAGATGCTCGATCGCATCAGACGGCCCGCATTCGAGATCACACTCGACGGGATCGGCGTGTTCGGCGGCCGCAAGCCGCATTCGGTCTTCGCCGACGTGCGGGCATCGCGTGACCTGACCGCCCTGCAGGCCGAGCAGGAGCGGATGATGCAGCGGCTCGGCCTGCCGCCCGATCCGCGCAAATTCGCCCCGCACGTGACGGTTGCCCGGCTGCGCGGCGCATCGCCCTTGGCGGTCGCCGACTACATCCAGTCGCGCGGGCGGTTTCACTGGGGCCCGATCGGGATTGCGCGCTTCGTGCTGTTTTCCTCGCGCTCCGGCCAGGGCGGCGGCCCCTATGTGATCGAGGAGACCTATCCGCTCGGCGATCTCGAATTCGATCTGGAGGAGGAAGACTATGGCTCAGAGATTGACTGATACCGAGCGCGACGAGGCGCTTGCCGGCCTCGAGGGCTGGAACCGTGTCGAGGGCCGCGACGCGATCGCGAAGACCTTCGAGTTCAAGGATTTCAACGCCGCCTTCGGCTTCATGACCAGGGCAGCCCTGGTCGCCGAGAAGATGGATCACCATCCCGAATGGTCGAACGTCTACCGCATGGTCGATGTCGTCCTGTCCACCCATGACGCCGGCGGTCTCACCGAACTGGACATCAGGCTGGCACGGGCAATGGACCGGATCGCGGCGGGCTGACGCCTATCCGGACGCCTATTCGGATGCCTTAGGGGCGTCGGTGTCGACGATACCCTCGCCGACCCGCCGCGGCGGCCCGACGGTGACAAGCAGGCCAAGGCCGATCGCCAGCAGCACGACGATCGTGGCCATGCCGATCCGCTGGCTTGCCGCCATCGCCGTGACGAGACCGATCAGCAGGGGACTGACGAAGACGGTGATCTTGCCCGACAGGGCCAGGAGCCCGAAATACTGGGCCGACCGGCTGACCGGCGCGATCTGTCCCATGATGCTGCGGCTTGCCGCCTGCACCGGCCCGACGCACAGGCCGACCGCCAGCAGGAACAGCAGGTAGACCACTTCCGGCACCGACCGCAGCGGCCCCGCGCCGGGCTGCGGCGGCTCGACGGGAAGGACGAACAGGATCCGGTCCGGCGACACCGACAACAGCCCGACGAAGGCGAGCACCATGACCGCAAGGGAGGCGACGCCGAGCAGCCAGGATCCGATCCGGCCATCCAAGGCCGACCCCGCATAGGCACCGACCGCCGCGACGACGATGATGGCGATACCGCTCAGACCCATCGTCTGGACCGACCAGCCGAACACGGAAATCGAATAGATGCCGCCGAAGGCAAACAGCGCGAGCAGCCCGTTGCGGATGAACAGATTGGCGCAGAGAAACCGGACCACCTGGCGATGCCGGACCGCTTCGCCAAGCGTGCGGCGCAACTGACCGGCCATGTCGCCCATCGCCGCGCGCACCGATACGCCCGTCGGCGGCCGGTCGCGGGCAAGGAAGAACAGCGGCGCCGAGAACACCAGCAGCCAGAGCGCAACGAGCGGACCGGTCGCCCGCTCGCCCTCCGCGCGGGCGGGATCGAGGCCGAGGATCGGATCCGCGCCGATCACCGTCTTGCCGGTCTCCGGTGCCGCGACCATGGTGACGAGGGCCAGCACCAGGGCGCAGAGCGCGCCGAGATAGCCGGCCGAGAAGCCAAGACCCGACAGCCAGCCCATCCGCCCGGTCGGCACCAGCTGCATCATCAGCGCATTCGACAGGATGCGGGCGAAATCGGCGGCGACCACGATGACGACTACCGCGACGAGCGTCCGGGCGACCGGCGCGTCCGGACCCGGCACCGAGAACCACAGGGTCGCGGCCGCCGCCGCCACAGCCAGCGTGCACAGGGCAAGCCCGGGTTTCAAGGAACCGGTATTGTCGGCGACCGCGCCCAGCGCGGGGCTGAACAACGCGGTCGCAAAGGTCGCCGACGCGGCGGCCAGGCCCCAGGTCGACTGTCCGGTGACCGGATCGGCCGCCACCTGGGAGACGAAATAGGGTGCGAAGATGAAGCTGAAGATCACGCTTTGCACCGGCTGCGCGGCCCATTGATAGGACAGCCAGCCGGCTACTCCGCGTCTGTCTCGGATCGCCATTGCCTAGGGTGAGCTCTTGCGTATTTGTTTTAGGACTTTTCTTGGCCAGGCGCTTCTGATGGCGCCATCGAGGCCCGCAGGGCACAGATTATAGGTGCTTTGCCTGCAAAATAAAATCCATGCGTGTATTCCGCCGGATCGAACCCTCCCTCTTGCCGCCGGGCAGTCCGCGTCGGACCGCCCTCTTGTCATCGCGACAGCGTCATCCGCGCGGCGCATTCGGCGCTTCTTGTCCAGGAAGAACGTTTTATCACGAATATGGTCAATATGGCGAATTATTATGTCGGTGATCCGGGCTTGCGGGACGTTTTGTTTCAAGCTCGCCCGGAACCGAAGTAGTTTATCCGGCTTCAAAGGTGGGCCAAGCCACCACACATCGCCACAATTCCAGCGTCAATCGCCACGATTCCACCCTACTTCCGCTCGCTTTGGCGCCGATGGTCCGTTCGCCCGCGCGCAGGCTCGCGTCGGCACTGTGGTCAAGGAGTTCCAGGGATGGCCCGTCACCTTATCCTCGCCCTGCTCGCGGTCTTCGCCCAGCCGGCGCTTGCCGAGCCAGGGTCCGTTCCGGCGCTTGCCGAGCCGGGCTCCGCTCCGGCGACCGTCGACAGCCCAAAGCAAATCGATACGCAAACCAGCACGCAGATCGATGCCCCGGTCGACACCCTCACCGACGGCGGGCGCTACCAGCTCATGGAAATCAACGACCGGATCGTCCGGCTCGATACCGAGACCGGCCGGTTCGACCTGTGCCGCCTTGAGGACGGCGATTGGGCCTGCCTGGCCGCCCAGGACGAGCGCGTGCGGCTTGAGGAGACCATCGCCGCGCTGACCCGGCGCGTCGCAGCGCTCGAACGCGCCCGGCAGGACACCACCCGGCAGGACACCGCCCAGCACGACATCGCACCGGTTGCCGCCACCGCCGCGCCGCCGCCCGCCGGTGAAGCGGATCCAGCACGCCAAGACATCCCGCGCCCCGTATCGGTCGAGGTCACCGCGAATCCGCCTGCATCGGCCACCGCCTCGCCGGTTCCCGCCCTGCCGGTGCCGCAGGAAATCCTGCCGCCGACGAACGGCAAGCCGATCGATATCTCGCCGGCCGCCCAGTCGGAGGACGACGACGGCGGCCTGCTGTCGCGGATCACCTCTCTGCTGCCCTCGCTCGGCTGGTAGGCGGCCTTGGGCGCCGATCGGATACACCGACCGGGCGGCACAGGCCCGCGACATCGATGACCAGGTCGTGATAGGGTTGGCGCATGACACGGGAACAGCGTGACCGGGAGCGCACCCGGCAGGCATCTGAGGACCTGAAGAAGGCGTCGGCGGAATCGGAGGTCGTCGGCACGTCCGGCCTTGCCCGCCACGCCGAGCAGGCGAAGGCGCATTTCTCCGGCGCCGATGCCGATCCGGACGACGCCGTCGAGGTCTGGGGCCGGCGCATCGGCCGCGGCCTGTCGCTCATGGCCTTCACCGGGCTCGCAATCTATCTGAGCGTTACCTACCTATAGCCGCATCCGAACAGATCGAAGTGCCTCGCCAATGGCCCGCGCAGTCCCCTATTCCCCCTGGCAGGATCGTTCCGCGCCCTCGCTCGACGAGATCAAGTCGCTCGCCTCCGATGCCTATATCCAATTGCCGGAGACGTTCCAGACCCTGTGCGGCGAGATCGTCATCCAGGTCAGCGATTTCGCCACCGACGAGGTGCTCGACGACATGGGCTGCGACTCGCCCTTCGAGTTGCTCGGCCTGTTCCAGGGCGTCGGGCTGGCCCATCGCGGCATGGCGGAATCCGGATCGATGCCGAACATGATCTGGCTCTACCGCCGGCCGCTGCTCGATTTCTGGGCCGATTCCGACGACACGCTCGGCGATATCGTCGCGCATGTGCTGATCCACGAGATCGGCCATCATTTCGGCCTGTCCGACGACGATATGGAAGCGATCGAGGCGGGGCAGCGCGGCTGATCGTCCCGCCTGTTCCGTTCCTCGCGGTTTTCTGATACCGAACCCCGGACGCGGGGTTGGTTGCGTCCATTGCGGGAGTGCCAGGACGGTGCCGATATCAGGTTTCAGACAGATCTTGCCGGGGCTCGCGCTTGCCGCCGCGCTGCTGGTCGCCGGCTGTGGCGTCAAGCCCAGCCAGCTCGAACCGCCGGCCAGCGCCGACCCGGCCGATGTCCGCGATCCCGACCTCGAAAAGGCGCCGCCGCCCGATGGCGAGAAACCGGACAGGCCCTTCGTTCTCGACGGATTGCTGATGTAATCGGCCAATCCCGACCCCTGACAAACATCGCGACTGACAGACATCGCGACCCAGACCGCCGGGGCTTCCGGATGCATCATTTTGATTACAGGAACGGCGTCCTCCACGCCGAGGACGTCCCGATAGCCGATATCGCCGCCGCGGTCGGCACGCCGTTCTATTGCTATTCGGCGGCAACGCTTAAACGCCACTACCGCGTCTTCGCCGAGGCGCTGTCGGGCCTGCCGGCGCTGATCTGCTATGCGATGAAGGCCAATTCCAACCAGGCCGTGCTGACGCTGCTCGCCCGGCTCGGCGCCGGCATGGACGTGGTTTCCGAAGGAGAGCTTCGCCGCGCCCGCGCCGCCGGCGTGCCGGCCTCGCAGATCGTCTTTTCCGGCGTCGGCAAGACGGCCGGCGAGATGGCGCTCGGCCTCGACGAGGACATCCTGTGCTTCAACGTCGAATCCGAACCGGAACTGCAGCTTTTGTCGGAGGTCGCGACCGCACGCGGCCGCACCGCGCGGGTGTCGCTGCGCATCAATCCGGACGTCGATTCGCGCACCCACGCCAAGATCTCCACCGGCAAATTCGAAAACAAGTTCGGCATCGCCTGGACACGCGCGCGCGACGTCTATCGCCGCGCCGCGTCCCTGCCGGGCTTGAGCGTTACCGGCATCGACATGCATATCGGCAGCCAGATCACCGAGCTCGGGCCCTTCGAGAAGGCGTTCGCGCGGCTCGGCGGGCTGATCGCCGACCTGCGCGCCGACGGCCATGCGGTCGACCATGTCGATCTGGGCGGCGGATTGGGCATCCCCTATTCCGACGGACAGGACCCGCCGCCGCTGCCGGCCGCCTATGGCGAGATCATCCACCGCCATGTCGCAAAACTCGGCTGCAAGGTCATCGTCGAGCCGGGCCGGCTGATCGCCGGCAATGCCGGCATCCTGGTGACCGGCGTGATCTACGTGAAGGACAGCGAAGAGAAGACCTTCCTCATCGTCGACGCGGCGATGAACGATCTGATCCGGCCGACCCTCTACGAGGCCCATCACGATATCATTCCGGTGGCCGAGCCCCATCCGGACGCCGACAGGATTGTCGCCGACGTGGTCGGCCCGGTCTGCGAGACCGGCGACTATCTCGCCCATGCCCGCGCCCTGCCGCGGCCCGACGCCGGCGACCTGTTCGCGGTGATGTCGGCCGGCGCCTATGGCGCGGTGCAGGCCTCCACCTACAATACCAGGCTGCTGGTGCCCGAGGTGCTGGTCAGCGGCGAGCGTTTCGCGGCCGTCCGGCCCAGGCTCGGCTACGACCAGCTGATCGGCCTCGACCGGGTCCCCGCCTGGCTCACGAATGCCTGATTGGCGCCACGAACCCAATTCATCCTAAGCTGTCAGATACGCCCGAAGCGTCGTCTGAAACGGCATCTGAAACAGTGGCGGCTTTGCTTTTCGCCGCCCGGCTGTGCCCTAATTAGGGGATGTCGCCTTAGCGAAGGGATGATTCGTTGGCCGGACCCAGCACCGCGCATCGCGATGCGCAAGCGAAGTCGAACCGGAAATCTCGTGTGACATCAAGCCGCTCCGGCACCACGCTCGGGGCGATCCGGAGCGCCGTCCGGCGCGCGGCGGCAGCCCTTGCGTTCGAACGGCTCTGGCCCGCCCTGCTGCCGTCCGTCCTGATCGCGGCCGTCTATTGCATCATTTCCTGGCTCGGCCTGTGGATGATCGTGCCGCCGATCGTGCGCTATGTCCTCGCCGGCCTGTTCGCGCTCACCTTCCTGGCATCGCTGTGGCCGCTCACCCGCGTGCGCCTGCCGGGCCCCGGCGAAGCCCGCCACCGTGTCGAGACCGCCTCCAGGCTCGCCCACCGGCCGCTGACGGCGCTCGAGGACACGCTGTCGACGGGCACGCAGGACAACGCCGCCGAACGGCTTTGGGCCGCGCATCGCCAGCGTGCCGAGGCCGGGATCGCCAACCTGAGCGCCGGCCTGCCCGATCCGCGCATCGCCGAGCGCGACCCCTATGCGCTGCGGGCGATCGTCGTGCTGCTGTTCATCGTTTCGCTGAGCTGGGCCGGTCCGGACTGGCGCAGCCGGCTTGCCGGACCGGCGATGCCGGTGGCCCCGGACGAGGCGGAGATCGCCCGGATCGATGCCTGGGTCTCGCCACCGCGCTATACCGGCCGGCCGCCGGTCTTGCTGACAGGTGACCGCACGGCCGGGGCGCGAGCGCCTGCAACCCTGTCGGATGATGGAACGGTCGCCGCCGAGGCGATCACGGTGCCGCAGGGCGCACAACTCGTCGTGCGGGCACCGGCTGACCGGGACGACCGCTCCGGCGGCGGCGTGGCGGTCCTCTCCGCGACCGCCGGCGGCGAGGCCGAGCCGGTGGCACCGGCAGGCGAGGCCGGGACGCCGGATGCCCCTGCGACAACGGCCCCCGCGACGACCTCCCCTGGGGCGCCGACCGAATATCGCGTCACGCTCGAGGAAAGCGGCTCCGTCCGCATCACGCTCGACGAGCAGACCGTCTATGCCTGGACCTTCGAGGTTATTCCCGACGCGCCGCCCGAGATCGCCTTCGACGAGGATCCCGGCGTCACCGCGACCCAGGCCCTGCAGCTTGCCTATTCGGTCCGCGACGATTACGGCGTGGTCTCCGGCGAAGCCCGCATCAGGCCGCTCGATCCGGAACTCGCCGAAGCCGATCCGCTGATCCCCGCGCCCGACTTTCCGCTGTCGCTGCCGCGCGTGCGCGCCCAGTCCGGCAGCGCCCAGACGATCAAGGATCTCTCCGCCCACCCCTGGGCCGGCTCGAAGGTCAAGCTGACGCTTGTCGCCCGCGACGATCCCGGCCAGGAGGGCTTCAGCGCGCCCTTCGAGATGACCCTGCCGCAGCGGCCGTTCTTCGATCCGCTCGCCAGGGCGGTGGTCGAGCAGCGCCGCCGACTGGCGCTCGACAAGGAGGCCGCCTCCCGCGTCGCCACCATTCTCGACGTGCTGTCGATCGACCCGCACGAGCATGTCGGCGATTACACCGTCTATCTCGGCCTGCGCACCGCCTATTGGCGGCTGCGGTCGGGCGACGGCTCCGACGATACGCTGCTCAGCGTCGTCGACCAGCTCTGGGACGTGGCGCTGCAGATCGAGGACGGCGACCTGTCGCTGGCCGCCGAGCAGCTGCGCTCGGCCCAGGAACGGCTGATGCGGGCGCTGGAGGAAGGCGCCTCGGACGAGGAGATCGAGCAGCTGATGGCGGAACTGCGCCAGGCGCTCGACGAATTCCTGCGCGAGATGGCGCGCCGGGCCATGGAGAACCAGGATCTCGCCGAGCAGATGCCGATGGATCCGAACGCCCAGTCCTTCTCGCGCAACGACCTGCAGCGCATGCTCGACGCCATCGAGAACATGGCGCGCTCGGGCTCGCGCGATGCCGCCCGGCAGATGCTCAGCGAATTGCGCAATCTTCTGGAGAACCTGCGCAACGGCCAGATGCAGCAGGGCCAGATGCAGGCCGGCCCGATGGGCGAGATGCTCAACGAGCTGGGCGAGATGATCCGCCGCCAGCAGGAACTGATGGACCAGACCTTCCAGTTCAATCAACAACAGGGGCAACAGCAGGGGCAGCAACAGGGCCGGCAGCAAGGACAGCAACCCGGTCAACAGGGTCAACAAGGCCAGCAGGGACAGGGTCAGCAGGGCCAGGGCAATCAGCTCGGCCAGCTTGGTGAGGGCCAGGGCCAGTTGCGCGAACAGTTGCGCCAGCTGATGGAGCAACTGCGCGAGATGGGCAACCAGCCCGGCAGCGAACTCGGCCAGGCCGGCGAGGCGATGGGCGAGGCGGAGCAATCGCTCGGCGAGGGCCAGGCCGGCGATGCCCTGTCGCAGCAGGGCCGGGCGCTCGACAATCTGCGCCGCGGCGCCCAGCAGATGGCCGAGGAGATGGCCCAGGGCATGGCGCAGGGTCAGCCCGGTCCGATGGGCCGCCAGCGCACCGACCCCTTCGGCCGGCCGCTGCGCACCGAGGGGCCCGACTACGGCGAATCGGTCAAGGTGCCCGAGGAGATCGACGTCCAGCGCGCCCGCGAGATCCTCGAAGAACTGCGCCGCCGCCTGTCCGATCCCGCCCGGCCGCGGATCGAGAAGGACTACCTGGAACGGCTGCTCAATCAGTTCTGAGGCGAATCGTCGCGATGGCCTCGGCCATCGCCGAGCGTCGCCGTATCACGATATCCTTAGCCATCGAAAAAGCGGGTCATTTCGGCCTGCCTATCGGACTGCGGCAGTCACGTTCGAGGCCCCGCCTCCGGGATTGTTTTTTCATCGCCACACCCGAAATCCCATTCAGGCATCTGAACGCGCGAAGGGAGGCGTGACCCGCCATGGCGACCATGAAAGCAGCCGTCGTTACCGAGTTCGGCAAACCCCTGGAGATCCGCGACGTAGAGAAGCCGGTCGCGGCACCGGGCAGGATCGTGGTGAAGATCGAGGCGTCCGGCGTCTGCCACACCGATCTGCATGCCGCCAACGGCGACTGGCCGGTCAGGCCGGCGCCGCCCTTCATTCCCGGCCACGAGGGCGTCGGCATCGTCGCCGAGGTCGGCGCGGGCGTGACCGCCGTAAAGGAAGGCGACCGGGTCGGCGTGCCGTGGCTGCACACCGCCTGCGGCCATTGCCGTCATTGCTGCGGCGGCTGGGAGACGCTGTGCACCGACCAGCAGAACACCGGCTATTCGGTGAACGGCGGTTTCGCCGACTATGTGCTCGCCGATCCCAACTATGTCGGCCATCTGCCAGGCGCCCTTGCCTTCGCCCCCGCCGCCCCGGTCCTGTGCGCCGGCGTCACCGTCTACAAGGGTCTCAAGGAGACCGACACCAAGCCGGGCGACACGGTCGCGATCCTCGGCATCGGCGGGCTTGGCCACATGGCCGTGCAATATGCCAAGGCGATGGGCCTGCACGTGATCGCCGTCGACATCGCCGACGACAAGCTGGCGCTGGCGACGACGCTTGGCGCCGATCAGGTGATCAACGCCACGAAGACCGATCCCGGCGCCGAGGCGCAGAAGGGCGGCGGCGTCGAGGGCGTTCTGGTGACGGCCGTTTCGACCTCTTCCTTCTCGCAAGGATTGCAGATGCTGGCGCGCGGCGGCACGATGAGCCTCGTCGGCCTGCCGCCCGGCGGCTTCGAACTGCCGATCTTCGATGTCGTGCTGACCCGCAAGACGATCCGCGGCTCGATCGTCGGCACCCGCAACGACCTTGCCGAATCGCTTGCCTTCGCCGCCGAGGGCAAGGTCGCCGCCCACTATTCGACCGAGACGCTGGACGACATCAATTCGATCTTCGCCCGCATGGAAGACGGACGGATCGACGGACGGATCGTGATGGAGATGTGAGTGGGGTAGGGTGAGGCACGGTCCACGAAGTGGACGAAATGCGAAAGCATTTCGAGTGCCGAACGCGCGAGGCCTAAAGCCGAGCGGCGCCCACTATTGTTCGCAGGTCGCAAGGAGACACTTCACCACTGAACCGGACAGCACCGAAACACGTCCGGACACGACGGTCCTCACCGCGACCTCTAGCAGCCCCTACAACAGGATTGCACACGCCCGAATCCGGCGATAAGGATTCGCGTATAACGCGAATACGGTTGGAAGGGCTTTTCATGAAATCACGCGCCAGGGTCGTCGTCATCGGCGGCGGCATTGCCGGTTGCTCGACGCTTTATCACCTCACGCAGGAAGGCATAAGCGATGCCGTTCTCATCGAACGGGACGAACTGACCAGCGGCACGACCTGGCATTCGGCAGCCCAGGTGACGAATTTCGGCACCAACCAGACGATGGTCGGGCTGAAGTCGCATTCGATCGCGCTCTACAAGGAACTCGCCGAGGATCCCGACTATCCGATCAACTACCACCATGGCGACGGCGGCATCCGGCTCGCCAACACGGACGCCCAGATGCAGGGCTATCGCCATTTCGCCTCCATGGCGCGCGGCATGGACGTGCATCTGGAGGTGATCGACGCGGAAGAATGCGCCCGCCGCCACCCGCTGATCTCGACCGATAACCTGATCGGCGGGCTGTGGGACCCGCTGGACGGCGATATCGACCCGGCCCAGCTTTGCCAGGCGCTCGCCCGGCGCGCCCGCAAGGCCGGTGCCGAGATCCACCGCCAGACGCCGGTTACCGGCCTGACCCAGCGATCGGACGACACCTGGACCGTGCACACCAGCGCCGGCGACATCGATTGCGACATCGTGGTCAATGCCTGCGGCTACCGGGTAAACGAGGTCGGCGCGATGATGGGGGTGCAGCATCCGGTCGCCTCGATGGAGCACCAGTATTTTCTGACCGAGGACATCCCCGAGATCGTCGCGGCGGATAAGCGGATGCCGCTCCTACGCTGCCCGATCAGCGATTATTACTGCCGCCAGGAACGCGGCGGGCTGCTGCTCGGCTTCTACGAGCAGGACTGCCGGACCTGGGGCATGGACGGCATCGACCCGAATTTCTCAAGCGCGCTCTGCCCCGATGACCTGGAACGGGTGATGGACGTTCTGGAAGGCGCCTTCGCCCGCATGCCGGTGCTGCGGGAAACGGGCATCCGGTCGATCGTCAACGGCCCGATCACCTATACGATCGACGGCGCGCCGCTGGTCGGCCCGATCCCCGGCAAGCGCAACGCCTTCTGCATCATCGGCCTGCGCGCCGGCCTCGGCGAGGGCGGCGGCCACGGCTGGCTGCTTGCCCAGCAGATCGTCCATGGCGAGGCTTGCTACGACACCTGGTGCCTCGATCCGCGCCGCTTCACCGGCCACGCCACCGTCGAACTGACCGCGCTGAAGGCCATCGAGGACTATCAGAACGAGTTCCGCTTCCACTTCCCCAACGAGCACCGCCCGGCCGGCCGACCGGCCAAGACGACGCCGCTCACCCCGGTGCTGGCCGCCGAGGGCGCCGAATTCACCACCGTCAACGGCTGGGAGCGGATGGAGTATCTGAAACCGGACCCGGATTTCCACGTCACCCTCGGCTTCGGCTTCGACGAAGCCTTCGGCATCGTCGCCGACGAGGTGAAGGCCGTCAGCGAAACCGTCGGCCTGTGCGAGGTGAGCGGCTTCAACCGGCTCGAGATCACCGGCGCGGACCGAAATGCCTTTCTTAACCGGATGATCTGCGGGCGGCTCGTTGAGCGGCAGGGCCGGGTCGGGCTCGGCTATCTCCTGAACCATCGCGGCATGGTCAAGGCCGAGGCGACGATCGCCAACCTGCCCGCCTCCGACCGCGGGCCCGAGCGGGTCTGGTACGGCTCGGCCGCGGCCAGCGAATTTCACGACCGCGACTGGCTGCAGGCCCATATCCGCATCGGCGAGGATGTCCGCATCCGCTCGCTGACCAACGACCAGACGACGCTCGTCCTCGCCGGCCCGCGCGCCCGCGAGGTGCTGTCGGCCGCAGCGCGCGGCGACTGGTCGGCCGAGGCCTTCCCCTGGCTGTCGGTCCGCGAGGGCTTCATCGGCATCGCGCCGGCGACGATCATGGGCGTCAGCTTTTCCGGGGAACTGGCCTACGAGATCCACGTTCCCAACGCCTCGCTCCATGCCGCCTACCTGGCGCTGCGCGAGGCGGGAGAGGCGCACGGCCTGACGCTGTTCGGCGCCCGCGCGGTCGACTCGATGCGCCTTGAGAAGGGGTTCCTGCACTGGAAGGCGGACATCCTGACCGAGTTCGACCCCTTCGAGACCGGCCTTGACCGCTTCATCCGGCTTGACAAGCGCGATTTCATCGGCCGGCGGGCACTGCTCGACCGGCGGGCGGCGGGGCCGCGCAAGCGGCTGGTGACGCTGAAGCTCGACACCGACACCGCCCCGGCGCCCGCCGGCGCCTCGCTGATGCTCGGCGACACGGTGGTCGGCACCGTGACCTCCGGGGCCTGGGGACACCGGGTCGGCCTGAACCTCGCCTATGCCCTCGTCGATGCCGGCCTGGCCGAGGCGGAAACCGCGATGACGCTCGACCTGTGCGGCGACCCGGTCGAGGCGACCGTGATCGCGCCGTCGCCCTATGACCCGGAGTTTGCACGGGTGCGCGGCTGACGGGCGGCTGTTCTGGGCGGAACCGCGGGGGTCCGTCGCGGCCTATGTACTGCTGGCGGATTCGGTGGAGTGCGGGTCTGTTACCGCTACGGCGGAGGACACATCTGCGCGCAGAGTTCCTTGCGCGGCCGCGGCTCCCTTGCATGTTGTTCTGACCGTTCTGTGAGAGATTGAGCGGTGTACCCGGGCCGGTGGCCACCG
>JANQKY010000048.1 GCA_028280885.1 Tepidamorphus sp.
GATGCATGGAACAGGCTGATCGCACAACCGCAGACAATCAAATCGATCGGAAAACGCGAATGGGCCCACGTCGGTCAATGCAAATGACCGATGTTATTACACAATAAGGTTCCGCTATACTGGTTCTACTGAAGCCCGCGTTGGGACGGCCTTAAGCCGCCGATTCCTCCGCGCCCGCCTCATCGAGCCGCTTGTCGAGATAGCCGCCGCAGACGCCGATCAGCTCGTCGACCTTGTCCTCGAAGAAGTGGTTGGCCCCGTCGATGATCTGCTGGTCGATGACGATGCCCTTCTGCGTCTTCAGCTTTTCCACAAGCGTCTGCACCTCCGCCGGCGGCACGACGCGGTCTGACGCGCCATGGACGATCAGGCCGGAGGACGGGCAGGGGGCAAGAAACGAGAAGTCGTAGAGATTTGCCGGCGGCACCACCGAAATGAAGCCCTCGACTTCGGGTCGGCGCATCAGCAGCTGCATGCCGATCCAGGCGCCGAAGGAAAAGCCGGCGATCCAGCAGGCCCGCGCATCCGGGTTGAAGCTCTGCACCCAGTCGAGCGCGGCAGCCGCATCCGACAATTCGCCAAGCCCGTGATCGAAGACGCCCTGGCTGCGCCCGACACCCCGGAAGTTGAACCGCAACACCGCGAAGCCGCGCTCGGCGAACATGTAATACATCTGATAGGCGATCTGATTGTTCATCGTGCCGCCGAACTGGGGATGCGGATGCAGGATGATCGCGATCCGCGAGCTCTTGGTCTTCGGCGGGTGATAGCGCCCCTCGATGCGGCCGGCGGGACCGGTGAAGATGACTTCCGGCATGGAAAGCGACGTCCTTTCTTGACGATGCGGGGTCGGTTTATGTCCTGCGGGCGGCAGCCGGGTTGGCCGGCGGTGCGTTTTGGCGCCGTTGTCGCGGCGCCTCTTCCTTGACACCCTACGGACACCTCCCTACAAACTCTTTAGAACACTTCGAAACTGCTTCGAACCGGCATCCGCGCCTGGTGCTGCGGACCGCGTCGGGAGCGAAGCGCTGACACACACCACATATCTTGTGTCAATTGCAAGAGTTCAAGGCACTTAAAGTGCCTTGCCGGGAAAGAGGGTCAAGAGGGTTGGGGCAGACTTCCGCCTATCTCGACTACAACGCGACGGCGCCGATTCGCGACGCGGTGATTGCCGCGGTCGCCGATGCGATGCGCGTGACCGGCAACCCGTCCTCGATCCATTCGGCCGGTCGTGCCGCCCGCAAGCTGGTCGAGGAAGCGCGCCGCGACGTCGCAGCCCTTGTCGGCGCCGAGCCCGCCACGGTTACCTTCACCAGCGGCGGCACGGAAGCCAATGCGCTGGCGCTCGGCCGTCCGGACAGGACGGGGACGCTGCTCGCCTGCGCGGTCGAGCACCCCTCGGTGCTCGGCGGCGGTCGCTATCCGGCTGACTCCATTGTCCGGCTCCCGGTCGATGCGGATGGCGTTCTGCGCCTCGATCCGTTGGAACAGGCGCTGTCGCGTACCGCCGGCCCGGCGCTCGTCTCCGTGATGCTGGCAAACAACGAGACCGGCGCGATCCAGCCGGTCGCCGACGCCGCCCGCATCGCCCATGCCGCCGGCGCGCGCATTCATTGCGACGCGGTGCAGGCGGCCGGGCGCCTTGAGATCGATATCGCCGGCCTTGACGTCGACTATCTGACGCTATCGGGCCACAAGCTCGGCGGTCCGCAGGGGACCGGCGCGCTCGTGCGCCGCAGCCGCGATGTCCCGGTCCATCCGCTCTATGCCGGCGGCGGGCAGGAGCGGTCGCACCGGCCGGGCACCGAAGCGATCGCGGGAATCGCCGGCTTCGGCGCCGCGGCGCGGCTGGCTGCGGCCGAGGTCGGACGGCAGGACGAAATTCGACTCCTGCGGGACTGGCTGGAAAGTGAACTGCGCACTATCTCGACCGATACAGTCATCTTTTCCGACGCGGTTGAGAGACTGGCCAACACGAGCTGCTTCGCCGTTCCCGGCATTCCCGCGGAGACGGCGATGATCTCGCTGGACCTGGACGGCGTATGCGTCAGCTCCGGCTCCGCCTGTTCGTCGGGCAAGGTCGGACGGTCGCATGTTCTGGACGCAATGGGTGTTTCACCGGACCTTGCATCCGGTGCGATACGGGCAAGCCTCGGCTTGCCGACAAAAAAACTGGACGTTGAGAGGTTCATCGGGGCCTGGCGGCGTGTCGTGACGGCACGCGAAGCCAGACTTGGACGGGAATTCGAAACGGCATGAGCGAAACCCACGGCCCTTGAAGCCGTGAGCGAAGGAGCAAGGGATGCCTGCAGTACGGGAGACGATCGATCAGGTCCATGAGATCGACGTCGATAAATACAAGTACGGTTTCTTCACCGACATTGAATCGGAGAAGGCACCTAAGGGACTGAGCGAGGACATCGTCCGCTTCATTTCGGCCAAGAAGGAAGAGCCGGAATGGATGCTGGAATGGCGGCTGGAGGCCTATCAGCGCTGGCGCACGATGCGCGAGCCGTCCTGGGCCAAGGTCGCCTATCCGAAGATCGATTTCGAGGATCTCTACTATTACGCCGCGCCGAAATCGACGCCGGCGCCCAAAAGCCTCGACGAGGTCGATCCGGAATTGCTGGCGACCTATGAGAAGCTCGGCATTCCGCTGAAAGAGCAGGAAGTGCTCGCCGGCGTCGAGGGCGCCCGGGTCGCCGTCGACGCGGTGTTCGATTCCGTCTCCGTCGTCACCACCTTCCGCGAGGAACTGGCCAAGCACGGCATCATCTTCTGCTCGATGTCGGAGGCCGTCCGCGAGCATCCCGAGCTGGTGCGCAAATATCTCGGCTCGGTGGTGCCGACCAGCGACAATTTCTACGCGACGCTGAACTCGGCGGTCTTTTCCGACGGGTCCTTCGTCTACATTCCGCCGGGCGTGCGCTGCCCGATGGAACTGTCGACCTACTTCCGCATCAACGAGCGCAACACCGGCCAGTTCGAGCGCACGCTGCTGATCGCCGACAAGGGCTCCTATGTCAGCTATCTGGAAGGCTGCACGGCGCCGATGCGCGACGAGAACCAGTTGCATGCCGCCGTCGTCGAGCTGGTCGCGCACGAGGATGCGGAGATCAAGTATTCGACGGTGCAGAACTGGTATCCCGGCGACAAGAACGGCGTCGGCGGGATCTACAACTTCGTCACCAAGCGGGGCGATTGCCGCGGCGACAATTCCAAGATCTCCTGGACCCAGGTCGAGACCGGCTCGGCGATCACCTGGAAATATCCAAGCTGCATCCTGCGCGGCGACAACTCGCGCGGCGAGTTCTATTCGATCGCCATCTCGAACGGCCACCAGCAGGTCGATTCCGGCACAAAGATGATCCATCTGGGCAAGAACACCTCGAGCCGGATCATCTCCAAGGGCATCGCCGCCGGCGTGTCGGAGAACACCTATCGCGGTCTCGTCTCCGCCCACGGCAAGGCGACCAACGCGCGCAACTTCACGCAATGCGATTCGCTTTTGATCGGCGATCGCTGCGGCGCGCATACGGTGCCCTATATCGAGGCCAAGAATTCCTCGACCGTGTTCGAGCACGAGGCGACCACCTCGAAGATTTCCGACGACCAGATGTTCTACTGCATGCAGCGGGGCCTGTCGGAGGAAGAGGCAGTCGCGCTGATCGTCAACGGCTTCGTCCGCGACGTGCTCCAGCATCTGCCGATGGAGTTCATGGTGGAGTCCCAGAAGCTGATCGGTATCAGCCTGGAAGGCTCCGTGGGCTGACGCGCCGGGCGCCTTGGTTGTTGTGTTGTCCGCTAAGGCGCGACAACCGGATGGCCGAGGCATCAATGGAACTCGAAATACGCATTGTCGCTGGATCCCCCCGGCCGGGCCGGGGGCTGTCAGCGAGCGAATGGGATAGCGAAAATGACCGCACTGCTTGAAATCAAGAACCTGCACGTCAAGGTCGAGGGCGAGGACAAGGAAATCCTCCGCGGCTTCAACCTGACCGTCAATCCCGGCGAGGTGCACGCCATCATGGGGCCGAACGGGTCGGGCAAGTCGACCCTGTCCTACGTCCTGGCCGGCAAGGACGACTACGAGATCACCGAGGGCGAGGTGCTCTACAAGGGCGAGGACCTGCTTGAGATGGAGCCGGACGAGCGCGCCGCCGCCGGCCTGTTCCTGGCCTTCCAGTATCCGGTCGAGATCCCCGGCGTCGCCTTCATGACGTTCCTGAAGACGGCGCTCAACGCCCAGCGCAAGACGCGCGGCGAGGGCGAATTGTCGACGCCCGATTTCATGCGTTTGGTCAAGGAGAAGTCGACCGCGCTCAATATCAGCCAGGATATGCTGAAGCGCCCGGTCAATGTCGGCTTTTCCGGCGGCGAGAAGAAGCGCAGCGAGATCCTGCAGATGGCGCTTTTGCAGCCGGAGCTGTGCGTGATGGACGAGACCGATTCCGGCCTCGACATCGATGCGCTGCGGGTCGTTTCGGACGGCGTCAACGCCCTGCGCGACGCCGAGCGCGCGATGGTCGTGATCACCCACTACCAGCGCCTGCTCAACCACATCGTGCCGGATGTCGTCCACGTCATGGCGGCCGGCCGGATCGTCAAGACGGGCGGCAAGGAACTGGCGCTGGAGCTTGAGCAGTCGGGCTATGCGGCCTTCACCGAGGCGGCCTGAGGCGGGAGACCTTAAACGATGAGTGTAGAGGTCAGAGTGGTCCAGACCGCAGCGGAAGAGGCGGTGCCGGGCCAGTTCGAGGCGGTCGCCGGCACGCTGCCGGGATCGCCGGAGATCCAGGCCGAGCGCCGCGCCGCCTTGGCCCGCTTCCAGTCGGAAGGCCTGCCGCACCGGCGGGTGGAGGAATGGAAATATACCGATCTGCGCCGCGTGCTCGGTGCGATGCCGCCGCCGGTTCAGCCGACGGGGGCGCCGATCGGGCCCGAGACGCTTGCAGAGCTTGACGCCTGGAAGATCGTCATCGTCGACGGGGCGATCACCTGCTGGCCCGAGGCGCTGGCCGACGAGGGCGTGTCGGTGACGAGGCTCACCGACGCGCTTGCCGGCGCCGACGGCGCGGGCCTGTTGGAAGGCTGGCAAGCCGAGGCGCGCTCCAGCATCCTCGATCTGAACACCGCCTTCATGGCGACCGGCGTGGTCATTGCGGTGCCGGACGGTGTCCATCTGGCGAAACCGATCCATGTCGCGACCGTCACCACGGTGCCGGAGGCGGCCGCCGTCACGCTGCGCCATGCGGTGCGTGTCGGCGCCAATGCCTCGGCGACGGTGATCGAGAGCTACGAGGGGCCGGACGACGTGTCCTATCTGGTCAACACGACCAACAAGGTGGCCGTTGGCCGCGATTCGACGTTGACCTGGGTCAAGATCCAGCGCGACGGCACCGCGGCGACCCATCTGTCGACGGCGACGATCGATGTCGACCAGGGCGCCCGCCTGACCTGCGCACCGATCACCATCGGGGCCGCGCTATCGCGCAACCAGTTCGCGATCGCCTTCGATGGCGAGCATGCCGATGTCAACGTCACCGGCGTGCAGATGCTCGGCGGCCGCCAGCACGGCGACACCACCCTGTTCGTCGATCACGCCCTGCCCAACGGCGCCAGCCGCGAATTGTTCAAGTCGGTGCTCGACGGGCGTGCCCGCGGCGTCTTCCAGGGCAAGATCGTCGTTCGCCAGGACGCCCAGAAGGTCGACGGGCGGATGATGGCGCAATCGCTGATGCTGTCCGATCAGGCCGAGGCCGATTCCAAGCCGGAACTGGAAATCTATGCCGACGACGTCCAGTGCGGCCATGGCTCGACCTCCGGCCGGATCGACGAGGACCTGCTGTTCTATCTGCGCGCCCGCGGCATTCCGGAAGTGACCGCCAAGGCGCTGCTGATCGAAGCCTTCATCGGCGAGGCGGTCGAGGCGATCGGCAACGAGGCGATCGCCGAGGCGCTGTCCTCGCTTGCCCATGACTGGGTCGTCCAGCATGCCGGCGGCGGCGCCTCCAATGGGGGAGCGGACGCATGAGCGAAACCGCGGTCGCCGCGCCGGTCTACGATGTCGAGCGGATCCGGGCCGATTTCCCGATCCTGTCGCGGACGGTCTACGACAAGCCGCTCGTCTATCTCGACAACGCGGCGTCGGCCCAGAAGCCGCGCCAGGTGATCGAGGCGATCACGCAGGCCTATGAACACGACTACGCCAACGTTCACAGGGGCCTGCACTATCTCTCGAACACCGCGACGGAGAATTTCGAGGCCGCCCGGGTCCGCACACAGGCCTTCCTGAACGCGGCCTCGCCGGACGAAATCATCTTTACCCGCAATGCCACGGAGGCGATCAATCTCGTCGCCTACGGGCTCGGCGCGGAGATCGGCGAGGGCGACGAGATCGTCCTGTCGATCATGGAGCACCACTCCAACATCGTGCCCTGGCATTTCCTGCGCGAGCGCAACGGCGCGGTGCTGAAATGGGTCCCCGTCTCCGAGGACGGCGCCTTCCACATCGCCGATTTCGAGGCGCAGCTCACCGAGCGCACCAAGGTCGTCGCGATCACCCACATGTCGAACATGCTGGGCACCATCGTGCCGGTCAAAAAGATCGTCGAAATCGCCCATGCCCGCGGCATTCCGGTGCTGATCGACGGCAGCCAGGGCGCCGTCCATCTCGACGTCGACGTGCAGGATATCGGCGCCGACTACTACATCTTCACCGGTCACAAGGTCTACGGCCCGACCGGCATCGGGGTCCTGCACGGCACCCGCGAGGCGCTCGACCGCCTGCCGCCGTTCAATGGCGGTGGCGAGATGATCAAGGACGTGACGACGGAAACCGTCACCTACGGCGATCCGCCGCACCGCTTCGAGGCCGGCACGCCGCCGATCGTCCAGGCGATCGGGCTTGCCGCCGCGCTCGACTATATGGACGCGATCGGCCGCCCGGCGATCAAGGCGCATGAGGAGCGCCTGCGCGCCTATGCGCATGAGCGCCTGGGCGCGATGAACTCGGTCAGGATCTTCGGCAACGCGCCCGGCAAGGGGGCGATCGTATCGTTCGAGCTTGCCGGCGCCCACGCCCACGACGTCTCCACCGTCATCGACCGCTACGGCGTCGCCGTCAGGGCGGGCACACACTGCGTGCAGCCGCTGCTGCAGCGCTTCGGCGTCACCTCGACCTGCCGGGCCTCGTTCGGGCTCTACAACACGCTTGAAGAAGTCGATATACTGGCCGAGGCCGTCGGCAAGGCCCAACAGTTCTTCGCTTGAAGGAAGCCGGCATGAACGACTTGACCAACACGCAACCTGGTTCCGCCGCCGAACCGCCCGCGGCGGTCTCCGCGATCCCGCAGGAAGAGCTGGACCGGCTGACCGACGACATCATCGGCGCGCTGAAATCCGTCTATGATCCGGAAATCCCCGTCGACATCTTCGAGCTGGGCCTGATCTACCGCATCGATGTCGACGACGATCGCAACGTGACGGTCGACATGACGCTGACGGCGCCCGGCTGTCCGGTCGCCGGTGAAATGCCGATCTGGGTCGAGAACGCCGTCAGTGCCGTAAACGGGGTCGGCACGGTCAAGGTCGAGATGGTCTTCGATCCGCCCTGGGACCCCAGCCGCATGTCGGACGAGGCGCGGGTCGCACTCGACTTCTGGTGACCTATATAACGTTGTCCGTCGTACCCGACGAACCAGTTTACGCGAAGAGAAAGCAGGACGCAGAATGACCATTGCCGTTCAGCGCCCACGGCCCAAGGTGATGACGCTCACCGATGCGGCCGCCGAGCGCATCCGCGAGATCTCCGAAAAGACCGAGACATCCGTCGCAGGCCTCCGGGTCGGTGTGACGAATGGTGGCTGCGCCGGCATGTCCTATACGATGGAATATGCCGAGGAAGCCGATCCGCTCGACGAGGTGGTCGAGGACAAGGGCGTCAAGATCCTGATCGATCCGAAGGCGGTGCTGTTCCTGCTCGGCACCGAAATGGATTTCCAGGTCGATACGCTCTCGGCCCGGTTCGTGTTCAACAATCCGAACCAGACGTCAGCCTGCGGCTGCGGCGAATCGGTGGCGATCACGCCGGCCAAGCTCGACGCCTGAGCCGGCTGCACGGTTTTACCAACGCTGTCAGGCGACCGCGGTTTTTTCGCTCTCGTGGTCTAGGAGTTCGGTTTCCGAGGTGACGCGGTTGCGGCCGCCGCGCTTCGAGGCGTAGAGCGACATGTCGGCCCGCTCGATGAAGGTGTGCCGGGTATCTCTCTCGCGGAAGACGGCAACGCCGACCGACATCGTTATGCGGCCGAGGCTCTCGCCCGTCGACCGCTTGATCAGTTCCTTGGCGATCAGGGCGGTGCGGATCTGATTGCCGACGGTGACGGCGGCCTGCAGGTTGGTGTTCGGCAGGATGACGGCGAACTCCTCGCCGCCATAGCGCGCCGCGATATCGCGGCCCTTGACAGCGCCCTTGATGGCCGAGCCGACCAGCCGAAGCACCTGGTCGCCGGTCTGATGGCCGTAGGTGTCGTTGAACTTCTTGAAATGGTCGATATCGCACATCACCAGCGATACGGGCTCGCCGCGGCGCATCGCCACGCTGATCGCGTGATCGAGGCTCTGATCGAAATGCTTGCGGTTGGCAAGGCCGGTCAGCTGATCGGTCAGGGATTCGTAGCGGATCGCCTCGAGGCTCTCCTGCAATCCCTGGATGTGCTGTTGCGATTCGCGCAGCTGCTTTTCCAGGGCCGAATTCTTGGATTCGATCTCGACCGTTGCCCGCAACACCTTGTCGACGATGGCGCGGAGTTGATTGCGCGATTCCGCCGCGTTCAACCCGTCGGCGGCTGAGCGCAGCGATTCGCCGTAGGTCTCGACAACGTCGCCGGAGGATTCCAGCATCTTGACGATGCCGCTCAACTCATCGGAAACCCGTGAACTGACCTCGCCGACATGGTCGCTCAGGCGAACCGGCGACAGAAACTCCTCATAGAGGCGCTCGGTCAGATCCTCCGGCAGATGGCCAAGCCGCTTCAGGGCATCGTTTACCGCCTTGTTCAATTCGCGATTGAAGCCGGCGGCATAATTGTACCAGAGCTCGTAGTTTCGCGGATAGGCCGAGGTCCGGTTGCCCTTCAGATACGACAGCGCCGCTTCGCCATACGCGATCGAGCGCTCGAATTCCTCTATCCGTGCCACACGTCTACCCCCGGGCCCGTCGGCTTTTGCGCGACGACGATTCCCTATACATGTTCACCATAAGCAAAAGCTATCGTTATCGCTTTAACGTAGGGTTAATCGCCGGCAAATGAACCCTGCCGGCTCCGGTGCTTCAACACCTTGATTTTTCAGTCTTTCTCGCTCGCGGGAGCCGGCCGCCGAACAGGCCGGAGCAGAAACTGCGGGACGTGATCGCCCAGTCCTACAACCACGCGATCGGAGTCGCGCTTGCCGCGTCCGCGACCCTCTTCCGACTTCGACCCGGAGGCCTTGGCCGGCCGGTCCTGGCGTCGCGTCCGGGTCTCGGTCTGTTTGCCCCGGCGCGGAGACGATGCCCGCTTTTCTTCCGGACGGTCCGCCGGCGTATCGGTTTCCGTGGGCTCCTGCCGTGGGATGGGCTGACCGATCAGTTTTTCGATCGCCGCGACATATTTTCCGTCCGCCGGCGTAGCGATCGTGATCGCATCGCCTTCGCGCCCCGCCCGACCCGTACGGCCGATGCGGTGGACATAGTCCTCCGCGTGGCTCGGCACGTCGAAGTTGAAGACATGGCTGACGGCGGGAATATCGAGGCCGCGGGCGGCGACATCGCTGGCAACGAGCGTGTTGATCTCGCCGGCGCGGAATTTCGCCAGCGTCGCCATGCGTTCGCGCTGATCGAGATCGCCATGCAGCGCGCCGGCGTTGAAGCCGTGCCGCTGCAGGGAGCGGAACAGGGTCGAGACATCGCGCTTGCGGTTGCAGAAGATGATCGCGTTGCTCAGGTTGGATGCGTTCTGCATTTCCCGCCGCAGCACCGCACGCTTGTCCTTCGGCGTCGTCGACGAGGACACCAGCAGCTGACGCACGGTTTCGGCCGTCGAGGCCCGGCGGGCCACTTCGACGCTGACCGGATTGTGCAGGAACTGCCCTGTCAGCTTCTGGATCTCCGGCGGCATCGTCGCCGAGAAGAACAGCGTCTGCCGGGTGAACGGGACGAGCCGGCAGATCCGCTCGATATCGGGAATGAATCCCATGTCGAGCATGCGGTCGGCTTCGTCGATGACCAGGATCTCGACACCGGTCAGCAGCAGCTTGCCGCGCTCGAAATGATCGAGCAGGCGGCCGGGCGTGGCGATCAGCACGTCGGCGCCGCGATCGAGCTTGCGGTCCTGCTCCTCAAACGACACACCGCCGATTAGAAGCGCGACGGTCAGCTTGTGGTTCTGGCCGTATCTTGTGAAGTTCTCTTCGACCTGGGCGGCGAGTTCGCGCGTCGGCTCCAGAATCAGCGTGCGCGGCATGCGCGCCCGCGCGCGCCCCTTTTCCAGGAGCGACAGCATCGGCAGCACGAAGCTCGCCGTCTTGCCGGTGCCGGTCTGGGCAATCCCGATGACGTCACGCCGGTCAAGGACGTGCGGGATCGCCTCCGCCTGGATCGGAGTCGGGTCTGTATATCCGGCAGCCTCGACTGCGGAGAGAACTTTGGGAGAGAGTGCGAGGTCTGTAAATGGCATCTACCGGCCACAGTGATCCGTGCGGCGGGACTGGTGCAAACGCAGGGATGTCAAGAGGTTCAGGTTCCGTTCGGTTCGAGGCGGACCATATAGGCTGGCTGTCACATGTCAACGGCACAATTCAGCTTTCCTGCGGAAGCGTTAGCGCCATATTGCCGCAAAACCGGCGACGTGGATGCAGGTTACATGCCCCGGCGCGGAAAGAGCGCACGGATTGCGCCATGTTGAACCGTAATTTCGCGTCGCCGTCAGGGCGCGGCGAGGGCCGGTATCCGAAGTCGCAGCCATGCGGTACCATCGCGCAGTCGGTGTACAGGCGGAGGAACGTCGTGCCGGTATCGAAACGCGACGGTGTTGCGCTCTACTACGAAACGGCGGGGCCGCAAGGCGTAGCGCGCCCGATCGTCCTGGTGCACGGGCTTGGCGGCGACAGTCAGGCGATGCGGCCGCAACTGGATTATTTCGCAAAACGCCATCACGTGGTGGCCCTCGATCTGCGCGGGCATGGCAGGAGTGACAAGCCGGCGCAGGGCTACGCGATCGCCGCGATGGCCGAGGACGTGGAATGGCTGGTCCGGGACCTGGCGCTTGATGAGCCGGTGCTGATCGGCCACAGCATGGGCGGCGCGATTTCGCTTGAGCTTGCCGCGACCCGTCCCGACCTGATCGGCGCGACGGTCCTGCTCGACACCGCCGTCCTGCCGACGCCGGAGGCCTGGGCCGGCATCAAGCCGTTTCTGTCGAAGCTCCGCTCTCCCGATTTCAAGACGATCGCGCGGCAGTTCTTTTCCGATGCGTTTTTCCTGCCCGGCAGCGACCCGGATCTCCGCGAGGCGGTCCTCGACGAGATGCTCGCCACGCCCCTGCCGATCCTCGCCTCCGCCTTCGAGGAGATCTTCCTGTGGAAGGGCGAAGACGCATTGCGCCGCTGCGAAGTGCCTTGCCTCTATATCGGCGCCACCAAGCCGCGCGGCGACATACCGCGGATGGCCGAAATCAATCCCCGGCTTGTGTGCGGCCAGGTCATCGAATCCGGACACTTCCTGCAACTCGAGGTGCCCGACCAGGTCAATGCGATGATCGCCCGGTTCATCGAGATCGACTGTCGGTGACGGAGCGTTAGATCAGCCTGGGCGCGTCAGATATCCAAGTCCTCGGCGAATTCGGCATTGTCCTGGATGAACCGGAAGCGGGCTTCCGGGCTGGTGCCCATCAGGCGCTTGACGGCGTCCGTCGTATCATCCTGACCGGTCTCGACGGCGACCCTGAGCAATGTCCGCTTGGCCGGGTCCATCGTCGTGTCGCGCAGCTGGTTGGGCAGCATCTCGCCGAGCCCCTTGAACCGGCCGATATCGATCTTGCCGCGCCCGGTGAAGTCTGATTTCAGCAGCGCATCCTTGTGCGCGTCGTCGCGGGCATAGAGCGTCTTGCCGCCCTGGCTGATCCGGTAGAGCGGCGGCACGGCGAGATAGAGATGGCCCTCGGCGATCAATTCGGGCATCTGCCGGTAGAAGAAGGTCATCAGGAGCGAGGCGATATGGGCGCCGTCGACATCGGCGTCGGTCATGATGATGACCTTGTCGTAGCGCAGGTCCTCGCCGCGATACTGCTTGCCGGCTCCGCAGCCGAGTGCCTGGATCAGGTCGGCAAGCTGCTGGTTGCTGGCAAGCTTGCCCGAGGCGGCACTTTCGACATTGAGAATCTTGCCGCGCAGCGGCAGCACGGCCTGGGTCTTGCGGTTGCGCGCCTGCTTGGCCGAGCCGCCGGCCGAATCGCCCTCGACGATGAAGATTTCCGCACCCGCCGTCGCGGTGTTCGAGCAGTCTGCGAGTTTGCCCGGCAGGCGCAGCTTGCGCACGGCGGTCTTGCGGCCGACTTCCTTTTCCTGGCGCCGGCGCAGCCGCTCCTCGGCCCGCTCGATCACCCAGTCGAGCAGCTTGGTCGCCTGCTGGGGGCTCGCCGTCAGCCAGTGGTCGAACTCGTCGCGGATCGCCTGCTCGACGATGCGGGTCGCCTCGGCGGTGGCCAGCTTGTCCTTGGTCTGCCCCTGGAATTCCGGCTCGCGGATGAAGACCGACAGCATCGCGGTGCACGACGACATCACGTCGTCGGCGGTGAACACGTTGGCGCGCTTGCGGCCGGTCAGTTCGGCATAGGCCCTCAGGCCCCGCAGCAGGGCGCCGCGCAGGCCGGCCTCGTGGGTGCCGCCTTCCGGCGTCGGCACCGTGTTACAGTAAGACGAGACGAAGCCGTCGCGGCTGGCGCACCAGGCAACCGCCCATTCGACGCCGCCATGCCCGCCATCCTTTTCGACGCGGCCGGCGAAGATATCGTTGGCGACCGTGGTCGCGCCGGCGATTTCGGCGGACAGGAAGTCCCGCAATCCGCCGGGGAAGTGGAAGACTTCCTTCTCCGGAACCGACCCGTCGGCATCGAGCAGGCCGGGCGCGCAGTTCCAGCGGATCTCGACGCCACGGAACAGATAGGCCTTCGACCGCGTCATCCGGAACAGCCGGGCAGGGCGGAACGCCGCCTTGCCGAAGATCTCCGGGTCTGGGCGGAAGCGCACCTTGGTGCCGCGCCGGTTCATGGTCTCGCCGAGATGCTCGATGCCGGTCACCGGCCCGCCGCGCGCATAGACCTGGCGATAGAGCTGGCGCCCGCGCGCGACCTCCACCTCGAGCCGCTCCGACAGCGCGTTGACGACGGAAACGCCGACGCCGTGCAGGCCGCCGGAGGTGTCATAGACCTTGGAATCGAACTTGCCGCCCGCATGCAGCGTTGTGAGGATCACCTCCAGCGCCGACTTGTCGGTGTATTTGGGATGCGGGTCGACCGGAATGCCGCGACCATTGTCGGTGACGGTCAGAAACCCGTCGGCCTCCAGCTCCACGTCGATCCAGGTCGCATGCCCGGCGACCGCCTCGTCCATGGCGTTGTCGATGACCTCGGCAAAGAGATGATGCAGCGCCTTCTCGTCCGTCCCGCCGATATACATGCCGGGCCGGCGGCGCACCGGCTCCAACCCCTCGAGTACCTCGATATCGGCAGCCGTATAGGCCTCTTCCGCGCCGTTTGCCTGGTCACGCGGGTTTGCCTGCGCGCGCGGCTTTGGTTTGGCCGCGGGTGGCTTGGCCGAGGCGGGCGATCCTGCGGCGGAGGGCTGGTCGAACAGGGACAGGGTGTCTTGCGGTTTTGCCATGAACGCTGATTTCGGATCGGTGAGGGACGCGTGTGTGACCGACGTAATCGAATCACGCCCCATTGTGCCATTTCGCGAGCGGTGATGCGACGATCGGGCGCGGTTACAGATAGCGCTCGATCGCCCAGACGCCCACCGCGACCGGCCCGGCGACGGCGATCATAACCGCCGGCAGCACGACGAGCGCCAGCCCGTCCTGCGCGTCCGGCGCCGGGTTCCACCAGAACACGCTGCCGAAGCCCCAGATCCAGAAGCCCGAAAGCGCTGCCAGGGCGAGCGTGCAGATCCACAGCGACAGCGGGTTCTGCGCGCGCCGGTTCAGCACGCCGAAGGGAACGAAGGGCAGGAGGCCGATCGCGATGAAGAAGCCGGTTGCCGGGATCGCGAAGACGCCGAGGCTTGGATCGACCTGCCGGATGATCGTCACCGCGATCAGCCCGCAGCCGGCGAAAAACAGACCAAGATTGAGGGACCGCATCCCGTTCTTCTTCGCGCTGTGAACCAACCTGTGGTCGGCGTACCTGTGCTGGGCGATACCCTTGCGGGGCGACACCCTTGCGGGGCGACAAACACCTGCTCGGATGTGGGTCATCGCGGCCTGAAAAGCAAGCTGGCCTGAAAACGCAAGACGGCCCCGCGTGTTACCCGGCATCGGCGTCTCGGCCAATGCCCGAACCTCACGGAGCCGTCCCGGGATGCATCGCCGGCACGATCAACGGCGCAGGACATCCTGATCTGGACTGTCTAGGAGCCATATGTCCGGTAGAATTCAACGGAAACAGCGTTCCGATCGAGTGTTCACCGGTTATACGGAAGATTTGATTGTCGGTTTATTGCAGCCGCCGCAAAGGTTTATTCTCAGGAACGAACCTGCAGCGGCATGGATCGGGTCGGTGGGGTCATTGTCTTAGACCTCCATGGCTGAACACTTGTGATCTTGCGCCTGGAACCCGGTGCTGTCAATGCAAATCGGCGGGTTTTCGACAGGCTGCAGTCGGTCGTGCGGCCGTGCTGGAAAGGGGGGTGGAAAGGGGCGGGTGCCTGTATGTGGGTAATGGGGGGACATGCCGGGTCAAGACACGCTTTGGGGATGGTTTTGGTGTAGGGGGGGCACGCGCAATTGCCTGGGCTCTCGGATCGTCAACGGTTTAGCGAGGCGCGGGTCCGGAAATTGCCAGGGCGTGAGACGTATCTGCGCGCAGAGTTCCTTGCGCGGCCGCGGCTCCCTTGCATGTTGTTCTGACCGTTCTGTGAGAGATTGAGCGGTGTACCCGGGCCGGTGGCCACCG
>JANQKY010000062.1 GCA_028280885.1 Tepidamorphus sp.
CCCCCTCGGAGGTCATCCCCGGACGTGTTCCGGGGACCCATGAACACAGTCGCCTGCGCCCAATCTGACGATTGTGTTCATGGATTGCCGGGACAAGCCCGGCAATGACACTGAGGGGGAGTGCCGGCGACATCAGACACCGCTTCCACCGTGGAAAACAGAGTTGAGGACGTCCGAGGGTGCGGCCAGGCTGAAAACAAAAGAGCCTCGTCCCCGCTGAGCCGGGCAGCAGTGGAACACGTCCGGGCATGACAGCCGACGACAGAGCCCCCCACCCCTCCCTCGTCATCCCGGAATTCGCGCCAGCGAATATCCGGGATCGGGGAGCCCGGGCGGATCGGTGTCCCACCTGCCGAGACCGGGGCTCCCCGATCCCGGCTCGCGCTGTCGCTCGGCCGGGATGACACGGGAGGGGACAGCGCCCCGCCGCGCACTGTGACTTTATTGCCAGGCTTGTCCCGGCAACCCATGAACACCGACGCTGGCCGATGTGGTCATGGACACCCGCAACACCTCCATTCACCACGGAGGAACCCGACGCAGCCATCACCACCGAATTGCCCAATTCAGCGGCATCGTTGATGCAATGCGCGGCAGCGCGGCGAATCATCCGGTGCTTTTTCGGCGGTGACCCCGGAATAGACGGTCATGACGATTGCCGTCGCCTTGATGACGGGCAATACTCGAAACGTCTAACGTATCGGGCAAGCCGATTCCGGCGCGGGTCAGGGGAGGAGATGTCGGTTCGAGCCTTCGACGAGATGAACGGGACGTCGGAGAGATGCCGCGATCCCTACCGCAAGTTGGCCGACTGGCTGAGCGGGATACCCGACGACCTCCTGGACCAGCGCCTGAGCGAGGCGGAACTGCTGTTCCGGCGCATCGGCATCACCTTCGCCGTCTATGGCGACACGAGGTCGGAAGAGCGGATCATCCCCTTCGACGTCATCCCCCGCATCCTGACCGGCAGCGAATGGGGACGGCTCGCCAACGGCCTCGAGCAGCGCGTCAAGGCGATCAACGCCTTCCTGACCGACGTCTACGGCAACCAGGAGATCATCAAGGCCGGCATCATGCCGCCCGAACTGATCTTCGCCAATCCCGCCTTCCGCCCGGAAATGATGGGCCGCAAGGTGCGCGGTAATGTCTGGGTGCCGATCAGCGGCATCGACATCGTCCGCATCGACGCCGAGACCTTCTACGTGCTGGAGGACAATGCGCGGACGCCCTCGGGCGTCTCCTACATGCTCGAGGACCGCGAGGTGATGATGCGGCTCTTCCCCGAGCTGTTCGCCCGCTATCACGTCCGCCCCGTCGAGAACTACCCCGAGGAACTGCTGGCGACGCTCCAGTCGATCGCGCCGGAAAGCGCGCCGAGCGAGCCGACCATCGCGCTGATGACGCCCGGCCCCTATAACAGCGCCTTCTACGAACACTCCTTCCTCGCCGACAAGCTCGGCGTCGAACTCGTCGAGGGCCGCGACCTGATCGTCCGCGACGACCACGTCTACATGCGCACCACCGAGGGGCTGCAGCAGGTCGACGTGCTCTACCGCCGCGTCGATGATGATTTCCTCGATCCGCTCACCTTCCGGCCCGATTCCGCCCTCGGCGTCGCCGGCCTGATGTCGGCCTACGAAGCCGGCAACGTCTCGCTCGCCAATGCCGTCGGCACCGGGATTGCCGACGACAAGGCGATCTACAGCTACATGCCGGAGATCCTGAAATTCTATCTCGGCGAGGAGCCGATCCTGAAGAACGTGCCGACCCATCGCTGCCGCGAGCCCGAAACGCTCGCCTATGTGCTCGACAACCTCGACAGCCTCGTCGTCAAGGAGGTGCACGGCTCCGGCGGCTACGGCATGCTGATCGGCCCGGCGGCGGACAGTGCGGCGCGGGCGGAATTCGCCGCCAAGCTGAAGGCCGAGCCCGACAACTTCATCGCCCAGCCGACACTGGCGCTGTCGACCTGCCCGACCTGTGTCGAATCGGGCCTGGCGCCGCGCCATGTCGACCTGCGCCCCTTCGTGCTGACGGGCACCGACAAGGTCCGCATCGTGCCCGGCGGGCTGACCCGGGTCGCGCTCAACGAAGGCTCGCTCGTCGTCAATTCCAGCCAGGGCGGCGGCACCAAGGACACCTGGGTGGTCAATGACTAGGGTCTTCGACACAGCTTCGCCGCACCGGAGCCGATCCGCATGCTGAGCCGCACCGCCGACAATCTCTACTGGATGGCGCGCTATGTCGAACGGGCCGAGAACCTCGCCCGCATCCTGCACGCCGCCTCCCGCATGGCCAATGTGCCCGGCGCCAACGAAGGCATCACCAACGAATGGGAATCGGCGCTGGCCGCCGCCGCCTGCGAAACCGCCTTCGCCGAGACCGGCGGCGAGCCGACGGCCGAGAACGTCTTCGAGTTCCTCGCCTTCTCCGAGGCGAACCCCTCCTCCATCCGCAACTGCCTGCGCCTTGCCCGCACCAACGCACGGGCGGTGCGTGGCGCGCTGACGCTCGACACCTGGGAGGCGATCAACGGCGCCTGGCTGGAGATGCACCGCTATCGCACCGACGACATCTCGCCCTCGGGCCTCAACCGTTTTATCGCCTGGGTCAAGGAGGTATCGCTGCGCGTCGACGGGGCGGCCTATCGCACCATGCTGCGCAACGATGCCTACTGGTTCTCGCGGCTCGGCGTCTATCTGGAGCGGGCCGAGAACACCGCCCGCATCCTCGACGTGAAATATCACGTGCTGCTGCCCGACGCCGAGCCGGTCGGCGGCGGTCTCGACTATTTCCAGTGGTCGGCGATCCTGCGCTCGGTCTCGGCGCTGACGGCCTATCACTGGGTCTACCGCGATTCCTTCAAGCCCTGGCTGATCGCCGATCTCCTGATCCTGCGCGAGGAGATGCCGCGATCGCTTGCAAGCTGCTATTGCAACCTCTCGACCTTTCTCGACGAACTGGCGCGCACCTATGGCCGCCAGGGCGAGAGCCAGCGCCAGGCGCGGCGGATCTATGCGCAACTGCGCAACGCCCGCACCGACGACATCTTCCAGAGCGGCCTGCACGAGTTCCTGCTCGACTTCATCGCCGAGAACAATCGGCTGGGATCCGCCATAACCGACCAATATCTCGTCTGACGGGACCGACGATGCGCATCCACGTTCGGCACGAAACGGCCTATCACTACGATACGCCGGCGAAATACATCATCCAGAAGCTGCGCATGTCGCCGCGCAGCCATGACGGCCAGCATGTGCGCAAGTGGCGCATCGAAGTCGACCGCGACTGCCGTCTGCTCGAGCGCAGCGACGCCTTCGGCAATCTCGTCCACAGCTTCACGCTGGTCGGCCAGTTCGACGCCCTGTCGATCACCGTCGATGGCGAGATCGAGACGGAGGACACCAACGGCGTCGTCCGCGGTACCGCCGAACGCCTGCCGCCCGACCTGTTCCTGCGCGACACCGATCTCACCAAGCCGAACGCCGAACTGGAAGCCTATGCGCAAAGGTTCGCGCGCGAGGACGGCGACCGGCTGGCGCTTCTGCACGATGTGCTGACCGATCTGCACAAGCATATCGCCTTCGATACGGAGCGGACGGACACCGGAACCACCGCCGCCGACGCCTTCGCGCTCAAGCATGGCGTCTGCCAGGACTTCACCCACATCTTTCTGGCGATGGCCCGCACGCTCGGGATCCCGGCCCGCTATGTCGGCGGCTATCTCGTCCAGGCCGACGGGACGGTATCGAGCGAGGCCGGACACGCCTGGGCGGAAGCCCATGTGCCGGATCTCGGCTGGGTCGGCTTCGATGCCTCCAACGGCGTGTGCACCACCGAGGGCTATGTCCGCGTCGCCGTCGGGCTCGATTATCTGGGCGCGGCCCCCGTCCGCGGCGCCCAGGTCGGCGGCCAGGCCGAAGGCCTGACCGTCGCCGTCCACACCGAGAACATGGCTGCCCAGCAATAGGCCGCTATTCCACCGCGCCGCCTTGCCGGTCTATAACGGACCCGCGAGGGCGATTTCGGACGATTCCCATGACCTATTGCGTTGGTATTCTGGTGGATGAAGGACTGGTCATGATTGCCGACACCCGCACCAATGCGGGGGTCGACAACATCGCCACCTATCGCAAGCTGCACCTGTTCGAACGCCCCGGCGAGCGTTTCGTCGCCCTGGCCTCCGCCGGCAACCTTGCGGCGAGCCAGGCGGTGCTGAGCCTGCTGACCGAGGGCCTGGACAGCGACGATGCCGACGATCCGGAGACGATCTGGTCGCAGCCCTCGATGTTCAAGACGGCGCAGTTCGTCGGCCGGGCGATCCGCGAGGTCTACCGCTTCGACGGCAAGGCGCTGGAACAGCAGCAGTCGAGCTGGGACATCACCTTCCTGGTCGGCGGCCAGGTAAAGGGCGGCCAGTTGCGCCTGTTCATGGTCTATTCCGCCGGCAACTTCATCGAGGCGACGCTGGATACGCCCTATCTGCAGATCGGCGAGCACAAATACGGCAAGCCGATCCTCGACCGGGCGATCCGCCACGACATCGACCTGCAGGACGCCCTCAAGCTCGGCCTGGTCTCGATGGATTCGACCATGCGCTCGAACCTGAGCGTCGGCATGCCGCTCGACATCGTGCTCTATCGCCGCGACGCGCTGAAAAGCGAGCTGACCCACCGCATCGAGCCGAGCGACGCCTATTTCCACGACCTGCAGGATCGCTGGTCGAACGCCCTGAAGGCCGCCCACAAGGCGATCCCGCGCCCGCCCTACGGCTGAGACCGTTGCGCTACGGCCCGACCGGCTGCCTGCCGGCCCGCAACCCCGGCAGCACAAGCACCACAAACAGGCCGGACACCACGAAACCGAGCGCGGCGGCCTCCGGCAGCCCGATCGTTTCGCCGAAGGCCAGCGCGGAGATGATTTCGCCGGCCACGGGGACGGCGAGCGCCGAGACCGAGGACATCGACACCGGGAGCTTCATCACGACCGAGTACCACAAGGGCTGCGCCACCAGGGTCGAACCGATCACGAAGACGATGAGCGCAAACCAGGCACTGGTGCTGGCCTCCCAGTCGAAATCCTCCAGCGTAACGGCAAGCACGACCATGGGAATGGCGGAGATCGCGACCATCCAGGTGGTCAGCGTCATCGGCGAAATGGTGTGCGACCGGGCCTTGACCAGGACGGTCCCGATCGCCCAGCTCACCGATGCGAGCAACATCAGGGCGAAGCCCCCCGGCGCATGGACGATGTCGCCGAAATCCGGTCCGATCAGACATGCAAGCCCCACCATCCCGAGCGCGAGACCGGTTATCTTGAAGGCGTTGATTTCCTCGCGCAGCACAAGGATCGACAGCGCCAGCGCCCAGAACGGCATCATATAGGCGATGACGGCGGCACGGCCCGGCGGCATCAGTTTCAGCCCAAAGGTGGAAAACAGCCCCCACAGCAGAATGTTGAAGAGCGCGGCAAGACCGATCCAGCCGAGCAGTTCCCGCGGCACGCGCAGGGAATGGCCCATTGCGAGCGTCAAGGCCGCCAGACCGCATGCGCCGGCCACCATCGCCATGGCGCGGAAGGTCATGGCCGGGATATGCGCAAGCGAGATGTCGTTAAGCGTGAAACTCGCCCCCCAGATCAGCGTAATCACGCAGATCGAGCCGATTGCAATCCACACGCGGGGTGCGGCACCGGCCGCATCGACGGCGGCCGCGGCAATTGTTTCGGTCTCGACAGTATCCGGCGACTGTGCTGCGACAGCTGACTTCTCAATAGACACGGCAGTTTACGTCTTCAGGCAATGGAAATTCGGCAATACTCATCAATTCTCAAAGACTAGCCGATCGGCGGCCCCGCGGACAAGCCGATCTTTCGCGGGTCCCGGATCTCAGTCCTTACTTTTCGCTTCACCGACGATGCGATTCGGTTCCCGGCTTGGATTTGCGGCCATTTCCGGTCAAAGTAAGCCAACGAACATGTCTGATGCACATAAGCGCAAACGGGGTTGGGACGATGACACCGCCTGTCCGTCGATCGGATATCCTGAAAACACTCATGGCCGCCGGAGCCGTCGCCGCGATCGTCGGCTGCACGCTATCCGGCGCGCAGGCCGGACCGGACGCCACAAACGAAATCGGCGATCCGAATCCGGAAATGACGATCAAGATCTACAACAACGCCAAGGGCTACAACATCTATCCCGTCCTCTCGACGGGCACGAGCGCGTCCGACCCGTGGCTTCAGTCGGTCTTCAAGGTTCCGAAGGACAAGCTGGAGCAGATGCCGTTTCCCAAGCCCAACCAGTTCCGGATCTATATCAATCCCACCGGTGCGGGCATCCCGCCGGGCGAAAGCGTCACCATCACGCTGCCGCTCTATTCCGAACTCGTGCCGAAGAACAAGATCGATCCCAAGAAGCCCGATCAGTATATCGACTGGTGGGGCGGCGCGCGCATCGAGATCTTCGACGCACCGGTCGAGGACGGCAAGCCGCCGAAGGCGCTGCGCGAGAACTACAAGAACCGCGACGGCCAGGTCGAGGTCTTTCCGATCAAGGGCTCCGAGGTGCCGATCTGCCCGAAATGCCAGCCCTTCAAGATCTTCAAGGATCCCGCGGGCTTAAAGCACAACGAGCCCAGCCAGCTGACCGAATACACTCTAGGCGCCCTCAACCTCAACAAGGACCCGATCGAGCTCAACGATCACAATGTCGACTTCGACGTCTCCTATGTCGACGACGCCTATCTGCCGATCGCCATGGAGCCCTTTGGCAACAAGCAGGTCGGCTATGTCGGCATGGTCATGTCCGTCAGCAAGTTCCGCAAGGCGCTGAACACGTTCCTCGACAAGGAGTCGCTCTATGCCGGCTGGCCGCAATTCGTCGACAATCAGGGCGACACGATCCTGAAGGTGCCCTCGACGCTGCATGTCTTCGGCGGCGATCCGGACCTGACGCCCGAGCCCTGGCCGCCGATCGACAAGATGATCGATCAGTGGAACGACTGCGTGAAGACGAAGGACAACAAATCCAACTTCTGCAAGCGCATCCGCAAGGTACGCAAGCTGTTCCAGGCCAATTACGACACCTACAAGGAAAACTATACCGCCTTCGGCTGCGACCCGGACAAGAAGCCGATCAAGCTCGACGAGGCCCTGATGCGCCAGCATGTACAGGGCTGGGGACCGTTCAACGAGTTCTGCAGCGACGCCAAGACCAACCTTCTGGAACAGACGCCCGGCTACAAGGCCAACAACGCCGCCAGGTATCAGAAGATCAAGGAGGTGTTCGACAAGCTGCAATACATGAAATCGGGCAAGTTCAACCCCTACGCCCTGATGATCCATTCCAAGGACTATGTCGGCGCGCCGAACGTCTACGCCTATTCGGTCGATGACGCGGTCGGCAACATGCAGGCCGACGGCACCGGCCTGGTGATCGCGGTCGGCGGCAAGCGCGGCCTGCCCAATGGCGAACCGGCGACGCCGCCGATCCATGTGGCGTTCGGCTATTCGCTCAACGATAGCATCCGCTTCACCAGATACGGGATCTGCACCAACAAGCCCGATCGCGACGTCGATCCGGACTTCCCGAGCTTCGACATCTCGATAACCAGCATCGGCGATTGCAAGCTCACCTTCCTCGACACGCTGAACCGGAAATATGTCTTCCAGCTCAAGTCCCAGCCGCCCTATCCGGAGGTCAACAGGCTGACGCCGGCAACCCACGCGCCGATCGACTGCAGCGGCAACACCCATCAGGTCGCCGAGACCTGGTGCGAGAACATCTTCGCCTACACGCTGGTCGGGCCGCAGACCGACGATCACTTCGCGATCGCGCCGGCCCTGCCGCAGACACCGTAGGATCGACGGTGCTGCCCGCCGGTCACCGCCGCAGCGCGGGCAGCACCAGCACGACGAACAGCCCGGCAACGACCAGGCAGAGGGCCGCGAGTTCCAGAACGCCGACCGGCTCGCCGAGTATCAGCGCGCTCAGGGTGACCCCGACGACGGGGATCGCCAGCGTCGAGATCGACGCGATCGAGGCCGGCAGGATGCGGACGATCGAAAACCAGATGACATGGGCGAGGATCATGCCGCCGATCAGGACGAAACCGAGCGCCAGCCAGGCATCGACACTCATCCGCCAGTCGAAATCGTCGACGGCAAACGCGATCGGAATGATCGGGATCGCGCCGGCCCCGAGCAGCCAGACCGTCAGGATCCACGGCGAGATGCCCTGAAGCCGCCCCTTGATGACGACGGTGCCGAGCCCCCAGCTCAGCGCCGCGCCGAGCATCAGCACGACGCCGAGCGGCGAGCGGTGGAAGACGGCGAGATCCGGCCCGATCAGTGTCGCAAGACCGCCGATGCCAAGCACCAGCCCGGCGAGTTTCGTCCGGCTGATCGGTTCGCCGAGGACGAGCGCCGCGAAAACCACCGCCCAGAACGGCATTGTATAGGCGATGATCGCGCCGCGGCCGGCCGGCATCATCGTCAACCCATAGGCCGTCAGCAGGTTCCAGCCGAGCGTGTTGAACACGATGGCGGTCAGGACCCAGGCCCATTTGCGGCGCGGAATGGCAAAGGACCAGCCCCGCGCCACCGCCATCGCCGCGACCCCCGCCGCGCCACCGACCAGGCAGATCACGCGAAAGGTCAACACCGGCATCTCCGCGACCGTCACCTTGATCGCCGGAAAGTTCGCACCCCACAGAAGCGTCAGGACGATGACCAGCATGATGGCGAGGACGCCGCCGCGCGCCGTTTCGGATGCGGTATCGGGCTTGCTGGTCGGGCGAACGCCGCCAAGCTGCCCCGTCGTCTCGTGGCGCATCGCGCACAATCCTCCAGCCGTTGCGAGGCGCAAGGCCGGAAGCGGGATACCGGCGCGGCCGACGCGGTGTTGTTTGTTTTCTCATGTTGAAAGCGCCGGTGCGACCTGTTTCCCGACGGGGCCGCCATGCGCAGATGCATGACGGCGGAGGTGTTTTCAAGGTCAGTTTTCGGGAGGGATGCGGGGCTGATTATTCGAGATCGCCTCCGGCGCTCTCGAAGCCGCTTCGCGGCAACAAACAACGTGGCATCAGACAGCCGTCGCGCCCTAATGCAACCGGTAAACCGCCCCGGCGCTGCGCCAGGCGGTCGGCCCGACCAGCTTCTTGTGCACGACGCGGACCGAATGAACCGGCCCATCGATCTTGCGATCCCAGAATTCGAGAAACTTCAGCAGTTCGGGAAAATCGGGCGCCAGATCATAGTGCTGCCAGAGAAACTCCTGGAGGATCGCCGGATGATCGGGCATCCGATAGAGAATGTTGGCGGTCGTCAGGCCGTAGCCCTTGACCTGATGCTCGAATTCTATGCGCGCCATGGGCAACTCCCATCAAGATGCAACACGACAAGTGTCGGTGCGATTCCCGGGAATTGCAAGTCGCACGCGCTCACATTATTCTTATAAATCAATATATTAGCAGCATTTTCCGATGAGTGCTAACATACGGTGCGCTCAGGGTGCCTCACCCCGAGCCGCCCTGCCCGCCTCTCAGCCGGGCCAGCGCCTCCGGCGTGTCGACATCGGCGAGGATCGCGTCGCCCTCGATCTCCACTTCGGCGACCAGATCGGCATTCTCGCCGATCAGATGGCGGGCACCGACATCGCCGCGAACAGCCGCCAGCGCCTCGAAGAAGCGGCGCCCCCAGAGCACCGGGTTGCCGCGCTTGCCGCGCACGGTCGGCACGACGGCGGCCCGTCCCTCGGCCGGATCGAAGGCCTCGACCAGCCGGTCAATCACATCGGGACCGATCCCCGGCATGTCGCCGAGGCAGACGACGACGCCATCCGCATCGTCCGGCAGCGCCGCAAGCCCGGTGCGCAGCGACGTCGACAGCCCTTCGGCATAGTCGGGATTGTGCACGAACCCCGCATCGACCCCCTCAAGCGCCGCGCGAACCTTGTCGGGCTCGTGCCCGGTGACCACCACCAGCGGACCGGCCGCGCTTTCAAGGATCGCGTCTGCGGCGATCCGCACCATCGGCGTGCCGCCGATCTCCTCGGTGAGCTTGTTGGCAGCGCCCATCCGGCGCGACTGGCCGGCGGCGAGCAGGATCGCGGCGACATGCGGCATCTGCGTTTCCACCTCCTGGCCGGCGCGCGGCTGCGGTCGGCTCTCGATTTCCATTAACAGTCCGCCGATGCCCATGCCGGTCACGTCGTTCTGTGTGACGGGAATGCCGGCCAGCAGCCGCTGCAGCACCCAGTCGAAGCCGTTTTCCTTCGGACTGCGCGCGCAGCCCGGCGCGCCGATCACCGGAACGCCCGCCCGCTCGCCGATCAGCAGCAGGTTACCCGGATCGACCGGCATGCCGAAATGGGTGATCGTCCCGCCGGCAGCCTCGATCGCGGCGGGAATGACGTCGCCCCGGTCGACGATCGCCGAGGCGCCGAAGACCAGCACCAGGTCGGCGCGGTCTTCGTTAGCTGGATTGGTCAGCGCGGCGATCGCGCTGGCGACCGCGTCGGTGGAATGGGCAACGCGCCTCTCCCCCATCAGCGTCGCGCCGGTGGGCTCAAGTCGTTCGGCCAGCACCCGCGCGGTCTTGGCGAGCACCTTGTCCGGCGTCGCCGGCAGGACGGAGGCGACGAAGCCGACGCGCGCCGGCTTGAACGGGCGGACGCGGAACAGCCCGCCCTGGCCAATGCCGGCAAGCGCGCCATCGACGGCCGGTTTCGGCGCGGCGAAGGGGATGATCTTCACCGTCGCGACCATCGTGCCGTCCCGCACCGGCGCGAAGGCCTCTAGCGTGGCAAGCGTGATCGCCTCGTCGAACCGGTTGAAGCGGTCGATCGCCTCCCGGTCCGCCTCCAGCACGCCCGCGGCTTCCGAAAACAGATTGACCCGGCCGGTAAAGGCGCGATCGACACGAATATTGGCGCCCGCCACGGCCTCGGCGAGGACGGCGGCGGCCGCATCCTCGTGCACGTCGTCGGGCCCGAGCCGCGCGGCGATGACTTGCCTGACGCCGGCAGCCCGCAGATCGGCGAGGATCTCCGCCGTCAGCACGGTGCCTTTCTTGACCATGCGCCGGCCCGCGCGCTGGGAATGCGCCAGGATCGCGCCTTCGGCATCGTCAATCGGGACCGGACCGAACCTCATGCCGCTTCCGGCGCGAGCCTGAGCGCGCCGGTGATCTGAGCAAGGATCGCGACTGCGATCTCGGCCGGGCTCTGCGCCCCCACGGCCAGGCCGATCGGGGCGTGGATGCGGGCGATCGTCGCCGCGTCCAGTCCCGCCTCGGTCAACCGCTCGACCCGTCTTGCATGGGTCTTCCGGCTGCCGAGCGCGCCGATATAGAAGCAGTCGCGCCGGAGCGCATGGATCAGGCCCGGATCGTCGATCTTCGGATCATGGGTAAGCGCGCAGAAGGCGGTCCAGCGGTCGACGCCGAGATCCGGCAGCACGTCGTCGGGCCACTCCGCCAGGAGCTCAACGTCCGGGAACCGCTCCGGCGTCGCAAAGGCGGTGCGCGGGTCGACGACGGTGACGTCATAGCCGAGCTGGCGCGCCATCGGCACCAGCGCCTGGCTGATATGCACCGCCCCGATCAGCACGAGCTTGGCCGGCGGCACCATCACATTGGCAAAGCCACCGCCCTCCTCGTCTTTCAGCGCGCGCGACCGGCCGGCCCGGATCAGCGCGCGGTAGAGGTCCGGCCGGTCGGATTGGTCGATCTCGGCCTCGCGGATCAGCCGCTGCGCGCCGGTTTCCGTGTCGGTCAGCAGGATCACCGCCCGGCGGGCAGCCCGGTCGGCGTTGAGGGTCGTGAGGAGATCAAGCTTCATCTGCTGCTAACTCCGTCGCCGTCGGCTCTGCAGGTCGTACGCCGCATGGCACAGCACCAGTCATCAACTCTGTTTGCCTCGGTGGACGCGGTGTCCAGTATCGCCCGCCAGTCGCACTTCGTGTCATTGCCGGGCTTGTCCCCCTTGGTGTCATTGCCGGGCTTGTCCCGGCAATCCATGAACACCTTCGCCAGCGACTGTGGTCATGGATCCCCGGAACAAGTCCGGGGATGACCTCCGGGGGAACTTGCAAAACCATCCACCTCTCCCTTGTCATCCCGGAATTTGCGTCAGCAAATATCCGGGATCGGGGAACCCCGACGTTTCGGATGAAAGAACACGCGTGCATACGGGCTCCCCGATCCGGATATTCGCATTCGCGAATTCGGGATGACGACCGCAAAGGGTGTCGCGACAATCATCTGGTAAGCCGTTACTCCCCATCCACCCCTCACCCCCTGTCGAGCGCCAGTTTCGCGCCGAGGCCGATCAGGACCGTCCCGCCGATCCAGCGTAAGGCCGCCTGCGTCATCCGGCTCGCCTTCAGCCGCGCCATCGCCGCCGCAGCGGCCAGGATCACCACGATGTCGGCGGAGGAAAACGCAATGTTGACGATCGTGCCGAGGATCAGAAGCTGCGCCCAGACCGGCAGCGCGGCGGCGGGATCGACGAATTGCGGCAGGAACGCCACGAAGAAGATCGCCGTCTTCGGATTGAGGATCTCGACCAGCATCGAATCGACGAAGGCCCGGCGCGGCGACCGGCTGGAGATCGTCACCTCAGGGTTCTCGCCGCGCGCGCCGCGGATCATCGCGATCCCGAGCCAGACGAGATAGAACGCGCCGACCACTTTCAGCACCGTATAGAGCGCCGGCACCAGCGCCATCAGCGCGGCAAGGCCGAAAACGGCAGCGATCACATGGATATAGCAGCCGATATGAATGCCGAGCGCGGCCATCATCCCACCCCGCCGGCCCTTCGCAAGCGTCTGGGCGGCCGCGTAGAGCATCGCCGGCCCCGGCATATAGGCGAAGATCAGCGTCGCGGCGGCAAAGGCGACCAGAAGCTCGGTCGACGGCATCGCTAGTCGACCTTCTCCACGAACACCTTGATCTTGCCCCCGCAGGACAGGCCGACCCGCCAGGCGGTCTCGTCGGCGACGCCGAATTCGAGCGTCGTCGGCTTGCCCGTGTCGATCACGTCAACCGCCTCGGCGATCACCGCGCCCTCGACGCAGCCGCCGGAGACCGAGCCTTCGAAATTGCCGTCTGAATCGATGACGAGATGGCTGCCGATCGGGCGCGGCGCCGATCCCCAGGTCTGGACCACGGTCGCAAGCGCAACGTCGCGCCCCTCGCCACGCCAGCGCTCGGCCAGCATCAGCGGATCGTCGATCGGTGTTGTCGCAACTTCGCTCATCAGACCCTCCATCATCTACGGATCAGGGTGGCCAGGCGCCGTTCAAGCAGCCTCGGCCGAAAGCCAGCGCGCCGGATTGGCATCGCGGCTGCGCTTGCCATCAAGCGCGTGCACGAGATCCGTCATCGCGTTGAGATTATGGATCGTCCGGAACTCGTCGACATTCGGCAGCATGGCGCGGATCCCCGCCGCCTTCGCCTCGAAGCCGTCATAGCGCAACAGCGGATTGAGCCAGACGAGCCGCCGGCAGGAGCGATGCAGCCGGTCCATCTCGAAATCGAGCTCGGCCTGGCCGTCGCGTTCCAGCCCGTCGGTGACCAGCAGCACCACCGCGCCCTGCGCCAGCACCCGGCGCGACCAGTTGCGGTTGAAGTCTTTGAGACAGGTCGCGATCCGCGTGCCACCGGCCCAGTCGGCGACCGTTTCGGAACAGCGCTCCAGCGCCTCGTCGGGATCGCGGGCCTTCAATTGCCGCGTGATGTTGGTGAGCCGCGTGCCGAAGACGAAACTATGCACCCGGCCGCGCGCCTCGGTGAGCGCGTGCAGGAAATGCAGGAACATCCGGCTGTACTGCGTCATCGAGCCGGAAATGTCGCAGATCGCCACCAGCGGCGGATGCCGCTCGACGGGGGCGAGCCGCTTCAGGTCGATCACCCCGCCGCCGCCGCTGCGGATCGAGGCGCGCAGCGAGCGGCGCAGGTCGATGATCCGGCCACGCGACGATGGAGCGAGCCTGCGCGTCTTCACCTTGTCGAAGGGCAGCATCATGCCGGCGATCAGGCGGCGCGCCTCGGCGATCTCGGCCGCCGACATCTGCTCGAAATCCTTGCCCTGCAGGACCTCCTGGTCCGACAGCGTGAAACGGGCGTCGATCTCGATCTTCGGTTTCGGCTTCTGCGGCGGCGGCTGCTGGTTCTTCATCAGCGCATCGGCGACGCGCGAGCGGACTTCCTCCTGCTCCTTGTTCGGCGCCGGCGGCGCGGGCGGCAGGAGCTGCGACATCATCTGCTCGATGAGCGCGCGCTTGCGCCAATAGAGCTTGAAGGCCTGGTCGAACAACTCGCGGTCCTCGTGACGGTTGACAAGGACGGCGTGCAGCACCCAGTAGAAATCCTCCTTATTGCCGATCCCGGCCGTCTCCACCGCGGTGATCGCATCGACGACCATGCCCGGCCCGACCCGCATGCCGGCAGCGCGCAGCGCCCGGGCGAAATGCATGATGTTATCGGCAAGGCGCCCCTCGAAGGCCTCGCGGGGCGACGCGTCGTCTCCCCCGAAACCCGGATACTGTCCCGACCCGTTGACGCCTGCGCCCATCACCTAACTCGCGTTCCGCAAGTCGGCCTGGACCTGGTTGAGCACCTCCTTGACCTTCGAGCCCTGCATGCGGGAGATGTCGTCCTGGTATTTGAGCAGCACGCCGAGCGAATCGGAGATCGTCGCGGCATCGAGCGCGACCGCGTTCAGTTCGGTGAGCGCTGTGGCCCAGTCGAGCGTCTCGGCGACGCCGGGCGCCTTGAACAGTTCCTCCTTGCGGATCGACTGGACGAAGGCGACCACCTCGCGCGACAGCCGCTCCGGCGCGCCGGGCACCTTGGCCTTGAGGATCGCCAGCTCCCGCTCGGCATCGGGATAGTCGACCCAGTGATAAAGACAGCGCCGCTTCAGCGCGTCATGGATCTCGCGGGTCCGGTTCGAGGTCAGGATGACGATCGGCGGATGCGCGGCATGGACCGTGCCGATCTCGGGGATCGTCACCTGATAATCCGACAGGACTTCCAGCAGGAACGCCTCGAAGGCCTCGTCGGTGCGGTCCAACTCGTCGATCAGCAGCACCGGCGGCCCGGCCGTATCGGGCTCCAGCGCCTCAAGCAGCGGCCGCTTGACCAGGAAGCGCTCGGAAAACACGTCATCGGCGAGCCGGTCCCGGTCGGAGACGCCCTCGGCCTCGGCCAGGCGGATCTCGATCATCTGGGCGGCGTAGTTCCATTCATAGACCGCCGAGGCGACATCGAGGCCCTCGTAGCATTGCAGGCGGATCAGCCGCCGCCCCAGCGCGGTCGCCAGCACCTTGGCGATCTCGGTCTTGCCGACCCCGGCCTCGCCTTCCAGGAACAGCGGCCGGCCCATCCTGAGGGCGAGATAGAGAACGGTCGCGAGCGGCCGGTCGGCGACATAGTCGGCGGAGCCGAGCAGCTTCAGCGTTGCGTCGATGCTGTCTGGCTTGTGAGAAGCGTGATCGGCCAAACCGGCCTCCGGAGGGTCTGTGGCGAAGAGACCCGGGTCAAACCCCGTTTCCATCGCCCGTCAACACGGCGACCGGCGCCGAAGGGCGCCGGTCATTCTTAGCTAAGATATGGCGATCGGGCGCGGTCTCAAGCCGCCGCGACCGCACGCCGCGCCATCACGCCGACCAGATGGGCGCGATAGGCAGCGCTTGCATGGATGTCGCTGTTGAGGTCGTCATCGGCAATCGACACGCCCTCCAGCGATTTCGGCGCAAAGCGCGCGGCCAGCGCCTCTTCCATGTCGCTTGCGCGGAACACGCACGGCGCGGCGCCCGTCACCGCGACACGGATCTCCTTGCCGCGCTTCGACGCGAAGACGCCGACCAGCGCATAGCGCGACGCCGGGTTCGGGAACTTGGCATAGCCGGCCTTGCGCGGGATCGGGAAGGTCACCTTGGTGATGATCTCGCCGTCTTCCAGCGCCGTCTCGAACATGCCGACAAAGAAGTCGTCGGCCGGGATCTTGCGCTTGTTGGTGACGATCGTCGCGCCGAGACCGAGGCAGGCGGCCGGATAGTCGGCGTTCGGGTCGTTGTTGGCGACCGACCCGCCGATCGTGCCGCGCGCCCTGACATGCGGATCGCCGATGCCGCCGGCAAGGCCGGCAAGCGCCGGGATCGCCTCCTGGACGACCTCCGAGGCCGCCACATCGGCATGCCGGGCCATCGCGCCGACATGCAGGGTGCGCCCCTTCACCTCGATCGCGTCCATCCCCTCGACGCCCGACAGGTCGACGAGGTCGGAGGGGGCGGCGAGCCGCTGCTTCATGGTCGGCAGCAGCGTGTGGCCGCCGGCCAGAAGCTTCGGGTCTTCAGCCTTTTCCAGCATCGTGGCCGCTTTGCGGACCGATGTCGGCCGATGGTAGCTAAACGGATACATCGATCTTCTCCTTATTCGGCGGCTTGCTTGAGCGCGGACGTCTGGAGCGCCTGCCAGACGCTCTCGCTGGTTGCCGGCATGGCGAGGTCCTCGCTGCCGATCGCATCGGTGATGGCGTTGATCAGCGCCGGCGGCGAACCGATGGCGCCGGCCTCGCCGCAGCCCTTCATGCCGATCGGGTTGGACGGACATTCGGTGACCGTCGTGCCGATCTTGAAGCTCGGCAGGTTGTCGGCCCGCGGCATCGTGTAGTCCATGTAGGAGCCGGTCAGCAGCTGGCCGTCCTCGTCATAGTGGGCGCATTCCAGCATGGCCTGGCCGACGCCCTGGGCGATGCCGCCATGCACCTGGCCCTCGACGATCATCGGATTGATCACGACGCCGAAATCGTCGACCGCCGTCCAGCTGATGATGTCGGTGACGCCGGTATCCGGATCGACCTCGACCTCGCAGATGTGACAGCCCGACGGGAAGGTGAAGTTGGTCGGGTCGTAGAACGAGGTCTCCTTCAGGCCCGGCTCGATCTCCTGCGGCGGGAAGCCGTGCGCCACATAGGCGCCGAGCGCCAGCGACGTCCAGTCGATCGCCTTGTCGGTGCCCGACACGGTGAAGTTGCCGTCGGCGAACTCGATATCGGCCTCGGCGGCCTCGAGCAGGTGGGCGGCGATCTTCTTGCCCTTGTCGATCACCTTGTCGAGCGCCTTGGAGATCGCCGACATGCCGACCGGGCCCGAGCGCGAGCCGTAGGTGCCCATGCCGAACTGCACCTTGTCGGTGTCGCCATGGACGATCGAGACATTCTCGAAGGGAATGCCGAGCCGGTCGACGACAAGCTGGGCGAACGTCGTCTCGTGGCCCTGGCCATGGGTATGGGCGCCGGTGAGGATCTCCACCGTGCCGACCGGATTGACCCGGACCTCGGCCGATTCCCACAGGCCCACGCCCGCACCCAGAGAGCCGACCGCCTGGGAGGGCGCGATGCCGCAGGCCTCGATATAGTTCGAGAAGCCGATGCCGCGCAGCTTGCCCTTCTTGGCCGATTCCCGCTTGCGCTTGCCGAAGCCCTTGTAGTCGGCAATCTCAAGCGCCTTGTTGATCACCGCGTCGAAATCGCCGGCGTCATAGGCCATGATGACCGGGGTCTGGTGCGGGAAGCTCTTGATGAAGTTGCGCTTGCGCAGCGTCGCCGGGTCGATACCCATCTCGCGGGCCGACACTTCCATCAGCCGTTCGACGACGAAGGTCGCCTCCGGCCGTCCGGCGCCGCGATAGGCGTCGACCGGGGTCGTCGTGGTGTAGATCGCGTCGACCTCGGCATAGATGTTCTGGATGTTGTACTGGCCCGACAGGAGCGTCGCGTAGAGATAGGTCGGCACCGAGGAGGCGAACAAGTTCATGTAGCCGCCGACATTGGCGAGCGTCTTGACCCGAAGCCCCAGGATCTTGCCCTTCTCGTCGAGCGCCATTTCCGCGGTGGTGACGTGGTCGCGGGCATGGGCGTCGGTGAGGAAGGATTCGGTCCGGTCGGCGGTCCAGCGGATCGGCCGCTTGACCTTGCGGCTCGCCCAGACGCAGACGGTCTCTTCCGGGTAAACGTAGATCTTCGAGCCGAAGCCGCCGCCGACATCCGGCGCGATGACGCGCAGCTTGTGTTCCGGCGCGATGTTGAGGAAGGCCGACATCACCAGCCGCGCCACATGCGGGTTCTGGCTGGTCGTCCACAGCGTGTAGCGGTCGAGGCCGGCATCGTATTCGGCGACCGCCGCGCGCGGCTCGATCGCGTTCGGCACCAGCCGGTTGTTGGACAGTTCCAGCGTGGTGACGTGATGGGCGGAATCGAAGGCCGCCTGGGTCGCCGCCTTGTCGCCGAGCTCCCACTCGAACGCGGTGTTGGCGGCCGCCTCGTCATGCACCAGCGCGGCGGTCTTGGCCGATTCCAGGTCGATGACCGGGGCGAGTTCCTCATAGTCCACCGAGACGGCCTCGGCGGCCTCCTTGGCCAGCCCGAGCGTATCGGCGATGACCACGGCGACCGGATCGCCGACATAGCGCACCTTGCCCTGGGCGAGCACCGGATGGCCCGGCGTCACCATCGGCGAGCCGTCCTTGGAATGGATCATCCAGCCGCACGGCAGCGGGCCGATCTCGTCGGCGGCGAGGTCGTCGCCGGTCAGCACCGCATGGACGCCGGCCATCGCCAGCGCGCCGCTCGCATCGATCCCCTTCACATTGGCATGCGCATGCGGCGAGCGCAGAAAGTAAGCATAGGTCTGACCGGCACGGTTCAGGTCATCGGTGTAATGCCCGCCGCCGGTGATGAAACGCTTGTCCTCGACCCGTGTTACACGGGCTCCGATTCCGTTATCGCTCATGAGTCTCCTCCCAGAGCCGAAACTTTTCCGAAATTTCAATCAGGAAAGGCGATATCGCCCGTTTCCGCTTAAACGCTCACGAGCCCATCGACTCGGCGCCGGCGGAAATCGACTTGACGATATTGTGGTAGCCCGTGCAGCGGCACAGGTTGCCCTCGAGTTCCTCGCGGATCGTCTGCTCGTCGACATCGTTGCCGTGGCGATTGACGATATCGACAGCCGCCATGATCATGCCCGGCGTGCAGAAGCCGCATTGCAGGCCGTGATTCTCGCGGAAGGCCTCCTGCATCGGGTGCAGGTCGTCACCGTTGGCAAGCCCTTCGATGGTAGTGACCTCGGCGCCCTCGCACTGGGCGGCCAGGGTCGTGCAGGATTTCACCGCCCTGCCGTTCAGATGGACGACGCAGGCGCCGCACTGGCTGGTATCGCAGCCGACATGCGTTCCCGTCAGGCGCAGGTGTTCGCGGACATATTCGACAAGAAGCGTGCGCGCATCCACATCGGCGGATACGGCCTGACCGTTCACGGTCATAGACACCGTTGGCATTAGTCTCCTCCATTGGCCATCGTCGGGCGATCGGCTGGGGGACAGCCGCCGCCGCTTGAGCACTCAAGTTGGTAAGCTAATCAAATACCGAAAAACACGCGCCAGAACGGCACTTTCGGCTCAATTCGCCTCCGCCTCCTCTTCGGATTCATTATTTTCGTTGAGTTTTGACCCAAATCCGCATCGGGTCAAGCCGAATTCAGCAAATCGACCGTGTTTCAGGCCGCGTCTTCTTCCGGACTGAGATGCTTGCGGAAATTCTGGAAGAACTGGTCCGCCGTCTTCTTCGCCGCCCCGTTGACGAGCCGCTGGCCGATCTGGGCGATCTTGCCGCCGACCTGGGCATCGACCTCATAGGTCAGGATGGTGCCGCCATCCTCGGCATCGGCAAGCGACACCGTCGCCCCGCCCTTGGCGAAGCCGGCAACGCCGCCCTGGCCCTCGCCGGAAATCCGGTAGCTGTTCGGCGGATCGATATCCGACAGGGTCACATTGCCCTTGAAGCGGGCCTTCACCGGCCCGATCCGCGAGACCGCGGTCGCCGCGAACTCCGTGTCGCTGACCTTCTCGAACGCTTCGCAGCCGGGGATGCTGGCCGACAGCACGTCGGCATCGTTCAGCGCCTCCCAGACCGTCTGCCGGTCGGCTGGAAGGGTATATTCGCCGCTCATTTTCATCGCCATTTTCTGGTCTCCTCCGCGGGGTTGGATCGAATTTTAGTGCGTAAACCGACAAAGAAAAGCGCTTGACGCTGTCATAGCGGCTTTTTTGCGACTAGTCTGCGCCCGGATCGAACACGCCGTGATCACGAAAATGCCGCCTTCCCCGCCGACCACACTGCCCACGACGCTGCTATGCGACCTGTTTTCGACGCCAGCGATGCGACAGGCACTGGCCGATCATGCCCGCATCGAGGCCATGCTCGCCTTCGAGGCCGCGCTCGCCTCCGCCCAGGCCGATAACGGCATCATCCCGCTCGACGCCGCAAACGCCATCGAGACCGCCTGCGCCACATTCACCGCCGATATCGACGCCCTGGCAGCCGCCACCCGCAGCGCCGGCAATCCGGCAATCCCCTTCGTCAAGGCGCTGACCACCCATTGCGACGAGCCCGGCCGCGGCTTCGTCCACTATGGCGCGACCAGCCAGGACCTGATCGATACCGCCAGCGCGCTTGTCAACCGCGAGGCGTTCGACCTGATCGAACAGGAGATCCTGCGCCTCGGCGACGCGCTGGAAACCCTTGCCGAGACGCATCGCGAAACGCCGATGGCCGGCCGCACGCTGCTGCAGCCGGCCCTGCCGATCACCTTCGGCTTCAAGGTCGCCGGCTGGCTCGACATGGTGACCCGGTCGAAGGCGGCGATCCGCCATGCCGCGAATGAAGCGCTGACGCTGCAGTTCGGCGGCGCGGTCGGAACGCTGGCCTCGATCGGCCCGGCTGCGCAGACGGTGCGCATGGCGCTGGCGACGCGGCTGAGCCTGCCGCTGCCCGCCGTCACCACCCACACCGCCCGCGACCGCGTCGTGCGGCTGGGATCGGAACTGACGATCCTGGCCGGCGCGCTCGCCAAGATCGCCACCGACATCGCCCTGATGATGCAGGCGGAGATCGGCGAGGCCTCCGAGCCCGCAGCCCCCGGGCGCGGCGGCTCCTCGACCATGCCGCACAAGCGCAATCCGGTCGCGGCACCCGCCGTCCGCGCAGCGGCGATGCGCGCCAACGGCCTGCAGGCGACGCTGTTTTCGGCCCTCGTCCAGGAGCACGAGCGCGGCGCCGGCGGCTGGCACGCCGAATGGACCGCCCTGCCCGGGCTGTTCGACTGCCTGTCCGGTGCGCTGTCCCACATGGCCGAGGCGGCGGAGGGCCTGGAGGTCCGTCCGGAGCGGATGCGCGCCAATCTCGGCATCGCCTCGGGCGCGATGATGTCGGAGGCGCTGATGATGGCGCTGGCGCCGGAAATCGGCCGGCACACGGCGCATCACCTCGTCCAGGCGCTTACCCGCCAGGCGATCGAAACGGCGCGCCCGCTCGAAGAGATCGTCCGGGAGGACGACACGGTCACCGGCATCCTGAGCGCCCGGGAGATTGCCGCAGCCCTCGACCCGCTGTCCTATCTCGGCCTGTCGGACGCGGCGGTTGATATGGCCGTTTCCAGTTGGCGCGCCCACCGGATCTAGATAAACCACTCATATCGCGCCATCCGGCGCCGCAACTCTGGAGGCCCCGATGCCGGTCGTCATGTCCAACGGAACACGGATCAACTACGAGGTGAGCGGCAATCCGGACGGGCCGTGGCTCATCCTGTCCAACTCGCTGGGCACAGACCTCGCCTTCTGGGACGGCCAGGCCGAGGCCCTGGACGCCACCCATCACATCCTGCGCTACGACACGCGCGGCCATGGCCGCTCCGACGCCCCGGCCGGCGACTATACGTTCGATCAGCTCGGCGGCGACGTGCTGGCGCTGATGGACGCGATCGGCATCGACACGGCGGCGTTCTGCGGCCTGTCGATGGGCGGGGTGACCGGAGTGTGGCTCGCCGTCAATGCGCCCGAGCGGATCGAGCGGCTTATCCTGTGCAACACCGGCGCGAAGATCGGCGATGAAAGCATCTGGCAGCCGCGTATCGAGGCCGCGCTGTCCGGCGGCATGGCCTCTATGGTCGAGGCCATCGTCGACCGCTGGTTCACGAAGCGCTTCCAGGCCGAGGCGCCCGACACCGTCGACCAGGTCCGCGCGATGATCCTGCGCACGCCGGGGGCCGGATATGCCGGCAACTGCGCAGCGCTGCGCGACTGCGACCTGCGCGAAGCGGCGAAATCGATCACGTTGCCGACGCTGATCATCGCCGGAGAGCACGACCCGGCGACCCCGCCCGCCCTGTCCGACGACCTGAACGCGGCGATCAAGGGCTCGCAGCTGGTGGTGCTCGACGCCGCCCACCTGTCGAATATCGAGGCCGAGGCGGACTTCAATGCCGCGATCACGGAGTTTCTGAAGGCGTGAGCAGCGGGCGCTTTCCCGGGTGAAAGACCGCGACGCCGCACCCGCTCAACAAAACGCCGCAATCCGTCGCAAAACCGCACCCGAGCGGTGCTATGCCACGCTCAAAGCCCGGCGCCTTTTCGACGGCGCCCGACCCGGAGGACGAGATGACTGTACACACCCGCCCGGCGGACGCGAGCCTTGCCGACCGGCTCGTCTATGCCCGCGAAGCCTGCGGCCTGTCGACGGCCCAGGTCGCCCGCCGGCTCGGCGTCAGGACGAATACGCTGACCGGCTGGGAATCAGGCGCGCGCGAGCCGCGCTCCAACCGGGTGGTGATGCTGGCCGGTGTCCTGAATGTCAGCCCCGGCTGGCTGCTGAGCGGCGACGGCGCGGCGCCCGAAGGCGGCTTCGAGGACGTCGCCCTCATCCGCGGCGAACTGCGCCGCCTGCAGACCCTGCACGAGGAGACGGCCCGCACGATCGAGCGGATCACCAATCACGTCGAGACGCTGGAGCGCAAGCTGGAGCGGGCCGCCGAAGAGGCGGAGTAGCGCGGCCTTAAGGGATTGAGTGGTCGGCCGTATATCGGCAATGACGCCATCGCCAGCTTGTCGAAGGGGCGCTCTCCTAGGCTGTCATGCCCGAACGTGTTCCATTACCGTCCGGTTCAACTGGAACGGCGCTTTTGTTTTAAGCCTCGCCGCCCCTCGGTCGTCATCCCCGGACGTGTTCCGGGCAACTGTGTTCAGGGATTGCAGGGACGGGCCCGACAAATACCGTTGTGGGAGAGCGGGCCGCTGCCTGTCCATCG
>JANQKY010000117.1 GCA_028280885.1 Tepidamorphus sp.
CTGATCGCCAGCGCGCTGGCCAAGACCGGCGGCAAGGTGATGGACGACAAGGACGGCTTCCGCGCGGCGATGAAGGCAGCCGATTTCGACTCCGTCCGCGGCGAGTTCAAGTTCGCCAACAACAACCATCCGATCAACGACTGGTACGCGCTGAAGGCGGAGAAGGGCCCCGACGGCAAGCTTCAGCTCGTCACCACCGGCCTGATCGCCGAGGACCTGATCGACGCCTATCACCAGGACTGCGCGATGGAGTAGCACCGGGACGTGATCGCTGCGCGTGATCACGGAACGGGGCGGTAGCCTCCCTCCTCCCAACCAGGAGGAGGGAGTGAAAGCAGTAAGATGACGGCGGCTAATCTTCCACCTGCCCCAATGCCACTGGAACCCTCCACAAATGAAGTGGGAGACAAAGCAACGTGCCGCGCAGCTATCGCTCCCCGGCGCTCGGCTTTGAGCCTTGCGCGTTCGGCACTCGAAATGCTCGCGCATTTCGTCCGCTGGCGCGGACCGTGCCTCACCCCCTTGTGGGGGAGGGTCGGGGTGGGGGGCCGCGCGCCGTTGGCGCGCGGTTTGAGGCGGTAAACCAAAAGCGAAACGTCGATCTGGGGACACCGGACCGTAAATGCTCCTCTTCGTCGAACAGGTCCTGAACGGGCTGCAACTCGGCATCTTCCTGTTTCTGGTCGCAGCCGGCCTCACCCTGATCTTCGGGATCATGGGCGTGATCAACCTCGCCCATGGCTCGCTGTTCATGATCGGCGCCTATGTCGCCGCCACCGTGACGGGGCTGACAGGCTCCTTCCTCATCGGCCTGCTCGCCGCCCTGCCCGCCGCGGCCCTTGTCGGCGTCGCCATCGAGGTGGTCGTCATCCGAAGGCTCTATGCCCGCGAGCATCTCGACCAGGTGCTCGCGACCTTCGGCCTGATCCTGTTCATCAACGAGGCGGTGACGATGCTGTGGGGCCGCACGCCGCTGTTTCTTAACGTGCCGGACGCCCTGCGCGGCTCCGTCGAGATCATTCCCGGCATCCCCTATCCCGTCTATCGCCTTACGATCATCGCCGCCGGCATCCTCGTTGCGGTCCTGATGTGGCTCGTCATCGCCAAGACCCGCGTCGGCATGCTGATCCGCGCCGGCTCCACCAATCGCGAGATGGTGGCAGCACTCGGCGTCGATATCGCCCTGCTCTACACCGCCCTGTTCGCGGCCGGCGCGGTGTTCGCGGGCTTCGCCGGCGCCATGGCCGGACCGCTGGTCTCGGTCCAGGTCGGCATGGGCGAGCAGATCCTGATCCTCACCTTCGTCACCATCATCATCGGCGGCATCGGCTCGGTGCGCGGGGCGCTGGTCGGCTCGCTCTTGGTCGGCATCGTCGACACGCTGGGACGCGCCTTCCTGCCCGACATGCTGAAACTGTTTCTGCCCCCCGCCGAGGCCGACGGCATCGGCGCCGGCCTCTCCTCGATGCTGGTCTATCTGCTGATGGCGGTCGTTCTGATCGTCCGCCCGACCGGCCTGTTCCCGGCTGCCGCGAGAGCGCACTGATGCCGAAATCCTATGAAAAGCCGTTCCTGGTGATCGGGCTCGTCTTCCTGATGGCCTTTCCCTATCTCGCCGAGGCGATGGGCAACGCCTACTTTACCTCCACCGTTTCGCGCATCCTGATCTTCGCGATCGCCGCGATCAGCCTCGACCTGATCTTAGGGTATGGCGGCATGGTCAGCTTCGGCCACGCCGCCTATCTCGGCGTCGGCGCCTATGTGATCGCCATCCTGTCGTTCCACTTCTACGACGGCTCCGCCCTGTTCGGCCTGCCGGGAACGGAATTCGCGCCGATCGTCTGGCCGCTCGGCGTCCTGTTGAGCGCGGTCGCCGCCCTCATCCTCGGCGCGCTGTGTCTGAGGACGAGCGGCATCTATTTCATCATGATCACGCTCGCGTTTGCGCAGATGCTCTTCTTCTTCTTCGTGTCGCTGCAGCGCTATGGCGGCGACGACGGCCTGTTCATGTTCGCCGGCCGCAGCCACATGCCCTTTATCGACCTCGACAACGACCGCACCTTCTATTTCGTCTGCCTCGCCTTCCTGGTCGGCTTCTTCCTGCTCTGCCGCGCCATCGTCGCCTCGCGCTTCGGCCGCGTGCTGCAAGGCATCCGCCAGAACGAGCGGCGCATGGCGATGCTGGGCTATCCCGTCTACCGCTACAAGCTCGCCGCCTTCGTCATCGCCGGCGCCGGCGCAGGGCTCGCCGGTGTGCTGCTTGCCAACCACACCCGCTTCGTCAGCCCCGACATCCTGGCCTGGACCAAGTCGGGCGACATCATGATCATGGTGATCCTCGGCGGCATCGGCACGCTGACCGGCCCGATCCTCGGCGCCGCCACCTTCCTGATGCTGGAAGAGTATCTGCCGGTGATCTTTGGCGACCTGTCGATGCCGCTTTTGAAGGACCACTGGCGCATCGTCTTCGGGCCGATGCTGATCCTCATCGTCCTGTTCGCCCGGCGCGGCCTCTACGGCCTGCTGTTCCGCAAGGAGAACGGCGATGACTGAGCGCCCGCTCCTCGACGTGATCGGCCTGTCCAAGGCCTTCGGCGCGCTCAAGGCGACCGACGATCTGAGCCTCGACGTCGTCGAGGGCGAGATCCACGCCCTGATCGGTCCGAATGGCGCCGGCAAGACGACGCTGATCAATCAGCTCTCCGGCGAGATCGCACCGGATTCCGGCCGCATCCTCTTCGATGGTGAGGACATCACCGCGATGCGCATCCACGAGCGGCCGCATCGCGGCCTCGTCCGGTCGTTCCAGATCACCTCGATCTTTCCCGACTTTACAGCCCTTGAAAACGTCGCCCTGTCGGCGCAGTCGCGGGCCGGCCACAGCTTCCGCTTCTTCGCCCCCGTCGCAAGGGACCGGGCCTTGAACGAAACGGCCGCCGAAACGCTTGCGAGCGTCGGCCTGGCCGACCAGGCAACCCGCCCCGCCCATGCCCTGTCGCACGGCCAGCAGCGCCGCCTGGAACTGGCGATGGCGCTGGTGCTGAAACCGCGCCTGCTCTTGCTCGACGAGCCGATGGCCGGCATGGGCCCGGAGGAAAGCGCCTTCGTCGTCGACGTCCTGTCGACGCTGCGTGACAGCGTGACGATGCTGCTGATCGAACACGACATGGACGCCGTCTTCGCGCTCGCCGACCGGGTAACGGTGCTGGTCTACGGCCGCGCGATCGCCACCGGCAAGCCGGAAGACATCCGCTCCGACCCGGCCGTCCGCGAGGCCTATCTCGGCGAGGAGGAGGCGGCTTGATGTATTGCGGACCGAGCAAGAACGCTCTTCCCTCTCGATCGTCATCCCGGCGGCAGGCGAAAACCCCTCCCTCGTCATCCCGGCCGGAGGCGAAGCCGGAGAGCCGGGATCGGGGAACCCGGGCCTTACGGTTGAAGCACCCCCGAAGCGCCTGGATTCTCCGATCCCGGATATTTGCTGACGCAAATTCCGGGATGACGAGGGAGAGATCGGAGAAAGAGCGAAAGGTCACAGCAGAGTTGATGACGCTTGAAAGGGCGGTGCCGGAGGCCCGGATGACGATCACAGCAGCAACAGGACCCGCGTGATGCTGGCGCTATCCGGTGTCGAGACCTTCTATGGCCGCAGCCAGGTGCTGTTCGGCGTCGACCTTGCGATCGATGCCGGCGAAGTGGTGACCCTGATGGGCCGCAACGGCATGGGCAAGACGACGACGGTGCGCTCCATTCTCGGCCTGACCCAGGCCCGCGCCGGCCGCATCACCTTCGAGGGCGTCGAGATCGCCGGCCTCTCGCCGCACCGCGTCGGCCGGCTCGGCGTCGGCCTCGTGCCGGAGGGCCGGCAGATCTTCCCGACGCTCAGCGTCCGCGAAAACCTGGTCGCCACCTCGGCAAACCGCGCTCGCCGCGGCAATCCATGGTCGCTCGATCGCATCTACGACCTGTTTCCCCGGCTCGGCGAGCGGCACGCCCAGATCGGCAGTTCGCTGTCGGGCGGCGAACAGCAGATGCTGGCCATCGGCCGGGCGCTGATGACCAATCCGAAGCTGCTCGTCCTCGACGAGGCGACGGAGGGGCTCGCGCCGCTGATCCGGGCGGAAATCTGGGCGGTCATCGAAACGCTCAAGGCCGAGGGCCAGTCGATCCTGCTGATCGACAAGAACCTGTCCGCCTTGAAGAAGATCGCCGACCGGCATTTCATCATGGAGAAGGGCCGCATCGTCTGGTCCGGCGACAGCGCGAAACTGGACGCCGACCCGGAACTGGCCCATCGCTATCTCGGCGTGTGAAGACGGAATACCCAACGATGAGCAACGCAGTCTATAACGGCATGGACCAGGAAACGCTGGACCGGGAATACAACGCGGTCGCGACCGTGCCCGATCTCGCCCCGTTCCTGGAGGACTATGCCAGGCGGTCGGCCGACATGCGGGCGAGCCTCACCTGTCATCTCGACGTCGCCTTCGGCGACAGCGAAGCCGAGACCATGGACATCTTTCCGGCAGGCCCCTCCCCTTCGGGACCCGGCGCGCCGGTCTTCGTCTTCATCCATGGCGGCTACTGGCGCAGGCTGTCCAAGGACGAATCGAGCTTCATGGCCGGCGCCTTCACCAAGGCCGGCATCGCCGTTGCCGCCGTCAACTACGCGCTCGCCCCGTCCGTGACGCTCGACGAGATCGTCCGCCAGTGCCGGGCAGCGGTCGCCTGGCTTTATCACAATGGCGAAGACTTCGGCATCGATCCGAACCGGATCGTCGTCGGCGGCTCGTCGGCCGGCGGCCATCTCACCGGCATGTGCCTGGCCTCGGGCTGGCACGAGCTGTTCGGCGTGCCCGAGGATGTCGTCAAGGGCGCGGTCGCCTTTAGCGGCCTGTTCGACCTGGAACCGATCCGCCTCACCCTGCCGAATGAATGGCTCGATCTCGATGCCGACAGCGTCGCCCGCAACAGCCCGCTCCACCATCTGCCCGAGCGCGGCTGCCCGCTGATCGTCACCTGGGGCGGCAGCGAGACGAGCGAATTCAAACGCCAGAGCCGGGACTATGCCGACGCCTGGGCAAAACGCGGCTTTCCCGTCGACTGCTACGAGGTCCCCGACCGCAATCATTTCGACATCGTGCTGGACCTGACCGATCCGGACCGGCGTCTTGGCCGCGACACGATCGCGCTGATCCAGGGTTTGTGACCCTTCACAGGCTGAAGCCACCACAAAAATCCCTATGGCCAGTTGCCCGCGCCGGTTGATTCCGTCTGGCGGCGCTGCCGCATTTATGCGACGTGCCGCGCACCCGGTCGACATCAACCCGATCGTCACCGGTATGGGCTGCTCTGGCGCATTTGAGGTCTCCGACGTCGCTTGCGCGCCCGCCAATCGCAGGCGACTTGCTACTAATCGCCGTCAGGTCGCAACCGCCAAGAACGCCGCAACTGCCCGGATCCAGGCGAGCCGGATCGGGGGGAGACGAGGGAAACGCTATGAAGTCCGATATCGAAATCGCCCGCGCCGCATCGATGCAGCCGATCATGGCTGTGGCGGACAAGCTCGGCGTGCCCGCCGACGCCGTCCTCCAATACGGCCCCTACAAGGCGAAACTGTCGCTCGATTACATCAACAGCCTGGCCGACCGGCCCGACGGCAACCTGATCCTGGTCACCGCGATGACGCCGACACCCGCCGGCGAAGGCAAGACGACGACGACGGTCGGCCTCGGCGACGGCCTCAACCGGATCGGTAAGAAGACGATCATGTGCCTGCGCGAGCCCTCGCTCGGCCCCTGCTTCGGCATGAAGGGCGGCGCGGCCGGCGGCGGCATGGCCCAGGTCGTGCCGATGGAAGACATCAACCTGCATTTCACCGGCGACTTCCACGCCATCACGTCCGCCCACAATCTGCTGTCGGCGATGATCGACAACCACATCCACTGGGGCAATGCGCTCGGCATCGACGTGCGCCGGGTTGCCTGGCGCCGCGTTCTGGATATGAACGACCGGGCCCTGCGCGACATCGTCTCCTCGCTCGGCGGGGTCGGCAACGGCTATCCGCGCGAGACCGGCTTCGACATCACGGTCGCCTCCGAGGTGATGGCGATCCTCTGCCTTGCCATGGACCTTGAGGACCTGGAGCGCCGGCTCGGCAATATCGTTATCGGCTACACCCGCGAGCGCGAGCCGATCACGGCCGCTCAGCTCGACGCCAACGGCGCCATGACCGTCCTGCTCAAGGACGCGCTGATGCCGAACCTGGTGCAGACGCTGGAAAACAACCCGGCCTTCGTCCATGGCGGCCCCTTCGCCAATATCGCCCATGGCTGCAACACGGTGCTGGCGACCCGCTCGGCCCTGAAGCTCGCCGACTATGTGGTGACCGAGGCCGGCTTCGGCGCCGATCTCGGCGCGGAGAAGTTCTTCGACATCAAATGCCGCAAGGCCGGGCTGAAGCCCGCCGCCGCGGTCATCGTCGCAACCATCCGCGCGCTGAAGATGCATGGCGGCGTCGCCAAGGAGGATCTCGGCCAGGAAAACGTCGAGGCGGTCAAGGCCGGCCTCGTCAATCTCGGCCGCCACATCCGCAATGTCGGCCAGTTCGGCGTCCCCGCCGTCGTCGCGGTCAACGGCTTCACCGCCGACACGGAGGCCGAGTTCGAGGCGGTCCGCGCGTTCTGCGCCGAGTTGGGCGTCGACGCGGTCAGCTGCACCCACTGGGCGAACGGCAGCGCCGGCACCGAGGAACTGGCCGGCAAGGTGGTTCAACTGGCCGAATCCCACAAGGCCCAGTTCCGGCCGCTCTACGACGACGACCTGCCGCTGTGGGAAAAGGTCCGCACGATCGCCCGCTCGATCTACGGCGCCGACGACATCGTCGCCGACCAGGCCGTGCGCAACCGCTTCAAGATGCTGGAAACCCAGGGCTACGGCGCCTTCCCGATCTGCATGGCCAAGACCCAGTATTCCTTCTCCACCGACCCGACGCTGAAGGGCGCCCCGAGCGGCCATGTCGTGCCGGTGCGCGAGGTCCGGCTGTCGGCCGGCGCGGAGTTCCTGGTCGTCATCACCGGCGAGATCATGACCATGCCCGGCCTGCCGCGCGTCCCGGCGGCCAATTCGATCAAGCTCGACGCGGACGGCAACGTCGCCGGCCTGTTCTAGGACGTCAGAAGCCCACCGCCCGGCGGGTTGCCCGCCGGGCGACGGCACCGAAAGCGACAAATCGGCCGTGGCCGATTGTTCGAGCGCAAAGAGTTCCGCGCCTCTTTCCAGTAGCGTTCACCGGCTTGTGACGCTAATTGGAGCAGGACGCGTCGTGGGAATCGTTGCCATGGACATCCGCCAGCTGCGTTATCTCGTCGCCCTGGCGCAGGAAAGACACTTCACCCGGGCAGCCGACATCTCCGGGGTGACGCAACCCACCCTGTCAAGCCGCATCCGCCAGCTCGAGGCCGAGCTCGGCACGCCGATTGTCCTGCGCGGCCAGCGCTTTCACGGCTTTACGCCGGAGGGCGAGATCGTGCTGAAATGGGCGCGCTCGATCCTCGAGCATTTCGATGCCCTGCAGCAGGAACTCGACGCCCACAAGGGCGCGCTCAGCGGACACCTCAAGCTCGGCGTCATCCCGTCCGCCCTGCCCGGCGTCGCGGCCCTCACCGAACGGGTCCATCGGGCCTTTCCGGGCGTCACCTTCTCCGTCCTGTCGCGCTCGTCGAACGAAATCCTGGAGGAACTGGCCTCCTACGAGCTCGATGCCGGCATTTCCTATCTCGACGGCGAGCCGATCGACCGGATGACCGCCCGGCCGCTCTATGACGAGACCTATCTGGCCGTCTGCCGGTCCGACCACCGCTTCGCGAACGGCCAGACCGTCGCCTGGGCCGAGGCGGGCGCCGACGAAATCTGTCTCCTGACCCCAAACATGCAGTTTCGCCGGATCGTCGATGCCGCCTTCGCCGAAGCCGGCATCACGCCGAAGCCCGTCATCGAGACCAACTCCATCGTCAACCTGATCGCCACCGTCCGCGCCCACCGCGTCGTCGGCATCGTGCCGCGCGCCTTCAAGGAGGAGTTCGGCTCGATTAAGGGCATTGCCTTCCGCCCGCTGGTTAAGCCCGAAATCCATCACGTCGTCGGGCTGATCGCGCTCGACCGCTCGCCGATGCCGCCGCTGACTCGCTGCCTGTTCGACATCGCCGCTCAATCCGAACCGGACGACTGACGCTCAAGTCCGGCGTGATCTCCCGCGCCTATCGGGCCATTGGCAAAACCAATTGGCCTTGTCCGACGTCTTGGGCGAGAACGGATTGCTGATTACCAGTCCGCACGCATGGCCCGCTGCCCCCGACAGTTTTTCATCGGGCCGGGAGGAGACGAATGAGCGATCTTGCCGATCCGGTCACCGACCGGACGATGCCCGCGCCTGCCAAGGGCGGCCGCAGGAAACGGCGCGGCTATGGCCCCAAGGGACGCGATCTCGATCCCGCCGCGCTCGACGAGGTGCAGGCGCTGCTCGGCGACCGGCCGCGCCGCCACGATCTCCTGATCGAATTCCTGCATCTCATCCAGGACAAATACGGCTGCCTCCATGCCCGCCACCTGATGGCGCTGGCCGACGAAATGCGCCTTGCCCAGGCCGAGGTCTACGAGGTCGCGACCTTCTATGCCCATTTCGACGTCGTGCGCGAGGGAGAGGCCCCGCCGGCACCGCTGACGATCCGGGTCTGCGACTCCCTGCCCTGCATGATGAAGGGCGCCGACGCGCTGCATGATGCCTTGCGGGCCGATCTCGATCCGGCGGCGATCCGTGTCGTCCGCGCGCCCTGCATGGGCCGCTGCGACTGCGCGCCGGTCTGCGAGGTCGGCCACCGGCACGTCGATCATGCGATAAGCGAAACCGTCGGCGAAATCGCCGGCGCCGGCCACCATCATCCAGACGTTCCCGACTACCAGGACCTTGCCGCCTATCGCGCCGAGGGCGGCTATGCGCAATGGGACAAGGTCCGGGCGGGCGCGCTCGACTATAAGACCGTCTCCGGCATGGTGTCCGAGGCGGGCCTGCGCGGCCTTGGCGGCGCCGGCTTCCCATCGTCGCGCAAATGGGAATTCGTCCGCGCCGGCGCCGCGCCGCGGCTGATGTGCGTCAACGGCGACGAGGGCGAACCCGGCACCTTCAAGGACCGCTACTATCTCGAGACCCGGCCGCATCAATTCCTCGAAGGCATGCTGATCGCCGCTTCCATGGTCGAGGCCGAGCATATCTACCTCTATTTGCGCGACGAATATCCCGCCGCCCGCGAAATCCTCTTGAAGGAGATCGCGGCGCTCGAAGAGGCGGGCCTCGTCGCCCGTGACTTCATTGAGCTGCGCCGTGGCGCGGGCGCCTATATCTGCGGCGAGGAATCCGCGCTGATCGAATCGGTCGAGGGCAAGCGCGGCCTGCCCCGCCACCGCCCGCCCTATGTGGCCTCCGTCGGCGTGTTCGGCCGTCCGACGCTCGTCCACAATATCGAGACGCTCTACTGGATCCCGGCGATCCTGGCGAACGGGGCCGAGTGGTTCTCAAGCCAGGGCAAGCCGGGCCACAAGGGGCCGCGTTCCTATTCGGTCTCCGGCCGCGTGAAGAACCCCGGCGTCAAGCTTGCGCCCTCCGGCGTCACCATCCGCGAACTGATCGAGGAGCATTGCGGCGGCATGGCGGACGGCCATACCTTCACCGCCTACCTGCCCGGCGGCGCCTCGGGCGGCATCCTGCCCGCTTCGATGGACGATCTGCCGCTCGATTTCGGCCACCTGGAAAAACACGGCTGCTTCGTCGGCAGCCACGCGGTGGTGGTGCTGTCGGATCAGGACGATGTCGGCGGCGCGGCGATCAACCTGGTGAAGTTCTTCGAGGACGAAAGCTGCGGCCAGTGTACGCCCTGCCGCATCGGCTGCGAGAAGGCGGTCAAGCTGATGGAGGCCGGCCGCTTCGACGACCCGCTTCTGGAGGATCTCTGCCAGGCCATGGCCGACGCCTCGATCTGCGGCCTGGGCCAGGCGGCGCCGAACCCGATCCGGTCGGTTACGAAGTTTTTTGGCGAGGAGAAAACGGCATGACGGACTCCATTCGCTTCACCCTCGACGGACAGGAGGTCGAGGCCTCGACCGACGAGACGATCTGGCAGGTCGCCCAGCGCTGCGGCACCGATATTCCGCATCTGTGCTACTCGCCCGAGCCCGGCTACCGCGCCGACGGCAATTGCCGCGCCTGCATGGTCGAGATCGACGGCGAGCGGACGCTGGCCGCCTCCTGTATCCGCAAGCCGACCGAAGGCATGGTGGTGACAAGCGCCTCGGAGCGCGCCGAAAAGGCCCGCGCCATGGTGATGGAGCTGCTGGTCGCCGACCAGCCGGTCAAGACCGACGCCCACGACCCCTCCTCCAAGCTGTGGGCCTGGGCCGACCGGATGGGCATTCAGGACAGCCGCTTCCCGGCCCACGTCCCGGACGACGTGCCCGCCCCCGACCCGAGCCATCCGGCGATCGCCGTCAACCTCGATGCCTGCATCCACTGCAATCTCTGCGTCCGCGCCTGCCGCGAGGTGCAGGTCAACGATGTGATCGGCATGGCCGGCCGCGGCCACCACGCCAAGATCGTCTTCGATTTCGACGACCCGATGGGCGGCTCGACCTGCGTTGCCTGCGGCGAATGCGTCCAGGCCTGCCCGACCGGCGCGCTGATGGAAGCCCGCCTGCTCGACGAAAACGGCGTCCGCACCGGCTTCGAGGAAAAGACGGTCCAGTCCGGCTGCCCGTTCTGCGGCGTCGGCTGCCAGATCGACTATCACGTCTCAGGCGACAAGATCCTCTATGCCGACGGCGCCAACGGGCCGGCCAACGAGAACCGGCTCTGCGTCAAGGGCCGCTTCGGCTTCGACTACCAGGCAAGCCCGGAACGGCTGACCGTGCCGCTCATCCGCCGCGACGACGCGCCGAAGACGGCGGATATGAAGCTCGATCCGACGAACCCCTACACGCATTTCCGCGAAGCGACCTGGGAAGAGGCGCTGGAGAAGGCCGCCGGCGGCTTGAACTCAGTGCTTGCCGCGAACGGACCCTCGGCGCTTGCCGGCTTCGGCTCGGCGAAATGCTCCAACGAGGAGGCCTATCTCTTCCAGAAGCTGGTGCGCACCGGCTTCGGCACCAACAATGTCGACCACTGCACGCGGCTCTGCCATGCCTCCTCGGTCGCTGCCCTGATGGAGGCGATCGGCACCGGCGCGGTGACGGCCCCGTTCACGGCCGCAAAGGACGCCGAGGTGATGATCGTCATCGGCGCCAATCCGACCGAGAACCACCCCGTCGCCGCGACCTTCATCAAGAACGCGGCGAAACAGGGAACACGGCTCTACATCATGGACCCGCGCCGGCAGATGCTGTCGCGCCACGCGACGCAGCACCTGCAGTTCAAGCCCGGCGCCGACGTCTCGCTGTTGAACGCGATGATCCACACGATCATCGAGGAGGAGCTCTACGACCGCCAGTATGTCGCGGCCCGCACCCACGGCTTCGAGGAGCTGGCCCAGAAGGTCAAGCAGTTTTCGCCGGAGAAGATGCAGGAGATCTGCGGCGTTCCCGCCAACGTGATCCGGGACGTGGCCCGCGACTACGCCCGCTCGGAGGCCTCGATCATCTTCTGGGGCATGGGCGTCTCCCAGCATGTGCACGGCACCGACAACGCCCGCTGCCTGATCCAGCTTGCCCTGATCACCGGCCAGGTCGGCCGCCCCGGCACCGGCCTGCACCCGCTTCGTGGCCAGAACAACGTGCAGGGTGCCTCGGATGCCGGTCTTATCCCGATGGTCTATCCGGACTATCAGTCGGTCGCCAAGGAGGAGATCCGCGCGCTGTTTGAGGATTTCTGGGGCAAGGAGCTCGATCCGAAGGCCGGCCTCACCGTCGTCGAGATCATGAACGCGATCCATGCCGATGAGATCAGAGCGATGTATGTGCTGGGCGAGAACCCGGCCATGTCCGATCCCGACCAGAACCACGCGCGGGCAGCGCTGGCCAAGCTCGAACACCTCGTCGTGCAGGACATCTTCCTGACGGAGACCGCCTATTACGCCGACGTGATCCTGCCGGCGACGAGCTATTACGAAAAATGGGGCACCTTCACCAACACCAACCGGCAGGTGCAGATCGCCGAGCCGGTGGTCGCCCCGCCCGGTGAGGCTCGCGCCGACTGGAAGACGGTTCAGGAGATCGCCCGGCGGATGGGCCAGGACTGGGACTATGCAAGCCCCGCCGAGGTCTTCGCCGAAATGGCACAGGTGATGCCCTCGCTCAACAACATCACCTGGGAGCGGCTGAAGCACGAGCGTTCGGTGACCTATCCCTGCGAGGCGCCGGACGCACCCGGCAGCGAGATCCTGTTCGCCGAATCCTTCCCCACCGAGGACGGCCGCGCCAAGATCGTGCCGACCGATCTCGTGCCGCCGGACGAATTGCCGGACGAGGACTATCCGCTGGTGCTGACCACCGGCCGGCTGCTCGAGCACTGGCACACCGGTGCGATGACGCGGCGGGCGACGGTTCTGGAGGATATCGAGCCGGAGCCGACGGTTGCCATGCATCCCCGCCAGATGCGTGACCTGGGGCTTGAAGCCGGCGACATGGTCACGGTCGCGACCCGGCGCGGCGCGATCGCCCTGAAGACCCGCCGCGACCGCAACGTGCCGCAGGGCATGCTGTTCATCCCCTTCTGCTTCGAGGACGCGGCGGCGAACCGGCTGACCAACCCGCAGCTGGATCCCTTCGGCAAGATCCCGGAGTTCAAGTTCTGCGCGGCGCGGATCGAACCGGCGGCGGTTCCGGCGGAGGCGGCGGAGTAAGGCGCTCGGGCGGCAAGAACGCCCAAGCGGGCATCGAGCCCGCTTGGGCGTACCCCTCACCCCGACCCTCTCCCGCCAAGGGGGAGAGGGAGTAACTGTGGCAAGGCCCTGTTCTTTACAAAGAGCAATTCACGCGCAGCACGTCAGTAAGGAGCAGGGCCGTTCCCTTTTCGCCCCCTCTCCCCTTGCGGGAGAGGGTCGGGGTGAGGGGTCGCAACTGTGGTGGGCTCGATGCCCACCACAGTTGCCCGCCAACACCCTGCCACTATCATAGCCCGAAACGGCGGAGAACCGCCCCCGCTAATCGCTCACGAACGTATCGATCAGCCGCGCCCAGCGCTCCTTTGCGGCCTCACGGCCGAAATCGCGCTCGGCCAGCGCCTCGATGCGCGTGCCGACACCCTCCTCGGCGGCAAAGCGATCGCGGCAGCGCCGGATCGCGGCGGCGACGGCCGCCGCATCGCCCTCGACCGCCACTCCGGCATCGTTCGCCGCCAGGTAGCCGGCGAGATCGCTGTCGGGCTCGATCAGCGCCAGCACCGGCAGGCCGGCGGCCAGATAGGTCATCAGCTTGCTGGGATAGGAAACCCGGTACATGCCGGGCACCAGCGAAATGACGCCGAGATCGGCGGTCCGGGTCAGCCGGAAGGCCTCGTCGGAGGGCAGCCGCGCCTGGAACGAGACATGGGACAGACCGCGCGTCTTCACCACCTCGCGCAGGCGGGCCTCGGCCGCGCCGGAGCCGATGAATTCCAGCGTGATCCCCTCCTCCGGCTTGATCAGCGCCATCGCCTCGATCAGCAGGTCGAGATTCTGGAACCGGCCGAGATTGCCCGAAAAGACCAGTCGGAACCGATCATCGCCCATGCGTTGGGGCGGTGATCCCTCGGCCGCAAGCTCGGCTTGTACGAAATTGTTCATGACATGAAAGGCGACTGCCCCGTTGCCGCCGCGATCGGCGATCGTCCGCATCATGTCCTGCGACAGGACGGTCACGGCGGCCGCCCGCCGGCAGGTCCAGGAATCGATGCCGGCCAGCATGCGGGACCCGACCCCCTTGCGCATCAGCCCGGAGGCGATCGCCGCTTCGGGATAGATGTCCTGGACGTGATAGAGAAACCGCGCCCCGGCCCCCTTGGCCGACAGCGCGCCGATGACCCCGCCAACCACGGGCGGCAGCGTGCCGGTCCAGACGAGATCGAAACGATGCCGCGCCGCGTAGGAGAGCGCCGAGACCAGATAGGTGCTCCAATTTATAAGCCGACGCATTTTTCCGCCGGTCTCGGCGAGAAGCGGCGCCCGGATGACGCGCACCCCGCCCTTGAACTCCCGCTTGGCAAGCGGTTCGCCGGCCGGCCCTCCCTTGGCCTGATAGGAGGGCGCGGCGGTATAGACATAGACCCGATGGCCCCGGGCCGCGAGGTTTTCCGCGATCGTCCGCAGCATCGAGCCCAGCGGCGGCGTATCGGGCCAGTAGTGCCGATAGATGATCAGGATCTTCACCGCCGCCCCATTAATTAGTCAGTTAAAATAACTCGCTGATACGCGCCCA
>JANQKY010000076.1 GCA_028280885.1 Tepidamorphus sp.
CCGACCCTCTCCCGCCAAGGGGGAGAGGGTGCGAGTGCATCTGAGAGGCCGTGCGGTTGTCGCAACCGCCGGCAGACAGAAAACGCCGATACCGCAAACGATGTTGGTGCCAACTTGCCCGATCCGTTCGGCGCGCTCTTTCCCTCTCCCCCTTGGCGGGAGAGGGCGGTTCGCGCCATAGGCGCGGACCGGGTGAGGGCCCGTCACCCGGGCAGAGAGTGCCGCGCGCAAGTGCCCCCCAAGCCCCGGCAATACCGGACCTGCGCCCCGCTAAACCGGTGCCGATCCGGGAGCCCGAACCCATCGACGATTGCTTCAGCCATGAGATGCGGCACCCTGTCAGATACCGAGGGTTCAGGACACACCGCTACTTCTTCTCGTAGCTCTGCACGCCGTCCCAGTCCGCAGGCGGCGGTTCTTCGATGAACCGCTCGCAGCGCGCGATATAGAGATCGACGAGGTCCGGCCGGGTCGAGGCCTCCCGCAGCGCCCGCAGGGCGTTCAGCGCCGCCGGCCAGTCGCGCGCCTGATAGAGCGCGTGGGCGGCCTTCCAGTCGTCCAGTTCCGCGACGGCTGCCTGGTCCAGGCTGAAAACGCCGTGGCCGGCCTCGCCGACCAGTTCGAACAGGCCGATCGGCTGGGTCTTGCCGGCCGGCGCGACCATGTCGACCGGGCGGAAGGCGAAGCGGTCGCCGACCCGTTTAACGATCGTTTCGGTGACCAGAATGTCGGTGCCGTAGACCTTGTTCAGCCCCTCGATGCGCGAGGCGAGGTTCACCGCGTCGCCGATCGCGGTGTATTGCAGCCGCCGTTCCGAGCCGACATTGCCGACGACGACGGTGTCGGTGTGCAGGCCGAAGCGGGTGCGGGTGGGGAACAGATCGGCATTGCCATAGGTCGCGTTCAGCGCCTTTTCGGCGGCGCGGCAGGCCAGCACCGCCTGACAGGCATGGGCGACATGGTCCTCGTCCAGTTCCGGCGCGTTCCACAGCGCCATCACCGCGTCGCCGATATATTTGTCGATCGCGCCCCGCTTGCCGGAGATCGCCGCCTGCATCTCGTCGAAATAGCGTGAGAGGTCGCGCATCACCGCCTCCGGCGGCAGGCTCTCGGACTTGCGGGTGAAGCTCTCGATATCGGAGAACAGGATCGTCAGCTCGCGCGCCGTACCGCCGATCGTCACCGGCGTTCCCGACGAGACGATCGACTTGACCAGATCCTTCGGCACATAGGCGCCGAAGCTGCGCAGGCTGTTCTTCATGTTGGAGACGGCGGACTCCAGTTCGTTCACCTCGACGATGTTGGAGGACAGGTCGAAATCGCCGGACAGGTCGAAATCGCTGATCCGGCGCGCCTCGGCGGCGACGAGACGCAGGTTCCGGCTCAGGATCCGCGCCATCAGGACGGTGGCGAAAACCGCGATCAGCACGATCACGAGCGAGATCGCCAGGACCCGCCGCGTCGCGTCGATGATGGCGCCGACGAACTCGCGCGCCGGCACCACGACCCCGAACCGGGGACTGATGCCGTAGACCGGCGAAAGCGCCTCGATCGAGACGAGATAGCGGGCCTCCAGTCCCGGAACCCGCATCTCGAACAGATCCTCGCCGGTTTCCTCCCATTTCTCGATAGCCGCCCGGGTGACCGGGTTCTGCGCGCCGCCGCCCGAATAGTCGGTCTGGGTGATGAGGCCGCCCTCACCGTCGAGGAGAAAGATCTCGCCTTCCTTGCCGATCCGGATGTCGTTGAGCTGATCGGTCAGCGCATCAAGCGACATGTCGGCGCCGACCACCCCAAGAAGCGCGCCATCGGCGCCCAGCACACGCTTGGAAAACGTCAGTCCGGGCCGTCCCGTGCTTTCGAACACATAGATCGGGCTGGCGGCAAGACGGTCCGTTTCCCGCGCAACCTCATACCAGGGGCGTTTGCGTGGATCGAATTCGCCCGGACCGATTTCCTCATACAGGGTCTCGCCGTTCTGCCCCAGATAGGAATAGACCTCGAACCGGCTCTTGCTGACGGACTGAATGATCCGCATGACCTGTTTCGTGCCATACGGGACGGAGGCGCCGGACGGCCCGAAGGTCTCCATCGTTTCGGGAAGCTGGACGACCTGAAAGAATCCGCCGCCGGCCTGAAGGCCGAAAAACGCACTGTAGATCTGCTCGAGCCCCTCGATCTCCGTTCCGACGATCGACAATCCCTTGAAGCTGCTGGCATTGTCGGGGAACTGCTCGAGAAGCTGAGCCGTGGTCAGGACCGTTCGTCCGACCGGCGCGACGACATTGATCAGAGCCTGATCGGTGCGCGAGCGGGCGTCCGCCATCGCTTCGCGCGCGGTGTCGTAGGCCAGATTCCTGTTGTTGACGTAGAAAACCGCGACAGCGACCCCGAGTACGATGACGGTCAGGACCGTGAAGGCGATCGCGACACTGACCTGTAGCCGAAATTGCATTCAATTGTCCCTGCCCAGCCGTCCCCTTTGCCCGACCGTAGAGCCATTGCGGGCGGTCGCCAAGAGCAAAACGGCAGCGGAATCAATCCGAAAGCCCGCCCGAAAGCCTGCGCGGCGGTCGACCGCCCGGCGGTGCGGCCGCGTGGGCCACGGCCCAATCCAGAATTGAAATCTCCTATGGGAGATTAAATCCGAGATTGCACAGTTTGATTTCCGCCAGTCGTTGCTGCTCTCTCCGATATAACCAATCGATAAGCTTGGGTTCCGGTTATTATATTCCATTCCTATTACGCCGGCGTTGTCATTAATCAGTATTTCAAACCCAATAGAGTCTACCCTAAAGGCTGGCCGCTTGGTTTCGGGCAACATAATACTTGTTCGGTTAACGTTTCAGCGGTGTTGACCTATCCGGATAGGCGATCCGGGCCAATCACGTTGGGGGCGTGGGCGGTTGTCGGGGGCGGTGCTTCGATCGATACGGGTTTTGTCTGTCCTGCTGGCGTGGATCGGGCGGGCGCGTCGGGGGATGACCCGCACGGCTATGCGACTGGGCGCGCATATTGGCGACCGATTGCGTCTGCTCGCGCAGATCGTTGGGCACAATGTGCTGCTGAACCGCCTGCGGCTCGCCGCGCGCCAGGCCCGGATGCGCAGACCCTGCCGGCGCCTGCGCGGCCTGCGCTTCGCCGCCTGTGCCGTGGCGCTTGTTGCCTTGAGCGCGGCGCTGCTTGATGCGGCGGTCGTCGGGGCGGTGAGCCATATCCCGAAATCGATCGAACACGCCGCCTGGCGGATGACGGATATCGGCAAGTCCGGCTGGGTCCTGTTCCCGACCGCCCTGGTGCTGCTGGTCGCCGTCTCGGTGCGCTGGGGCAGGTCGCTGTGCCGCCACCGCCTGTCGGCGGCCAACTGGGTCACGCTGTCGGCCTATGTCTTCTTCGCGGTCGGCGCATCCGGCCTGATCGCAACGGTCTTAAAACGGCTGATCGGCCGGGCGCGCCCGGTCCTGTTCGAGGCGCACGGCGCCTTCGAATTCGCCCCGATCGCGGTGGAGGCGACCTTCGCGAGCTTTCCTTCCGGCCATGCGACGACGGTCGGCGCGCTGTGCGCGATCGTCGCCCTTATGTCGCCGCGGCTGATGCCGGCTGCGATCATCGCCGGGATCGGGCTCGGGCTGACCCGCGTTCTGGTCGGCGCGCACTATCTCAGCGACGTCGTCGCCGGGCTCGCCTTCGGCGCCTGGTTTTCCTATTTCGCCGCCCGCCTGTTCGCCCGCTACGGCCTGGTCTTCACGCTGGACGACAGCGGCTGGCCGGTCCGGCGCAGGTATTTCTATCTGATCGCCGGCCACGGCAAGGCGGTGACGGCGCTGCTGCCCAGGGGGATCGGGTCGGCGCGGGTATAGGCCCGGCAGCGGTCTGTTGCAGCCGTCAGTCCGGAACGACGAGCTTGAAGCGGTCGGTCGCCCGGTCGAGAATCCGCAATTCGCCGGTCGCGATGCCGAAATGGGCGCCGTGCAGGGCCAGGTCGCCGGCCTCGACGCGGGATTTGACGAAGGGAAAGGTCATCAGGTTGCGCAGCGAGCGGCGGACGACGACTTCCTCCACCGCGCGCTGCGGATCCTCTTCGGCGAGATCGGCGTCGATCTCCCTGGCCTCCTCGCGAATGCCGGAGAGAAGGTCGATCCACGGGCCGATGAAATCGCCGCGGATCGTGTCGTCGTGGTCGCCGCCCTGCAGATAGGCGGTGATGCCGCCGCACAGGGAATGGCCGAGCACGATGACGTCGGGAACGATCAGCGACTTGACGGCGTATTCGATCGCGGCGCTGGTGGCGTGATGGGCGCTGTCTGGGGCGAAGGGCGGAACGATGTTGGCGACGTTGCGGGTGACGAAGAGTTCGCCCGGCCCGGTGAAGAAGACGGTTTCGGGCGCGGCGCGGGAATCGCAGCAGCCGATCACCATCGCCCGCGGCGCCTGGCCCAGGCGGGCAAGCTGTCCGAGCCGGCGGCGGTCGCCGGGCAGGCGCTGGGCCGAATAGTGCCGGTATCCTTCAAGCAAGTCGGGTGGAAAGAGTCTCATTCTACGCAAAGCCCATGACGTCAGGACGCCCGTCAGGACGCCCGTCAGGACCCCGGCAGCCGGCTTTGGGAAGATCCCGCAACGGCGGCTAGAAGTGATCCGGACGAATTACGGCGACATCGGACACGGTGACGATGCCGATCTGCCGTCTGACTAGCTCGTAGACGGGTTGGAGGACATCGTCAATTCGCGCTTCGTCTAGGATGCACATCACCACGACCATGCGGCCGGCGTCGCTGACCATGCCGGCGCGCCGCCAGGCCCCCTCGGCGCCGCGCCCGGCCAGGGCGGGCAATACGGTGTAGCCGGTGACGGCGAGGTCGTCGAGCAGATCGAGCAGGCGGTTCAGGACCGGTGCCTCGACGACGATATCGAGGCGTTTTTTATGAAAGGTCGCAAGCGTCATGGCGCCCCTGCCAATTGTCCGAGAACGATGTAGAGCGGTATGCCGATCGTCAGGTTGAAGGGAAAGGTAACACCGAGCGACAGCGTCAGGTAGATCGCGGGCCTGGCTTCCGGAAGGGCAAGCCGCATCGCGGCGGGAACCGCGATGTAGGAGGCGCTGGCGGCAAGCGTGATCAGCAGCGCCGCGCCGCCGGGCGACAGGCCGATCGCAAAGGCGAAGACCGTCGCGATCACCGCGCTGATCAGCGGCATGTAGAGACCGAACAGCACCGTTCCGCCGCCCAGCGCACTACCGCCCTGGCGCAACCCGCGCCCGGCCACCAGGCCCATGTCGAGCAGGAACAGGCAGAGCACCCCCTTGAAAGGCGCGTCGATGAAGGGGGCGATCGCCGCAAAGCCCTCCTTGCCGGTGACGAGGCCGACGACGAAGGCGCCGATCAGCAGCACGACGGAGCCGTTCAGCACCACCTCGCGCATCAGGTCGGTGCTGAAGCCGCCTTTCGTATCGCCGCGATCCCATTCGCCCGAGCGGGCAAGCAGATAGAGGGCGGAGATGATCGCCGGGCTTTCCATGACGGCGGCGACCGCGACCATGTAGCCGGGATCGGCGATGCCGGCGCTCTGCAGCGCGGAGCTTGCCGCAACGAAGGTGACGATCGATATCGACCCGTAATGGGCGGAGACCGCGGCGGCGTCGACCGCGCTGAGCTTCGTTGAGGCGCGCAGCAGGAAATAGGCGATCGCCGGAAACAGGAAGCTCAGGACGGCGCCGGCGAGGAGGGCGAGCACCAGCGTCGCGTCCAGCCCGTGGTCGGAGACGGCGGCGCCGCCCTTGAAGCCGATCGCCAGCATCAGGTAGAGGGCCATGCCCTTGGCGATCGCCTCGGGCACCGACAGGTCCGACTTGACCAGCGCGGCGAGCATGCCGAGCGCGAAGAACAGCACCATCGGCGAGAGCAGGTTGCCGGCGGCGAGAGACAGGGCGTTTTCCATATCAGGTCAGATCCGCGTCGTCCGGGTCAGCGTCATTTGGGGATGTCACAAGCGTCGACAGATCGACATTGCCGCCGCAGACGAGCACGCCGACGCGTTCGCCGGGCGCGGGCCGGTAGGCGCCCGACAGGAGGGCGGCGGCCGCGGCGGCGCCACCCGGCTCGGCGGCAAGGCGCAGCCGGTCCCACAGGCGCGCCTGCGCAGCGGCGATGGCGTCGTCCGACACCAGCACGGTATCGGCGACGTGATCCTTGCAGATCGCGAAATTGCGGTCGCCGACGCTGCGCGCGCCAAGCGAATCGGCGGCAAGGCCCGAGACCGGAACGTCGACCGGGTGGCCGGCGGCAAGGGCTGCCTGCAGGGCGCGGGAGGTTTCCGGCTCGACGCCGATGACCTTGACCCGGCCGGCGAACCAGGCGGCGATTCCCGCTATCAGGCCGGCGCCGCCGACCGAGACCAGGACCGTATCGAGGCCGGGTTCCTGCTCCTCCCATTCCAGCGCGACGGTGCCCTGGCCGGCGATCGTCTCGTCGGCGTCATAGGCGTGGATGCCGATCGCCCCGGCCCGCGCCATGTACGCCTCGCATTCGGCCAGCGCGTCGGCATAGCGCTCGCCGCGGACCGTCACCTCGGCGCCCAGCCGGCGTATCCGGTCGATCTTCACCTGGCTCGATATCTCGGGAACGAAGATGTGGGCGGGGATCCCCAGTGCCCTTGCCGCGAAGGCGACGGCCGCGCCATGGTTGCCGCCCGAGGCCGCGGCGACGCCGGCCGGCGGGATATCGCGCGACAACAGGGTGTTGAAGGCGCCGCGCGGCTTGAACGATCCGGCATGCTGCAACAGTTCGAGCTTCAGCGCGAGCGGCTCGGGCGTGGCGAAACAGTCCGCCTCGACCCTCAGCACCGGCGTGCGGCGCACATGCCCGGCGATCCTCCGGCCGGCGGCCCGGATATTCTCTGGATGCGTCATGCTTGTCTCCCCGCACACCACATAAGAGGAACAGCCGGATTTGCCAATTGCAACCGCGGCCGGCCCGCCACGCCGTCGTGGCGGGCCGGCCGTTGCGATCGCTGGGAGCCGACGCGGGGGGCCTTAACCAGACGCGCGCCGGGGGTCGGTCGACCTTCTTAGCTTCCGGGACGCTTGGTGACCGATCCGTCCAGGGTGACGTTGCAGTTCTTGAAGCCGTCGGCGTTCTTGATCTTCACCACCATGTCGATCTTGCCGGTGTTTTCCTTGATCTTGGCGGGCGAGATCTCCGGGTAGCTCACCTTCGAGGACTGCCACGCCCAGTGGCCGGCGAGAATGCCGACACTGTCGGCCTTGGCGAATTTCTTGGTGGGTTCGCCCTTGGTCACGTAGGAAGTGGAATAGCGGCCCCAATGCAGGCCGTAGCTGGTGCTGTCGCCATTGCCCGAAAGCCCCGCGGGGGCGAAACGGCCGCGAATATAGGCGCCGACGAAATAGGGTGACTCGTTGCAGGCCTTCGACGTCTTGACGACGAAGAAGTCGCCCTGAAACTCCGTCGCCGCGCCCGCCGATGCGAAGCCGGCCACAAGGCCCGCCGCCAAAACTATCCTTGCCTTCATATCTCCAAACACCTCTTGTTCAGCCCGCTTTTCGAGATTATTTCTGTCGCAAGGTGCGTTTTCTTGCCCGGACCATCAGTATAGACATTACGTGGATTGCGCTTTTCCGCGCTCTTATACCTGGGCCCGCATTATAGCGCCTGCACCTGTCCGATTAATTACCGTATTATTAAAATCCCGCCAATATGGCAGCGCGGGAATCGGATCACATAGTAAATGTCGCGGATTTCGAGGCGGCCTATGGCGATGTGTCGGGCGCCGTGATCGGGGCGCACAGGCTCGGCCGACGGCGCGAGCAGCCGCCGGCTGTTAGGGAGGGGCAGACTGTCGCGGGCGATCAGCCCGGCTGGATCCGCCAGGCGCGCTGGTCGGGAATGTAGGTGCGCCCGGGAATCCGGTCGACGGGCAGGCCGGACAGGGTCGTGGTGATGTCCTCGGCAACGCGCGGGCTCGTGCGGTAATATTGATGCGCCGTCCAGGGCGTGCCCTCGAAGGCGACATCGCGGCTGTCGACCAGCACGACCTTGGCGGGCAGGTTGTCGATCAGCTTCGGCCCGTCCGAGCCGAGCCGGTCCGGATTGCCCTTGGTGGTGTCGGAAATGACCAGGGCGCGGTCCTGCGGCGCGAAATAGACGCTGACGCGCCGGCCGATCTCGGGCAGGGGCTTCAGTTTCAGCATGTCGGAGAGCGCGTCGTCGTCTTCGTCGGCGGCGGCCAGGACGATCTCGGAAAAGAGCCGCGGCATCGCCCGTCCGAGCCGCTGGTGCAGCCGCTGCACGCCATGTCGCAGCGCGTAATTGCCCATGGAGTGGGCGAGCAGGTGGATGGCGCGGTCGCAGTGCTCGCCATCCTTCAGCGAGACGATGTAGTCGCGTAGGATGAGGAAGGCGCGCGCCATCGCCTCGCCGGAATCGCGCGCATCGCTGCGGTCGCTGAAATAGGACATGTAGGGGATCATCTCGCCGTTGGCCGGCCAGGAGAAGACCACGACGTTGAGCGGCTTGCCGTTCGGCCGGTAGAGATCGGCGAGCTGCAGGCCGCGCTGCAGCGAGGATTCGAAGGTCGAGGCATAGCCGTGGATCAGCACGAGCGTGTCGCAGGCGCCCTTGCCCGACATCTTCTTGCGCAGCGCCTTGAATACCTTGCGGCTGCCGATGACCCGGTTCTTGTCGCTGATGTCCTTCAGGCTTTCGGGCGCGATGTCGACGCTGTCGACGACATAGTCGTACTGGCTGTCGGGATCCTTGCGGCCGCGCGCGGTGCCGAAGCGCAGGGCATGCGGTCCGTCCTCGTTGAAGCGGCTGCCGAACCAGCGGTGCTTGCCCTTGGTGGAGAGATTGCGGTTGGTGATGAAGAACACGCTCAGATCGGCCATTATTCGCCTCCCAACGAATTTTGCTTATTAACTCAAATATTCATCCGCTTCCCGAAGAAGCCGAAAACGACTTCGCCGGACCATGATACAGAAAATATTTACCGGCGCACATCCGGCTCGGTGCTTCATTGCAGGGCTCCGGCCCCCCCCCCGGGCCCCCGGGGCCGCCACCCGCCGGGCGGCGGACCCTGGCTCAAACGCGGATTGCGGCCTACTGGCCGAACGCCGGTTCGTCGGGGTCCTGCGTGGCGGCGCCGCTCAAGGTCAGCTTGCAGCCATCGGTGCCGCCGAAATTGTTGATGACGACCGTCATGGCGATCTTCTCGATGCTTGCCTTGACCGGCTTTGGATGCAGTTCGGTGTATTTGATTTCGGCGTTGTCCCAGGTCGTGAACCCGGCGGTGATCGACGCGCCGGTCATGGGCTTGAATTTCCTGGTGATCTTGCCGTCGATGAAGTGGCCGAGGGCGTAGCGCTGGTAGTGGATACCGAAGCGGGTGACGCCGTCATTGTCGCCGACATTGGCCGGCCGGAACCGAACGAGGCCGAACTGGCCGATCGACAGGCCCTGATCGATGCAGGTCTGGTTCGCCTTGGTGATGAAAAACGTCCCCTGATACTCCGTTCTGGCGGTCGCCGACAGTGTGGAAACGACAACAAGCGCGGTCGCAATACCGATAACTCTGAACATCATGCATCCTCCTGGGCTGGAGAAGAGCCGTCGGGCTCTCAAATACCGCCCCCGCAGCATGATATTCGATAACACGGCGAAGTAATAAAAGACAGGCGTGCCCTGTATATCTAAGCCCGGATCGCCATTTCCAGGCCGAAGCCGTCGCGCGGCGGATCGGGCGGATAGCAGGTCGCCTCGCCACGCAGGATCCGCTTGGCCGACCAGGCCGTCGCGCAGGCATCGATGAAGTCGTCCGCCTTGGCCGGCTTCGGCGGACGACGGCCATCTTCGAGAAAGCCGGTGGCAAATCCGTGCGCCCGCAAAAGCGCCCGGCGTTCCTCGAGGCCGTCGGGATTGACGCGGCTCTTGATCTTCTTGGGCAGGCTTGCCGGCGCGCCGTCATTCATGTGGAGGAAGCAGACTTCCGGATGGGTTTCGAAGACCCGGGCGCGCAGGCGGACATCATCGCGCAGGCAGGCGTCGACTTCCTTGATCTTGGGAAACAGGTTGAAGGCCTGTTTGGAGACCTTGCGCGGCGGCTCGGACAGGTCTGCCGAGATCGCGCAGGCGCGGCGGTAGTCGTCCGATTCCATGACGGCTGCGCGGGCGGGAATGGAAAAGACGCTCGACTGGCGCGGGCCCAGCAGCCGCCGGACCGCGATCTCGCAGGCCCGCCCCGCCCCCTGCTGGCGATCGGGCAGGCCGATCGGCATGTCGACGGCGATGATCGCCGGGCTTTCCGCAAAGGCGGGGATCTCGGCGAAGGCCGTGGCGATCCGGACGCGCGGTGGGTTTTTGCCGGAGGTGTCCAGCAGGACCGCGATCCAGCCGCCGCGGCAGCCGTCGACCCCGGCAATCCAGGTCTCCGGCCAGGTCACGGATCCGTCCTTACAGCATTGCCCCTAGAGCATGGCGACATCGGGCGTCGTGCGCGGCTCGGCGATGAATTTCTGCGCGGCGGCGAGCGCCAGTTCGTCCTTGCCGAGATCGGCGGTGACCTTGAGCACGTCGTGGACGACGCCGACCGCCGTCGACAGGGCCGGCACGATATCGGCGCCGGAGACGATCTCGCCGAGCACGAGGCCGGAGACGATATCGCCGGTGCCGTGGACATGGACATCGACGAAGGGCGCCTCGACCTTGACGACGAACTCATCGGTGACGACGAGATTGGCGATGCGGCCGGGTTCGCTGGCCGGCGCCGAGGTGACGATGACGACCGGCACGCCGAGCGAGCGGGCCATGTCGATGATCTCGTCTTCCTTCAGCTTCGGACCGTCGGCGAGCTTGTCGGGCGTGCACAGCGCGGCAAGCTCGGTAACATTGGGCATGATGATGTCGGCCATCGGCAGGAGGCTTGCGCGGATCTCGTCGACCACCGGCGGATCGACATAGAGTTCGCCCGCATCGCCGGCGATCGGGTCGACCAGCAGCGGGATACCCTCCTTGTAGGCGCGCGCCTCGGCGACCAGGCCGGCGATCGCCTCGGCCTGCTGGGGATAGGCGAGGAAGCCGACCAGCACGCCGTCGACGGGATGCGGCGTCGGCGAGACCAGCACGTCGCGGCCGATCGACAGGAGGTCCGGGGTCGCGGTCCTGGTGACCTCGCGGGCGTGGCCGAGATGGTGGGCGAGCACCAGCGTCGGCAGCGCCACCACCTCGATACCGCGCCGCATCAGCGGAAATTCCAGGGCCGAATTGCCGACATGGCCGCGGGAGACCCAGGAGGAAATGGTCAGAAGCGTAGGCATGGGAACTCCGCCGAAGTTTGAACGCGCCACCCGTGCGTCCGGGTGTCGAAACCGGTGCAGTACAGGCAATGACGGCGCGCGTCCAGCCGGCGCGGGTGCGGGGACCGCAGGGCTGGTCATCGCCTGCCGCAGGTTCGGCGCATGCAGGGGCTTCGGCGGCCCCAAGCTTTGCGGGGTGACTTTGCTGGGGGACTTTGCTGGGACTGCGCCTCCTTGACGGAGGTGACATGGCCGCAACGAAGAGTATAGGGTTCGGCCGACCCCATGGCCGGCTCGGCCAGTGACGCGCTTTCACCGACCATCAACGGATTTTCCCCATGACCACCATCCGCCCCCGCCGCAGCGTTCTCTACATGCCGGGCTCGAACGCCCGGGCGCTGGAAAAGGCCAAGACGCTTCCCGCCGATGCGATCATTCTCGATCTGGAAGACGCCGTGGCGCCGGACGTGAAGGAGGCCGCCCGCGACCAGGTCTGCGAGGCGGTGACCTCGGGCGCCTATGGCAGCCGCGAATTGATCATCCGCATCAACGCGCTGTCGACTGAGTGGGGTGACGCCGATCTCGACGCGGCGATCGAGGCGGGGCCCGACGCGATCCTGGTGCCGAAGCCCGATAGCAGCGGCGATATCGATCTGGTTTCCAGCCGGATCCATGCGGCCGGCCGCGGCATCCCGATCTGGGCGATGATCGAGACGCCGGCGTCGATCCTGAACATCCAGGATATCGCCGGCTGCGCCGGACACGACGCCAGTCCGCTGACCGTGATGGTGATGGGCACCAACGATCTTGCCAAGGAGACCCGCGCCCGTTTCGTCGAGGGCCGCGCGACGATGCTGCCCTGGCTGACCACCGTGATCCTGGCCGCCCGCGCCTTCGGGCTCGACATCATCGACGGGGTCTACAATGATTTCCGCGATATCGACGGGCACCGCGAGGAGTGCGAACAGGCACGCGATCTCGGCATGGACGGCAAGACGCTCATTCACCCGACCCAGATCGAGGCGGCCAACGAGGTCTTCGCCCCGAGCCCCGACGAGTTGGAGCAGGCGCGAACCATCATCGATGCCTTCAGTCTGGAGGAGAATGCCGGCAAGGGGGCGATTTCGCTGAATGGCCGGATGGTCGAGCGGCTGCATGCGGAAATGGCGATCCGGATGGTGGCGCTGTCGGAGGCGATCAAGATCAGCGCGGAGCGGAACAAGCCTTAGGCTTGTCACACCTCAAGCATCGAATTCTCCGCCGAATTGGGCTATGAGGCGGCGAGCCGCGCACAGCCCTATCGCCAATGCGGACATCAAGCCGGGACCACAACGATGCCCATGACCGCGACCAAGACCACGACAGGCCGCTATCTCGAGGATTTCACCGTCGGCGAGACGATCCGGCACGCGACGCCGCGCACCGTGACATCAGGCGACCAGGCGCTCTATACCGCGCTCTACGGATCGCGCTTCGCCGTCCAGTCGGCCGACGCGTTCGCGCGCACCGTGGGCTATCCGCACAGCCCGGTCGACGACCTGCTCGTCTTTCACATCGTGTTCGGCAAGACCGTGCCCGACATCTCGCTCAATGCGGTGGCCAATCTCGGCTATGCCGGCTGCCGGTTCCTCCACGCGGTCTATCCCGGCGACACGCTGTCGGCGACCTCCGAGGTGATCGGCATCAAGGAAAACTCGAACGGCAAGACCGGCGTCGTCTATGTGCGCACGCAGGGCCACAACCAGCACGGCACGCTGGTTCTCGACTATACCCGCTGGGTGATGGTCAGGAAGCGCGACCCCTTAGGCCCCGCCCTGGTCCCGCAGGTGCCGCAGGTGCCGGCCGCGCTGGCCGCCGACACGCTCGGCGATGCCATTCCGGTGATCAGCGGCGCCCATTGGGACTGGCATCTGTCCGGCAGCCCGCACCGGTTCGCCGATTACGAAGCCGGGGAGCAGATCGACCACGTCGACGGCATGACGGTCGAGGAGGCCGAGCATCAGCTCGCGACCCGGCTCTATCAGAACACCGCCCGGGTGCACTTCAACCAGCACACGGAGGGCAAGGGCCGGTTCGGCCGGCGGCTCATCTATGGCGGCCATGTCATCAGCCTGGCCCGGGCGCTGTCGTTCAACGGCTTTGCCAACGCCTTCCATATCGCCGCGATCAATGGCGGCCGCCACGTCGCGCCGCTGTTTGCCGGCGATACGGTCTATGCGTGGTCGCAGGTGCTGGAAACGGCGGACCTGCCGGGCCGCGCCGATGTCGGGGCGCTGCGCCTGCGGACCGTCGCCACCAAGGACCGCGCCTGCGCCGATCTGCCCCTGTTCGATGATGACGGAAAGTACGACCCGGCGGTGATCCTGGACCTCGACTACTGGGTGGCGATGCCGCGTTGATCCCGGCCCGCGATTGACGTTGAGCCCGTTGGGGCTCAGGATGTCCGTTACGCCCGCAGATACGTAACGGAAAACCGAGCCCATGGGCTTCGCCCTGTCCGCTGATCGGGTCGCCGCACTTCTTGCCCTGACCCAGGAACTGACGCATGCGCGCCAGCCAGGCGAAATGCGGGCGGCGATCGGCCGGCACGTGCTCGATCTGTTCGATGCGGACTATTTCGCGTCCTACGAATGGAACGCGGCGACCGGCTGCTTCGAGGCCGGCGTCCATCTCAACATGGATCCCGCCAATCTCGCCCGCTACGAGGCGCATTTCCAGTATCACGATCCGATCACCTTCAAGCTGCAGGCGCGCCGCCGGGCGACCGCCGTGGTCGAGGTGATGCCCCAGCCGGACCTGGTGCGGACCGAATTCTTCAACGATTTCCTGCATCGCGACGGGCTGTGGTGGGGCATGAACTTCTATGCCTATGACGGCGACCGCAACATTGGTGACCTGCGGATCTGGCGGTCGAAGCGCCGCGAGAATTACGGCGCCGGCGACCTGAAGCTTCTCAACGAGGTCGGCAAGGCGTTCGCGACCGCGCTGAAGACCGCGCACCGGTCGGCCGAAACCGAAGGCCGGCGGACCTTTGACGCAGCCCGGATCTGCGATCGGTTCAGCCTGACGGCCCGCGAGGCGGAGGTCGCCGCGCTTGCGGCAAGCGGCTATCGCGACGCGGAAATCGCCGCCGAACTGGGCATCGCGCCGACCACGGTGCGCACGCATCTGACGCGGGCCATCGACAAGGCGGGCGCCCGCACCCGCAGCGGGTTGGCGACTGCCCTTTTGCGCTGATCGGCCAGCCCAATCCTCAAAAACGCCCAATCCTCAAAGACGCCCGGTCCTTAAAAAACATCCGGTCCTCAAAACTGAGGACGCGTGCCGGGCCCGTTTCTGCTTGCCTTGCACGCGGCTCGGCGTCGGCTGCCCATACTGCACTCTCGGGCCAGTGACGTTCGACACCAACGTCTATAGGGAGGACAGCAATGATGAAATCAACATTCGCGGCGGCGGCCCTGGCCGGCCTTGCCGCGCTGTTGGCGATGACGGAAAGAGCCAGCGCGCAAATGACCGACGTGACCGAACTGACCGCCACCGAGGCCGCCGCCGCGATCCGCGACGGCAAGATCACCTCCCGCCAGCTTGTCGACGCGCTGATCGCGCGGGCCGAGGCCGGCGCGGGGCTGAACGCCTTCATCCTGCTCGACGCCGAGGGCGCACGCGCCGCCGCCGACAAGGCTGATGCAGTGGTGAAGGCCGGCGAGGCGACCGGGCCGCTGCATGGCGTGCCAATCGTCGCCAAGGACAACATCAATTCCGCCGGGCTTGCGACGACCGCCGGCACGGAAGCGCTGAAAGGGTTCGTGCCGTCCGAGCATGCCCCGGTGCTGCGGAAACTGACCGATGCGGGCGCGATCCTGCTGGGCAAGACCAACATGCACGAGCTCGCCTTCGGGATTACCTCCAACAACGCCGCCTTCGGGGCGGTCGGCAACGCCTATGCCGCCGATCGCTTCGCCGGCGGCTCGAGCGGCGGCAGCGGGACCGCGGTTGGCGCGCGCATGGCGCCGGCGGCGCTCGGCACCGATACCGGCGGCTCGGTGCGCATCCCGGCAGCGCTTAACGGCCTTGCCGGCCTGCGCCCGACCATGGGCCGCTATCCGGCAGACGGCATCGTGCCGATCTCGCACACCCGCGACACCGCCGGGCCGATGGCCCGGTCGATCGAGGACCTTGTGCTGCTCGACACGATCATCACCGGCGATAGCGATCCGGTCGACCCGGCGGCGCTCGACGGGATCACGCTTGCCCGGCCGGCGCAGTTCGTCGGCGATCTCGATCCGGAAACCAAGCGGCTGTTCGACGCGGCGATCGCCAGGCTGGAAGCCGGCGGCGCGACGATCGTCGATATCGATATCGTCGATCTCGCCGGCAAGGCCGGCTTTCCGATCGCGCTGGTCGAGGTGAAGGACGATCTCGACGCGTTCGTCAAGAAACACGGCGCGGCCGATGGCATCGAGGCGGTCGCGGCGCAGGTCAAGAGCCCGGACGTGAAGTTCGTCATGGACAACCTGGTGCTCGGCGACGAGGCGCCGCCGCGGGCGGTCTATGAGGACGTGATGGCGACGGTGCGCCCGGCGCTGATCGCCGCCTACGAGACGGCGCTTGCCGACAGCGGTGCCGACGCGCTGGTCTTCCCGACGACGCCGCTGCCGGCCCAGCCGATCGAGGGGTCGGACATGACCGTCATGCTGAACGGCAGGGAAGTGCCGACCTTCCAGACCCTCATCCGCAACACGGACCCGGGCTCCAATGCCGGCATTCCGGGGCTGACCGTTCCGATCGGCCTGACAAAGGACGGCCTGCCGGTCGGCCTGGAACTGGACGGCCTTGCCGGCAGCGACCGCACGCTGCTCTCGATCGGCCTGGCGGTCGAGGCGGTGGTAGAGCCGACGCCGGCGCCGGAATAGCGGTCCGGCGCAATTGTAATGCGTGGCTGCGCATCCTGCCGGGTGCGCAGCCCTGTCGAGCAGGGGATGACGGCCGAGCAGGGCCGGATACCGCCCTCACCCTCGTCATCCCGGAATTCGCGACAGCGAATATCCGGGATCGGGGAATCGAGGCGGTGCGGAGTCCCACCGGCACCAACACGGGCTCCCCGATCCCGGCTCTCCGGCTTCGCCTGCGGCCGGGATGACGAGGGAGAGGTCTGCGTCCTGCCGGCTCCCACTAAGCTGTCATCCCCGGACGTTTTCCACTACTGCCCGGTTTAAATCCGACGACTTCGCCTAACCGATTGCTTGACATGGCTTTTCGAGTAATCGGCGGCTGAAGGACTCGTGACGTCCCACCCCCTCAGACGTCATCATCCGCGAAGGCGGATGATCCAGTACTCCGTGTGCTGGCATCTGGAGCACGGCCGAAAAACCAAGCAAGCGCACGGGGTTACTGGATTCCCGGGACAAGCCCGGCAATGACACGGAGGGGGATTGGCGGGCGATGCCAAGACACCGCTTCCATCGTGGAAGACAGAATTGGTGACGGCCGAGCAGGGCCGGATACCGCCCTCACCCTCGTCATCCCGGAATTCGCGACAGCGAATATCCGGGATCGGAGAACCGAGGCGGTGCGGAGTCCCACCGGCACCAACACGGGCTCCCCGATCCCGGCTCGGCTTGTCAGCCGTCCGGGATGACGAGGGAGAGGGGGTGTTGTGACGCAACCATCGCAACCGGTGTGACGCAAGGTCGTATTCCCGCCCGCCATGGACCCAATTACCGGAACACCCCGCGGCTTCAACCAATTGCGGATGTGTTTGTTCGGACCGCGTGATGCGCATGCGTTGCCAGCCGTGTTGCGGCGCGGTAAAACTCGACTCGACGCAGGCAACAGTCGCCGATGTCCCCCCGGGCGCGGTTCGCGCGCCTTGAGCGGATGTCCTGCGGCACAATCGAGCGGGTAGCGATGACCGACGCCAGACGTGCGGCCGACAGGCCACTATCTCCCCATCTCCAGGTTTTCCGTCCGATCATCACGATGGTGATGTCCATCTTTCACCGGATCACCGGCGCCGGCCTGTATTTCGGCATGGCGCTGTTTGCCTGGTGGCTGGTCGCCGCGGCCTCCGGCAAGGGGTCGTTCAACGTCGTCAACGGGCTGTTCGGTTCGATCCTCGGCCAGATCGTCCTGTTCGGCTTCACCTGGGCGCTCATCCACCACATGCTGGGGGGGCTGCGCCACTTCGTCTGGGACCTTGGCCACGGGTTCGAGCTTAAGACCGCCAACACCATGGCCTGGGCGACGGTCATCGGCTCCGTCTCGCTGACGATCCTGTTGTGGATCATCGGCTATCTGGTGATGTGAGGATCAGCACCATGCGCACACCCCTTGGACGCGTTCGCGGGCTTGGTTCGGCAAAGGACGGCACCGAGCATTTCTGGATGCAGCGGCTCACCGCGCTGGCCAACGTGCCGCTGACGATCTTCTTCGTGCTGCTCGTCATCGTGCTGGCGGGCGAGGGATACGGCACCGTGGCGGCGACGATCGGCTCGCCGGTCATCGCCATCCTGCTGCTGCTCGCCGTCACCTCGGTGACCATTCACATGAAGCTCGGCATGCAGGTGATCATCGAAGATTATGTTCACAGCGAATTCAACAAGCTCGTTCTGCTGATCGCGAACACCTTCTTCTGCGTAATCGTGGGACTGTCCGCGGTTTTCGCGATCCTCAAGCTCGCCTTCGGAGGCTGACATGGCATCAAACGGTCAATCCAACGGCAGCGGAACGCCGGACGGCGCGCCCAGCGTCAACGGTCGCGCCTATCCCTTCACCGACCACACCTTCGACGTCGTCGTCGTCGGCGCCGGCGGCGCCGGCCTGCGCGCCACGCTGGGGGCCGCCGAATCCGGCCTGAAGACGGCCTGCATCACCAAGGTGTTCCCGACCCGCAGCCACACCGTGGCCGCCCAGGGCGGCATCGCCGCCTCGCTCGGCAATATGGGGCCGGACGACTGGCGCTGGCACATGTATGACACCGTCAAGGGCTCCGACTGGCTCGGCGACCAGGACGCGATCGAGTATCTGTGCCGGCACGCGCCCGCCGCCGTCTACGAACTCGAGCACTACGGGCTGCCGTTCTCGCGCACCGAGGAAGGCAAGATCTATCAGCGCCCGTTCGGCGGCATGACGACGAATTTCGGCGAGGGCACCGCCCACCGCACCTGCGCGGCGGCCGACCGCACCGGCCATGCCATGCTGCACACGCTCTATGGCCAGTCGCTGCGGCACGCGACCGAGTTCTTCATCGAGTATTTCGCCATCGACCTGATCATGGATGACGAGGGCGCCTGCCGCGGCGTCGTCGCGTTGTGCCTGGACGACGGCACGCTGCACCGGTTCCGGGCGCACAAGACGATCCTGGCCACCGGCGGCTATGGCCGCGCCTATTTCTCCTGCACCTCGGCGCATACCTGCACCGGTGACGGCAACGCCATGGTGCTGCGCGCCGGGCTGCCGCTGCAGGACATGGAATTCGTGCAGTTCCATCCGACCGGCATCTACGGCTCGGGCTGCCTGATCACCGAAGGGTCGCGCGGCGAGGGCGGCTATCTTACCAATTCCGAGGGCGAGCGCTTCATGGAGCGCTACGCGCCGCACGCCAAGGACCTCGCCTCGCGCGACGTCGTCAGCCGTGCCATGACGATCGAGATGCGCGAGGGCCGCGGCGTTGGCAAGGAAAAGGACCACTGTTTCCTGCACCTGGATCATCTCGATCCGAAGGTGCTGGCCGAGCGGCTGCCGGGCATTTCCGAATCCGCCCGCATCTTCGCCGGCGTCGACGTCACCAAGGAGCCGATCCCGGTGCTGCCGACGGTGCATTACAACATGGGCGGCATCCCGACCAACTATCACGGTGAGGTGCTGACCAAGGTCGGCGACGATCCCGACACGGTGGTGCCGGGCCTGATGGCGATCGGCGAGGCGGCCTGCGTGTCGGTGCATGGCGCCAACCGGCTCGGCTCGAATTCGCTGATCGACCTCGTCGTGTTCGGCCGGGCCGCCGGCCTGCGCTGCGCCGAGACGCTGGAGCCGGGCGAGAAGCACACCGACCTGCCAAAGGACGCCGGCATGAATTCGCTCGAGCGTCTCGACCATTTCCGCTACGCCGACGGCGGCACGCCGACCGCGAAGCTGCGCCTCGACATGCAGAAGACCATGCAGACCAATTGCGCGGTGTTCCGCACCGGCGAGGTGCTCGACGAAGGCAAGGATCTGATCCACGGCGTCTGGCAGGCCGAGAAGGATATCGGCGTCAGCGACCGCTCGCTGATCTGGAACACCGATCTCGTCGAGACGCTGGAATTCGACAACCTGATCTCGCTTGCCGTCGTCACCATGGAAAGCGCGGTGAACCGCACCGAAAGCCGTGGCGCGCATGCCCGCGAGGACTATCCCGATCGGGACGACAAGGACTGGATGAAGCATACGCTCGCCTGGGCCGACACCCAGGCCCAGACGGTCAAGATCGACTACCGGCCGGTGCATTCCTACACGATGACCAACGATATCCAGTATATCGAGCCGAAGGCGCGGGTGTATTGAGCAGAGCTGCGGTATCGCCGGCAGAGTGATGATGGGCAACGCGCGGATAGCCGACAACAGCGTGCAGGCGGCCGGCCGTTTCGGCGACAGCCGCCCCGGCGGCTTCAGCCGGACGCTCTGGCGGCTTGCCGATTCGCGTTCGCTCGGTCCGGTCTCGCGGGCAAGGCTCCGGCAGGTGGTCGTCCGGCTGGCGCCGGGCCCCTTCGATATCGAGGCCGAGGAGATCCGCCTGCGCGCCTATCCGGCGGAGAACCATTCCGACCGGGTGGCGATGGCGCGCGGCCGGCTGCCCGACCGGGACGAACGCCGCGCGCTTAAGCCGTTCCTTGGAAACGGAGGCGTCTTCGTCGATGTCGGTGCCAATGTCGGGCTCTATGCGCTGTGGGCCGCCCGCCGCGTCGGGCCGGCGGGCCGGGTGCTGGCGATCGAGCCGCATCCGGCGATGGCCGACCGGCTGCGCTTCAACATCGCGGCGAACGGCGCGGAGCGGGTGAGCGTCATCCAGTCGGCCGTCGGCGAAGAGGCTGGCACGGCGACGCTGCATGGCAGCGCCGGCGGCAATAGCGGGCAATCGTCCCTGCTCAAGGCCGTCGCCTTCCGGCCGGAGGATCGCTACGCGGTGGCGGTGCGGCCGTTGCTCGACCTCGTCGAAGAGGCGGGGCTTGCGGCAATGGACGTCCTGAAGATCGATATCGAGGGCTTCGAGGACCGGGCGCTGGTGCCGTTCCTGGCCTCCGCGCCCGACGCCCTGCTGCCGCGCGCGGTGCTCCTGGAGACGGATGTCGCCGAGCACTGGCGCAGCGATTGCGCGGCAGCGCTTGCGGCAAACGGCTACACCCTGCTCGCCGAAACGACGGCGAACGCCATCTATCAACACAACAAGGTGGAGAACCGGACATGACCGTGGCATGCAGGACCCTATTCACCGCCGCCGCGATCGGCCTTGCCGCCGCCGGCCTCGCCTACGCTGACGACCGCGCCGACGATCGCGCGACCATCGTCACGGCCTGCGGCGAGATGTCGAACATGCCGCAGCCGATCTGCGAATGCATCGCGGACCGGGCACAGGACGATCTTAACGCCGATGCTTACGCTTTCTTCATCGCTGTCATCACACAGGACGAGGCCGAGCAGGAACGGCTTCGCGCAGCAGCCGCGCATGACGATCTGGGCGCCGCGGCGATGTTCTTCACGACCGCGCCGGGCAAATGCGCCCAGCAGTCCAACTGATATACGATACGGCCCGAACCGGCCCCTGACCGAAAGGTAGATTGATGGTCCAGCTTACGCTTCCGAAAAACTCGACGATGTCCGAGGGCAAGGTCTGGGACAAGACGGAGGGCGCCAAGAACACCCGCACGTTCCGGGTCTATCGCTGGAATCCGGATGACGGCAATAATCCGACGATCGACACCTATCACGTCGATCTCGACGATTGCGGGCCGATGGTTCTCGATGCGCTGCTGTGGATCAAGAACACCGTCGATTCCACGCTGACCCTGCGCCGCTCCTGCCGCGAGGGGGTGTGCGGATCCTGCGCGATGAATATCGACGGCATGAACACGCTCGCCTGCACCAAGGGCATGGACGAGATCGAGGGCGACATCAAGATCTACCCGCTGCCGCACATGCCGGTGATCAAGGATCTGGTTCCCGACCTGACCAATTTCTACGCCCAGCACCAGTCGATCCAGCCCTGGCTGCAGACGACGACGCCGCAGCCGGAAAAGGAATGGAAGCAGAGCCACGAGGACCGCGAGAAGCTCGACGGCCTCTACGAATGCATCCTGTGCGCCTGCTGCTCGGCCTCCTGCCCGTCCTACTGGTGGAATTCCGACCGCTATCTCGGCCCGGCCGTGCTGCTGCAGGCCTATCGCTGGATCGCCGACAGCCGCGACGAGGCGACCGGCGAGCGGCTCGACGATCTGGAAGATCCTTTCCGGCTCTATCGCTGCCACACGATCATGAACTGCGCCCAGACCTGTCCGAAGGGGCTCAATCCGGCCAAGGCGATCGCCGAGATCAAGAAGAAGATGGTCGAACGGCGGATGTAGGCGCCTATCGGGCCTCGTTGCCGGCGTCGCGGCGCGTCTCCCGCACGGTCGCGACGATGCGGCCGCGCAGCCAGCGGAACAGGTCGGACATGTTCGTCCGCGTCGTCCAGAACATGTCCACATTCAGGGGGATCCGGATCGGCAGGTCCCGGATCGTCAGGCCGGGCATGGTCCGTTCGGCCAGCCTGCGCGGCGTGCAGGCGATCAGGTCCGTTCCCTTCAGATAGGCGCCGAGGTCGCCGTATTCCGACAGCTCGACCGCCGTCTTAAGCTCGATGCCGAGGCTCTCGAAGGCGCCGAAATAGCCAGGCCGCCAGCCGCCGGCAAACTGCACCACCGCGTGGCGCGCCCCGGCGATCCGCTCGCCGGTGAGATCGCCCCTGGCCAGCGGGTTGTTCGGGTCCATCACATAGACATACGTGTCCGAACAGACGTGCCGCTTGAACACCGTCTCGCCGACGAACTGCACCGGTCCGAGCAGGATGTCGCATTCGCCGCGCTTGAGCTGCTCTTCGCCGCGGGCATGCGAGCTTACGAAACGCAGGCGCAGACCCGGCGCCCGGCGCCGCAGGTCGGCGATCAGGGCGGGTAGCAGCGTCACCCGCTCATAGTGGTTGCAGGAGACCGCCACACGACCCTCCTCGCGCCCGGGATCGAAGGTGCGGTCGGCGGCAAGGCCCTCGAAGGTCTCCAGCAGCGTCGCGGCATGGCCGACGATGACGCGGCACTGGTCGGTCGCGACGGTACGGTTGTTTTCACGCACGAAAAGCGGGTCGCGGAAGGTCTCCCGCAACTGCGCGATCGCGTAGCTGACGGTTGATTGCGTGATGCCGAGTTCTTCCGCCGCCAGCGAGAACGATCCCAGATCGTGGACATATTGCAGGATCTGCAGCGCCGCGAAATCGGTCTTAAGGATCTGCCGCTTCATCGAAAATCACCTCGATCGAATTTTTCGATAGAGTGCATTCAATCAATCGAATTGACAATGGGCGCCGCGCAGTCTGGGATTGTTCCAAACAAGTTTGGAGGAGATGCCATGGCTAGCGCCGTTCAGACCGTGTCGGACGTGACCATCGAGGAGATGATGGCCGATCCCTATCCGGTGTTCGACAGGGTCAGGGACATCGGCTCGGCGGTCTGGCTCGACTGCGCCGCGATCCATCTCGTCACGCGGTTCGACGACATCATGACGGTCGAGCGCAACCATGCCGTCTTCGCCTCGACGAACCCGAAGTCGCTGATGAACAAGGTTATGGGCCACTCCCTGATGCGCAAGGATGACGAGGCGCACAGGAACGAGCGCATGGCGGTCGAGCCGTCGTTTCGCCCCGGCATCGTCAAGACGGAATGGCGGCCGGTCTTCGAGGAGATCGCCGACGATCTGATCGACGCGTTTGCCGATCGCGGCGAGGCCGATCTGTTCGACAGTTTCGCAGCCCCGATGGCCTCCCGCGCGTTGAGCGCGCTGTTGGGCTTCGAGGGCGTTGCCTGGCAGGACCTGGCGCGGTGGTCGCAGGCGCTGATGGACGGGGTCGGCAACTATCACGCCGACCCGGAGATCGATGCCCGCGCCCGGGAGGCGTCGGAGGGGATCGACGCGGCGATCGAAGCGGTCCTGGGCAAGCACCGGGCCGAGCGCAACGCGACGATCCTGTCGTCGATGGCGCATGCCGAGCATCCCCATTCCATCGACCAGATCCGCGCCAACATCAAGGTCATCGTCGGTGGCGGCCTGAACGAGCCGCGCGATTCGATCCTGACGACGGTGCTCGGGCTCCTGCAGAACGACGACCAGCGCCGCCAGGCCGAGGCCAATCCGAAGCTGTTCGCCAAGGCCTTCGAGGAAGCGGTGCGCTGGGTCTCGCCGATCGGCATGTATCCGCGCCGCGTCGCCTGCGACACCACGCTCGGCGATACCGTCCTGAAGGAGGGCGATCAGCTCGGCATCTGCGTCGGCGCGGCCAATCGCGATCCCTCGCGGTTCGACGGCGCCAACGATTTCGATATCAACCGCCCGAAGGTCCAGCATCTGGGCTTCGGCGCCGGGCCGCATTTCTGCGCGGGAACCTGGGTTGCGCGGCAGATGGTCGGCGAGGTCGCCGTGCCGAAGCTGTTCAGGCGCCTGCCCGGCCTCGTCCTGAAGGGCGATCCGCCACCGGTCGAGCGGGGCTGGGTCTTCCGCGGCCCGGTGTCGCTGCCGGTTCGCTGGACGGTGGGAGGGTGACGCGCATGATCCGTTTCACCTTCGTCAAGCCCGACGGCGCCGAGGTCGCGGTCGAGGCCGAAGCCGGCACCTCGGTGATGCAGGCAGCGCTCGACAACGGCGTCGACGGCATCACGGCCGAATGCAACGGCTCGGCGGCCTGCGCCACCTGCCACGCTTTCTTCGATCCGGAGATCGTCGATCAGCTCGCCGACATGAGCGAGCACGAGGATGACATGCTCGACTTCGCCGCCGTCGAGCGCAGGCCGGAGAGCCGGCTGAGCTGCCAGGTCCCGGTCTGCGACGTGCTGGCGGAGCGGAAAGTCACGCTGCCGGACGCCCAGTAGCGCGCGACCGCCACGCAGGCCTCACCCCTTCGGCAGCGGATGGCCGGGCATCAGATCGTAGGGGTGCTTCCAGCCGGGCAGCGCCTTGATGCGCTCCAGCCAGGCGGCGATCGCGGGATAGTCGGCGGCGAAATCGACGCCGATCTCGTCTTCGTAGAACAGGTAGCCGCAGATCGACAGGTCGGCGATGGTCGCCCGGTCGCCGACGACCCAGTCGCGGTCCTTCATATGCGCGTCGAACACCGAATAGGCGGTCTTGACCCGGCCGCCGAGGAAATCGAGGACCGCGAGGTTCGGTTCCTCGATGAAATTGCGCATGAAGCGATAGACCGAGGTGTAGCCGGTCAGCTTGTGGTTGTCGAACAAGAGCCAGCGCAGGATGTCGCGGCGTTCGTCCTCGCTGGTCCAGCGGTATTGTCCGGTCTGCTCGGCGAGATAGTCGAGAATCACACCCGACTGGCTCAGTCGCATGTCGCCGCGCACGAGAACCGGCACCTCGCCCATGATGTTGACCTCGTGATAGTCGGGCGAGCGGGTTTCGCCGTTGAAGAAATCGACGAAACGCGGGCTCCAGGACTGCCCGGTCGTCTCGAGCATCAGGGCAACCTTGTAGGAATTGCCCGACTGGGCGAAGCAGTAGAGTTCGTATTCGGCCATGGAACGCTCCGAGGGGCTATGGTGAGGATCCGTCCGCCACGGGAAAGGGCTTCTCGATTAGCGGGACAGGATGGGATCGTCGGCTATCAGGCCCGCGACGGCGTGGGTTGGCAAGCGGAAAATAGGATATATGGCTTCGCGCGCAATGGCACGCGGAGCAAGCCTGATTTCGGGCCTGATTTCGGACTTGATATCGGGCGCGGGCGCTAGCGGCTCATCGAGACATTGCCGCCGAGATCGAGGCGGCCGGCATACTGGGTCGCGCCCGTCTTGGCGAGGCGGGCGACCGGGTTGCCGTCATTGTCCTTCAGCACGACGAGATTGCCCTCGATGTTCCAGGCGCCGACGCTGGTCAGCTCCGGCGAGGCGCAGCCGCGCGTCGAGGCGCGGTGACCGCCGGTCCAGCTCGTCAGGGTAACGAAAAGCTGGCAGGAATCGCCCGGGCCGACCAGGGCCCACTGGCCGAGCACGTCTCCCTGCTCGGGCGTGTTCTGGGCCTGCGGGATGGAGGCGACCTGCGGGTCGACGGTTCCGCCGTCGGTTGCCGGTTCGAACGGCAGCTGCGGCGGCGTGTCCGGCCCCTCGTTGGTCAGGCCCGGCGCGTCGGGCAGCGGTTCGTTGACCACCGGACCCGTCGGCATCGGCGGCAGCGGCCTGACCCGCGAGGCATTGCTGCTGCAGGCGGCAATCAGCGGCAGGGCAATGATCAATATGCCGAGCCTGGTCGGGAAAGGTGCTTTCATCAACGTGTTCCGCCGGACGTCCATCAGGGCCGCGAACCTACAGTTGTCCGCTGCGTTCAGCAAGTATCACCGCCAATCGCGGCAACGCTGGGGCAGGCGGAGGGTTTCGCGGAGTTGCCAACCGGTCTTCACAATCGCCTGAGTTGGTAAACATCCCGATAACCCGCTTTGACGCTCTGCCGTTGACCGGCGCGGGGCGACAGGGCAGAACGCGCCTGGCGAAGGGGAGGCGACATGCAGACAGGCCCGGACTACTTTCTCGACGACATCGAACCGGACATGTGCTTCGAAACGGGGGCGATCACGCTTGACGAGGCCGATATCATCGGGTTCGCCGAAGGCTTCGATCCGCAGTATTTCCATACCGATCCGGACGCCGCCCGCGGCTCCGCCTTCGGCGGCCTCGTCGCCTCCGGCCTGCACACCCTGTGCGTGACGCTGCGGCTGTTCTTCGACCTGAAGCTCTGGCCCCGGTCGATCATCGGCTCGCCGGGCATGGACGAGGTCCGCTGGACGCAGCCGGTGCGGCCCGGCGATACCCTGTCCGGCACGGTCGTCGTCACCGCCGTCCGCCGGTCCCGCTCGAAGCCGGATCGCGGCATCGTCACGACCCGGCACGAAACGTACAATCAGGCGGGTGAGGCCGTCTTTTCCGCGCTGTGCCTGCACATGGTCCGCGTGCGTGATGCGATGCCGGTGGAGACCGCCGGCGATCCGGACAGCGGATTGTGAACGGCCGCCAGGCGTCGATACCGACGTCAGGCGCTGACTTCCGGCCGTAAACCGCTACAATCGCGGGCCGGGCGAGACTGCTTTGTTAACGGCCCGGCGATAGGCAGAGCGCCTGTCGAGGCCATTTTCTGACGGCTCGAAGCCGATATATTGGGATGAAACATATGCTTGAAATTCTGCGCGGCCCTGGCCGACCCTCCGGCGAAAGCGTGTTCAAGGGCCTTCTGTCGGCAGCGCTGGCGGTGGCCGGTCTGTCCGTCCTCTCGCAGCCGGCCGCGGCGGTCAAGAAACTGCCGGTCGCCTGCTCGGAGATCACCGAACTGCGGACGCTGGGGGCGAGCGACTTAAACCTCGTCACCAATCGGCGAACCGGTGATTCCGTCCAGTACACGGTCATCGGCGACGGCGCCTCGGGCAAGAAGCACATCATCGGGCACAAGGCGACCGACGCCAAGGTGCTGGTGTTCTTCCCCGGCACCGACTACACGCTGCCGGACTGGCCCGTGCAGATGCTGACCAACAGCACCTACAGTCCCGGCATCAAGAAAACCGATGCCTACAGGCGCTCCCAGGACGGCAAGATCTCGCTGTGCCACGAGTATTACATTGTCCTGTTCGACTATCCCGGCATCGGCAATTCGAGCTTTTCCGGCGACCTCACCGGCGACCGGGTCGCCAACAATGTCGATGCCATGCTGGACGATGCCGAGAAGGTCTACGGGATCAAGGCGAAGTCGGTGACGGTGGTCGGCTGGTCGCTCGGCACGCTCTACGGGCTGAAATACGCCTTCCTGTCGCCGGCCGCCAAGACCGGCCGGGCGATCGACGACGTCATCCTGTTTTCCTCGAAACCCGGCGGCAATACCGACAACACGCCGAACGGCAACGCGGCGCAATGCACGACGGAACTCTTCGCCGCCGCCGAGAGCACGACGATCAGCGACACCTTCCGGGACCGGCTGCAGATTGCCTCCTACAAGCTGACCTTTCCCTATCTGGGGCAGAAGCCCTATAACGACGCCAACAATGGCGGCTGCACCGCGCAGGTCGATACGACGGCGGAAACCTTCAGCGTGTCGGTCCAGTATGACTGCAAGTCCGGCAGCGAGTGCCGCTCGGCGATCGCGGTGAAGACCGCCAACGAGAAGACCAGCCCCTGGTCGAAGACCGACGGGATCCCGCAGGATCTCTACATCCAGGAGCGCAACTACGTGCCGGACTGGAACTTCTGCCACTGCGCCACCGCCGGCAACGACTACGATTCCCAGGACTGCACCTGTTCGAGCACCTATACGGACCTGACCGCCAAGGAGAATGGCGGGCTGTGCAAGACCGCCTCGCTGAAGGCGAACCGGCCGGTCTCGGGCGAGTGCGCGCAGCTGAACATTTCCGGCACGCTGGTCGACATTCACGGCCAGGAAGACCTGTTCATCCAGTGGCGCTACGGCCGCGAGCTCATCCGCGCCTATCAGCGCCAGTATGGCAAGGCGTCGGCGCAGTACATCCAGTTCCCCGCCGCGCGCGGCAAGGCCGGGCACGGGCTGTTGCTGCAACATCCCAAATGGGCGCAGAAGAAGGTGTATGGCGTGATCAGCGCCAACTAGCCGGCACGCTTTGGCGCATTGATTTCGGTCCCGGCGGGCGCCGGGGCCGATAGTTTACACGCAAAACGATTTGAAACCGTTGAAACACAATTCCCGGTCATTCGTGAAACGCCCGAAAACTTGAGGGCTTAAATCTGTCAGCATCGAAATCAAAAAACGCTCCCAACCCAGATCCAAAAAACGACAGGGGAGTGTTCAGGAGAGGACCATGTTGACCCTACGCACGATGATCATCCTGTCGGCCGTCGCCGCTACCGGGATCGTCTTTTTGACCCAGCCTTCGCATAGCGAGCAGACGGTCGGCGTGGTTCCCAGCAAAATCCAGGACCGGCACCCCGCTTTCAATGTCGGTGATGCGTTGCGCGGCGCTCTGAACGCCGAGCGCAGCGGCAAGGCTCATGAGGCGCCCGTCGCGACGCCGAAGGACGACCGGCTTCAGGTCGAGATCCGGGATTGCGACGCCTATACCTGGCCGCACATTCCCGCAGCCTGCCTGACGGTCGCCGATACGCCGGCCGCATCGGGCCCGCGGCGCACCGTCGCCGTCGTCGACACCGTGTCGGAGGGGATCTCCGTCGTCACGCCGGTGTCGAACGTCGTCGCCCTGCGCTGAGCGGCCGGATTATCAGGCCGGATTGCTGGACCGGATTACCGGGCCGGATTACCGGGCCGGATTAAAGGGATCACCCCAATTTGACAGGCCGGATTAACCGGCGGGCAAATCCGAACGGTTAGACTTGTTCAAACGGCCGGAAAACGGTTTTCGTCAAGAAGCCTTAAGGGAGGCTCACATGTTTCGTATCGCTTTAGCCGCCGCCGCAGCGCTTGCCGCGTTTGCCGTCGCGCCCGCCAGCGCGAATTATCAGATCGATCCGCTCACCGGCCAGTCGCTCAAGGCCCCGAGCCGTTTCGTCGAGCGCAAGATCAACCGCATTCCGCGCGAAGTCATCGATTACTATGGCCCGCATGCGCCGAACACCGTCATCGTCGATACGACCGAACGGCGCCTCTACCTGGTGCTCGGCGGCGGCATCGCGATCCGCTACGGGATCGGTGTTGCCCGTCCCGGCTTCGAATGGGCCGGCACGCACAAGATTTCACAGAAGCGCGAATGGCCGGGCTGGACCCCGCCGGAGGAAATGAAGAAGCGGCAGCCGGAATTGCCCGACTACATGCCCGGCGGCATCGACAACCCGCTCGGCGCCAGGGCGCTCTATCTGGGCAGTTCGCTGTACCGTATCCACGGCTCGAACGATCCCAATTCGATCGGCCAGGCCATGTCGTCGGGATGCATCCGGATGCTGAACGAGGACGTCGTCGACCTGTATGACCGCGTCAAGGTCGGAACCAGAGTTATCGTCTTGTAACAAGCCCCCCGCGAGAGCTTGTTTACACCCACCGGCGGCCGTCCCTGACCCCTGACCCCAAGGCCGCCGGTGGTTTTTTTATGAGTTGACGCGTTTGACGGGCCCGCGCGAGCGGGCTTTTTTTCGTGTTTTGCCGGGCGAGATAGGCTTGATGAGTAGACTGCCGGGACATCGAGTTTCCGCGCTATCGCTTAGACCGGCATCGAGCCGGCCAAACCGATTGCCCTGCGCTCGGCTTTGGGCCGAGCGCCGAAGGCGCTGCGCACCCTTGACCTCTTGGAAATCCGCTACCCGGTCTCGCGCTTTCCCGCCGGCACGAACATGTAGCCGAGCCCGCGGATCGTCTTGATGACCTCGGGCTTCTGCGGGTCCGGCTCGATCTTGCGCCGCAGGCGCATGATGCGGATGTCGATCGACCGGTCGAAGGCTTCCATGTCGCGGTTGTGGGCGAGATCGAGAAGCTGGTCGCGCGACAGCACGCGGTTGGGCCTCTCGGCGAAGGATTTTAGGAGGTCGAACTCCATCGCCGTCATCGGCACCTCGGCCCCGTCGCGCAGATAGAGCCGCTTGGCGTCCAGATTGAGAATGCACAGCCCCATGACCACTTCGTGGCCCATGGTCGCGGCCGGCTCGTCCGTTTCGATCTCGCCACCCGTCGACAGCCGGCGCACCAGGCTGCGCACGCGGGCGAGCAATTCGCGCGGATCGAAGGGCTTGGTCAGGTAATCGTCGGCCCCCAGTTCCAGACCAACCACGCGATCGATCACCTCGCCGCTGCCCGTCAGCATGATGATGCCGACCGGTCCGCGCTCGCGCAGATAGCGCGTCAGCGAAAACCCGTCCTCGCCGGGCATCTTCAGGTCGAGCACGACGATATGGACCGGCCGTTCCGACAGCACCTCCTTCATGGCGGTGCCGTCCGCGGCGGTCGAGACGATGAAATCATGCGAGACGAGATAGTCGCGGATCATCTCGCGAATATCGGGGTCATCGTCGACGACAAGGATATGCGGGCTATCGGACACGGGACTGCGGCAACGGCAACTAGAGTGGGCTCCGGGCGGGAGTTTAGCGAAGCGTTACGTAACGTGCACGCGGAATTGCGATCCGACTAAAGACGTCGTCACGCGGGTACGGCGCAGGTCACCGCCGCCGGCCCCCTTCACCGCGATCTCGCCAGCAGATCGGCCATGCCGTCGAGGGCCAGGTCGTAGCCCTTCGAGCCGAAGCCGCAGATCACGCCGACGGCGACCTTCGAGACATAGGAGTGGCCGCGGAAGGCCTCGCGGCGATGGACGTTCGACAGGTGGATCTCGATGACCGGATAGTCACAGGCCTGCATCGCATCCATGATCGCGATCGAGGTGTGGGTGTAGGCGGCCGGGTTCATGATCAGCCCCGCGACCCGGCCGCGGCCCTCCTGGATCCAGGTGACGAGCTCGCCTTCGTGATTGGACTGCCGGAAATCGATCGCCAGGCCCAGATCGGCCGCCCGCGCCGCAAGGCGCCGTTCGATGTCGGCAAGCGTCTCGGAGCCGTAGATCTCCGGCTCGCGGGTACCGAGCATGTTCAGGTTCGGTCCGTTCAGGACGAGTATCGTTTGCGTCATGATGCGGCGGTTCTATGCGGATTCTCGCTCAAGGGAAAGGCAGGCAACGAAGAGGCCGGGGGCAACGCCGTTCCCCCGGCCGACTGTGAGGGTATGCGAATATCGGCTGATCAGATCTTGCCGGTAAACGTCACGGATTGCGTGCCGCCCTGTGGCACGTCCTTGTCGGGAAGGCTCATAAATTGCGTGCCGGGCACGTAGGGGAAGGCGCCGCCGGCCTTCTTCGGGCAGTCGTAGAAGACGGTCGCTTCCACGTCGATCAGGTTCGCGAGATTGGCATCGGGCACGTAGGCGTAGGCCTTGACCAGGGCGCGGCAGGTGCCGTTCTTGCACTTCATCTTCTTGCTGGCCGTGCCGCTCACGCTCATACTGTTGTTGTCCTGGACATACCAGCTCAGCACCGCGACCCGGTCGCAGGCGGATTTCGACAGTTCGTCGATCTTGAACTTGGCCTTCAGAAACGTGTCCGAGACGACGGCCGGTCCGTCGGGCGTGTTGCCGGATGCCGGCGTCTCGCGCAGCGCGTCGACAAGACGGTCGATCCTTGCCTCCAGCTCGGGCGAGGCGGCATGCGCCTGCGGGGCCATGGCGATTGCAGCAGCGGTGACGGTGAAGGCTGCGAGGCCGCAGGCCAATACGAGTTTCGATTTCAACATCGGATAACCTCTTGGGAAACAGGTAACCTCAAATGCCGGTCGCAACCGGATCAGATCTTGCTCTTGAATTTCACGGTCTGCGATCCGCCTTGCGGGATCTTGACATCCGGAATGGAGATGAATTGCGTGTTGGCCGGGGGAACCTCGAAGAAAAAGGCGTCCCCGCAGGAGGGCAGAATCCTGGGCTCGACCCGGATCTGGTTCGCCAGGTTGGCATCCTCGACATAGACATGGAGCCTGATCGTCGTCTTGCAGGTGCCGTTCTTGCACTTCAGCAGCTTGCTGGCGGCACCGCCCAGGTAGTCGCCGTTATTATCATCGACGTTCCAGCCGACCACCGCGAAGCGGTCGCAGGCGGATTTCGACGCTTCCTCGATCTTGATCTTGGCCTTCACCGTCGTCATGGCGGAAACCGCCGGCTGGTCGACGTTGCCGGGCGATGCCGGCCTGTCCTCGAGGAGGTCGAGCAGCGTCTCGATCTTGCTTTCCAGCGTCGGCGAGGCTGACTGCGCGTCAGCGCCGGATAGCGGCATGAGACAGGCAAGGCAGGCCAGCGCGCCGGCCGACCCTATCCAAAGGCTTTTCATCAATATCCCTCTCTGGCGATCCGCCACGAACCGCTCCGGCCCCTTCAATCAGCCGGCCGGATTGAGCTGGTCGGGTCGATCGGCGGATGCCTCATCCTTGTCGGGTTTCGGATGGGGCAACAGTATTTTACCCAACGGGAGTTGCCAATCCCGCCGACGGAAAGAAAGTCGGCGGAGCAGTTCGCCTGCCGGCGCCGGGCGACCGGAAATGCCTGTTCATCTGCAACACCACACCTGTCCGAAACGAATGAAACGCCGGCGATATCCATCTGATACGCCGGTTCGCCATATGGTGATCGGGACCGGCGTGGCGCGCGTAAGTGTCGGGACAGGAGGCGACGATGTCGACGCGTGGCGACCGTTGCGGCGATCGGCTCCGCGGCGGAGATCGGCCGAATCGGTTAGCCGGCGCGTCGGCGCGACCCGCCATGACTTTGCGAAACCGGCTGACTCCCCTGTGTTTAAAATGGTTTTGGTTTATGATTGACTGGCGGTTTGGCGCGGGATCAATCGGGACCGGTGGGTGTTGGATGTGAGTAGCGACGATTTCGTCATTCTGCTGGACGACGAACCGGAGCCCGGTGGCGCCGACGTTGCCGGATACTGGAAGGTCGTGGTCATCGATGACGATCCCGCCGTGCATGACGGGACGCGGTTCGCGCTGTCCAACTACACGCTCAACGGCTTCGGTCTCGACATCATCTCCGCCTATTCGGCCAGCGAGGGCCGGGACATCCTGGCCGAACACCCCGATACGGCCGTCGTCCTGCTCGACGTCGTGATGGAAACCGACACGGCCGGCCTCGATCTCGTCGGCTATCTGCGCGAGCAACTGGGCAACGAAACGGTCCGGATCATCCTGCGGACCGGGCAGCCGGGTCAGGCGCCCGAGCGGCGGGTGATCGTCGATTTCGATATCAACGACTACAAGGCCAAGACCGAACTGACCGCCGACAAGCTGTTTACGGCGATGACCTCGGCGCTGCGCAGCTACGAGCAGTTGCGCCGGCTCGACGACACCCGGCGCGGCCTGGAAACGATCGTCATGGCGGCGGGCTCGCTCTACGACTTCCAGCCGGTCGAGCGGCTCGCCGGCGCCATGCTCGGCCATCTCGATACGCTGGTGGGGCCGGGACTGCATGGCGTCGTGGTGCGGCGAGAGGATGATGAGCGCGGCTATTCCAGGCTGTCGGGATGCGGACGGCATGCGGATCGCGAGGGCGCGCAGAGTGAAGGGGTGTGGGGCGAAAGGGTGCGGGGCGAAGGGGCCTGCCCCGATGGCGGCGGTCTGGACGAGGCGTTGCGTCGGCGCATCGAAACGGTGTTCTTCTCCGGCTGCCCCGATCACGCCGAAACGGGGATGGTCCTTCCCATCAGCACGCGGTCGGCCGGCCGGCTGGTGGTGGCGATCGACGCGAACCGGCCGCTCACCGATATCGACCGGTCGCTGGTCGACGTGTTCTGCAGCCGGCTTCCGGCCGCCTTCGACAATATCCTGCTCTACGAGGCCCTGCAGACGGCGAATGTGCATCTTGAGGAGCGGGTTGCCGAACGCACCAAGGAACTCGACCGGGCCAACGCCTTCAAGAAGGAGATGCTGGGCATCGTCGCCCACGACCTCAAGAATCCGCTCAGCGTCATCCTCGGCCGCGCCGACATGCTGGGAAACCAGATGAAGCGCGACAGCGTCGATGTCGACAAGGCCATCAAGCATGCCGACGAGATCGCCCGGTCGGCCCGCCGCATGACCGGCATGATCGAGAGCCTGCTGGCCGAGGCGATGAGCGACGCGGTCGACATCACGATCCGGCGCGGCCGGCTCGATCTTGCCGATCTGATCGCGGTCGTGGCCGAGGCGAACCAGCCGCTGGCGGAGGGCAAGAACCAGTCGATCAGCATCGTCGCGCCGCGGCCTGTCGTGGTCCGCGCCGACTATGACCGGCTGCGCGAGGCGATCGACAACCTCGTCTCGAATGCGGTGAAGTATTCGCCGACCGGCGGCGAGATCGGCATTTCGACGCAAGCGCGCGACGGCGAGGCGGTGGTGCGGGTCTCTGATACCGGGCCGGGGCTCTCGGACGACGATATGGAACGGCTGTTCGGGCGTTTCCAGCGGCTTTCGGCCCAGCCGACCGGCGGCGAGAGCTCGTCCGGCCTCGGCCTGTCGATCGCCAAGCGCATCGTCGAATTGCATGGCGGCCGGATCTGGGCGGAACGCGATAGCGGGCGCGGCGGCACGTCATTCGGCATCGCCCTGCCGCTCGATGATGCGGCGCGATGAGTGACGCTTGAAGCGATACCGGCCTTACAACACCCCCCTCAATACCCCGCCTGCTCGTAAGGCCCGCAGCCGCGCCGATAGACCAGCAGCGTCCGATTGAACCGGATAACCGGGTCGCCATGCTGGTTGCTCGCGGTTGTTGAAACCGTGACGACGCCCTGGTCGGGACGCGACCGCGACTCCCGTTTCCCGACGATCTCGGAGGCCGAATACAGCGTGTCGCCGATATGGGTCAGGGCAAGCATCTCCGCGTCGCGCCAGGCAAGGTTTGCGACCACGCGGCCGAAGGTGCGCGTCGTGAGCGCCGTCGCGACGCTCAGGGCATAGGCTTCGGGCACCGGCATCCGGCCTTCCGAATTCTGGTCGACGAAGCGCGGATGCCAGTCGAGCGAGGCCGTCGCATGGCGCCAGACATCGAAGGCATGCAGCGTCTTGCCCGGACGATGCTCGTAAGCCTCGCCGACCGCCAGATCCTCGAAGAACAGGCCGGACTGCTCGACCAGCGCGCCGTCGGCGGTGGTGTGATAGGCCTGATGCCGCCCATTGGCCGAACCGGTGGAAGGATGGCCCAGCGGTCCGTGATCCGGACAGCACCCCCGGCGGAAGATCTCGGCCTGATAGCCGATCCGGGCAGCCACGACACCGTCCTGATTGTGCGCCTCGGTCTCGATATCGACGAGGCCGGCCGCCTCGTCTCCGCCCGCCGGATCGGTCGCGACGATCCGCGACTGCCCGTAGAGCGTGTCGCCGCCGAAGACCGGCGCGGTCATGGCGATTTCCCGGAACACCCTGATCCGGCGGCGCCGATAGAAGGTCTTCCAGGCCGACCCGATGACCGTCTGCAGCGTCATCGTGCTGACGCCGAGCGGCCGGTCCCATTCGCTCGCCGCCGCATAGGCCGCATCATAATGCAGCATGGCGTTGTTCAGCGTGTCGGTCGCCTCGTCGCGATTGTCCTGCTGCGACAGGGTGATGCCGGGGCGATGCCGAAACACCTGGCCGGGCGCGAAATCCTCAAAATCGAGGCCGAACACCTCGCGGTAGCGGTCGGGCGAAACGGGCAGGAACGCGGGAACCATCGCACATCCTTCGATTTGAGGCAGGCATCTGCGGCAAGGTGCCAAGCCGGACCGGTATCAGCAATAGGCGTGCACGAAGAACCCGTGATCGAATGCGACGCGTGAGGCGGTATCATATATCACCAGCTTCACGCGTTTCCGCTTCCCGCCGTCGGGATGCACCGCTGTCGTCAATCCAAGCACGAACGTCGCCTCTTCGGGATTGGCGATCTGAACGAAATAGGCGCAGTTCCTGACGGCGCGATCGAACTTGATCGTATAGCTTCCCGTGTCCTTTCGCGTGACCTTCGAGACGCCCTTCGCCCGCAACATCTCTCCATCCGCGCGCACGGACGCCCAACCGGCGGATTTCGGCTCACCGGCTTTGGCGCCGAATGCCCCGTGCGTTATCGCGACCATGACGAGTATCAGTCCGGTTGCAAGGCTTTTCGCCACTATCGACATAGACATTTCACCCTTCCAGAAACGATGTCGGCCCGTGCGCGGAACACCGTCAGCAAACCGCCTTCACAGTAGCCCAGCCGACAATCTTCCCGGCATCGCCGGCTGTTGCGGCTGTCCCCATCACAGTGCAGGCCGCCAGGATGGCGAAACCGATGCGACGAGCCAGAATCACGGCCGCTTCGAACCCTCCCGACACGGTTGAATGCGACTGAACCGATGGTAACACAAACGCGCGGCCTTCCCGCGCGCGAGCACTCGACATTCACGGGATTGACCGCTAGCAAGGGCGCGCAATGCCCTTTCCCGTTACGCTTTGAGGATCCCGTAAATGGCCAGTTTCAACCTGCAACTCCTGCCCGGCGACGGCATCGGCCCGGAAGTGATGGCCGAGGTCGGCCGCGTCATCGACTGGCTGAACGCGAATTCCGGCGCGAAATTCGAGACCGAGACCGATCTCGTCGGCGGCTCCTGCTACGATGCCCACAGCGTCTCGATCACCGAGGACGCGATCAAGCGGGCCGACCAGTCCGACGCGGTCATCTTCGGGGCCGTCGGCGGACCGAAATGGGACAGCGTTCCCTATGACGTGCGCCCGGAGGCGGGCCTGCTCAGGCTGCGCAAGGATCTCGACCTGTTCGCCAACCTGCGCCCGGCAATCTGCTATCCGGCGTTGGCCAATGCCTCAAGCCTCAAGCCCGAGGTGATCGAAGGGCTCGACATCCTGATCCTGCGGGAACTGACCGGCGGCGTCTATTTCGGCGAGCCCAAGGAGGTCGTGACGCTGGAATCCGGCGAGAAACGCGCCGTCGACACGCAGCTCTACACCACGCACGAGATCGAGCGGATCGCCCGCGTCGCCTTCGAACTGGCCCGTACGCGCGCCAACAAAGTCACCTCGATGGAGAAGCGCAACGTGATGCGCTCGGGCGTGTTGTGGAACCAGGTCGTGACCGAACTCCACGCCGCCGAATATACCGACGTGGAGCTTGAGCACATGCTCGCCGATGCCGGCGGCATGCAGCTCGTGCGCTGGCCCAAGCAGTTCGACGTCATCGTCACCGACAACCTGTTCGGCGACATGCTGTCCGATGTCGCCGCCATGCTGACCGGCTCGCTCGGCATGCTGCCGTCGGCCTCGCTCGGCGCGCCGCATCCGGTGACGCTGAAGCGCAAGTCGCTCTATGAGCCGGTGCACGGCTCGGCGCCGGATATCGCCGGCGAGGGCAAGGCCAACCCGATCGCCATGATCGCCTCGCTCGGCATGGCACTGCGCTATTCCTGCGACATGGGCGAGGCGGCCGACCTTGTCGACGCCGCGATCGCCGACGTGCTCGCGGAGGGCGTGCGCACCGCCGATCTGGCCACCGAAGGCCAGAACACGGTGAGCACCCGCGAGATGGGCGATGCGATCCTCGCCGCGATGTCGAAGCGGGCTGGCTAGCGCCGCGGACGCGGCTCAAGCGGCCTTGCGCGGCCGCACCAGCAGCGGGCCGTAGAGGCAGACGAACAGGGCGAAGCCGGCGACCCAGCCCGCGCCGGCAAGCGCCAGCAGTTGGGCGTACCATTCCGGCAGGAAGACCGCCGCGATGCGGGCGGCCGCCGCCATCAGCACCAGCGCGTAGATCGCCACCGTTCCCGCGGGCGCGGTCAGCGGCAGTCCCGTATGGCCCCGCGTCGCGCGCGTCATCACCGCCAGAGTCATCAGCCCGATCGCGCCGGCCGTCCAGGCATGCACGGCCGCGCTGGCGATGCCGGCCTCCCCGTTAAACGCCGCCAGAGCGGCAAATCCGAAGCCGAGCGGTATGAAGGCATAGGCAAGGTGCAGGACGAGGACGAGCGGCGCGCCAAGGGTCCGGTCGGGCGCCCAGCGGGCCAGCCGGACGAGATGCAGCCCACAGGCGAGCGCGAGCGGCAGCGCGATGACCGGGCCGTCGTCGGGTGAAATCGTCCAGCCGGCAAGCGCGATCACGGAGACCAGGATGCAGGCGACATCGTAGCGGCCAAACGGCGCCGCGAGCCGTCCGGGGTTTTCGCGCCTGAGCCAGTTCGTCGTGAAGCTCGGCACGATCCGCCCGCCGATCACCATGATCAGCATGACGATCGCCGCAAGCGCCAGCCGCGACGCAGTGGGCGCGTCCGCGCCGCCGGCGGCTTCGAAATAGAAGGTGATCTGGGCGGCCAGAAGCCCGCCGATCACGACAAGGACCTTGAGATTGCGCAGGTTGTTGCCGGCGACGATCTCCCGGCCGATCGCAAGCAGCAACGCCGCCGGAAAGGCAAGGGCAACGAGCGCGACGACCGGCGGCGGCAGGACCAGCGAGACGGCGATCGCGAACCGGCCGGCAAGCCAGAGCGCGACCAGCCCCAACAACGGCAGCCCGACCACCGGCAGGCGCCCGGTCCAGTTCGGCACCGCCGTCAGCAGGAAGCCGGCCACCACCGCCCAGACATAGCCGAACAGCAATTCATGGACATGCCAGGCAAACGGCGACAGGGCGCTGGGGATGGCGATATCGCCGCGAAGCCACAGGATCCAGGCCGCCATGGTGACGACCGCCTGAAGGCCTGCAAGCAGGAAGAGCGGCCGGAAGCCCAGGCTGAGGATCGACGGGCCCTCCCAGTCGCGCGTCCGGGCCATCGTTCGGACAGGTGAAACGGCCATTGTCTGCGCTCCCGATTCCCGCGCCTCTTTGAAAGGCGCGGCATCGGACATACTTGCCGCAGCCGCGCTGCCCTGCCCATTGGGAAAAACCCGTAGGCAACCGCGATTGGCCGCCTATACCCATCCCCCGTCGACGATGAAGGTCTGGTTGGTGCAGGCGGCCGCCTCGTCGGAGGCCAGGAACAGCGCCACTTTGGCGATATCGTCGGGGAACAGCTTGCGCTTCAGGCATTGCCGGTTCATCAGGTCGGCCTCGGCCTCCGGCGTCAGCCACAGGTCGATCTGGCGCTCGGTCATGATCCAGCCCGGCACCAGCGTGTTGACGCGGATATTGTAGGGGCCGAGGTCCCGGGCCAGGCCGCGGGTGAGCCCCTGGACCGCCGATTTCGCCGTGGTGTAGCCGGGCATGCCGCCCTGGCCGATCATCCAGGAGACCGAGCCGAGATTGACGATCGCGCCGCCGCCATTCTCGCGCATATCCTTGTAGACGGCCTGGGCGGCGAAGAACTGATGGCGCAGATTGACCGCCATCCGGTTGTCCCAGTAGTCCGGCGTGACGTCGTCGATCGCGTGCCGCTCGTCATGGGCGGCATTGTTGATCAGCGCACCGATCGGCCCCAATGCGGTACGTACCTCATTTATCGCCTGACGAAGCCGCTCGATATCGGTCAGATCGCAAGGGGCGAAGTGAACGGCGGCCGAGGCGGACAAGTCGTCGGCCAGCGCCCGTGACTCGTCTTCCTTGATATCGAGAAAGCCGACCTTGCTGCCCTGGGCGGCGAAGCGGCGCACGATTTCGGCCCCGATCCCCGAGCCGCCGCCGGTGACGAGCACGGTCTTGCCCGCAAGGCTTGGGTATGTTGCATCCGACATGAACTGTTCTCCTGGTTTGCCGGCGATGGCTACCCCGCCACCGTCCGCCGCATCGGTCTCGCTTAAAGTCCATTCTGTCAGGTCGCCGCCTGCCGGCCAAGCCGCGAGACGCCGTTATCGGCCCGTCAGGATGAGAATGACGCCTGCGACCAGCAGGCCGATGCCGAGCATTTCGAGCCGCGACGTGCGCTGCTTGAACAGGCGCCGCGAGACGGCCTGGGCGAACAGGATCTCGACGAGGCCGAGCGTGCGCACCGAGGCCGGGTTCTGCAGGGCGAAGGCGAGGAACCAGAACTGCGAGGCGAGCGCCCCGAGGAAGCCGGCCGTCATCGACGGGCGCCACAGGCGCAGGATCGCAACGAGCGTCGCCCGGTCGCGCAGGACGAGCAGCAGGCTGACGCTCAATGCCTGCATGGCCAGTGCCGCGACCAGGGTGGTCGAGGCCGCCATGATGAAATGCTCCGCCCCGCTCGTCTGGATGCCGCCGCGATAGGCGACCGCCGACAGGGCGAACAGCGCGCCCGATCCGATGCCGAGCGCCGAGGTCTTCAGCGTATCGCCGCGCGGCACCCGCTCCGCCGGCCAGGACATGGCCAGGACGCCGATGGTCGCGACGATCACGGCGGCGACGACGACTGCCGTGGGCAACTCGCTTAAGAAAACGACGGCGAAGACCAGCACCAGCACCGGCTCGGTCTTGGTATAGGCGATGACCACCAGAAAGGAGCGGCTGTTCATCGCCGCCAGCATCAGCGCGGTCGCGCCGAACTGCGCCCCAGCCCCGACCGCCGTCCAGGCAAGCGAATGAAGCGGCGGCAGCGCGGGCTGCTCGCCGAGCACGAGGCTCAGCGCGATCAGGAACAGACACGCAAACGGCAGGCCGAACAGGAAACGCACATGCGTCGCGCCGACGGTGCCAAGGCTTGCCGTCAGCTCCTTCTGCATGGCGTTGCGCATGGTCTGCGCGCCCGCCGCCGACACCGTGAAGACGGCCCAGAGCCATTCGCCGAACATCACCGGGCCTTCTTACCGCACCTGGAGCATATCCAATGACGCGCCGAACGGCACCTCAGCCGCGTCCGACGAACGGCATCCTGGTCGCCATGATGGTCATGGTGAGGATATTCGCGTCGAGCGGCAGGCCGGCCATGTGGACAACGGCGTCGCCGACCCGGTCGACATCCATCACCGGCTCCGGCGCCAGCTCGCCATTGGCCTGCGGCACGCCGGCGAGCATCGCCTCGGTCATCGCCGAGGCGGCGTTGCCGATATCGATCTGGCCGCAGGCGATATCGTATTTGCGCCCGTCCAGCGCCGCCGATTTGGTCAGGCCGGTCACCGCGTGCTTGGTCGCCGTATAGGGGATCGAGTTGGGGCGCGGGGTATGGGCGGAGATCGAGCCGTTGTTGATGATCCGCCCGCCGCGCGGGTCCTGCGCCTTCATCACCCGGAACGCCTCGCGTAGGCACAGGAACATGCCGGTCAGGTTGACGTCGACGACGGCCTTCCACTGATCGTCGGTTAGATCCTCCAGCGGGATCGGCGGGGCGCCTGTGCCGGCATTGTTGAACAAGACGTCGACGCGGCCATAGGTCTCGACGGTTTTGGCGAACAGCGCCTGGACAGAGGCCGAATCCGTCACGTCGCAGGCCATCGCCATCGCCGTTCCGCCGGCCGCGGCGATCTCGGCGGCCGTCTCGTCGAGCGGCGCGACGCGGCGGCCGGCCAGCACGACCGCATAACCCGCCGCCGCCAACGCCTTTGCCGCGGCCTTGCCGACCCCCGTTCCCGCCCCCGTGACGATGGCTGATTTTGCGTTGCTCATTGGCGCTTCCCCGTCTGTCCCGTGTCGATGCTTCAAGCCCGCGCCATTGGCGCTTCGCCCGTCCTAATACACCGGAGGCTGGCAAATCAAAACGGGAATGTATGCATTGCAGGCCTGCGTGGTCCCGCTGCTGTCCGGTTCAGCGGGGATGTGCTTTGATTTCCAGCCCGACCACCCCCTCGGATGTCATCCCCGGACTTGTTCCACTACTGTCCGGTTTAGCAAGACCGGGTTTTGATTTGTGGCCGGTGACCGACAGCAGACGCCGACGGGCCCTCACCCGGCCCTTCGGGCCGCCCTCTCCCGCCAAGGGGGAGAGGGAAAGAGCGCGCTGGACGGGCCGGGCAACGCGGCACCGACATCATTTGCGGTATCGGCGTTTTCTGTCCGGCAGCGGTTGCGACGACCGCACGACCTCTCAGATGCACGCGCACCCTCTCCCCCTTGGCGGGAGAGGGTCGGCCCGCAGGGCCGGGGTGAGGGCGCGTGGCACGGCCGCGCGTCGTGCCAGTTCTCCGGGATGACGATTGAGAGGCATTGGACCAAACCCACTCAGCGGTCATTGCCGGGCCTGTCCCACTGCTGTCCGGTTTAGTGGGACGGGGCTTCTTATCTTCAGCTTGGCCACCCCCTCGGCTGTCATGCCCGGACGTGTTCCGGGGACCCATGAACACCATCGCTAGCGGAGGTGTTCATGGATTGCCGGGACAAGCCCGGCAATGACCCCAGGGGACAAGCCCGGCAATGACACGAAGGGGGGATGGCGGGCAATAGCAGACGCCGCTTCCATCAAGGAAAACAGAACTGATGGCGGCCGAATTGGTGTATGGGCAGTGCGTGTCGTTCCCGCAAAGGCGGGAACCCGGTAATCCCTGTGTTTGCATCCTGGACAATGACGCTGGAGGGCTTGATGTGCGCACGCGCGTAAACACCTACAGCCCTCTATCGTATGCGGGGCACGCGGTGAGGAGAATAGCGCTTAGTCGGTCAGGCGCACGTTGTCGAAGGCGTGGCGACCGAGCGGGTCCATGCGGAAGCCGTCGACCTCGTCGCGCGTGCCCATGAAGACGACGGAATGGGCGATCGGCACCCAGGGCGCGTCGCGCTTGAAGATTTCCTGCGCCTTGCGGTAGAGCGCCTCGCGCACCGACTGGTCATAGCTGAGCTTGGCCCGGGTCACCAGGTCGTCGTACTCGGCATTGCACCAGCGCGACACGTTGTTACCGCCCATCCGGGCCGCCGTGCAGCCGAGCAGCACGTTGAGGAAATTGTCCGGATCGCCATTGTCGCCGGTCCAGCCATAGAGCGCCATCGTATGCTCGCCATTCTGCAGGCTGTCGCGGTAGTCGCTCCATTCCTCGGTGACGAGATTGGCGCGGATGCCGATTTCGGCGAGATCGGCCTGGATCATCTCGGCGACCCGCTTGGCGTCCGGATTGTAGGGGCGGCTCACCGGCATGTACCACAGGTCGGTCTCGAAGCCGTTCGGGAAGCCCGCTTCCGCCAGCAGCCTCTGGGCGGCGAGCGGGTCATAAGGGTAGTCCTCGATAGCCTCGTTATAGGACCACAGCGTCGGCGGGATCGGGTTCTTGGCCACCACGCCGGCGCCGCCATAGGCGCCCTCGATCACCGCTTCCTTGTCGATCGCCATATTGATCGCCCGGCGCACGCGGATGTCGTCGAAGGGCGGTTTTGCGATGTTCAGGGACAGATAGCCGATATTGAACCCCTCCTGCTGCAACAGCCGCAGATTGGGGTCGTCGACGATGGTCTTGGTGTCGGAGGGATTGGGAAACGCCATGACATGGCATTCGCCGGCCTTCATCTTGGTCAGCCGGACGGCCGGATTGGGCGTCACCGAGAACACCAGGCGCTCGATCGGCTGCCGGCCGTCCCAGTAGTCGGGAAACACCCGGTAGCGCACCGCCACATCCTTCTGCACGCCGTCGAAGATGAATGGCCCGGTGCCGACCGGTTTCTCGTCGAGCAGTTCGGGCGTTCCCGCGGCAAGAAGCTGGGCGGCGTATTCCGCCGACAGGATCGAATTGAACGGCATGGCGAGATTGGCCAGAAACGGCGCCTCGGGCCGGGTCAGATTGATCTTCAGCGTCAGGTCGTCGACCTTCTCGATCGTTTCGAGCAGGTCGGGCATGCCCATATCCTTGAAATAGGCGTAGCTTGCCTCCGAGACGTTGTGAAAGGGATGATCCTCCTTCCATTGCCGTTCCAGCGAGAACAGCACGTCGTCGGCATTCATCGCCCGGGTCGGCATGAAGATGTCGGTGGTATGGAACTGGACGCCGTCGCGCAGCCGGATGAGATATTCCGTGCCGTCCGCCGACACCTCCCAGGACCTGGCCAGCGCCGGCCGGATCCGCGTCGAGCCGGGCTCGAACTCGATCAACTGGTTGAACATCGGCCGGGCCGCGTTCAGCCCCGTCGTCGTCGTCACGATCTGCGGATTGAGTGCCTCCGGATTGCCCTCCGAGCAGAACACAAGCGTGCGCGCCCCGGCGACCGCGCTGCCTGCCATCCCCGCCAGGCCCAGGATCGCGATACTCGTCAACAGTGTGATCGCCGGCCTGCGGGCAATGATCTGCATGGGTCCCTCCGTGTTCGTGTTGTTATTCTGCTTCAGGAATGTTTCTGCCCTGTTTCAATAGCCGGATCGCCGACGGAGGTCGGCAGGTCGATGACGAAGCGGGTGCCGAGCCCGGTCTGGCTTTCGACCTCGATCTTGCCCTGCAGGAGGCCGGTCACGAGGTTGTAGACGATATGCAGGCCCAGCCCGGTCGAGCCCATGCTGCGCCCCGTGGTGAAGAAGGGGTCGAAGACGCGGCCGATATTCCACTTGTCGATGCCGCGCCCGTCGTCGCTGAAATCGATGCGGACCCGGCTGGCCTCCGGCTCGCTGACGACGATCGAGATCTGGCCGGTCTGGCCGTCCTGGAAGGCGTGGGTCAGCGCGTTCATGACCAGATTGGTCAGCACCTGGCTCAGGGCGCCGGGATAGGTGTCGACATTGAGGCCTTCGCGGCAATCGATGATGACCTTGTGCTTGGAGCGGCGCAGCGCCGGGCCGAGGCTGGTCATCAGTTCCTCAAGCCACAGATCCATGTCGAACCGCCGTCGCTCGCCGCTCGTCTGGTCGGCTGCGACCTGCTTGAAGCTGTGCACCAATTCGGCGGCGCGGTTGAGATTGACGAACAACAGCCGCGCGCCCTCCTTCATCCGGTCGACGAACTGCTGCAGCGTCGAGCGCCTGAGCTGGCCGGTCTCGGCCGCCTCCTCGAAGCGGGCGACATCCTCGCCAAGCTGCGTGCCGGTGGTCAGCGCGATGCCGACGGGGGTATTGATCTCATGGGCGATGCCGGCGACGAGCTGGCCGAGCGAGGCGAGCTTTTCGGCCTGGATCAGGTCCGACTGGGCCCGCTGCAATTCCTCCAGCGCGGTATCGGTGCGCTCCTTGGCCTCGCGCAGATCCGTCTCGCGCTTGCCGATCTCGGCGACGAAGAAGTTGGCGGCGCGCGCCATCTCGCCCAGTTCGTCGCGCCGGTCGGCATCGGCGATCGGTCCGGCCTGCGGGTCGGCGGCAAGCTCGACCATGCCCTGCTGCACCCTGAGCAGCGGCCGCGTGATCGAGCGGGCGACCACGAAGCCGGTGCCGGCACCGAAGAGGAGGCCCGCCGCGGCCCCGAAGATCAGGATCGAGCGGATCGTGTCGCCGATCGTGTCGGCGTCGGCGGTGAACAGGTCGTTCATCGCCCGGGCATTGTCGATCATCGTCTGGGCGGTCATGTCCATGAAGGCGATGCGCTGGTTCTGGCGCCTGAGCACGTCGGTCGTCGTCGCCAGCCCGTCGCGCCACTGGTCGAGCGCGTCGATCATATCCGACTGGATGAGCGGCGAGATCGGCAGCGAGGCGACGGTGACCGGCAGCGACGCGCTTTCGGCCAGGATGGCGGCGGTCGCGTCGGGATCGCGCTCCTTCAGGGCCTCCGCGGTCCGTTGGCTAAGCTGCAAAACGGCGATCGCGACGTTCTGGGTCGCCCGCTCGGTCTCGTTGGCCTCGACGGAATAGGCGACCAGCTGGGCGATTTCCTCGTAGAGCGCTCGCTGCTCGGACGTCTTGACCTTGACGATCCGGTTCGACCAGTTGGTGATCCTGGTGCCCTCGCCCGACAGATGGTCGGTTTCGATACTGTCCAGGCCGCCGGGACTGTCGAGATAAGCGTTGATCGCCGCGTCATAGGCCTCCGCCAGCTCGCGTAGGATCGGCAAGGCGTCCGGGTCCTCGCTCTTCAGATTGTCGGAAAAGCGGTCGACCGCGTTGCGCAGCCGGCCGATATCGAAACCGAGCCGCAGCCGGATATCCTCATGCAGCACCGGCGGCGCGGTCAGATACAGGGCGGCGCGCAACTCCACGGTTGCAACCGCGTCGCGCATTTCCTTTGCCGCGTTGACCAGATCGCGGATGCGGCGGAAGGCGGCGTCGCGGTCGCCCAGGGTGGCGATGATGTCGGCGTTGGAGGCGCGCTGGCGCTCGCGCGCCTCGTCGGTCAGGCCGACGAGATGGGCGGCGCGGGCGTTCATCTCGTCGATCAGCCGGTCGCTTTCAACGGTTGCGACAATGAACTCGCCCATGCTGGCGACATAGCGGGCAAGTGCGTCATCGGCACTGGCGGCCGCCTCGCGCAGGGCGGGGGCCCGGGCGACGACGACGAGGTCCTCCAGGTTGCGACCGGCCTCGGCGGCAAACTCCCGGAACCGCAGCGCATTCGCCTGGCGGTTGGCGCGCGGCTCGTTGACATATTCGTCGCGCGCCGTCATGGCGACGAGCAGGTTGCGATAGGTCGTGCCGGCCAGGACCGCGCCGTTGCGGGCGCGCTCGGCCTCGTTCAGCAGGATCCACGCCACCGCCGCGATCGCCGCGGCGATCGCGATGGGAATGCCACCGACGAGGAAGATCCGGTAGGTGATCCGCATGGTGACACCGTTTTACCGCGCGCCGCTGCTTCGCGCTATCCGTCGCGCCTCGCGTTGGTTTACGGCCTAGACCCGGCCCGTCAGATGGCGCGCCCTGCGCAGTTCCGGGAACGCGTAGGCCCAGATGCCGGCGACCGCGATCGTGCCGATGCCGCCGATGACGACGGCCGGCACCGGGCCGATCAGCGCCGCCAGGGCACCGGCGCGGAATCCGCCCAACTCGTTGGAGGCGCCGATAAAGACCATGTTGACCGCGTTGACCCGGCCGCGCAGGTGATCCGGCGTCCACAGCTGGATCAGCGTCTCGCGGACATAGACGCTGACCATGTCGCAGGCCCCCATCAGGATCAGCGCGACGATCGACAGCCAGACGATGGTCGACAGGCCGAAGACGACCGTGAAGAACCCGAACAGGCCGACGAAGACGAACATCAGCAGGCCGGCATGGTCGCGGATCGGCCGGAAGCCCAGATAGATCGCGACCGCGACCGCGCCGATCCCCATGCCACCGCGCAAGAAGCCGAGGCCCCATGGCCCCACCTCCAGGATATCGCGGGCATAGACCGGCAGAAGCGCGACGGCACCGCCCAGCAGCACCGCGAACAGATCGAGCGAGATCGCGCCGAGCACCACCTTCTCGCGGCGCAGATAGCCGAAGCCGGCAAGCAGGGTCCGCCAGGTCGGCCGCTCGGCCTGCGTTTTCTGGACCGGGCGCGGCACCAGCAGCATCAGGACGGAGCCGCACAGCAGCAGGAACAGCGCCGTGCCATAGGCGACTTCCGGCGCCAGCTCGTAGAGCAGTCCGCCGGCGACCGGGCCGGTGATGGTCGCGACCTGCCAGGCCGAGGAGTTCCAGGCGATCGCGTTGTTGATGTCCTCCGGCGGCACCAGATTGGCGACCAGCGACTGGGTCGCCGGATTGAAGAAGGCGCGGGCGATGCCGAAGCCGACAAGGATCGCGAAGATCGGCCAGACCACTCCGACGCCGGCCAGCGTGACCGCGATCAGGCCGGCGGCGCAGGCGGCTTCGGCGAACAGGCAGACCGCCATGATCATGCGCCGGTTGAAGCGGTCGGAGATGGCGCCGGTGACGAGCACCAGAAGCAGCGCCGGGGCGAACTGGACGAGACCGACGATGCCCAGATCGAGCGGATCGCGGGTCAGGTCATAGACCTGCCAGCCGACCGCGACCGAGATCATCTGGGTCGCGAAATGCGCAAGCGCCCGCGCCAGCCAGTAATAGAGGAAGCCCGGATGCCGGAAGGCGTTGCCGGTTTGGGGCCCCGGTGGTTCGTCACGCGGTTCGTCTCGTGGCTTGCCGCGCGGCGGGGGATCATCGGTCGGATTGTGGTCGGACATGGAGATGCGAAACGGAGGGCGGGAGATTGGACGCCGGATCGCGTCGCTTGGAACAGGCGAGAACAATAGCGGATTTTCGGCGTTTAGCTATCGGCCCGTCAGGGCAGGTAAGATGCGCGGCCGTGCCACGGGCCCTCACCCCGGTCCTGCGGACCGACCCTCTCCCGCCAAGGGGGAGAGGGTGCGAGTGCATCTGAGAGGCCGTGCGG
>JANQKY010000090.1 GCA_028280885.1 Tepidamorphus sp.
TTCGGCTTCCAGATCCATCTCCATGTCGAGCATGTCGGTCGGATAGCCTGTCTTCTCCGCAACGATGGCACGAACCGTCTCGGCAACCGCACTCGTATCGACGGCGAGTGCATCTGACACGGGCTCGGCGACTGGCGCGACATCGCCTGGGAGGGGAGCCGCGGCGGGTTCCGGAGCAGGCGGCGGCGCGGCCTCCATCACGTGCCGGTTCTCATAGGCGCCACGCAACGCCGCGAGCGTCGGCCGGTCCGAATCCGGCACGATCGCCTCCTCGGCATGGGCCAATTGCTCGGGCTTTCGATAGTTGGCGCCGTTCAAGAGAACATGGTGCTTGGCGACGTCCGGCTTGGGCGCGGCCGCGGGCGCGTCGGCCCAGAGGCTTCCAAGATCGAGCCGGTGGCCGGAGGCACACAAGGCCGCGAGCGCGATGTTGAGGCCGGTGACGTCATGGTTCCGCTTCGAATCCAGCGACACCGCCACATGCGGACGCTCCGCGAGAATGGACTGGGCAAAGCGCGACAGGGTGTTGCCGGGTCCGACTTCAACGAATGTGCGCACCCCATCGGCATACATGGCCTCGATCATGTCGCGGAACCGGACCGGCGCGGCGATCTGTCCGGCGAGCATCTCCTGGGCCTCCGGGGCTGTGTCCGGATACGGCTTGGCCGTCGTGTTCGAATAGACCGGGATGCGCGGCGCGTTGAACGCGGCCCCGCGGATCGCCTCGCCAAACGGCCCGGTGGCGCCGGCGACGCTTGCGGAATGGAAGGCGGCGGACACATTCAGGCGCTGAACCCGGAGCTTGGCGTCGGCAAGCCTCTTTTCCATCGCGTCGATGGCCGCATCGGGTCCGGACAGCACGACCTGGCTTGCCGTGTTGTCGTTTGCGATGACGACGGCCTCCTGCCCCTGCAGATAGGGCTCGACGGCCTCGCGACCGGCGAAGACGGCAAGCATCGCGCCCGGCGAACCACCGGCGGCCTGGGCCATGGCCAGCCCGCGCTGACGGGCGAGCGAAACGGCCGTCGCGGCATCGAACGCGCCGGCGGCATGCAGCGCCATGACCTCACCGAAACTGTGACCGGCGGTACAGTCCGGCGCCAGCCCGAGACCGCGCAGCAGGTTGAGCTGCGCCAGCGCGACGAGGCCGATAGCGGGCTGGGCGTTCTCCGTCCGCGTCAGAAGCGTGTTCTGGCGATCGCGCGTTTCCTCGTCGTAAGCGGTCGGCGGGAAGGCGATGTCATGGAGCTTCGGCGTGCCGACAAACGCATAGTCGCTCGCCTCGTCCCAGACCGTGCGGGCGCGGTCGAAATTGACGGCAAGATCCGCGCCCATGCCGACATATTGGCTGCCCTGACCGGCAAACAGGAAGCCGACCTTGCCGTCGCCGGAGCGCTGCGGGCCGCCATAGGCGAACCGCTCGGTGGTCACCGGCTTGCCGCCGGCAACGAGTTGGTCGGCCTTCTGCGCAAGGGCTGCAAGTTCCTCGGCCGATTCCGCCACCAGGCAGACGCGGTGGGCCGCGCCGGCGTCGAACGCCATCTGGCTTGCCTGGGCATGGTGGGCGAGATCATGATCCTCACCGCAGGCCTCGACACAGGCCGCCAGCGCCTGCGTGACCGCCTCGGGCGTCGCGCCGGAAAACGCGAACAGCTCGGTCGGGGCAATGTGGTAGCGGTCGGGCGTCCTGCCCGGCCCGGTATATTCCTCGACCGCGAGATGGAAGTTGCTGCCGCCGAAGCCGAAGGAACTGACCGATGCGCGACGCGGGTGATCGCTGCCGCGGATCCACGGCCGCGCCTCGGTCGCGAGATAGAAGGGCGATTCCTCGATATTGAGCTTGGGGTTCGGCGCCGTAACGTTGATCGTCGGCGGCAGAACCTTGTGATGGAGCGCCGAGATCACCTTGGCGAAACTCGCCGCGCCGGCAGCTGACTTGGTGTGCCCGATCTGCGACTTGACCGAACCGAGCGCGCACCAGCCGGTCTCGCCGTCGGCATGTTCGCCGAAATAGGAGCGGAGCCCCTCGAACTCGGTCGCGTCACCAACCCGCGTACCGGTGCCGTGCGCCTCGGTGAGCTCGACGGTTTTCGGCGAATAGCCGGCGGCCCGATAGGCCCGCTCCACCGCCCGCGCCTGGCCGCCGGCCCGCGGGGCGTAGATGCTCGTTCCCTTGCCGTCCGAGGACGCACCGATGCCCCGGATCACGGCATAGATCGCGTTGCCGTCGCGCTCGGCGTCCTCCAGCCGGCGCAAGGCCATGATGCCGCAACCCTCGCCCATGATGGTGCCGTCGGAATCGGCGGAAAACGGCCGGCAGGTGCCCGCCGCCGACATCGCCGGCGTCTTGGAAAAGCACATGAACATGAAGATGTTGTTCAGCGCGTCGGCGCCGCCGGCCAGCACCATGTCGGATTCGCCCAGCCACAGTTCCTGGGCGGCGTGGCGCACCGCGGCCAGCGAACTGGCGCAGGCCGCGTCCGTTGTGAAGTTCGTGCCGCCCAGATCGAGCCGGTTGGCGATCCGGCCGGCAACGACATTGCCCAGCAATCCGGGAAAGGTCGTCTCGCGCCATTCGCCGTAATTGCCCGTGATCCGGTCCGCGATGGCGGCCGCATCGGCGTCGGAAAGCCCATGCTGGCGCATCGCGCGCATCCAGATGGGGCGGTCGAGCCGGCTCGACATATCGCCGATCAGCTCCGTGCCGGCGGCAACGCCGAGGACGACGCTCGTACGGTCAGGGTCGATATCCGCGAATTGTGCGCTACGGGCTTCCCTCAAGACCTGTTCGGCGACGTAGAGCGCCAGCAACTGCACCGTGTCAGTGGTTTCGAGCACCTGCGGCGGCGTGCCGAAGCGCATCGGGTCGAAGGCGAAATGCGGTATGAACGCGCCGTGGCGCGAATAGGTCTTGTCGGGAACGGAGGGGTCGGGGTCGTAATAATCCGCAACCCGCCAATGGCTTTCGGGAATGTCGGTGACCGAATCCACGCCCTCGACAATGTCCCTCCAGAAGCCGACCGTCGTGCCCCTGCCGGGAAACAGGGTGCCCAGTCCAACGACTGCGATCGGAGAGAAATCGAATTTATCAGTCAACGCAATTCTCCATAAAAAATACAATCAGGCGCGAAACGGCCGAAATGAAATCAGTCCAGTAAAAGCTGTCTTGGCGCGTAATGAAAAGCGTCCGGTGGCACCGGCAGGCCTAAGGCCCTGAGAGTCTGCGCCCGGGTGATCTGGGTTGCGCCTTCGAGAATATTCAGGCCGATCTGTTCGACTGTCCTGTTGGCGGGGTCTTCGAGAAAACTCCCCCGCACCCAGTCGTTGAAGGCGCCCATCGCCGGGCCGCACCAGATCTGATAGTCGATGCGGCGGTCGCGGACGCCCTCGCGTGCCCATTGCGCGCCCATGAACATGTAGCGCTTGAAGACGAGCGCCATCTTCAGCTTGCCGTCGGCTTCGGCGCGCGCGACAAGATCGGGCTTGCGGTCGACGTGATAGGCGCGCGTCCTGCCCCAGGCGTCCTCGAAGCTCTCTCGCAGCACCTGCTTTTCAAGCCAGGTCGCATCCTTCTGCGAAAACTGCTCGACCGCCTCGTGGCGACGATAGAGATCGTAAAGCCGCTGCGCCTTGATGGGAAACATGGTGCCGCGCTTGAGGACCTGGACCTTGGCGCCGATCTCGAACATGTCGGCCGCCGGCGCCATTGCCGTATCGGCGAGGTCGGCTTCGGCGATCATCGCCCGGCCTTCGTCCGACAGGCCGGATTCCAGCGCGCTCTGATTGATCGAGCCGGTGACGACATAGTCGGCGCCCAATGCAAAGGCCGCCGCCGCCGATCCCGGCGTGCCGATACCACCCGCCGCGCCGAGCAGGACGGGCCGGCGATAATCGTGCAACGCGGCCAGCCGGTCGCGCAGCGTGCAGATGACCGGGAACAGCGCCGTCATCGGCCGGCCGTCGGTATGGCCGCCGGAATCCGATTCAACCGTGATGAACTCGGCGACCGGCAGGCTCGCCTGCAAGTCGGCCTGCTCGGGCGTGATGTCGCCCGCCGCGACCAGCGCCTCGAGCATCTCCGGCGGCGGCGGCGCGATGAAGACTTCGGCGACTTCCGGCCGGGAGATCTTGGCGAAGACGCGCGTCGCGCGCGTTATCTCTCCATCCGCACCCCGTGCGAGGCCGCTTGCCGAAAACCGCACCATGTCGCGGGAATGCGTCATGAAGCCGGACGCCGAGACGTTGCGGACGCCCTCTTTCAGGAAAACGTCGACAGCCTGGCGCTCGCGCTCGATATGGTCGGGGGAATGAATGAGGTTGGCGCCCCAGGCGGCATCGGGGCCGACGGCCTCGCGGATTGCGATGATCGCGTCGCGGACGGGTTCGGGGCGAAGGCCGGCGCTGCCGAAAAATCCGACGAAACCGGCCCGAACGGCCGCGATCACCATCTCGGACGTCGCAATTCCCCGCGCCATCTCGCCGACCACATAGGCAAACCGGCTACCGCAGGTCTCGCAGAAAGAGCGCGAGCCGAGCCATTCCGGATAGATGCCCGGCACCGTTCCGATCACCGGGCCCAGGCCGGCCCCACCCGAAGAGGGCGCGGCCGACCCGTTGCCCGACGCACTGCCCCGCAGCGAGGCCGCCCGCCCGTGCACTGCGTGATGGTGTATCGATGCATCCTGGCGAAAGGCCTCGACAACCTCCTGCAGCGTTATCGACGAAGGCGGTTGCACGATCGTGCCGTCATCGTCGCCGGAGGCTCCCGCCGCGGCGCGCGCAAAGGCCTCGCTCTGCGCACCCGCGTCCGCGGCCTCGCCAAATCCGGCATCAACACTTCTGGCGGTGAACTCCTGTGCGAGTTCCTGCGGCATTGCTCGCCTCCGGAAAACGACCGGCTGAAAATGGCTTCCAAACGCAATCAAATTCGTCGGATGCGGGGCCTCTGCCACCCTTCAGCCGGGCGGACGTCCTGTTAAATCGTTGCCGGTCACTGCTTATTCGCAAACGACCGAACGTGTTACAAATGTCAAATTCCGGGCCCTTCGGGGCCTAATTCACTCAAAAACGATATCGTCGAATTGCTGTATGGGCAATATCAAGTCTCAGTTCCAGCCGGCGGGCAAACGCGGCCGTGGCGTATCGCCGTTTCCTGTTTTCCGTTCTGTCTGCTCGGTGGGACGATCGAACACATGGTTATTTCATCCAAACCGGACGGTGTCATAAAGGAGCTTTGCGCAAATCTCAACGCGATATTAACCGAGATCGGCCCGCCTGTGCAGGCTCTTTCCGCGCGATCTGCCAACACCGTTAACGCTGTTGCCGGCACGGCCCTGCGATGATGGCTTGCGGCCCGTGACCGCGCCACGTCTGCCAGATTACGGGGCGGGCGTCGGATCGCCCTGCCCCGTCGAGTTTGCTCGGGCCTGCTAGCGCAGATCGGCCGGCAGGATCGCCTGCGGCATATTCTGATAGCAGACCGGGCGCAGGAAGCGGCGGATCGACAGGGTGCCCACCGAGGTCGCGCCGAAATTGGTCGACGCGGGATACGGGCCGCCATGCACCATCGTGTCGCAGACCTCGACACCGGTCGGGAAGCCGTTGGCGAGCAGCCGGCCGGCCTTGCGCTCCAGAACCGGCATCAGCCTGCCGGCCGTTTCCGTATCGCCCTCGTCGAGCTGGATCGTGCAAGTGAGCTGACCCTGCACGTGCTTTGCGATCTCGACCATCTCGTCGACGCTGTCGACCAGCACCACGACGCCGAGCGGGCCGAACACTTCCTCGCCGAGCACCTCGTTGTCGAGCCACTGCCGGCCCGTCGTCTTGAACAGGAAGGGCGTCGCCTGCCGGTCGGTGCTCTGCGTCGTGACCAGTTCCTCGACCGCGCCCGAACCGCGAACGGCCTCGCAACCGGCCCGGTAGGCCGAAGCGATGCCGTCCGTCAGCATCGTCTGGGCGGCGGCCTGCTTCAGGCCCTCGCTTGCCGCGGCGATGAAGGCGTCCGCGTCAGGCCCGGCAATCGCGACGACGATGCCCGGATTGGTGCAGAACTGGCCGGCGCCCATGGTCAGCGAGCCGACCCAGCCCTCGGCGATCGCCTGGGCCCGCGCCTTCAGCGCTTCGGGCATCAGGAAGACCGGATTGACCGATCCGAGCTCGCCGAAGAAGGGAATGGGCTCGGGCCTGGCCGCGCAGAGATCAAACAGCGCCCGCCCGCCCCGGAGCGAGCCGGTGAAGCCGACGGCCTTGATCAGCGGATGCTGGACGAGCGCCTGGCCGACGGCGCGGTTGCCGCCCTGGATCTGGCTGAACACGCCCGGATGAAGATTGCAGGCCTTGACCGCCGTGGCGATCGCGTCGGCGACCAGTTCGCTGGTGCCGGGATGGGCCGAATGGCCTTTCACGACCACCGGGCAGCCGGCCGCGAGCGCTGCCGCCGTGTCGCCGCCGGCGGTGGAGAAGGCGAGCGGGAAGTTCGAGGCGCCGAACACGGCAACCGGGCCGATCGGCCGCTGCACCATGAAGAGTTCGGGACGCGGAAGCGGCTGCCGGTCGGGCAGCGCCTCGTCGTGGCGGCGGTCGAGATAGTCGCCTTTCAGGATATGATCGGCGAACAGCCGGAGCTGGCCCACCGTGCGGCCGCGCTCGCCGATCAGCCGGGCCTCCGGCAGGCCGGTTTCCTGGGTGCCGATCTCGGTGATCCGGTCGCCGCGCGCATCGATCTCGTCGGCGATCTTATTGAGGAAGGCGGCGCGGTCCTCACGGCTCGAATAGCCATAGGACCAGAACGCCTCCTCGGCGGCCTCGCAGGCCCGGTCGACGTCTTCCGGCGTGCCGACGGCGAAGTCATGGGCCGGGCCATGGGCGGGGTCGGAGGAGAAATATCCCGTTCCGCCCATCCACTCGCCCGCGATCAGGTGTTTTCCCTTTAGCATGATGTCATCCCGTATCCGGTTGGTGCAGCGCTCCGGCAATCGGCCGGCTTCCTTGCTGCGTTGCTGGAATTTCGTCGTTTCGCGCGCGCAAACGCGCGTCAGGTCAGCAGGCCGCGCGCGGCCAGATTGCGCATCAGTTGCAGGCTGCCGAATTCCCAGGGCGGCGCCTTGTCGGACCCCGTCACAACGTTGCGCAAAGCGCCAAGGCTCGGCGTCGCGATCTCGACAACATCGCCCCGCCTGTGGGTGAAGCCGCTGCCCGGCTCGGCGCGATCCTTGGTCGGCGCGAACATCGTACCCGAAAACAGCATGAAGCCGTCGGGATATTGATGATTTGCGTTGCGGGTCTGGCCGACCAGGTCGGACAGGCTGCGGCTGATCTCGGCCATGTTGGAGCGACCCTCCAGGACGAAGCCGTCCTCGCCGCGCACCGTCATGTCGACATTGGCGGTGGCAAGCGTCTCAAGCGTAAAACGCTCGTCGAACAGTCGGATGAACGGGCCGAGCGCGCAGGAGGCGTTGTTGTCCTTGGCCTTGCCGAGCAGCAGCGCCGACCGGCCCTCGACGTCGCGCAGGTTGACGTCGTTGCCCAGCGTCGCGCCGCGGATCGCGCCGGAACTGTCGACGGCGACGACGACCTCCGGCTCCGGATTGTTCCAGCTGGAGATCGGGTTGATGCCCACAAGGGCGCCGTGGCCGACAGCCGACATCGGCTGCGACTTCGTGAAGATCTCCGCGTCGGGGCCGATGCCGACCTCGAGATATTGCGACCACAGGCCTTCCGCCTCCAGCGCCGCCTTGACCTCGCGCGCCTTCTCAGAGCCCGCCTCGATGCTCGACAGGCTGCCGCCGATCAGCGCGCCGATGCGGCTTCTGATCGCGTCCGCCTTGGCCGGATCGCCATGGGTGCGCTCGTCGATCACGCGCTCGATCATCGATTGCGCGAAGGTGACGCCGCAGGCCTTGAGCGCCTGCAGGTCGCAGGGCGCGAGCAGGCAGGGCACCTCGCCGCCCGGGCGCATCGCCTCGGGCGCATGAAGGAAGGCATCGATCGGTCCGAGATCCTCCCCGTCGAGGTCGGCAAACCGCGCGGCGGGGTCGGCATTGAGGAAATCGACCATCGTCGGATAGGCCGACGAGACGTCGATCAGCCGGTCCCCGCGCACCACGACGACCGACGGGCCGGCCTGATCGGGCCGCCAGACGCGCCCGGCAAGCTTCGCGGCGTCTTTATCCTCAGGCAGCATGATCACCCCTCCACGCATTGATCGCCCGACCAGAGATCGAGCCTCACTCCTGTGTTAATCGTGAATTTTCAAAATAACAAAGCATTTTTGAGATTTTTGCGCTTTTTCTCGATTAGGGGATTATAGTGGCGGGATGACAGGACAGCCAGGCATTCCGGATTGATGGAACCAGATCCGCTTCTTCAGGCCTCCGTGCGGGAAGACTCCCCCTATCAGGCGCTGAAACTGATGCTGATGAGCGGCGCGCTCGGCGCCGGCGAAAAGCTGCAGCCGGCCATTCTCGCCGAACGGTTTTCGATCAGCGCCAGCGCGATGCGCGAGATCTTCCTGCGCCTGTCCGGCGAGGGCCTTTTGATACAAAAGGAGCAGCGCGGCTTCTGCGTCGGCCTCGGCGATCCGGCGACGCTCGCCGAACTGTCGGACCTGCGCATCATCGTGGAATGCGGCGCGGTCGAAAAGGCGATCGAGAACAAGGATCTCGACTGGGAGGCGCGGCTGACGGCGGCCCATCACAAGCTCGCCCATGTGGAATCGCGGCTGCACGCCGCCGGGACGCCGGGCGACATCGTTCCGCTTTGGACCCGCGTCGACTGGGAATTCCACGAAACGCTTCTGTCGACCTGCCCTTCGCGGATGCTGCGGGCCTATCACCGCAAGATCTATGAGCATTATCGCATGCAGGTGGTCGCGACCGTGAGGCATGCGGGCTTCTTCGGCCCCGACACGATCGCGCAGCACGAGGCGATCCTGACCGCGGCGATCGCCGGCGATGTCGAGGCCTGCCGGCGGGCGATCGGCCAGCATGTCGACATCGTGCGCGCCCACGTCCTGGATTAGGGCCCACGTCCTGGATTAGGGACTGCGGACTATCATGACCGCGGCGTAAACCCGGAATTAACCGCCGGAATTAACCATTGTCGAACACAACAGGAACATGTATCTTTGTTCCTGATTTGTACGCCAATCGCCGTCACACGCCGTGGGAGCGGACCATGTTGACACGCAAGCAATACGAACTGCTCATGTTCATTCACGAGCGGCTCAAGGAAAGCGGGGTTCCGCCCTCCTTCGACGAAATGAAGGAAGCGCTCGATCTTCGCTCGAAGTCGGGAATTCACCGATTGATCACCGCGCTGGAGGAGCGCGGCTTCATCCGCCGCCTGCCGCATCGCGCCAGGGCGCTGGAAATCGTCCGGCTGCCGGATTCGGTCGCGCCGGGCCTGCCCGCCCGTGGCCGCGGCGGCTTTGCGCCGGCGGTCATCGAGGGCAGCCTCGGCAAGGCACCGCCGCCGCCCGAGGGAACGGCCGAGGATCGACCGGCTCCGGACACGGTCAGCGTGCCGATGATGGGCCGGATCGCCGCCGGTGTGCCGATTTCGGCAATCCAGAATCACAGCCATTCCATTCCGGTACCTGTCGACATGCTGGCCAAGGGCGAGCATTTCGCCCTGGAGGTGCGCGGCGATTCGATGATCGAGGCCGGCATCCTGGATGGCGATACGGTGCTGATCCGCAGATCCGACACCGCCGATACGGGCGATATCGTCGTGGCGCTGGTCGACGACGAGGAAGCGACCCTGAAGCGCCTGCGCAAGAAAGGCGCCTCGATCGCGCTGGAAGCGGCCAATTCGGCCTATGAGACGCGGATCTTCGGACCGGACCGGGTCGATATCCAGGGCCGGCTGGTCGGGCTGATCCGGCGCTACTGACGCGAGCTCGGGCCCGCTCCGGGTTCGGGCGGTCACTCGTCGTTGGGATGGAGCCTCGGGCGGGTCCAGGGACGGATGCCCGAGCGGTGTGCCGCGGTTTCGACATCGAAACCGGTTGGCGTGCGCGTCAGCGCCATGGCGCCGGTGTGTTCCGCGTCATCGGGCGAGACGACGAAGGCGGCTGTCCGGCACCAGTCGGGGACCGGCAGGGCGCTGACGACGATATCGGCCCAGCCGCAATCCTCGCCGAACGCGGCCGGGTCAAGCACGTAGGACGCCCTGACCCTGCCGGCCTCGGCGACACAGGCGCTGGCGTCGCAGCGGGCCGGCGCGGCATTCGTCTCCTCATTCAATCCCGACGATCCGACCTGGCGGCGCCAGAGATCGGCGGTGTAGCTGGATTTGGCCCGCGGCAGGAAAATGAGGCCGCCGGTGTGGCTCCGCAGGGCCAGCATGCTCGCGTCGCGAGCGATCAGCACGTCGGGCGGCGACGCCATATGCGCAAGCGTCAGTCCGCCCGCGATACCGATGACGCCCAGCGACCGCCAGGCGGTGCGCCATAGGGCAAGCCATAATCCGCCGAAGGCGATCAGCAGCAGCGCGGCCATGGGCATCTGCGGCACGAATCGCACCGCCCCCTCCCAACTCGCCACCGTATGGGCGACGACGAGCACGCTATCGATGCCGAGGCCCATCGCGGCAAGCGCAGGAGCTTCCAGGCCGAACGGCATGGTGAGCGCGGCGACCAGGCCGGCCGGCATCACGAGGAGGCTCACCAGCGGCATTGCCGCGGCATTGCCCACCAAGCCGTAGACGGCGACGCGATTGAAGTGGAAGGCGGCGAACGGACCGGTCGCCAGGCCCGCGATCAGCGCGGTGAAGACGAGCCCCGCGATGGCACCGACGGCGAATCGCAGGACGCCGGAGCGGAACAGCGGCCCCCTGCCGCGCCGCGCCGACCGGACCGCCTCGTAGGCTGCGACCAGTCCTATGGTGGCGGCGAAAGACATCTGGAAGCCGGCGCCGACAAGCGCCTCCGGGGTCATGGCGAGGACCACCAGCGCGGCGATCGCGACGTTTCTGAGCGTGATCGCCGGCCGGTCGAGCAGCACCGCCACCAGCATGATCGCGGCCATGATGAAGGCCCGCTGCGTGGCGACGGAGCCGCCGGACAGGAGCAGATAGCCGCAGCCGCCGACAAGTGCTGCGACAGCCGCCCATTTCTTGATCGGCCGGGTGAGCGCCAGTGTCGGCGAAAGCGCCAGAAGCGCGCGCGTCGCCCAGAACAGCGTGCCGACGACCAGCATCATGTGAAGGCCGGAGATCGCCAGGATATGGGCAAGGCCCGAGGCGCGCAGCGCCTCCTGGTCGGCCTCCTGGATCGCCCCGCGCTGTCCGGTGATCAGGGCGACCGCGATGGCGCCGGTCGGTCCGGGCAGCGTCTGCCTGATGCGCTCGGCGACGCGCCCGCGAAAGGCATCGATTTCGAGATTGATCCGGGTGAGCGGGCCGGCGGGCGGACCGCGCGCGGCCTGTGGCGCGGAAATCAGGAAGCCGACGCCGCCGATGCCATCGAACCAGGCCTGGCGGGCATAGTCGAACCCGCCCGGGATCGCCGCGTCCGGCGGCGGCATGAGCACGGCGCGGAAGGAAACCGTGGCGCCCAGCGCCGGCACCGCCCAGCTGCCGCGCGACCAAAGCGACAGCGTCCGCGGCAGATCCTGTTGATCGAGTTCACCGTCATAGCTCCTGATCGAGACGGGTTGAACGCGCAGCCGGACGTCCCCGTCCTCGCGCGGGTCGATGCCGACGACGCGGCCGCGCACCTGCGCGCCGACGAGCCGCTCGTGAATGACGGGCGCGGCCACCCACTCGCTGCGCAGCGTCGCCGTCATCGCGCCAAGCGCGATCAAGAGGCCGGTCAGGACGAGACGGCCGCCCACCGACCACAGGCCGAACTGGCGAACGGCAAGGGCCAGCAGGACGACCAGCACCGCGATCGCGACCAGCGAGGGCTCGCGCGGCAGCGCGAAATAGAGCGCGATGCCGCTTCCAAAGGCGACCGGCACCCACAGGAAAAGCTGGTCGCCTTCCCGTTCCAGGAGCGTATCGTCACCGGGCAGCCTCCGACCGGCAAAGGCGGTCCGCAGGCGGAGCCACGCCAACGGTCCGGGGCGGGCGCGGGCCGGCCGGTCGCGACGCGGAGGCGGGATTTCGCGGGCGGGCGGATCCGGCCTGTGCGGGTCGATCCGGCGGCGGTCCGGCCGCCGCCCCGCCTGCCCCCCTGCCGATCCGTCGTCTCCGATCATTGCAAGCCCTGCCCCCGATCGCGCAATGGCCGCTTCAACACCCCGCAGGGGCCGTGCTACAGAGGCGCCGAAACGCGCTGATGCATCGGCATCCTCCTTAAACCAGGCAAGCCTACAACCATCATGTCCGAAAGCCCAATCTCCGATCGCTCGGAAATCGTCACCCGCTTCGCCCCCTCCCCGACCGGTTTCCTGCATATCGGCGGGGCGCGGACGGCGCTGTTCAACTGGCTCTATGCGCGCGGCCGCGGCGGCAAGATGCTGCTGCGCATCGAGGATACCGACCGGGAACGCTCGACCGACGAGGCGATCGCGGCGATTGTCGACGGCATGCGCTGGCTCGGGCTCGACTGGGACGGCGAGGCGATCTCGCAATTCGCCCGCGCCGACCGCCATCGCGAAGTCGTCGAGGAGTTGCTCGCCGCCGGCAAGGCCTATCGCTGCTATGCAAGCCGCGAGGAGCTTGCCGAAATGCGCGAAAAGGCCCGCGCCGAGGGCCGGGCGCCGCGCTATGACGGCCGCTGGCGCGATCGCGATCCCGCAGAGGCGCCCGAAGGCGTCGCGCCGGCCATCCGCCTGAAGGCGCCGAGCGAGGGCGAGACGGTCGTCGACGACAAGGTGCAGGGCCGGGTCACCTGGCAGAACAAGGATCTCGACGACCTGATCCTGCTGCGCTCCGACGGTACGCCGACCTACATGCTCGCCGTCGTCGTCGACGATCACGACATGGGCGTCACCCACATCATCCGCGGCGACGATCACCTGACGAACGCGGCGCGGCAGACGCAGATCTACCAGGCGATGGGCTGGCCGGTGCCGGTCATGGCGCATATCCCGCTGATCCACGGGGCCGACGGCGCCAAGCTGTCGAAGCGCCACGGGGCGCTCGGCGTCGAGGCCTATCGCGAGATGGGCTACCTGCCCGACGCGTTGCGCAATTATCTCGCCCGGCTCGGCTGGAGCCACGGTGACGACGAAGTGATGAGCACCGAACAGATGCTCGACTGGTTCGATTTCGACGGGATCGGCAAGGCCGCCGCGCGGTTCGACTTCGCCAAGCTGGAAAACCTGAACGGGCTCTATACGCGCCAGACGCCGGATGATCAGCTGACGGCGGCGTTTCTGAAGAGCCTGCCGCATCTGCCGGGCGGCAGCGCCTTCCTCGGCGCGCTCGACGAAACAGGCAATGCCCGCATCACCGCGGCAATGGATGGCTTAAAGGAGCGTGCGAAGACACTCGTCGAACTCCTTGAAAGTGCGAAGTTCCTGATTGAAAAACGCCCTCTGGACCTGGACGCCAAGGCCGCCAAGATCCTGGACGACAAGGGCAGGCAGACGCTGGCCGACCTGCTGCCGGCGCTGACCGCCTGCACCGACTGGCAGGTACCTGCGCTGGAATCAGTCGTGCGGGATTTCGCTGAAAGGACCGACCGCAAGCTCGGGGCCGTCGCGCAGCCGCTGCGCGCGGCGCTGACGGGCCGGGGCACATCGCCTGGAATCTTCGACGTTCTCGCCGTTCTGGGCCGCGAGGAAAGCCTTGGCCGCATAGCTGACCAGACCGGCTGAGAGGTGGTCGGCGCCGCCTATCAAACTAAGTTCAATCGTGTGGCGCTTGCTGCGACGCTTGCTGTTCGGGGTCAAATCGGATACCCAACAGCAACCAAAAACCCTTCCGAATGGCAGACCCGCTCGACCGCCTGTAGACGTTTCGCGTTGCCGGGGCGAGATATCGGATGCTGCAATTGTGAACTCAGGACAGGAGAAACCTGCCCATGAACGATACCACGTCCATCAACGCATCTGAAAACCTTGACGTTGCGACATTGCAACTTGGCGGAAACAATCACGAATTTCCGGTTTACCCGGGCACAGTCGGCCCGGACGTTGTTGATATTTCAAAGCTTTACGGACAAACGGGCGCCTTTACCTACGATCCGGGTTTCACGTCCACGGCAAGCTGTGAATCCAAGATCACCTATATCGATGGCGACGAGGGCATCCTGCTCTATCGCGGCTATCCGATCGATCAGCTCGCCGAGCATGGCGACTTTCTGGAAACCTGCTATCTGCTGCTCTATGGCGAATTGCCGACGCAGAACCAGAAGGCCGATTTCGACTTCCGGGTCACCAACCACACGATGATCCACGAGCAGATGGCGCGGTTCTACTCCGGCTTCCGCCGCGACGCCCATCCGATGGCGGTCATGGTCGGGGTCGTCGGCGCGCTGTCGGCCTTCTATCACGACTCAACCGACATCTCCGATCCCTATCAGCGGATGGTCGCCAGCGTCCGCATGATCGCGAAAATGCCGACGATCGCGGCGATGGCCTATAAATATCATATCGGCCAGCCCTTCGTTTATCCACGCAACGAGCTCGACTATGCGTCGAACTTCCTGCACATGTGCTTCGCGGTGCCGTGCGAGGACTACAAGGTCAATCCGGTGCTGGCGCGCGCCATGGACCGGATCTTCATCCTGCATGCCGATCACGAGCAGAACGCCTCGACCTCGACGGTCCGGCTGGCCGGATCGTCGGGCGCCAATCCGTTCGCCTGCATCGCCGCCGGCATCGCCTGCCTGTGGGGCCCCGCGCATGGCGGCGCCAACGAGGCGGCCCTCAACATGCTGGCCGAGATCGGCAGCGTCGACCGGATCCCCGAATATGTCGACCGGGCCAAGGATCACAACGATCCCTTCCGCCTGATGGGCTTCGGCCACCGGGTCTACAAGAACTACGACCCGCGCGCCAAGATCATGCAGAAGACCTGTCACGAGGTGCTGGCCGAGGTCGGCATCAAGGACGATCCGCTGCTCGATGTCGCGCTGGAACTGGAGCGGATCGCGCTTCAGGACGAGTATTTCATCGACAAGAAGCTCTATCCGAACATCGATTTCTATTCCGGCATCACGCTGAAGGCGCTCGGTTTCCCGACCTCCATGTTCACCGTGCTGTTCGCGCTCGCCCGCACCGTCGGCTGGATTGCGCAGTGGAAGGAGATGATCGAGGATCCCAAGCAGAAGATCGGCCGCCCGCGCCAGCTCTATACCGGCTCGACGCGGCGCGACTATGTGCCGGTTTCGATGCGCAAATAGGCGTTTTCGATCAGGTTTCCGCAAAGCGCGGCCCCGTTTCCCATAAGGGATTCGGGGCCGTTTTCATTTGCTCACGGCGCCTGCGCCGCGATTCTCTTCGGCCAGGGCTTGAATGTCGCCAGCAGCAGAAGCGCCAATGCGAAACACTGGATCAGCGGGGCGAGCCCCTCGTTGAAGTCGATATTCGACAATCCGTCCGACCCGACCGCCTCCAGCAGCAGCCCGGAGCCTGACTGCAGCGCGGTGCCGAACAGATAGCCCATCGTGGTGACGACGCCGATGGCGGTGCCGATATTGGCGGGCGGAACCACGACCCGCACATGCGACAGCGCCAGCATCGATGCGCTCGCCCCGAAACCGATGAAGAAGGCCAGCGCGTAGACCATCCATTGCGGCATGTTGAAGGGGGTCAGCATCGCCGTCATCGCGATCAGGCCAACGAAGACAAACAGGGCCGCCGAGCGGCGCGGACGGTCCCATCGGTCGACCATAATGCCGAGGAGGACCGCGCCGATGCCGAAACCGATCGGCACCATGCCGCCGATCAGCACCGATTCGACCTCGCTGTCGCCCCAGGTTCTCAGGCTCGGGACGGCCCAGAGATAGGCGTAGGAGAGCATCGCGCCGAAGGTCAGGCCAAAGAAGATGCCGGCGAGCAATACGTCCCGGTTCTCCAGCACGCCGCGCAGGCTCTGCCAGATCGGCTCCGGCTGCTCCACGGTTTCGACGTCCTCGGGGATCAGGCCATCGCAGATCCAAGCGATAACGCTCAGGACGATGCCAACGATCCCGAAGGCAATCATCATGTGACGCCAGATGGCGTCGAAATCCAGTCCCGCGACGATCGCCACAAGGACGGTCACCAGGATACGATAGGTCAGCTGCCAGCCTCCGGTCGTCAGCGTGAACCGGCGCTCGGAAGAGATCAGCGTCAGGATCTTGAGCGAGCCCAGAAAGGTAAGCGCCGCGCCGACGCCCATCATCAGGCGGCCGATGGTTGCGACCGTAAGCGTCTGGGAAATGCCGATCAGAATGGCGCCAAGCGAACAGATCAGCGCGGCGAGCGCCAGGATGCGGCCCGGCCGATACCGGTCGTATGCGATACCGGCCGGGATCTGGACGAGCGCGGAGGCGAAGATATAGACGGCAGAGACATAGCCGATCGTTTCGGCGTCGAATGTCGACGATTCCGTGAGCGGCTTGGCGATCAGGCTGAAGGACTGGGCGAAGAAGGTCGGATAGCTGACGAGGGCGACGAGCGCGGCGAACAAGACGGCGAAGCCGAATGCGCTTCCTTTCAAAACCCCAGTCAAAACCCCATCCTCCGGTTTTCCGGGATCCGCGAATCGGCAGGCGATCTCAATTGGTGCCGAGTGTAACGGATTTCGGCCAAGGCGAGACCATCAGCCGGCCAACATTTCCAGAACCGCCCTGGCGGCGCGGTCGCTCGGCATCTCGCCGTCGATCAGGGTCGCCGTCCGCACCCGCTCGATCGCGGCAAGCTGCGCGGCACGTTCGGGGCTGTCGTCGAAAAGCGGGTCGAGCGCGGCACTGAGCGTCGGCGCGTCGCAGCCGGTATGGATGAACTCGGGAAAGGCGTTTTCACCGATGACGAGGTTCGCCATGACGACGGAATGGATGCGCAACAGCCATTTCAGCGAGGCCGTCAGCGGATCGAGCCGGTAGCCGACGACCATCGGTACGCCGGCGAGCGCGAGTTCGAGCGTCACCGTGCCCGACGCCGCAAGCGCCACGCGCGCGGCCGCGAAGGCCTGCCATTTCGCCTCTTCGCCCACGATGATCCGGGGTTTGACCGGCCAGTCGGCGACGAGACCGGTAATATGATCGGCCAGGTGCGGCACCGCGGGCAGAACGGGGGCAAACGCCCTGCCCCGCTCCCCAAGCGCGACCAGCGTATCGCGAAAGACGGGCATCAGCCGCTCGACCTCGGTGACACGGCTGCCGGGCAGAATAAGAAGCGTCGGCGCGCCGGCCTCCGGCATCCTGGTCCGCTCAGGGATCAGCGACAGCCGCTCAATGACCGGATTGCCGACATAGATGCATTCAGGACCGCCGAGCCTCAGGTGCGCGTCCGGCTCGAAGGGGAACAGCGCAAGCGACCGGTCGACATAGGCGCGCATCTTTCGCGCCCGCCAGGGCCGCCAGGCCCAGACGGTCGGCGGAACGAAGTTGACGACCGGCAGGCCGGGCAGCCGCCGCCGCACGCGCTTTGCGACGGGATGGGTGAATTCCGGGCTGTCGATAATGATCAGGATATCGGGCCGGAACGCCACGACATGATCGACGGCGTCATAGACCCGCCGGATCAGGCCGGGCAGCCGCGCCAGGATGGCCAGCGGCCCCATCACGGCGATCTCCGACAGCGGAAACAGGCTTGAAAGTCCCTGCTCCGCCATTTCCGGACCGCCGATGCCGGCAAGTTCGAGCCGCCGGCCGCACCGTTGTCTCAGCGCGCGGATCAGACCGGCGCCGTGATGGTCGCCGGAAGCCTCGCCGGCGATGATGGCGACCCGCAGGGGCTTCGCGGCCTCCCCGGCCGCCGGGATGCTCATCGATCGGTTGCGGAAGCCGGATCGGCGGCGTCGACGCCGATCAGGAAGAGATCGGCCGCGTCGGCTGCCCGGCGGACCGCATCAAGATCGGGAATGAGGACGTTGCCGGCCTCGACCGCGATGCCGGCAAGGCCCGCTTCGGTAGCCGCCGCGATGGTCTGTGTTCCGATGACCGGCATGTCGAGGCGCATTTCCTGACCGGGTTTCGCCGCCTTGACGAGGACGCCGGAGGGAGATGCCTCGGCGATGCGGCCGTTGCCGCGCAGGTCCGCGCAGCGCCGGATCATCGCGCTCGTGCCTTCGGCGGCCTCGACGGCGACGACCCGCTCGTTGAGGACCACGACGGCCTGGCCGATATCGAGCGGCCCCATGGTCGCGATCGCCCGGCGGCCGAAGTCGATGTCGGCGCGGGAGGCGCGCGAGGGCGTCTTGCGGCCGACAGGCCCCTGCGGCGCGACGAGGCCCGGGGCGACGTCGCGGGGCCCGACGATGCGAAAACCCTCGGCCTCGAAGATCTGCACCACGCCATTGACCACCCGGTCGTCGCCGCCGATCTTCAGGCGCATGATGCTCGACAGCGCCTTGACGGTGCCCATCGTCCATTCGATGTCGGAAAAGCGCGGCCGGCGGAAATTGCCGGTCATCAGGACGTCTTCGCAACCGGCCGCCTTGAGCGCCGATTTCAGCCGTCCGGCCGCACCGATCGGCAATCGCGTTCCGGGATAGGCGGACAGATCGCAATCGGTCTCGCCGTCGATCGAGACGACGAAGACCGGACGGCCCCGCCGGGTGACTTCCTCGGCCAGCACAGCCGGCAGGTCGCCGGAGCCGGCGATCAGCGCCAGCGGCCCCGGCTTGCCGGGGCCAGCCGTCTCGGTCCGGTCGTCCGCAAGGTCGCCGCTGGCCGTATCGGCGGACATGCCCTAGCCGCCGCGGCCGTTGCGCGGCGTGCACAGCGCGCGGTCGGAATCGGCGCGGATGAAATCGACGATATCCATGACCAGCTGGTGCTCGGCAAACAGCTGCGCGACGTCCTCGACCCGCTCCATCAGCGTGCCTTCGTTGGAAAACAGCATGCGATAGGCCTGCCGGACGGTATGGATCGCCTCGCGGTCGAAGCCCTGGCGCTTCAGGCCGACGATGTTGAGCCCGCCGAGATAAGCCCGGTTGCCGAGCACGGAGCCGAAGGGAATGACGTCGTTCTCGACGCCGCTAAGGCCACCGATAAAGGCGTATTTGCCGATCCGCACCCATTGGTGAACGGCGGCCAGCCCGCCGAGGATGGCGTAGTCCTGCACCCGGCAGTGGCCGGCCAGCGTCGCGTTGTTGATGAACAGGACGTGGTTGCCGACATGGCAGTCATGGGCGACATGGGCGCCGATCATGAAATAGCAATTGTCGCCGACCACGGTCTCCATGCCGCCAAACGACGTGCCGGGGCTCATCGTCACCTGCTCGCGGATGACGCAATCCGACCCGATCATCAGCTTGCTCGGTTCGCCGGCGAATTTGAGATGCTGCGGCGGCTGTCCGAGCGAGGCGAAGGGAAACACGCGGGTGCGCGCGCCGATCGTCGTGTGGCCGTCGACCACGACATGGGACATCAGTTCGACGCCCTCGCCAAGGACGACGTTTTCGCCGACGACGCAGAACGGGCCGATCCTGGCCCCCTCGCCGATCACGGCCCCGTCGCTGACGACGGCGCTGGAGTGTATCTCAGGCATGGTATCGCTTTACTTTTCCGCCATCATGGCGCTGATCTCGGCTTCGGCGACCAATTCGTCGCGGACGAAGGCCTGAGCGGAATATTTCCAGATCAGCCGGCGCTTGCGGATCTTCTTCAGGTGGTAGTGCAGCACATCGCCGGGCACGACCGGCTTGCGGAACTTGCACTTGTCGATCGTCATGAAATAGACGAGCTGCGGCATGCCGGTCTCGTGCATCGAAATGCACACCGCGCCGGCCGTCTGGGCCATGCCCTCGACGATCAGCACACCGGGCATCACCGGCTGGCCGGGAAAATGGCCCAGGAAGTGCGGCTCGTTGACCGTGACGTTCTTGATCCCGACGCAGGAGTCCTCGCCATCGATATCGATGATCCGGTCGACCATCAGAAAAGGATAGCGATGCGGCAGCAACTCCATGATCTTGAGAATGTCCAGGGTTTCCAGCGTCGTCCCGTCACTCTGGTTCGCGCTCACGTCCATCCTCGCTCATTCCCCTTTCCGAACCGCGGCCGGCAATAGACTCCCGGGCCAGTTTCTGCAACGCGGCCACTTCCTTCAGCCACTCACGCGCCGGTCGCGCCGGCACGCCGCCATACCGTCCCTTTGCGGGAAGATCATCCTTGACAGCGCTGAGTGACGCCACCTGGGCGTAGTCACCGATCGTAACGTGGTTCATCACGCCCGCCTGGCCGCCGATGGCGACGAAGTCGCCGATCGTGGCGCTGCCGGCGATGCCCACCTGTGAAACAATGACACAGTGACAGCCAATGACGACGTTATGGCCTATCTGAACCGAATTGTCGATCTTGGTGCCGGCGCCGATCGTGGTGTCGCGAAGCGCGCCGCGGTCGATCGTGGTATTGGCGCCGATCTCGACATCGTCCTGGATGATGACCCGGCCGATCTGCAGAATCTTGCGGTGTCCGGACGGCCCCATGGCGAAGCCGAATCCATCCTGGCCGATCCGGACGCCGGGATGCACGATGACCCGGTCGCCGACAAGCGCGTGAATGAGCGATGCGGAGGGACCAATGGCGCAGTCGCGGCCGATCTGAACCCGGGCACCGATGACCGATCCGGCATGGATCCGCGTGCCCCGGCCGATCCGCGCTTCCCGTCCGATGGTCGCGCCCGGCTCGACGATCGCGCCGGCCTCGATCACCGCGGAGGGATGAATGCCGGACCCCGCCGGCGCGTCGTCCCAGGCAGGGATCGAGTGAAGCGCGTCGGGATAGAAGCGGGCGATCAGCTCATTGAAGGCGCGGCCGGGATCGGTAACGCTGAGCGCGATGCAGCTTGCCGGCACCCGGTCGGCGTTCTTGCCGCGAACGAGGCAGGCGCCAGCTCCCGTGGCGGCGAGATCGCGATCGTATTTCGGATTGTCGTGAAAGGTAATCTGCGCCGGCCCGGCAAGCGACAGGGGCGCCGCATCCTCGATCAGCAGGTCCTCTGAGCCGTCGGCCAGGTCGGCTGCCACCCAGGTCGCGATTTCGGCGAGCCGGAAGGGCCCGGCGCGATCAAAAAAACGAACGTCTTCCATCGCCGGAACCTACATCAGGGACTGCCTGCCTCAAACGCCACGGCGGATCACGTTCGATTATGGCGATGACAGGAACCGTTACCGGTCGAATGACAAAAGATCCGGGCGGCGCACTGTCGCTTGCGCCGCCGGGTGCGGTCTTCGGGGCGATCAGAACTGCTTTCCGGCGCCGAAGCGGAACACCTGGGTGTCGTCGTAGTCCTGCTTCAGGATGGCATAGCCGAGGTCGGCGCGCAGCGGGCCGAACGGCGATTCCCAGAGCAGGCTGAAGCCAACCGACGCGCGCGGCTCGGTATCGTCGATATAGCAGCCGTTGGCACCGGAGGGCACGATCCCGGTCTCGCCATTGTTGGTCGTGCCGGCGCATTCGAGCAGGACCAGGGTCTTCGGCAGGAGCGAGCCGTTCGGACCGGGCTGGTAGATCGTGATCGGACCGGTATCGCCGACGCCGAACAGCAGGCCCGCATCGGCGAAGAACGCGCCGCGGAAGCCGAGATCGTCGGGAATGAGCGGGATCGGGAACTGCAGTTCCGCCGTCGCCGCGGCGAAGACCTGGCCGCCGAGGGCATCGTGCTGGCCGCCCGGCGTCAGATCGCGCGGACCGTAGCCGGAGGTATCGAAGCCGCGGATCGTCTCGCCACCCTTGAAGTAGGTGTCGGTGACCGGCACGTCATAGCCGCCCCAGCCGGCGATGTAGCCGCCGGAGACCTTCAGCATCGAGACGATATCCGGGACGACCTCGCGATAGTAGCGGGCTTCCGCATCCGTGCGAATGTACTGCGCGTCGCCGCCGAGGCCGGCGAGATCCTGCGAGAAGCGGGTGTAGAAGCCATCGGTCGGCCGCACGAAGCTGTCGAGCGTCGAATAGGTCAGGTCGTAGCCGGCGACCGAGTAGAGCCGCTCGCCGAGCGCTGCGTTAATGGCGATCGAGGCTTCGGGGGCGAACACGTCCGGAATGCCGTCGCCATTGGTGTCGCCGCCGGTCGGATAGCGATAGTCGATGCCCTGATAGGTGACCGGATCGCCGCAGATGTTCTGCGCCTGGCCGCGATCGGTGATCGGGCCGCAACCATCCCGCAGATATTCCGGCGTGGTGGTATCCGACTGGTACAGGCGGTAGCGGCCGATGAAGTTCGTCTCTTCGTTCAGCGCGAAGCCGATGCGGGCGCCGCCGCCGGCCGCCTTGACCGAGTAGGACGAGGTGTCTGAGTAGTCGATGTTCCGGTAGAAGCCGTCGATGCCGGCCGACAGCCTGCGGCCGAGGAAATACGGCTCGGTGAAGCTGAAGTCGAAGGCTTCCTTGTTCTCGCCGAACGAGCCGGAGACCGACAGGATCTGGCCGCGGCCGAGCAGGTTGCGCTCGGTCACCGAGACGTCGGCGACGAGACCGTCCGTCGTCGAGTAGCCACCGCCGACGGAGATCTCACCGGTCGGCTGCTCGACGACGTCGACATTCAGCACGACCCGGTCGGGCGCCGAGCCGGCAGCCCGCGAGATGTTGATGTTCTCGAAATAGCGCAACGCTTCCAGGCGCCGCTTGGCCCGGTCGATCATGACGACGTTGTAGGCGTCGCCCTCGGCGAAATCGAATTCGCGCCGGATCACCCGGTCGAGCGTCCGCGTGTTGCCGCGGATATTGATCCGCTCGATATAGACCCGCGGCCCCTCCTCGACGATGTAGGTGATGTCGACGGTCTCGGTTTCGGGGTTACGGTCGCCGCGCGGACGCACCTGGGCGAAGGCATAGCCGGCATTGGCGAGCTCGAGCGTCATGTCCTCGATCGTCGTCTCGACCTGGCGGGCGCTGTAGGTGGCGCCGGAATTGGTCGTGATGACGTTGCGCAGCGTCTCCGGATCGACGTCGCGGACATAGGACTGAACGTCGACGACGCCGAAATCATACTTCTCGCCCTCGTCGAGCGTGAAGGTGATGTAGAAGGCGTTGCGCTCGCGGTCGAGTTCGGCCACCGCCGAGATGACGCGGAAATCGGCATAGCCGTTGTTCAGGTAGAACCGCCGCAGCAGTTCCTGGTCGGCCTCGATGCGCTGCGGGTCGTAGACGTCGGAGGTCTTGAACCAGCTCAGCCAGTTGCGCTCCGAGGTGTTGATCACGTCGCGCAGCTTGCGGTCGCCATAGGCCTTGTTGCCGATGAAGTTGATACCGACGACGCTGGTCTTGTCGTTCTCGTTGATCTCGAAGACGAGATTGGCGCGGTTGTCGGGAAGATCGATGATCTTCGGATCGACCCGCGCGCCGAACCGGCCGGAGGCCCGATAGAGCTGCAGGATGCGCTGGACGTCGCCCTCGATCTTGGCGCGCGTCAGCACGGAGCGCGGCTGCGATTCGATCTCCGACAGCAGCACCTCGTCCTTGATCTTCTTGTTGCCCTCGAAGGAGACGAGATTGACGATCGGATTCTCGACGACGGTGACGACCAGCGTATTGCCGCGCATGTTGAGGTCGACGTCGGAGAACAGGCCGGTCTCGAACAACGTCTTCAGTGATTCGTTTGCCGCAAAAGCACTGTAGGACTGGCCCGGCTGCAGCGACAGGTAGGAGCGCACCGTCTCGGCGTCGACGCGCCGGTTGCCCTCCACCGTGATCTGCCGAATCGTCTGTGCCTGCGCCTGGGAAACACCGATCAATTCGCCCCCGCCCGGCAGGCCGGACAGGACCGCGATCAGCGCAAAAGCACCCAAAACCCGCTTAACAATCCCCAAAACTGATACCATCGGGTTGTCGATCCTCAGACCCATCTGACCTTCTTTTTCTGCGCGCGAACAGCCGTCCCCGGTCGACTCCCCACGTGCCGACGCGTTTGTAACTGCTTTTTATCGTTATGCAAACAAACATTCAGCGTCATTGCCGACTCCCTGGCGCGCCGTTGCAAGGCGGCAACGCACATCATGACCGGCTCGCTATACTGACGATGTCGTTCCAGGTGGCGAACAGCATCAGCATGAGAACAAGGGCCAGCCCGACCCGGAATCCGATGTCGATCGTCCGTTCAGACAGCGGCCGTCCCCGGGCCGCTTCAATGCTGTAGAACAGGAGGTGGCCGCCATCCAACATCGGAACCGGCATAAGGTTAAGAAAACCGATAGAAATCGACAGGATCGCCGTCAGGTTCATCAGCGCCAGGAAGCCCAGTTGCGCGACCTGGCCCGACATTTCGGCGATCCGGATCGGCCCGCCAAGCTGGTCGGCGTCCTCGCGGCCGACGATGATCCCGACCAGATAGAGCGTCGTGCGCTCGATGACGAACCAGGTCTCCTTGGTGCCCTCCCACAGCGCCGCCGGGACCGAATAGCGCACCTGCGTGACCTGATCGGGCTGGGTGCTGCGCTGGATGCCGAGAAGGCCGATCCTGTGGGTATTGCCGAACCGGTCCTCGATCTCCTTGAGCTCGGGCACGGCGGTCAGCGTCACCGGCTCGCCGCCGCGGTCGACGACGATCTCAAGCGTCCGGCCCGGCGAGATGCTGACGATGCGCTGCATGTCGGAAAAGGCGGAGATCGGTTCGCCATCGATCGCTTCGACGACATCGCCCGGCTGGAAGCCGGCGGCGGCGGCCGCCGAATCGGGCGTGACCTCGTCGACGATGGCCGGCGTCACGAACTTGCCGACGGTCGCGAAAATCGCCGCGAAGATGACGATCGACAGCAGGAAGTTGGCGATCGGCCCGGCCGCGACGATCGCCGCGCGCTGGGACACCGGCTTGAGATGAAAAGCGGAACTCCGCTCCTCTTCCGGCATTGTCGCCAGGGCATCCTGATCGGGCGAGCTTGCGACCGAATCATCGCCATGGAACTTCACGTAGCCGCCAAGCGGGATCCAGGAGAGCCGCCAGCGCGTGCCGCGGCGATCGTTGAAGCCGACGATTTCCGGGCCGAAGCCGATCGAAAAGGCGTCGACCTTGACGCCGCACCAGCGCGCGACCAGGAAATGGCCGAGTTCGTGGAAGAACACGACGATGGTCAGGACGAACAGGAACGGCACCAGATAGGTCACGGCTCCGCTGCCCAGCGCGCTCAGCGACTCCAACATGCCCAGTCAAACTCCCTTAAGGTCGCGGTCAGGCCAGCGTTTCAGCCCGCTGTCGCGATATGCTCCCCAACCAAAGCCCGCGCCACGTCCCGCGCCGTTCGGTCCAGTTCCAGTGCCTCGTCAAGCGATGCGGGCTCACCGATTCCGGTGCGCGCCACCCTATCCATAACATTCTCGACGATTTTGGCGATATCTGGGAAGCGGATTCGTTCCGACAGGAAGGCTTCGACCGATATTTCGTTGGCAGCGTTAAGAACGGTCGTCGCGCCGTTGCCGGCTTCCATCGCCGCAATCGCGATGCCAAGGGCGGGAAAACGCCGCAGATCCGGCGTTTCGAAGGTCAAACGCCCGAGTTCGGCGAGGTCCAGTCGCTTCGTCGGCGCCGGGATGCGGTCCGGCCAGCCGAGACTGTAGGCGATCGGCGTGCGCATATCGGGCTCGGCGAGCTGGGCGATCACCGATCCGTCCCGGTAGGACACGAATCCGTGAACGATGCTTTCGGGATGGACCACGACGGCGAGCCGCTCCGGCGCGATGGCGAACAGGTGATGCGCCTCGATCAGTTCCAGCCCCTTGTTCATCAGGCCTGCCGAATCCACCGAGATCTTCGCGCCCATCGCCCAGTTCGGGTGGCGAACCGCCTCCCGCGGACCGGCTTCGGCGATCTGCTCGGCGCTCCAGGTGCGGAACGGGCCGCCGGAGGCGGTGATCGTGACGGTCTCGACCGCCTTCAAACGATCCGGATCGAGTACCTGAACCGGGTTTAGCGCCTGAACCGGGTTTAGAACCTGAAACAGGGCACTGTGCTCGGAATCGACCGGCAATATGGTCGCGCCACCAGCCCGCGCGGTCGCCATGAACAATGTGCCGGCGGTGACCAGGCACTCCTTGTTGGCGAGCAGAATGGTCGTTCCGCGTGCCGCAGCCGCCAGCGTCGGCGCCAGGCCGGCGGCCCCGACGATCGCCGCCATCAGCCGGTCGACCGGCCGGGTGGCCGCCTCCACGAGTGCTGCCTGCCCGGCGGCCGCCTCGATCCCGGTCCCAGACAGCGCCGCCTTGAGGGCCGCGTAGGCATCCGGGTCGGCGACGACGGCAAGCCGCGCGCCGGCCTCGATCGCGATTTGCGCCAGGCCTTCGGCGTCGCGATTGGCGCTCACCGCCTCGACCCGGAACCGTCCCGGCAGCCGCGAGACGACATCGATGGTGTTGCGGCCGATCGATCCGGTCGCCCCCAGAATGGAAAGGCTCTGCCCCGAGCGGCTTTGGGCGGACTGACCGTGGGCGGACTGGCTGCGGGACAATGTCATTCAGCTACCATAGCAACAGGCCCTGCCCCGTCGACGACAGGCCGCCGCGGGCGATGCCGATCAGGCCGGCGATGATACAGGCGGCGAACAGGCTGTCGATGCGGTCGAGCAGCCCGCCGTGGCCGGGAATGAGGCCGCTCGCATCCTTGACGCCGAAGCGGCGCTTGAACCGCGACTCGGCGAGGTCGCCGCATTGCGCGATCACCGAGACGATCACCGCCAGCCCGATCATCGGCGCCATCGGGCTGTCGAGGAAAAAGCCGGTGAACAGCGCGCTCATGGCAACCGCGGCGATTACACCCCCGATCGCGCCCGACCATGTCTTGGCGGGCGAGATCGCCGGCGCGAGCCTTGGGCCGCCGACGGCGCGGCCGATGAAATAGGCGCCGGTGTCGGTCGCCATGACGATCAGCAGGACCCAGGCCGCCGCGCGCAGGCCGTAATTCGGATCGTCGCGCAACAGGATCGCGGAAAAGCCGGCAAGAGCAAGATAGACCAGCGTCACGGCGAACAGCCTGGCCCGATCGTTGGACCAGGCGAACAGCTGCGCGGCGATGACGGTCGCCAGCAGGAGAATGACGGCGAGGCCATATTGGGCCAGATGGATCGCCGCCATCGCGGCGACCAGCCCGATCGCGCCGATCAGGACGCCGGCATCGAAATGCCGGTCGCGGCTGATCGCGCTCAACTCGGCAATGACGACAATGATGGCGATCGCCGACATGGCAACGAAAGGCCAGCCGCCCGCCCAGATGGCGCCGGCGATGAAGGGCATTGCGATCGCGACTGACAGAACCCGGACCCGCAGATCGGCCATGCCGCTCATGAGAAAGCCGCCTCGCCGCGCGCCCTTGGAGACTGCGCCAGGACCAACATTCTAAGGCGATGCCCTGGCGGTCAGGCCGCCGAAGCGGCGATCGCGGGTGTAATACTCCGCCAGCGCGTCTTCGAGCGCGGCGCGGTCGAAATCGGGCCAATAGAGCGGCGAGAAGAAGAACTCGGTATAGGCGCACTGCCAGAGCAGGAAATTGCTGATGCGCAATTCGCCGCTCGTGCGGATCAGCAGATCGGGATCGGGAATGCCGCCGGTATCGAGCAGTTGCGAGATGGTATCCTCGTCGATATCGGCGGGATCGAGGTTGCCGCAAACCGCGCGCCGGGCCGCTTCCTGAACGGCGCGGACGATTTCCTCGCGTCCGCCGTAGTTGAAGGCGACGACCAGCGTCAGGCCGGTATTGTCGCAGGTCAGCTCCTCCGCCTCGACCAGCAGGGCCAGGATGTCGGGGGCAAGGTCGTCGCGGCGGCCGATGATGCGCACCCGGACATTGTTCTGGTGCAGTTCGGCGAGGTCGTGCCGGATGAAGCGGCGCAGGAGCGCCATCAGGTCGAGGACCTCGCTGTGGGGGCGCGACCAGTTTTCGGAGCTGAAGCTGTAGACGGTCAGATAGTCGATGCCCAGTTCGCCGGCCGCGCGCACGGTCCGGCGCAGGGCCTGCACGCCGGCGCGGTGCCCTTCCGCCCGGACGAGCCCGCGCCGTTTGGCCCAGCGACCGTTGCCGTCCATGATGATCGCGACATGGCAGGGAACGGACGAGGAGCCTCCGCTATGGGCAGCGACTGACACGCCTGAATTCATGTCGGAACCGACCTCGCCTCCCTGTTGAGCCGGATACCCGGCCACCCCCGATACCGCACCGCCGGTCGATCGCGGCACGCTTTAAGCCGCCTGGACCTGAACAAAGCCGCCTAGACCTGAAGAACTTCTTCTTCCTTGGTGGCGAGAACCTGATCGATCTCGGCGATGAAATCATCGGTCAGCTTCTGCACGACATCGGATTGCTGGCGCTGTTCGTCCTGGCTCATCTCATGGTCCTTTTCCAGACGCTTGAGGTGGTCCATGCCGTCGCGCCGGACATGGCGCACGGCGATTCGCGCCTGTTCGGCATATTTATGCGCGACCTTGACGATTTCCTGTCGGCGCTCCGCATTCAGCTCCGGAATCGGGATCCGCAGGTTCTGGCCGTCCATCACCGGGTTGAGGCCGAGATCGGATTCGCGAATCGACCTGTCGACCGCGCCGACCAGCGACTTGTCCCAGACATTGACCGAAATCATCCGCGATTCAGGAACGCTGATGGTCGCGACCTGATTGAGGGGCATCGGCGAGCCATAGGCATCGACCGTCACCGGATCGAGGATGCTGGCCGAGGCCCGGCCCGTCCGCAGGCCCGAGAACTCGTTCTTCAGGACCTTGACCGCGCCTTCCATGCGCCGCTTCAGATCGGCCAGGTCGAATTCGCCTTCCATAGCACCCTCCCGCCCGTGTCCCGGGCCTTGTCGTCGTCAACAGTGTACCGCAGCGCCCGAAACGGCAGCACCAGGACCGACCGCTTGAGCCTCTAATAGGTCGCTCAGCCTGAAACAACCGTCGCGCGCGCGCGCCCCGCCAGCACGGCTTCAAGCGCGCCGGGCGCGTGTATGTCGAACACGATTATCGGGATTGCGTTGTCGCGGGCAAGCGCAAAGGCGGCTGTATCCATGACTTTAAGGTCGCGGGCAAGCGCCTCGCCGTAGCTGATCCGGTCATAGCGGCGGGCGTCCGGATTGGTCCGGGGGTCGCTATCATAGACCCCGTCGACCTGCGTTCCCTTGAGCAGGACCGTGCAATCGAGCTCGGCGGCGCGCAGGGCCGCGGCCGTATCGGTGGTGAAGAACGGGTTGCCGGTTCCGCCCGCGCAGATGACGACGCTGCCCGCCTGCATATGGGCCAGGGCCGTGCTGCGGGAGAACGGCTCGCAGACGGCGTCCGTGGCGATTGCCGACAGCACCCTGCCCCGCCCGCCGGCCCGGTCGATCGCAGATGCCAGCGCGACCGCGTTGATGACGGTGGCCAGCATGCCCATCTGGTCGGCGGCGACACGGTCCATGCCCTGCGCCGCGCCGGCGACGCCGCGAAAGATGTTGCCGCCGCCCACCACGATCGCCAGCTCGGTTCCCGACCGGGCAACCGAACAGGCCTCGCCGGCGAAACGGTCAAGGACGCCGGTATCGATGCCGTAGCCGCCCGCCCCCATCAGGGCCTCGCCCGAAAGCTTCAGGAGAACGCGCTGTTTGTCGGGATCGGGCATGCGGATCGGGCCGTCGGTGTTTGCCTTGCGAAGGGTGTCAGTTCCCGACCGCGGCGGCAACCTCGGCGGCGAAGTCCGATTCTTCCTTGTCGATGCCTTCGCCAAGGGCGAACCGTTCGAAACCGACGATCTTCGCGGGGCTGCCGATATCGGCTTCCAGCGCCTTGAGGGCCTGTTCAACGGTGGAATCGGGATCGATCACGAAGGCCTGCTTGAGCAGCACCGATTCCTCGAAGAACTTGCGGATGCGGCCCTCGACCATCTTCTCGATGATGTTTTCCGGCTTGCCCGATTCCTTGGCCTGCTCGCGGAAGACGTTGCGCTCGCGCTCGACCGTCTCCGGATCGACGCCGTCGACATCGACGGCGAGCGGGTTGGTGGCGGCGACATGCATCGCGACCTGGCGGCCGAACTGGCCGACCTTTTCCGCATCCCCGTCCGATTCGATCGCGACCAGCACGCCGATGCGGCCAAGGCCCGGCGCTGTCGCCGAATGCATATAGGTGGAGACCGCGCCGGCGGAGACCTCGAACCCGGCCGAGCGGCGCAGGGTCATGTTCTCGCCGATCTGGCCGACCATTTCCTGGACGTATTCGGCAACCGTCTTGTCGCTGCCCGGGAAGGGCGCGTTGGACAGCGCCTCGAAATCGCCGCCAACGCTGAGCGCGACATCGGCGATTGCCCGAACCATCTGCTGGAACAGCTCGTTGCGGGCGACGAAGTCGGTCTCCGCATTGACCTCGATCACCACGCCCTTGGTGCCGCTGCCGGCGATCGCGACCAGGCCCTCGGCGGCGACGCGGCCGGCCTTCTTGGCCGCCTTCGACAGGCCCTTGGCGCGCAGCCAGTCGACGGCGGCCTCGATGTCGCCGTCGTTTTCGTTGAGCGCGGTCTTGCAATCCATCATGCCCGCGCCGGTCTGTTCGCGCAGGGCCTTCACCATCGATGCGGTGACGTTCGCCATTACGGCCTCCTGAAAGTCGGTGCCTGAAAGTCCGCGGGCCGGGCGGCCCGCCTTGCTTTCGATATCTCAGTTAGATGTCGGTTTTCTGTTGATCCACGCGGATCCAGGGGCGGCGGCGCCGGGCTGCCGATCAGGCCGCCTCGCCTTCGCCGAGCGTACGGGCCTGGCCGATCCAGTCGTCCCGGCTGATGCGCCCGTGCAGCGCGAGATCCTCGTCCAGCGCCTTCATGTCGTCGTCATTGAGGGCGGCGATCTGCCAGTAGTGGAAGATGCCCAGATCGTTGAGCTTCTGCTCGAGCACCGGGCCGACGCCGGTAATCTTCTTCAGATCGTCCGGCGCGCCGCGCGGCGCGGCGATGCGCTCGAAGGTCGGAACCTCGAGCTCGGGCACCGTGATGGCCTCCTCGACCGCGACCTCGGCGACCGGTTCAGCGGCGGGGGCTGCCTCGGCTGCGGCTGCCTCGGTTGGGGCTTCGGCGGCAGGGGCCTCCGCAGCCGGGGCCTCCGGCTCGGCAAGCGCCTCTTCGAGGACGGGTTCGTCCTGCTCGCCGATATCGATGCCCATGTCGCCCTGGGCGCGCGAGATCCCGTCGATCGCGGCGCGGGCGACCATGTCGCAATAGAAGTTGATCGCGCGGCCGGCATCGTCATTGCCGGGGACCGGGAAGGACACGCCGTCGGGATCGCAGTTGGAATCGATGATCGCCGCAACCGGAATGCCGAGGCGCCGGGCCTCCTTGATCGCGATCTGCTCCTTGTTCGTGTCGATGACGAACAGCATGTCGGGCTGGCCGCCCATGTCCTTGATGCCGCCGAGCGCCCGCTCCAGCTTCTCGCGCTCGCGGGTGAGCTTCAGGCGCTCTTTCTTGGTCAGCGCCATCGCCTCGCCGGAATCGCCGAGCTGTTCCTCCAGCTTGCGCAGGCGCTGGATGGAATGGGAGATCGTCTTCCAGTTGGTCAGCGTGCCGCCGAGCCAGCGGGAATTGACATAGTACTGGGCGCAGCGGCGGGCGGCGTCGGCGACCGAATCGGCGGCCTGGCGCTTGGTGCCGACGAACAGGATGCGGCCGCCCTCGGCGACCGTGTCGCTGACGGCCTGCAGCATGCGGTGCATCAGCGGCACCGTCTGGGCAAGGTCGATGATGTGGATGTTGTTTCGGACACCGAAGATGTACGAATCCATCTTGGGGTTCCAGCGGTGGCTCTGATGGCCGAAGTGGACGCCCGCCTCGAGAAGCTGGCGCATGGTGAACGTGGGCAGAGTCATGGCTCTGTCTTACTCCATATCCGGTTGATCCTCCGCGGGCGGGGCCTTGGGCGCAATCGCCTTCGGCACCGGACTGCACGGCCGAACGAAATCGGCGCGCGCGGATGCCCGCGTGCGTGATGACGCGCCTTATATGGGGTGGCGCGCGCCAATTCAAGAACAAACGTCTTCACGCGCGAGGCCGATCGACGGCAATCAGCACGCAACGTTTAGAGATCCTGCACCTCGACGACGCCGGAGACGGCCCTGAGGGCGGCTGTCACCTGCGGCACGACCCGGTAGCGGTCCGGCAGCTTGATCTCGACCTCGGAGCGCGGGTCGTCGACCATCACCACAATCGAGACCTCGGCATCGCCCTTGTCGCCGAGCCGCCGGGCGACGCTTTCGACGCAAGCCGGCCCCTTCAGGAAGATCCGGATGCCGCTGGCCGCCGATTCGGCGATCGTGTCGAGCGAGCGGACCCGGTTCAGCCGGACCCGCTGCATGTCGCCCATCTGGTCGACCTGGACGGAGGCCTCGATACAGCTGCCCGGCTCGAGCATGTGGCGGTTCTCGGCGAGGAATTCCGAGAACGCGACCGTCTCGATCTGGCCGGTGGGATCGGAAATCGTGATGATGCCCATGCGGCCGCCGGTACGGGTGCGGTTTTCCGTCTTCGACACGACGATGCCGGCAAGCCGCCCTGACGATTGGCTGCCGCTCGCCGAACCCGAACGGGACATCTCCTCGAATTCGGAAATCGGCCGGACCTTGCGGGTCTGCAGCACCGATTGGTACTCGTCCAGCGGATGGCCGGTGAGGAAGGTGCCGACGGCATCGTATTCGCGGGTCAGCCGCTCGGACGGCAGCCACGGCTCGACCGGCGGCAGCGGCAGCGGCTCGGGCCGGCCGCCGCCGAACAGCTCCGACTGGCCGTTGATGCGGGCGTCCTCGCTGCGCGCCGCGCTCGACATGATCATGTCCGAACCGGCGATGATGCGGGCCCGGTTCGCCTCCATGGCATCGAACGCGCCGGCCGCGGCCAAACCCTCGATCGCGCGCTTGTTGACCTGTTTCGGGCTGATACGGGCGGCGAAGTCGGCCAGGTCGCGAAACGGCCGGTCGCCGCGGGTCTCGACGATATGCTCGACGGCGGACTGGCCGACATTGCGCAGCGCGGCGAGCGAATAGCGGATTGCCCCCTCGCGCACCGAGAAGGCGGCGCCGGACTCGTTGACCGATGGCGGCAGCACCGCGATCTTCATGCGCTCGGCCTCGCGGCGGAACAGGTTGATCTTGTCGGCGTTGCCCATGTCGAGCGTCATCGAGGCGGCGAGGAACTCGGTGGGATAGTTCGCCTTCAGATAGGCCGTCTGATAGGCGACCAGGGCGTAGGCTGCGGCGTGCGACTTGTTGAAGCCGTAATCGGCGAACTTGGCCAGCAGCTCGAAGATGTATTCGGCCTGGCCGCGCTCGACGCCACGCTCGACGGCACCGTCGACGAAGCGCTTGCGCTGCTTTTCCATCTCCTCGCGGATCTTCTTGCCCATCGCCCGGCGCAACAGGTCGGCTTCGCCGAGCGAATAGCCGGCGAGTTCCTGGGCGATCTGCATCACCTGTTCCTGATAGATGACGACGCCGAAGGTCTCCTTCAGGATCGGCTCGATCTGCTCGTGGATATAGTCGGGCGTCTCGCGGCCGTGCTTGCGATCGTTATAGGTCGGGATATTGGCCATCGGACCCGGCCGGTAGAGTGCCACCAGCGCGATGATGTCCTCGAACCGGTCCGGTTTCATGCCCAGGATGGCGCTGCGCATGCCGCCGGATTCCAATTGGAAGACGCCGACCGTCTCGCCTCGCGAGAGCATGTCGTAGGTCGTCTTGTCGTCGAGCGGCAGGGCGTCGAGATCCACCTTGACGCCGCGGTCGGCGAGCAGCTTGGCGGTGATGTCGAGGATCGTCAGCGTCTTCAGGCCGAGAAAGTCGAACTTCACCAGCCCGGCGGATTCCGTCCACTTCATGTTGAACTGGGTCGCCGGCATCGCCGAGCGCGGATCCTTGTAGAGCGGCACCAGCCGGTCGAGCGGGCGGTCGCCGATGACGACGCCGGCGGCATGGGTCGAGGCGTGCCGGAACAGGCCCTCCAGCTTCAAGGCGATCGCCAGGAGCTGTGCCGTCGCTTCGTCCTCGTCGCGGGCCTGCTGCAGGCGCGGCTCGCCCTCGATCGCCTCGGCGAGCTTGACCGGGTTGGCAGGATTGGCCGGGATCATCTTGGACAGCTGATCGGCCCGCCCGTAGGGAATGCCGAGCACGCGCGCGACGTCGCGCACGACCGCACGGGCCTGCAGGGTTCCGAACGTGATGATCTGGGCGACGTTGTCGGCGCCGTACTTGTCCTGGACGTAGCCGATGACCCGATCACGGCCGTTCGGACAGAAGTCGATGTCGAAATCCGGCATCGACACGCGTTCGGGATTGAGGAAGCGTTCGAACAGCAGTCCGAAGCGCAGCGGATCGAGATCGGTGATCGTCAGCGCCCAGGCAACGAGCGAACCGGCGCCCGAGCCGCGGCCCGGACCGACCGGGATCTGATGGGCCTTGGCCCATTTGATGAAGTCGGCAACGATCAGGAAGTAGCCCGCATAGGCCATCTTCTCGATAACGGCGAGTTCGAACTGGAGCCGTTCCCGGTAGACCTCCGCCGGGGTATCAGGCGCCATGCCGTGGATTTCCAGGCGCGTCTCGAGCCCCTCCTCGGCCTGGCGGCGCAATTCGGCCGCCTCACCGGCGGCGGAATCGGCCGACGGCTCGGGCGCGTCCGCCCCCTCGACCACGAAGCTGGGCAGGATCGGGCGGCGGGTGGTCGGCCGATAGCAGCAGCGCCGGGCGATTTCGATCGTTGCGTCAAGCGCTTCCGGCAAATCCTTGAACAGGTCTACCATCTCGTCGCGCGACTTCAGATAATGCTCCGGCGTGAGCTGGCGCCGCTCGGTGTCGGCGACCATCCGCCCCTCGGCGATACAGATCAGCGCGTCATGGGCCTCGAAATCGGCGCGTTCGGCGAAGAACGGCTGGTTGGTGGCAACCAGCGGCAACCTGAAATCATAGGCCAGGTCGACCAGATCCGGCTCGACACGGCGCTCCTCGTCGGTGCCGTGCCGCTGCAATTCGACATAGAGGCGGTCGTCGAACAGATCGGCGAGACGACTGAGCGCTGCGCGCGCGGCATCGCCGTTGCGCTGGGCAAGTTGCCGGTCGACCGGCCCCTCCGGGCCGCCGGTCAGGACGATCAGCCCGTCGGTGCGGCCATCCAGGTCTTCGATCGCCAGTCCGGCCTCGTCGCCATCCTCGCCGGCCAGCCAGGCGCGGCTGACCAGCGCCATCAGGTTCTCGTAGCCGGTCTCGTCGGCGGCAATCAGCACCAGCGAGGGGACCGGCGCTTTGCGGACGCCCCGCCCCGTTTGCTCGTCGAGGCCGAAATCGACGGCAAGCGTCGTGCCGATAATCGGCTGCACGCCGGCACCGGCGGCCTTCTCGGCGAATTCCAGGGCGCCGAACAGATTGTTGCGGTCGGCGATCCCGAGCGCCGGCATCCGGTCCGCGACCGCCAGATCGACGAGGCGCTTGATCGGCAGCGCGCCCTCAAGCAGGGAATAGGCCGAATGCGACCGTAAGTGGATGAAACCCGGCATGCGATGTCTCCCAGGCCCCGCTTCGAGGCCAGCGTTTGAACACTACAAGCCCATCCGATTCGATTCGCCCCAGTTCCGTCCGGGCCGCCACTTTCGCGCCGCCCATGTGGACAAGCCGGCAATCAGGCGCCCCGCCCACCCGCTGTCGTGAAAACAATCAACTCAGCCAGGCGGCGATTTCCGCCCAGACGGCAACGGATTGCGAGAACGCGATCACGGAAACCAATGCAACGACATCCCGGATCATCTGCACCTCCCTCTGTTGATAAGATCATTTGTTCATGTTTTGTTCCATGCGTCAAGAGATATCTGCAAGAGGTAGTGTCTCAGTTTGAAATTGGTGGGAGATGCATACGTTAAACACAGTTCATTGTATGCATTTGGCGGCGCTTGCAATCGTCGGCAACCCGCTGTCAGTGGGGAGTGCCCTTCGGGATTGTCAGCCCGAGGCGGCGCTCCCAGTTTTCGATCTCGCTAGGCGGCAGAATATCATCATCGGCGAGATCAGATAGAGAAACGAAGCTATCAGTCTCTTCATAGTAGAGATAACGAACTTCCCAGCTGCCATTCGGGCCATGGATTTCGCCGGGAAGCTTCCCTAAAACGCACCCCATCGCCGTAAAGAGCTCTATCAATTTGCCCACAGTCAGCCATGGGCCGTCGACGCGCTGGGCCATCCCGAAATCAGGCTTGCTGAGCCAGCCGGATGTCCATGTTCGGAATAGAGATATCAGCCACAGGCCAATCCGTCACCGACCTGACCTGGGTTTGCGCCCGGTCGAACATGCTCTTGAATTTATCCGGAGCGGGCTTGATGCTCTTTAGCGGTTCAAGGCCAAGATGCTGAGCAATGCAAATGTTCTCCACAACCGCCCGCGTGAATGCGCCGGGGAGTTCATTCACGTCATTCGCATGTGCTGCGATATCAAATTCAATCCCTTGAACAACCCAGGTGTCACCTTCCTTGAAGGCGACCGCATTTATTGTGACGTTCTCCGACACTCTCGTTCTCCTGCTGTGCTCCTTCCGGCACTTCACAAGCTCTGATATGGCCCTGGACCATATCATAGTCAACGAATGTGTGAATTAACGATTCTTAGCTATTTCGCTTCTTGTAAGGCCCCCGCCGCCCCGGTTTAGGAGCGCGCGCATCGATCAGAGAGACAATCCACTCCATATCGCGAACGGTGTCGCTCAGCCCTTCCGACATGGCCGGCGTGACGCGAAGCGTCTTATGGATACGGCAGAAATTGTACCAGACGAAGTATAGCGACAGTGCATGACAATGGTTGTCGATCTTCTTCGAAAAGGCGTTCGTCAATCGCGTGAAACGCCGCATGGACATGCGCATCGTGAGATTGCTGCGTTCGACGTGCGACGTGCTGATATGCTTCTTGTCCGGGTTGCCGCGAACAGGCGTCTTCTTCGTGCCCTTGCAGTCTGAGGGGCTGTACTTGCGCTCAGGCTCGGTGCCTTCGGCTTCGCCATACAGCTTGACCAGCATCGCGTAATCAACAGGACGGTCTGAGAAGGCCCCGGCGACGGCTTCGAGGTATACCTTGTGGCCATCGGTCGTCAGTTGGACACTATCAGCCAGCCGCTCTTTCAGATCCTCGATAAACCAGTTGGCGGTTTCCGCGTCGCGGTCACCGACAGTCCACGAGACAATCAGCTTGTGGTCGGGATCCAGCGCGGTCCATGTCCAGACGTTCCCTGCCCCATACGGCGCAGCCTTCGCGTCGGCAACGTTCTTCTGCTTCGAATAGCAGAACGACCAGATTTCATCGCACTGGACGCGCTGCGACGGTACGTTGCGGACATGATCGTAGTGGAAGGCTGAGCAAGCCTCCCCCGCGTCCACCAACAGCTTGCTGACCGTGTTAATCGACACATCGCACACCCGCGAGATCGACCGCATGGACGAGCCCTCGCAGAGCATGGAGAGGATTTGGACGCGCTTTTGAAGGGGCAGCTTGTTCATGCCCCTAATATATGAACTTTTATGCTTACCATCAAGCATATTGCTCACATTATTTTCCCGGGTTCGTTAGTTGAAAAGATTCAATAACTTACGGATAAATCTGATGCCTGCAGTCGCTTATACGCCCGGGCTATCGCGGTTCCGGTGGCGGAAGATAGAGACGGAATTGAACCCCCTCACGCCCAAACTTTTCTGCCATTCGGTAACGGAGTTCCGCCATATCCTGGCAGGCCGATGCTAAACCAATCAGCATCCAGATATGTTCAGTCAGTTTACGAAGCCCGTATTGGCCCGACAGCCATTGGTGATAATTGCGGCCATGCCTAGGTTCAGGCGCATGATTCTTTAACCATTCGGCGACATCGGGGTCCAAATACTCATACACGAGTTCCATCACCAGTTTGCCCCAGTATTTGGGTCTCTCGTGGATCGGCCCTTTCCACCGGGTGAGACGCCCAAACTGCACCCAAAGTTCGTCAGGAAACGTCTTCTCCCAAGGGCGCATTTCCTCTTCGAGAAACAGTCGCAATTTAGTTTGAAGAGCATCCGACGCCCGTTCGTACTGATAGCCGGTGGCCTCATCGATGGCAGCCTCGATACCCGTCTTGGCGAAAGCTGACAGCAGCAAGGATGCCCGAATTGCAATAGCCGTCTGAGACTCGGACGTAAGCGCGCCGGTGTCGCGAGCGCGCGTGTATGCTCTGCATATGTCAATGAACGCTGATGCGGACATCGCCTGAACTTTTTTGTTCACGACCTGCGGAATACTGATGTCGAAAAACTGTTCATGCAGATCGGATGGCAGGAACGACTCCAAAACTTGCACTCGCAGATAGCTCTCTAGGTTGCCGCCGCCCTTGCCGCCCGTCAGGAAGCTGAGTGCACCAGTTCGAGTCATGACCCGACGGCCATCACTCAGTACATAAACCGGCAATTCATCTTCGCCGACAACCAAATGGCCTGGCCATTGGGCTTCTGGAATTGCCACCGGCGCAGACTCCGGCTCAGATGAAGGCGAGAATTCCGCAGGCGTAACACTAATGCCCCGCCTAACCGAAGCCTCTACGATAGCCTTGTGCCATTTCGCGGGGATTGTGCCCCGGGAAGCCCAATACTGAACGGTGCTCTGCTTTGTATGAAGCGCCTCAGCTAAAGCCGTTTGGCCGCCAAACTTGGCGATAATTTTCTTTGCTGCATTCATGGATCGTGACTCCAAACTCTAATCAGTCGGGCCACAATAACGAAAAACGAAAATGTAATAAACAAATTATTCGGTTTTACCCCATCTTTTTGCAGCAGCCTTCCGCGCAATTTCCGCGCGCCTCTCCGGCGTCATGTTCTCGGCACGGGCCTTACCGCCCTTCTTACCGAGCGCCTGAGCGGCCGGGTCCTTGCCGTCGTCTTCGATCTCGTCTTCATCTTCACCAGTGGCGATCCTAGCGACCTTTATCGCCGCGCCGATAACGTCGGCTGGCCGCTTCTCGCCTCGTGGTCCCTTGGGCATTGGTAAAGTATCCGCTCGCTTCTCCTGAGCCGTGGCAGCGGGGGCATGGCGCCTCACCCGTGCCTTGGCAGTGTACGCATGTCAGGCCCGACAACGCGACATGATCGGACTGGATCGTACCGTGCCCATTGCAGGCTGCGCAGTCCAGAGTGCCGAGCCCGTCGCATCGCGGGCAATCACGTGTGAACATAATCCTTGCCATGCCTGGCGCCAAGCATGGCGGACCATCAATGCAGGTCAACCGGCAGAAAATTCAAACTGAGACACTACCCTGCAAGACGCCTTCCCCCTCACACCGGCGCGCCGCGATCCGCCCGCTTCGCCCAGCGCCGGACCGCGACCACCGACCAGATCGCCTCGACCACGCCGAAGGGCCAGGCACCCTGCAGGAAGCCGTAGATCGATCCCAGCGCGCAGGCCAGCGCGAAGCCGAGGATGAAGACCCGGTTGCGGTCCTCCAGCGCATAGGTGACCAGCATCAGACTGACGGCGAAGAGGCCGAAAAGCGTCAATGTATCCATGACGATCGCTCCAATGACCGCTATAATGTGAGGCGTTTCAGATAGTCGATTTGAGGAGCGCCTTAAATGGACAATACCGGCGCATCGCCGCGCGAGACCAGACTGTTCGGTCCCGACATGCTCGACAACCCCTATCCCGTCTATGCCCGGCTGCGGACGACGGCGCCGGTGCTGTGGAGCGCGCCGCTGAACGCCTGGGTCGTCACCCGCTTCGATGACGTCAGCGCGGTGCTCAAGGACCGCCGGCTGTCCTCGGACCGGGTCTCGACCGCCCGGCACCGCTATGGCGAAAAATACCGGCCGGTCTTCGATATCCTGTCGCGCATCGTCCTTCAGACCGACGATCCCAAGCACGCCGAACTGCGGGACCTCATCCACGACGCGTTCATGCGCTCGACGATAGAGCATTACGAGGACCGTATCCGCGGCCTGTGCCGGCGCCTGCTCGAACCGGGCCTGAAGAGCGGTGGCATGGAGTTCCTCGCCGGTTTCGCCGCGCCGCTGCCGATCCTGGTGATCTCGACGATCGTCGGCGTTCCGGAGGAAGACCGGGCGCAGATCAAGCGCTGGTGCGACGCCTACTCGCTCGCGGCGCTGAACTTCTATGTCCATCTCTGCGAGGACCAGCTCGATTACTGCCTCGCCGAAATGAACGCCTTCCGCGCCTATCTGGCCGATCGCGTCGCGGCGGCGCGGGCCGCGCCCGGACCGGGCCTCCTGAGCGCCCTCACAGCCGCGGCCGACACCCGCGACACGCTTGACGACGACGACGTCATCGCCAATTGCATGCTTCTGCTGAACGCAGGGAATGAGACGACAACCTGCCTTCTCACCAATGGGTTATACGCCCTTCTTGAGAATCCAGATCAAATGGCGCTGCTGCGCGCGGCGCCGGACGGGATTGCGAACGCCGTCGAAGAACTCCTCCGGCTCCAGGCGCCGGTCCAGTTTCTCGGCCGGATCGCCAGTGAGACGATCGAGCTCGGCGGGAAAACGATCGGCACAGGCGAGTTGGTATTGCCGGTGATCGGCGCGGCGAACCGGGATCCGGACGCGTTCGAAGACCCCGACCGGCTTAACGTCACCCGCCCGCACCTGCATCAGCTCGCCTTCGGGAGCGGACCGCATCTGTGCGCGGGCATTCACCTTGCCCGTTTCGAAGCGAAGATCGCCTTTGAGGAACTGCTTTCGGCGACGGATGCGATCGACCTCGATACGGACGCGCTGCCCGCCGGTGGGCCCGCCTATTCGCCCAACTTCAACATGCGGTGCCTGTCGTCGCTGCCAATCCGGATGACACCGTCCTCCTGACTGAACGGAGATCTTTTCGATGCCATGCCGTAACGCCATCCTGACTCTTGCTGTTAGATCCCTGCTCACCGCGCGGCTCCCACTGGTGTCCGGTTCAGCGGGGAAAGGGCTCGTGTTTTCAACCTGACCACACGCTCAGACGTCATCCCCGGACGTGTTCCGGGCAACTGTGTTCAGGGATTGCAGGGACGGGCCCGACAAATACCGTTGTGGGAGAGCGGGCCGCTGCCTGTCCATCG
>JANQKY010000112.1 GCA_028280885.1 Tepidamorphus sp.
CGACCGTATCGACGGATACGCCCTTCGCGACTAAGCTTGGCCCTGACGCAAATCCACTCCGTCAGAATGCACCTGATGTATCGACCGATGCTCTAATCAGCGATCGGCGGGTTCGCCGACGCTCGGATCCGGCGCGGTCCGGTAATACAGCCAGGCCAGCAGCAGGGCGGCGACCAGGAAGACGAAGGCGGACTGATAGGCGATCAGCGGCCGCACCGGCGTCCCGTCCGGGCCTACGACCGGCGCGAAGGCGCCTATGATCGCGCCGGTGACGAGTTGCATGACGAACACGCCACTCATGGTGCCCAGATTGAGCATGGTGATGCCCCGGCCAACCAGCCGGGCATCGAACAGCGAGCGGCCATGCGCCATCTGCACCGGCACATAGGCAGCCGTCACGCCGAGCAGGATGAAGATCGCATAGATCAGATACCCGCCGCGATCGCCAAGGAAACACAGCGCCAGGATCATCGCCGCGGTGGCGAACACGCCGGCGGTGACCGGCAGGCGGCGGCCGTTGATGAGGCGGTCGGAGGGCCCCCACACGAAGGACCCGACGACATGGCCGGCCGCCATCCCGAACAGCGCGTTGCCCCGGTCCGCCAGATCGAAGCCCAGGACATCGGTGAGAAACGGCCCGCCCCACAGGCCGAGTATCGCCGCAAAGCTCGAATAGCTGAGGAAGTGCATGGCAAAGAGCGGCCAGAAACCGCGCACCTTCAGGACGTCCACCAGCCCCCGGATGCTCGCCAGAAGGCCGGCGGAGCGATCCGCCCGCCGGACGACACCGGGCGGATCGTCGCGGACGATCGCCAGGACCAGCAGGCCGACGACGGCAGCCCCCGCGCCGACGAACAGGAAGGTGGTGCGCCAGCCATAAACCGCCGCCGAAACCGCAAGCGGCGCGGTCGCAAACAGCGTCCCGATCGTGCCGATCCCGAGCATCATACCCGTCAGCGTCGAAAACTGCTCCGGTCGGAACCAGCGGGTGTAGATCGCAAGCGGCCCCATCAGGAAGCTCGAGCAGCCCAGCCCCATCAGGATCCGCCCGAGCGTCAGGCCGGTCACCGATTCCGCTAAGGCGAAGACCGCGCAGCCCAGCACCGCCAGGCCGATCGAGGCGAGCATGCAGGTCTTCGGGCCATAGCGGTCGATCGCCACGCCGAGCGGCACCTGGGCGGCGGCGAACGCGAGAAAGAAGGCGCTCGACAGCATCCCCAGCGCCTGCGGCGCCAGATCGAGCTCGGCGGCAAGATCCGGCGCGATGACGCCGACCGAGTTGCGCAGGAACTGGCTGACCACGTAGATCGAGCACAAGGCGGCAATCAGCAGCGCCACGGTCGTCACCGCGGGCGCGCGCAACGGTTCGCCGGTCGCCTGGTTGTCGTTTCCCATCCCGCGTTCCTCGAACCCGTCACATGTTCGCCCGGGATTTATGCTCCATCCCGTTTTCCGTTCCGATTGCGTTGCGAAACCGCCTGCTTCGTCCTATAGGCTTGGCCGTGCTCCTCACAACCTCCGTCTGCGCATAGAAGCCCTGACAATATGGATTTCAGCGAATTCGAAGACGTCGCTCATCGGCTCGCCGATGCCGCGGCAGCCGCGACCCTGCCGCATTTCCGATCCGGCCTTGCGGTTGAAAACAAGCTCGACGGCGCTTTCGATCCCGTCACCGCCGCCGACCGTGACGCCGAACGGGCGATCCGCGACCTGATCTTCAAGGCCTATCCCGATCACGGGTTGCTCGGCGAGGAATTCGGCCTCGTCAAGGGCGCCAGCGCCTATCAGTGGGTCGTCGACCCGATCGACGGCACCCGCGCCTTCGTCTCCGGCGTCCCGCTATGGACCACCATCATCGGCCTGCGCCACGAGGGTGTCCCGGTCTTCGGCATGGTCGATCAGCCCTATATCGGCGATCGCTTCTGGGGCGGGGCGGGCCGCGCGGCCTTCCGGCCGGCGCATGGCACGCAGGGGCCGGGCACGCAGGGGCCGATCCGAACACGCGCCTGCGCGACGCTTGCCGATGCGATCCTGATGACGACCTTCACCGGACTGTTCGACCCGCAGACCGAGCTCGACCGCTATCTGCGCGTCGAACGCGCGGTGCGGCTGGTGCGCTACAGCGCCGATGCCTATGCCTATTGCATGGTCGCCGCGGGCCAGATCGATCTTGTCGTCGAATCCAAGCTCGAAGCCTATGACATCGTCGGCCTGGTGCCGATCATCGAGGGCGCCGGCGGCATCATCACCGACTGGCAGGGCGACCCGATCCGCGACGGCGGAACGGCGGTGGCGGCCGGCGACCCGCGCGTCCACGCCGAAACGCTGGCGCTGCTGAACGGTTAGTCAAACAGCTTCGATCCGGGAATGAAGGCGTCGAACGCCGCCCAGAGCTGGGCCCGGTAGAGGTCGCGCTCCATCAGCAGCTCATGCCGGGCGCCCGGCACGATGATCTGCGATCCGTTCTTGAGGCGAAAGCTCATGGTTTCGATCGCCTTGAGCGAGACGACCTGTTCGGCGCCGCCGGCGACGATCAGGGTGGGCACCCGCACGCGCTGGGCGAAATCCGGCTCCATCACCTCGCCGATCGTCGCATAGGCCGCGTTCAGCCAGCCGATCGTCGGCGCGCCGAGGCCGAGCGCCGGTTCGGCCTCGACGATCCTGTTCGACCGGCGAAAGCGCTCTTCGTCGGATGTCAGGGTGTTCCCTTCGAACTTGACCATGCCCGCATGGGTCTCCCCGCCGTAGAACGGGATGAAGGCGCTGCCGAGGCCGGCAAGGCCGGCGACCTCGAACAGGGCCCGCACCGCCGGCGAGGAGCCGCTGCGGCTGTGGAAACCCAGCATCGGCGCGACCAGGATCTGCCGGTCGAACCAGGCCGGTGCCCGCGTCGCGTTGCGCATCAGGATGTTGCCGCCCATCGAGAAGGCGAAGGCGAAGAAGGGCGGCGGGCAATCCGGCAGCACCACCTGCTGCATCAGCGCGGCCAGATCCTTGTCGAAGTCCTTAAAACTGTCGACATAGCCCTTGCGCCGGTTGCTGAGCAGCCGCTGCGACAGACCCTGCCCGCGCCAATCGAGCACCACCACGTTGAAGCCGCGCCGGCGCAGGTCGCCGACGGCCTCGAAATACTTTTCGATGAATTCGGTGCGGCCGGGAAACACGCAGACGGTGCCGAGCCCCGGCGATCCGGTCGCCCGCCAGCGGGCAAAGCGCAATTCGACGCCGTCGCTTGCCCGGATCGCCGCACAGACCGCGCCGCTGGGAACCGGATTGTCCGGAATATCGACGAGATGCATGTCGGCGCGTCCACTCGGTCTGGGCAGCGCACCCGGTGCAGGGCGAGCGTCGCGGGCTGCCCGGCGGGTGCTTTCTCAGCCGTTTTACAGGCACTTGTCTGAACAGGAAAGACGAGAGGGTGCCCTAAGGAAGGCCGGCCGGCGACCCGAGGGAGGATCGCCGGCCACTTGCCGGACGCACCGGGGGCGATGACTGCGTCCGGTCCGGATCGGATGGTCGGGAGGGGGAAACCATCCGAACCCCGTTGTTGAGGAGGACTATGGCGCAGCCTTCCTGAACGGTGCCGGAAGGCACCGTTCATCGCCTGTTCATCCGCGTGGGGGCGGGAATGACGTGCCGTCAGGGACACCGTGTTGGGGGCCGACAGGACACAATCCTCTCCCACCACGCTGTCATTGCCGGGCTCGTCCCATTCCTGTCCGGTTCAGCGGGGACGGGGTTTCTGGTTTCAGCCTGGCCACCCCCTCGGATGTCATGCCCAGACTTGTTCCGGGCATCCATGAACACCGTCGTCAGAATGGGCGCAAGCGACTGTGTTCATGGATTGCCGGGACAAGCCCGGCAATGACACGAAGGGGAGTGGCAGACGATACCAGACACCGCTTCCGTTGAGGAAAGCAGAGTTGATGACGTCCGGGTGTGTGGTTGGGGAAGCCCATGTCCCGCGACCATCGCTTGCCGAAAAAGCCATGCCAGACAACCGTTTAATCGACGTCCCCGGGATTGAACCGGACAGTGGTGGAACACGTCCGGGGATGACAATCAAAGAGAGTGCCCCCATCCGGGGTGGCTGGAGGACTGTCTTGAAACGCGCGGCGGGTATCCCCACATCCTTCTCACGCGTATGCCAATGACGGGTACGCATCATTCAGTGTCCGGCCCCAGGCGGCGGACACGACCCATATCGCTTCTGAAGGAGGATGTGAGATATGCGTCAGTACGATCTTTCACCACTGTATCGCTCGACCGTCGGCTTCGACCGGCTGTTCTCCCTGATGGACAAGCTCGGCACCGTCGACAATGGATCAGGCTATCCGCCCTACAACATCGAACGCACCGGCGAGAACGCCTACCGGATCACCATGGCCGTTGCCGGCTTCGGCGAAGCCGACCTGACCATCGAGGTCAAGGAGAACGCCCTGCAGATCCATGGCGAGAAGGCCGTCGACGAGAGCGCGCCGAAGGGTGACGTGCTCTATCGCGGCATTGCCGAGCGCAGCTTCGACCGCCGCTTCCAGCTCGCCGACCATGTCGAGGTCCGTGGCGCGACGCTCGAGAACGGGCTCCTGCATGTCGATCTCGTCCGCGAGATCCCGGAAGCCCTGAAGCCCCGGACGATCGAGATCGCCACCAAGGACGACGCCAAGGTCATCGACCAGCAGGTCTCCTGAGGATGGTCTGAACAGTCCTGAAATCAAACCGACGCCCCGGCTCGAACGTAAAACCGTTCGCCGGGGCGTTTTCATGTCCGGGGTGTTTTCCCGGAGTGTTTTCCCGGAGTGTTTTCCCGGAGTGTTTTTATAGTCAGGTCGCCGCGACGATCTCCGCGAAACGATCGACTTCCTCCGGCGCCGTCTGGAACGAGGTGACGAACCGCATCAGGCTTTCGCCCTCGCGCGGCGGATTGGCCTCGTCGGGATAGCCGGCCGGCCAGCCGTGGAAGGTGGCGCCGGCCGCCTTCAGGGCCTCGATGAGCGGCGCGGTCAGATAGGCGAAGACCTCGTTGGCGTCGGGCTTCAGGGCCAGCCTGGCATTGGGCGCCTGTTCAAGCGCCGCGGCAAGCCGCGCGCCCATCGCGTTGGAATGGTTGGCCAGGGCGAGCCAGTGACCGTCCTCGATATAGGCGAGCAGTTGCGCGGCCAGAAACCGGCTCTTCGACAACAGGTGGCCCGTCTTCATCCGCCGGAACGGCAGTGATTCGGCAAGCGCGGGATCGAACACGACGATCGCCTCGGCGGCCATCGCGCCGTTCTTGGTCGCGCCGAAGGACAGGATGTCGACGCCCGCCTTCCAGGTGATGTCGGCCGGCGCGCACTGAAGCGTCGCCACGGCATTGGCGAAACGGGCCCCGTCCATGTGCAGTTTCAGGCCATGCGCGTCGGCGATCGCGCCGATCTGCGCAACCTCTTCCGGCTGCCAGACCGCGCCGAATTCGCTGACCTGGCTGATCGACAGGCTTGCCGGCTGGACGTGATGGGGAACGCCGCCCGGCCAGGCGGCGAGCGCTTCTTTCAAACGATCGGCACGCATCTTGGCGTTGCGGGTCGCCATGCCGAACAGTTTCGCCCCGCCGGTGACGAGCTCGGCCGCGCCGCATTCATCGGTCATCACGTGGGAATGGTCGCCGCACAGGATGCCGCCCCAGGGCGGTGTGATCGCGGCAAGCGACAACATGTTGGCCGCCGTTCCCGTCGCCACCGGCACGACGGTCACCGCCGTCTCGAACAAGGCGCCGAAGGCGTCGTCAAGCCGTGCCGTCAGGTCGTCACCGCCATAGGAGCCGGCAAACCCGGAATTGGCTTCGGCGATCGCCGCGAGGATCCGATCCGAAATGCCCGATGTATTGTCACTTGCGAAGTTCATGCGTCTGCCTGTTCCATACGAAAACCGCCCGGACCTTAACCGTCCGGGCGGCGAAGCAAAATCGCAAATTTGTCTGCCGTGAGCCTGTCGCCGACTGTCGTCTGCGACAGACCGGACAACCGTGACGCGCCCGGAGGCGCTCTTCTAGAACTGATCCTGCCGGCGGCGATAGAGGCTGCCCAGCAGCGCATCCAGGGAGATCTTTCCCGGGCCCTTGAGCACGAGAACGAGCAGGACGAAGATCCACAGCAACCGCTGGTCGGCGATGAGGGCGCCGGATGGACCATCGAACCAGGCACCGATCGTGGTCGCGTCCGCGCCGTGGCCGACGATGTCGACATAGCTCATGACAATGACGAAACCGATCATCCCAAGGCTGACGACCCGCGTGAACAGACCGACCACAACCAGGGTCGGCAGGATAAACTCGCCCCAGGTGCCCAGAAGAACGATCAAGCCATAGGGAAAGAACGCTATCTGGCTCGTGTCGTAGCCGACCTTCTCCATAAGGGAGGGCAGGACCTGGACATAGGCGCCGGTGCTGGGCGACAGAAAACCGAAGAATCCGTCTCCCACCTTGGTCAGGGCGGACTTCAGGAAGAAGACGAGTAGCACGCTTGCGAAAACAAACCGGGCGGCAAGCCCCAGAAACCAGCCGTTTGTGAGCCTTTCAATCGTTCCGAAAATCGATTGATAGAGGCCTACGAGTAAGCTCACCAGCGCGCCCATTTTTTACCTCAGGTCTGATGTTTGGTTTGCCATTTCATAAAACAGCGGTTTGACGGGAACGGTCGCGGAAGCCGCCGCCCGTCTCAGGATCGATCTCCCGAGCCGGGCGCCAGACAGCGCCGAGTGCGGCGGTCAGGCCGACATGCGTGTGCCCGGACCGGCGAAGATCACCAGATGCCATCGGCAGCCCTCCTCTCGCACAGGCATGATGCGTCACCCGCCGGCCGCCGGCAAATCGCCGGCAAGCGCGAACCCGGCGATCGCGCCGGAGCCGATCAGCCCCTGCAGGTTTGCCGTCAGGTCGAAATCCGGGCTCGCCCCGACCGCCTGCTCGAAGGCGGACCCGAGCGGTTCGCCGGCGCTAAGCGCGATGATGAACGCCGCGCCGCCGCCGGGCAGCGTGCGCAACTCCACCTCGTAGTGCGGCCGCAGCACCAGCACATCCTCGCCGCCGCCGGCAAGGTCGACAGGCCGCACCTCGCCATCATTGGTATTGGTTTCCCAGATCGCCAGGATCGGCCAGCGCGACGAGACGGTGGCGAGCGAGGGGTGCAGTTTCAGGATGAGCTCGGCCATCCGCTCCGGCGGCACCCCGCCCAGCGCCTCGGGCGTGATCGGCGTCACGTCGGCTGCGTGATAGGCGCGGTGCCAGGCCCATTCGAGCCGCGCCACATCGGCCAGATACGGCACCGTCCGCGCCGGCTCGAAACCGTCTATGAAGGTGGCGAAATCCCCGCCATAGCGGATCAGCATCGGCGTGCGCGGCAGGTTCGCGCCGACATAGACGCGCGCCATGGCGCGGAAGAACTCCTCGCCGACCAGCCGGTTGACGACCGGATAGGTCGCCATCAGCGCCTCGACGAGGCTGACATGGACATTGTTGCGATAGATGCCGAAGCGCCGCTCCGGCCGTTCCTCGGCGCGGCCGACGATATCGGCCGGCGGCGGCAGGTCGCGGTCGCGCAGGGCATCGAAGAAGCGCGACTGGATGTCCGCAAGCGACGACACCGGCCTACTCCGCGGCCTCGACGAGGCGGCCGCCCGGCGCCAGGTCCGGCAATCCGGCCTCCTGCTTCATCACCGCCTCGGCCAGCATCGCCTCATTGTACAGCACCGGCCACTCGGGAACATTGGCGTCCCATTCGATCAGCGTCGGGATGGGTCCGGCGCGGCGGATGGTGCGGGCATAAAGACCCCAGACGATCCGGTCGACCTCGCGGTCATGGGCGTCGATCAGCAGCGGTTCGCCGAGATCGTCCGTCTCGCGGGCATGGCCGGCCAGATGGATCTCGCCGACATGCTCGACCGGAAACGCGTCGATATAGGCCGCCGCGTCGAAGCCGTGATTGGTCGCCTGGACATAGACGTTGTTGACGTCGAGCAGCAGGCCGCAACCGGTGCGCTAGACCAGTTCGCGGATGAAGTCGGTCTCGCTCATGTCGGTTTCGGCGAAGCGGACATAGGTCGACGGGTTCTCGAACAGCATCCTGCGTCCGACCATCGTCTGCACTTCGTCGACATGCTCGGCGACGCGCTGCAGCGTCGCCTCCGTGTAGGGCAGCGGCAGCAGGTCGTTCAGATAGCCTTCGTCATGGGTCGACCAGGCCAGATGCTCGGAGAACAGGCCGGGCTGATAGCGGTCGACCAGCGCCTTGAGGCGCTTCAGGTGATCCTTGTCGAGCGGCCGGTCACCACCGATCGACAGGCCGACCCCGTGCAGCGACAGCGGATAGCGCTCGCAGATTTCGGTGAGGTAGCGATGCGGCGGACCGCCATCGCCCATGTAGTTTTCCGGATGCACCTCGAACCAGCCGATATCTGGACCGTCTTCGAGGATCGTCCGGTAGTGCTGCGCCTTCAGCCCCACACCGGCGCGGGCGGGAATGGCCCGCTCGCGCGGCTCCTGTCCGTCGTGCCGGCTGGCGAATTGCGGATCGATCGTCATGGGACACTCCATGCAAGGCGCGACGTGCAGGGCGCGAAGTATAAAGACGCGTTGGGGGTGCCGGATTGGAGATCCGGCACCCGCGCTCAGGCAAGCCCGATCGGCTTAGCTGGGAATACGCTCGTCGGAGGGCTCCAGGGTGCCGTGCGCGCCACCGGGAACCTCGGTCGTGACACAGGTCCCCTTGGGCACGAGCTTCCAGGCATTGGTCTGGTAGTCGATGGTGGAGGTACCGGCGCACGTGGTGCCCGGGCCGGCCGCGCAATCGTTCTGGCCAGCCTTCGAAATGCCGTAGCACTTCTCCTGCTCCTGGGCCAGCGTGCTCGTCGGGGCTGCGACCGTCGAAACCGCGGCGACGAGCGCACCGGCGACAACCGCGGCAGTGGTTTTGGACTTGATCATCGATTCTGCTCCTTCTGATTGAAGCCGACATGTCCGTCGGGGCTTCGTTGCGAAATCAGCCTGCTACGCGTGGGACGTGCAGTTTACTTGCTTTTTCGGAGTGCCGCCAACGCGGCGGCACTCCGAACTGCGCAATCGGCCTGATCAGGCCGGACGCTCGATCGGCTCCAGCGAGCCGGGGCCGTGCGGGGTCTGCATCGAGGTGCAGGTGCCCTTGGCGACCATCTTGAAGGATTCGCCGTCATAGTCGACGGTCGAATGGCCCTTGCAGTCATGCGCGCCGGCCTTGCAGTCGTTCTGGCCCTTCAAGGCCACGCCGAAGCATTTTTCCATGTCCTGCGCCTGGGCGGCGTGCGGCACGGCGGTCATCGACAGGGCGGTGGCCATGGCGCCGGCGACGGCAAGCGCGGTGAGGGTCTTGGTGGTGCTCATCATCTCTCTCCCTTAAAAGAAGATCCGGTTGCCGCATGAAACCTTCGTGACGAGGCACGCCGACCCTCATGCGGCGCCAGGACCGTGTGGCCCGTTGGCAGGTCCACACTGCGCCAGGCAAAGCATCAAGTGAAAGTCAACTTGGCGTTACGCATTTGCGAAGTCTCGCGAGTTTGCGTGTTTATTTTGCGGCACGCGACGAACCGCCGGATTTCCGGATCTGTCGTATTCGCGGTATTCTGCGCAACGATCGAATATCGGCGGCCTTGCGGCAACCGCCCAAATCTGGCATTTTGCATACGAGGTAGGACAGCCTTACTGACCCAATTTGTCGCAACCATCGCCGCGCCGGGGAGAAATGCGGGCGATCGCGGGCGACAGGCAGGTCTGGACGAGCCGAATGCCGGCAGCGGCACTAGCCTTATGTGCATGCCGGCGGATCGGCGGCCTGGACCGCGAGGCGCGGACCCACGGCACATTTAAAGACCCGTTGCGACGGCCGGCCGGCCGATACCCGGCCCGACCGAGTAGCGGACGCGCCGCCCTGCCGGATCCGGCAGGACGAAGACAGAGAAGAGGGAGCGAGGCGACATGAACGCCGTTTCGACGTTTCACAAGCCTGCGGACACAAAGAGTCCGGCCGACGTGCAGATTCCGGGGCGCCCGCCCGGGCATCCCAATCCTCGGGGCCTGTTCGACCCCCGTCATGAGCGCGATGCCTGCGGCGTCGGCTTCATCGCCCATATGAAGGGCGAAGCCAGCCACGACATCGTCGAGCAGGGCCTCGAAATCCTCGTCAACCTCACCCATCGCGGCGCCGTCGGCGCCGACCCGCTGATGGGCGACGGCGCCGGCATTCTCGTCCAGATCCCCGATCGTCTGCTGCGCGAGGACTGCGCCGCCAACGGCATCGACCTGCCGGCGCGCGGCCACTACGGCGTCGGCCACCTGTTCATGCCGCGTAATCCGGACGGCCAGGCGATCATGCGCGATCTCTGGGCCACCGTGATCGCCGAGAACGGCCAGACCCTGCTGGGCTGGCGCGACGTTCCCGTCGACCGCTCCGGGCTGCCGGCTTCCGTGCTGGAGACGGAGCCCGTCCAGACCCAGATACTGATCGGCCGGGGCGCGGATGTCGCCTCCGAGGACGATTTCGAGCGCCGGCTCTACCTGATCCGCAAGATCGTCTCGAACCGCCGCCTGGAGACCTGCGCGGCCGAGACGCCCGACTATTATCCCGTCTCGCTGTCGGCCCGCACGCTGGTCTACAAGGGCATGTTCCTGGCCTTCCAGCTCGGCGACTACTATTGCGACCTCACCGACCCGCGCTTTGAGTCCGCGATCGCGCTCGTTCATCAGCGCTTTTCGACCAACACCTTCCCCGCCTGGCGGCTCGCCCACCCCTATCGGATGGTCGCCCACAACGGCGAGATCAACACCCTGCGCGGCAACGTCAACTGGATGGCTGCCCGCCAGGCGAGCGTCTCCTCGCCGCTGTTCGGCGAGGACATTTCCAAGATCTGGCCGATCTCCTACGAAGGCCAGTCGGACACCGCCTGTTTCGACAACGCGCTCGAGTTCCTGACCGAGGGCGGCTATGGCCTCGCCCACGCGGTGATGACGCTGGTGCCCGAGGCCTGGGCCGGCAACCCGCTGATGGACGAGGACCGGCGCGCCTTCTACGAATACCACGCCGCCGTCATGGAGCCCTGGGACGGGCCGGCCGCGATCGCCTTTTCCGACGGGCGCCAGATCGGCGCGACGCTCGACCGCAACGGCCTCAGGCCCGCCCGCTGGTTCGTCACGGACGATGACCGCGTCGTGATGGCCTCGGAGATGGGGGTGCTGTCGATCCCCGAGGAAAAGATCGTCCGCAAGTGGCGGCTGCAGCCCGGCAAGATGCTGCTCATCGATCTGGAGCAGGGCCGAATCATTTCCGACGAGGAGATCAAGACCGAGCTTGCCCGCGCCAATCCTTATAAGGAGTGGCTTGAGCGCACCCAGATCGTCCTTGAGGACCTGCCGCCGGTGCCGCCGATGGCGCCGCGCACCAATATCGGCCTGCTCGACCGGCAACAGGCCTTCGGCTACACCCAGGAAGACCTGAAGCTGCTGATGGCGCCGATGGCGACCGTCGGCCAGGAGGCGATCGGCTCGATGGGCGCCGACACGCCGATTTCCGCGCTCTCCGACCAGTCGAAGCTGCTCTACACCTATTTCAAGCAGAACTTCGCCCAGGTCACCAACCCGCCGATCGATCCGATCCGCGAGGAACTGGTGATGAGCCTGGTCTCCTTCATCGGGCCGCGGCCGAACATCTTCGACCTGAAGGGCCTGTCGACCCACAAGCGGCTCGAGGTGCGCCAGCCGATCCTGACCAACGAGGATCTTGAAAAGATCCGGCTGATCGGCGACGTCGCCGACAACCAGTTCCGCACCGAGACGCTCGACATCACCTATTCCGCCGAGCGTGGCGCGGACGGCATGGCAGTCGCCATCGACGAATTGTGCGACCGGGCCGAGCAGGCCGTCCGGCACGGCCACAACATCATCGTCCTGTCCGACCGGCTGGTCGGCCCGACCCGCATTCCGATCCCCGCCCTGCTGGCGACCGCCGCCGTCCACCACCACCTGATCCGCAAGGGCCTCAGGACCTCGGTCGGCCTGGTGGTCGAGACCGGCGAAGCCCGCGAGGTGCAGCATTTCTGCGTGCTGGCGGGCTACGGCGCCGAGGCGATCAACCCCTATCTCGCCTTCGAGACCCTGTCGGCCATGCGCAAGGACTTCCCCGAGGAGGTCGACGAGCAGGAGGTCATCTCCCGCTACATCAAGTCGATCGACAAGGGCATCCTGAAGGTGATGTCGAAGATGGGCATCTCCACCTACCAGTCCTATTGCGGCGCCCAGATCTTCGACGCCGTCGGCCTGTCGAGCGCGTTCGTCGACCGGTTCTTCTTCGGCACCGCGACGACGATCGAGGGCATCGGCCTTGTCGAGGTCGCCGAGGAGACGATCAGCCGCCATGCCGCCGCCTTCGGCGACGATCCCGTCCTCGCCGATGCGCTCAGCGTCGGCGGCGACTATGCCTGGCGCACCCGCGGCGAAGCCCATATGTGGTCGCCCGACAGCGTGGTGAAGCTTCAGCACGCCGTGCGCGACGGCTCCTACGAGACCTATCGCGACTATGCCCGCGAGATGAACGACGCCGCCGGCAGCCGCTACCTGATCCGCGGCCTGTTCCGCATCAAGGACGCAGCCGAGGTCGGCCGCGCCCCGGTGCCGCTCGAGGAGGTCGAGCCGGCCGCCGAGATCGTCCACCGCTTCTCCACCGGCGCCATGTCGTTCGGCGCGATCTCCAAGGAGGCGCATGAGACGCTGGCGCTCGCCATGAACCGGATCGGCGGCCGTTCCAACACCGGCGAGGGCGGCGAGGAGGCAGAGCGCTTCATTCCGCTGCCCAACGGCGATTCCAAGCGCTCGTCGATCAAGCAGGTCGCCTCCGGCCGCTTCGGCGTGACGACGGAATACCTGGTCAATTCCGACCAGATCCAGATCAAGATGGCGCAAGGGGCAAAGCCCGGCGAGGGCGGCCAGTTGCCCGGCCACAAGGTCGACGCGGTGATCGCCAAGGTGCGCCACTCGACCCCCGGCGTCGGCCTGATCTCGCCGCCGCCGCACCATGACATCTATTCGATCGAGGATCTCGCCCAGCTGATCTTC
>JANQKY010000120.1 GCA_028280885.1 Tepidamorphus sp.
ATCGCAACGCGCTACGACAAACGCCCGGAGAACTACCTCGCCGCCGTCAAGCTCGTAGCAATTATGATTTGGTGCCAGAGTTTATGAGTCTACGGCCTAGCGGAAGCGGCCGGATAGGGTGCTCAGGATATCGGATTGCTTGACCGAGCGTTTCAGACGCGCGCAGCCGCTCGCATAGGTCGTTCGCGCCCAGCCGGAAACCGACAGCGGCAGAAAGGTATCGAACAGCGTGTCGGTGTTCGGACACCAGTGGGTCTTGTAGTCGGCCTCGCCGACGCCGAGGTCGAATTCGGCGAAACCCTCGCGGCAGCGGTCCTCGATCAGGTAGCGCAGCAGCACTTCGCCGGGATGATGGCGGGCGATGTCGCCGAGCTCGAAGGAACTCATGATGCCGCAGGTCCGGCCCCCGCCGCTCGTGCCGATCCAGGTCGCGGCGACCCGGTCCCCGGCGCTGAGCCAGAACATGTCGATATGCGGCTCGGTTTCGCCGATGCCGCGAACGGCCAGGTCACGCATGAACCGCATGACGTCGTCGTCGTCATAGACGTTGCGGATCTGCTTTTCGCGCATCCGTTCCGACTTCTGCGCGGCGAAGGCGCCGAGCACCCGGTCGATATCGGCGGGCGAGCGGACCCGGTGAAACCCGCAGCTGCCGAAATCCCGGGCAATCAGGCGCTCGCTGCGGCGCAGTTTCTTGCGCGTCGCCGTGCCGCGCAGCCGCGGATACAGGTTGTCGAAACAGGGCTCCAGGGTCAGCGAATAAGCGAAGCTCGGCGATACCTGTTTGGGCAATTGCGCCAGCGGATTGGCGTATCCCTGCCAGGCTTCGGGCTGATTGGTCAGCTCGATTGCGTCGACGCCGCCCGCATGGCCGAGATGGCCGAGCAACCGGGTCAGCGTGGCCCTGTCGATGTCGGCCAGGCATTCGGGATTGTAGAGGCCCATCTTGTAGTTGGCGAACTTGCCGCCGGGCCAGATGGCAACGCGGAGCGGGCGGCGGTATTGCACCATCAGCGGCCAGATCAGGGCCGGCAGACCGCAATCGGCGCGGGCGACCACGATAAGCGGCGTCAGCCCCTCGCGGGCACCGACATGCCGGTACCAGGTCTCCACCCAGTCGAAGCGCTGATAGGGCGTGAGAACGCCCCAGGCCTCGAAAGCCCGCCAGACGGGCTCGGCCTCCGAAAAGGTCCGGTAGAGCGTCGTCGTCGCCGCGGAAAGCACCGGTCCGGGGTTCCCGTTTGGTCGCCTGTGTGGCCCGGGTGGCCCGGGTGGACTGTCCGGGCCGGCCAGGTTGATCATGGACACTGCGTATGTTGCCTGAATATGGTTGGGACGCGCCGGATGTACACCCGGATGTACACCCCAATGCACACAATGACCTGCTAGCAAAATTTGATTAGGATTTTGTTGGCAAAACGTATTGAGTTCGGGGCAATTGTAAAAGCGGGCTGAGAATGAAACGTCGGAAGACCGCGCTCTTCAGGGCAGGGCTCGATACCCTCTACTACACGCGGGCGCACAAGGCTCTGCAGCCGTTCACGGCGGGGCGGGGGGTTATCTTCACGCTTCACCAGGTGCGGCCGGAGCCGCCGGAGCCATTCGCGCCGAACCGTATCCTGTCCGTCACCCCGGAATTTCTGGATTCCGTCATCCTGCGCATCCGCGCCGCCGGCCTGGACATCGTCGATCTCGACGAGGCGGTGACACGGCTGCGCGCGGAAACCGCGGGCCGGCGCTTTGCCTGCATCACCCTCGACGACGGCTATCTCGACAATCTCGAATATGCCTGCCCGGTGCTGGAGCGGCACCAGGCCCCGGCCACGATCTACGTCACGACCTGCATGCCGGACGGAACGGCCCTGTTGTGGTGGTTTGCCCTGGAGAAGGCGGTCGCCGACTGCGAGAGCCTGCATCTGCCGGAGCCGCTTGCCGCCAAACTCGGCCAGTCGACGCTTGCCTGCGCGAGCATCGAGGAGAAGTACGCCGCCTACGAGGCTGTCTACTGGCCGCTCAGGGCGCTTGGCGAGGAGGAGCGCCGCGCCGCCGCCGCCGCGATCACCGAACGCGCCGGGTTCGCCTTGAACGAGGTCGCCAACGGTCTTTCGATGTCCTGGGACCAGATCGCGGCGCTGGCCGGCGGCTCGCTCGTCACGATCGGCGCGCATTCGGTTAACCATCCAGCCCTTGCCGATCTCAGTGCGTCTGCGGCCGAATACGAGATCGCCGAGAGCCGCAAGCGGATCGCCGAGATGACCGGCTACCAGGCGCGCCATTTCGCCTATCCCTTCGGCGATGCGGGCTCCTGCGGGCCGCGCGAATTCGCCTCCGTGGCACGGCTCGGCTTCGATACCGGGGTCACCACCCGGCCGGGCATGCTGTTCCCGGATCATCTGGAACACCTCACAGCGCTGCCACGGGTCTCGCTCAACGGCGACTACCAGTCACTGCACTATCTCGAACTGTTCCTCAGCGGCGTGCCGTTCGCACTGTTCAACCGGTTCCGCAAGATCGCGGCGTAAGAGGCTGTAAAAGAGACGAAATCGGTAATCAGACGCGGCGATAGCGCTGCGGGCTCATGCCGGTCCAGCTGCGGAAGGCGCGGGAGAAGGCGGACAGTTCCGAATAGCCGAGATTGAGCGCGACCTCGGTGAGCGGCATATCAGGATCTTCCATATAGTGCAGCGCCAGTTCATGCCGCGCCGCCCGGACGATGTCCGGGAAGGTCAGGCCGTGCGTGCGCAACTGTTTCTGGAAGCTCTTGTCGGTGAGGCCGAGCACGGCCGAGATTTCCGTGACCGTCGGCATCCGGCTGCCCAGCTGCATCTTGACCTCGTTGCGCACGATCGCGGCGAAGTCGGCCGGATTGGCGATATCGTCTGCGCGGCTTTCCAGGAATGCCTTGACCACCGAGAACAGATACGGGTCCTGGTCCGGCATGCGGGCGTCGAGATCCTTGCGCCGGAACGCGATGGCGTTGGTGCGCCGGCCGAACTGCACCGGCGCGCCGAACAGCCGCTCGTGCTCCTCCGGGCTTTCCGGGGCGGCGTGCTCGAAGCGGATTTCGAGCGGCGCCCAGTCCTCGCCGAGCGCGGCCTTGAAGATATTGCAGAACATGCCCAGCGACAGTTCCGCGTCCTGGCGTCGGTCGGGGATGCGCGGATCGAAGATGCGGTAGCTCAGCCACAGGATGCCGTCGTCCTGGATGAGGCCGAACGCGGTCTGGCCCTGATGGGCGGGGAAATACTGTTCGGCGTTGCGCAGGCCCGCGGCAAGTGTCGGCGAGCTGATCGCCGCATAGCCGAGCATGCCGAGCTGCCGGGGCTTGAAGCTCTGGCCGAAATGCAGGCCGATATTGTCGTGGCCGGTCTGCTTCGCGGCGATCTCGAACATGTTGCAATACTGCGAGAGATTGATCTCGGCGACCGGGTTCTCGCAGACATCCTCGCGGATGCCGGCATGGCCGAAGATCCGGTCGGCCGCGCCGCCGAACCGCTCGAAATGGCGCGCGGCACCATTGGTGGCTGCGGTCAGGACCTTGGCCGGCGGTGCCGAAACGGATGGTTCGTTCCCCAGTGCCATCTCCCCGATGCCAGCTCCCCTGTGCCTTCCGTGTTGTGCCGCTCCCTTGTCAGGATAGGCGCAAAGGCCCGGAATGCAAAATGAATGCAAAACGGTCGATGAAAAAATCGTCGTGACCGAAAAGGCGCCACGGCACGATCCGCTGTTAAATTGCCGAAGCCCACTGTCAAGCTCACCTTGTAAGCGTGACGGTAGCGTGACATCTCCCACTAAAACCGGAACCAGAGACAGGGAACTTGAGATGACACTGACACGACGCCAGTTCACCGGCGGCGCCGCGGCCCTTGCCGGGCTTGCCGCGGCCGGACCGCTCTTCCCGGCCCGTGCCGCCGACGACCGCATGAACATCCTGTGTTGGGAAGGCTACAATTCCGACGAGGTGCTCGGCCCCTTCCGTAAAGCGCACCCCGATGCGACCGTGCGCGCCGAAAGCGGCACGTCCGATCCCGACATGATCAACAAGCTGCGCGCCGGCGAGGTCAATGTCTGGGACCTGATCAACGTCAACCAGCCCTGGGCGCGCGACCAGCTCTATCCCGAGAACCTGATCAAGGCGCTCGATAAAGAGCGGTTCATGCCGTATTTCGAGAAGATGCTGCCGCAATTCGCGGCGCCCTATCCGCTGTCCTTTGCCGAAAACGGCGACCTGATCGGCATGCCCCAGCGCTACGGGCCCTTCAGCTTCGTCGTCAACACCGACGTGATCAGCCAGGAGATGGCCGAGGACCAGGGCTGGAACCTGTTCCTGGACGAGAAGATGAAGGATCGCTTCGGCGTCCTCACCTACGACAACTGGAACATCATCCACATGTGCCTGACCGCCGGGCTTGATCCGTTCAAGCCGGTCGAGGGCGACGATGAGGCGAAGTTCAAGAAGGTGGCGGAAGATATCTTCGCCGGCTCGAAGTTGCTGACCGACGATCTCGTGGCGATGAACACCGCGCTGATCAACGGCGAGATCGACGCCTATTTCACCGGCGGCACCTACACCGCCTCGCCGGCCCGCTATGACGGGGCGACCAACATCCGCGGCATCACGCCGAAATCCGGCCCGGTCGACGGCAAGGGCGGCGTCGTCTGGATCGAGTTGACGTCGGCCGTCAACAATCCCGATCCGAGCAGCCTGGCCGAGGATTTCCTCGAATTCGTCCAGTCGCCGGACATTTCCCACGCGGTCGCCTTCACCGAGGGCACCTACAACCCGGTGAGTCAGATGGGCAATCCCGACGTGATGTCCAAGTTCACCGCCGACGAGCTCGACGCCATCCAGTGGGACACGCTGGATGCCGAGATGAGCCGGTCCCTCGACTACGATGTCGTTGCGTCCTACGACAAGCTGATCGAGATCTACACGCAGGCCCGCCGCTCGTAAGGGCGCCGGGTTTCGCTTAGCTGCAAAGGCCCCGGCGCGGTCTCGCGCCGGGGCGGACATCTCCGGGAAGTAGAGTATGGACGCAGGCCCGATCCTCCGGCTTCAGAACGTCGTCAAGAAATTCGGCACCTTCACCGCCCTGCACGGCATCGATCTCGACATCTATGACGGCGAGTTCCTGACCATCGTCGGCCCGTCGGGCAGCGGCAAGTCGACGCTGATCCGCATCCTGGTCGGCATGGAGGACGTCAGCGACGGCGAGATCTGGCTGCGCGACCAGCGCATCGACCAGACGCCGGCCAACAAGCGCCCGACCTGCATGGTGTTCCAGTCGCTGGCGCTGTTCCCGCATATGAGCGTCGGCCACAACATCGAGTTTCCGCTTAAGATCCAAGGCGTTGCGCCGGCGGCCCGCAAGGCGCGGGCGCTCGAACTGATGGCGCTCCTGCATCTGCCGGACGACTACTATACCAAGCGCATCTCGCAATGTTCGGGCGGTGAGCGCCAGCGCGTCGCGCTTGCCCGCGCGCTCGCCTTCGATCCGGAGATCCTGTTCTTCGACGAGCCGCTGTCGGCGCTCGACTACCGACTGCGCAAGACGCTGGAAAAGGAACTGAAGGACCTGCATGCGCGCACCGGCAAGACCTTCGTCTACATCACCCATTCGCTGGAGGAGGCGATGGTGATGTCGGACCGCATCGCCATCATGAAGGCCGGCCGGTTCGAGCAGATCGGCGGCGCCGACGAGATTTACGGCAAGCCGGTCAGCCGCTTCGTCGCGAGCTTCATGGGCGAGGTCAACCTGTTCGACATCGAGGGCGGCGGCGACGGAAGGCTGGACGGACCCGACCTTGACGTTCACGTGAACGGCAATGCCGAGGATTTCGGCATCCGCCTCGACAAGGGCGCCAAGGGCACCCTGATGGTCCGCCCCGAATATGTCCGCTTCCTGGCGAGTTCCGATACCAGCGACTTCATCGTGCGCGGCACGCTGCGGGCCGAATACGCGCTCGGATCACGCATCCAGTACGAGGTCGAGACGCCCGGCGGCCAGGCGCTGACGGTGGAGAAGCTGCGCGAGGACCGGTTCGCCGGCGCCGAGGGCTCGCAAGTGGTGCTCGGCTTCGATGCCGAAAACGTCCATCTGATCCGCGGCGAGTAGGGGCGGGCGATGGAACGTCTCGATCAGCGGCTCGGGTTCTTATCGGCGATACCGCTCGCCGTCATCCTGGGCCTGAGCTTTCTTGCGCCGCTCGTGGTCGTCGCCTTGTTCTCGATCATGCCACAGAAGGTGTTCTCGCTCTTCAACACGCCGGACTTCTCGGCCTATTCGGTGTTCTTCTCGCAGGGCTATTACCGCTCGCTCCTGTGGTCGCTGGGCATGGCGTTCGCCTCGACGCTGATCCTGTTCGTCATCTGCTGGCCGCTCGCCTTCGGCATGGCCAAGGTGTTCCGCCGGTTCACGCTGGTGATCACGATCTTCGTGGTGATGAGCCTGTTCGTGTCGGAGAACATCCGCCTGTTCGGCTGGGTGCTGACGCTGATGAAGGGCGGCCTGATCGAGGGCCATTTCCGCTACTACACCGGTATCGGCTTCGATTCCCCGCTCTACAACACCGGAATCATCGTCTTCGGGCTGATCTACGTCTATCTGCCCTTCATGCTGTTCCCGCTCGCGCAGGGTATCGCCATGGTGCCCGACGATGCCCGCCAGGCCGCAGCCGACCTCGGCGCCAGCCGCTGGCAGATCCTGACCCAGATCGAACTGCCGCTTGCCGCCCCCGGCATCATGGTCGGCTCATTGCTCAGTTTCGTGCTGGCCGCGGGTGCACTGGCGGAATCGAAGCTGCTTGGCGGACAGGCGGTGATCGTGATTGCCGATGATATCGAGACCGCCTTCACCTTCGGCCAGAACTGGCCGCTCGGCGCGTCATTGGCGATGATCCTGATCCTCATCATCGGCTCGCTGGCGATCTTCGGGGTGAGCCGTATCGATCTCGACGCGATCATGGGGAGGAAGCGCTGATGAGCCCGTCGCGTTCCACCCGTTTCGTCCTGTATTTCTACGGCGTCCTCGTCATTTTCTTCCTCTACCTGCCGCTCGTCTCGGTCGGTTTCGCCTCGGTCTCCAAGGCACGCTACCTGACCTTCCCGATCCGGCGCTATTCGACGCAGTGGTATGCCGACGCCTTCGTCAGCGAGACGGTGCGCGACCTGCTGACGACGTCGCTCAAGGTCGCGGTCGTCGTCACCATCATCTCGGTGATCTCCGCCTTCTTCGGCGCACTCGCCTTTGCCCGCTACAACTGGCGCTTCCGCCGCACCTTCCAGAAGATCATCCTGTTGCCGATCTTCTTCCCGCAGACCGTGCTCGGCCTGGCGCTTTTGATGTGGTTCAACTCGATCGGCATCATCCCGACCTGGAAGACGGCGGTGGTTGCCCATCTCGTCTGGATCGCCCCGATCGCGACCCTGATCGTCGCAATCCGCGCCTACAGCTTCGATCCCGCGCTCGAGGAGGCCGCCCGCGACATGGGCGCGTCGACGGCGACGATCTTCAAGGAGATCACGCTGCCGCTCTTGATGCCGGGCCTGGTGTCGGCCGGCCTGTTCGCCTTCCTGTTGAGTTGGGGCAACTTCCCGCTGTCGCTGTTTACCACCGGCGCCGACTCGACCCTGCCGGAATGGCTCTACGCCAAGATGGTCTCGGGCTATTCGCCGCTCGTGCCGACGCTGGGCGTCATGTCGGTGGTCGGATCCTTCCTGCTCATCGTGATCGCGATCAGCCTGATGTGGCTGTTCCGCTCCATTCGCGAGAGCCGGGCTTCATGAACAAGAACAGATCATAGGAGTGAATATCCATGCTGACGTCGATTGAGGGGAAAAGCGTAATCGTCACCGGCGGATCGAAAGGGATCGGGCGCGGCATCGCCTCGGTTTTCGCAGCCCAGGGCGCCAAGGTGACGATCGCCGCGCGCAACGAGGCCGATCTTCAGAAGGCGGCTGCCGAGATTTCAGGCGATGTCCGCTATGGCGTCTGCGACGTCTCCGACTGGGACAGCGTCAAGGCGATGGTCGATGGCGCCGCCGAGGCCCAGGGCGGGCTCGACATCATGTGCGCCAATGCCGGCGCCTTCCCGCAGACCAAGATCGTCGACATGGACCCGGCCGAATGGGACGGCGTCATGGCGACGAACCTGCGCTCGTCCTTTCTGTGCGTTAAGGCCTGCATTCCGCATTTCGAGAAGGCCGGCAAGGGCAGGGTGGTGCTGACCTCCTCGATCACCGGACCGGTCACCGGCTTTCCCGGCTGGTCGCATTACGGCGCCTCGAAGGCCGGCCAACTCGGCTTCCTGAAGACCGCCGCGATGGAACTGTCGCGCTACAACACCACGATCAACGCGGTGATGCCCGGCAACATCTATACCGAGGGTCTGCAGGATCTCGGCCAGGAGTATCTCGACACGATGGCAGCCTCCATTCCCCTGAAGCGCCTCGGCGCGGTCGAGGATATCGGCAATGCCGCGCTGTTCTTCGCCTCCGACGAGGCCGGCTACATCACCGGCCAGCAGATCGTCGTCGACGGCGGCCAGATCATTCCGGAATCGCTCGAAGCGATCGAAGAAATCTGAGAGGATATCATGGCCGGCACCGACATGCCGCTTGAGGAACTCCTCAAGCGCCTGGAGCGACTTGTCGCCGAATCGCTGCATCTCTGGGACATGCCCGAGGGGGCGACGGCGCGCCTGATCAACGTCTCGGAGAACGCCACCTATCTGGTCGAGGCCCCGAACGGCTCACCCAACGGCTATAAGGCGATCCTGCGCGTCCACCGCGAGAACTACCACACCGAGCGGGCGATCGAATGCGAGCTGGAATGGATCGCCGCGCTTGAGGAGGCCGACGCGGTCGTCACCCCCGGCCACTATCTCGGCAAGAACGGCAAGGCGATCCAGATCGGCCGCTCCGAAGCCTTGAGCGATCCCCGCTTCATGGTGCTGTTCCATTTCCTTGAAGGCCATGAGCCCGATGAGAGCGGTGACCTGACCGGCCCCTTCGAGGAACTCGGTGAGATCGCGGCCCGTACCCATGTCCACTCGACCGGCTGGACGCGGCCCGCCGATTTCGAGCGTCTCGTCTGGGATATCGATGCCGTGTTCGGCGACAGCCCGACCTGGGGCGACTGGCGCGACGCGCCGCATGTCGACGACACCGTTCGCCCGGTGCTCGAAGACGTCGAGGCGATGGTGCGGGAGCGCATTACCGCCTTCGGCCAGGGGCCGGAGCGCTACGGGCTCATTCACGCCGACATGCGGCTTGCCAACCTGCTGGTCGACGAGAACGGCACCCGCCTGATCGACTTCGACGACTGCGGCATGGGCTGGTTCCTCTATGATTTCGCAGCCGGCATCAGCTTCATGGAGGACGATCCGCGTATCCCCGACCTGAAGGCCGCCTGGGTGCGCGGCTATCGCAAGGTCCGGCCCTTGAGCGCCGAGGACGAGGCGGAGATCGACACCTTCGTGATGCTGCGGCGGATGGCGCTGCTGGCCTGGATCGGCAGCCATATCGAGGCGCCGGAGCCGCAGGCGCTGGCGCCTGATTTCGCCCGGGTCACCGCCGAACTGGGCGCGGCCTACCTAAAGGCGATGCGGACATAGCGGATGTCAACTTCGCTTGCCCGCCTGTCAAGTCGGCCCGCCTGAAAAGGCCCTAACTGTGGGCGCTCAACGATGGGATGCGCCATGTCACAGGCAAAAATCGAATTCCTCGAACGGTCGAAGGAATTCTGGAATCCCGGCAAGACCCAGGACTGGATCGACATGGGGGTCGATCTCGTCATCGACCGCCGCGAGGGCTATTACCTCTACGATATGGATGGCCGCAGGCTTATCGACCTGCATTTGAATGGCGGCACCTACAATCTTGGCCATCGCCATCCCGAACTGGTCGAGGTGCTGAAAGCCGGCACCGAACGCTTCGACATGGGCAACCATCACTTCCCGGCCATCGCCCGCACGGCGCTCGCAGAAGCCCTGCAGGACTGCGCACCGGGGCCGGATTTCAAATACACCGCCTATGGTTCGGGCGGCGGCGAGGCGATCGATATCGCCATCAAGACGGCCCGCCATGCGGCGAACAAGAAGAAGATCGTCTCGATCATCAAGGCCTATCACGGCCATACCGGCCTGGCGGTGAAGACCGGCGACGAGCGCTTTTCCAAGCTCTTCCTGTCGGAGGATACCGCCGGCGAATTCGTCCAGGTGCCGTTCAACGACCTCACCGCCATGGAGGACGCGCTTAAAGGCCGCGACGTCGCGGCCGTCATCATGGAGACGATCCCGGCAACCTACGGCTTTCCGATGCCGCAGGAGGGCTATCTGCCCGCCGTCAAGGCGCTCTGCGAGAAATACGACGCGCTCTATATCTGCGATGAGGTGCAGACCGGCCTGATGCGCACCGGCGAGATGTGGGGCATCAGCAAATACGGTGTCGTCCCCGACATCATGGTGACCGGCAAGGGCATTTCCGGCGGCATGTATCCGATCGCCTGCGTGCTGATCTCTGAAGAATGCGGCGGCTGGCTGCACAAGGACGGCTTCGGCCATATCTCGACCATGGGCGGGGCGGAACTCGGCTGCGTCGTCGCGCTGAAGACGCTGGAGATCGTCCAGCGTCCGCAGGTCCGCGCGATGGTGCAGTTCATTTCCGACTATCTGCGTGCCGGCCTCGACGACATCATGGCCGCCTTCCCGGACTTCTTCATCGGCATCCGCCAGCACGGCGTCATCATGGGGCTCGAATTCAACCACGAGCAGGGCGCCAAGCCCGTCATGAAGCATCTTTATGAAAACGGCGTCTGGGCGATCTTTTCAACGCTCGATCCGCGCGTGCTGCAGTTCAAGCCCGGCCTGCTACTGACACAGGCCGACGCCGAGGACGTGCTGCGGCGGCTTGCGATCGCCATCGAACTTGCCCGTGACGAGGTCATGGGCAAGCCCAGGCTGGTATGAGGGAGAAGGTGATGGATCGCGCCCTGTTCAATTCCCTCGTCGATATCTCCGGCTCCAAAGCCGCCCAGCGCGGCCAGGCCGACATCATGCTCGAACGCGCCCGCTGGGCGGCCTCGGTCTTCGAGCGCTACGACCGCGCCGCGACGCAGGCGATCGTCGCAGCCGTGGCCGAGGCGGCCCATGCGATGGCCGCCGAGATGGCCGAGAAGGCCGTCGCGGAGACCGGCTTCGGCGTCGCCGAACACAAGAAGATCAAGAACGAGCTGACCGCGAAGCCGCTGATTGATTTCTATGCCGATCAGGATTTCGTCAATCTGCGCGTCGACGAGGCCCGCAAGATCGTCGAACTGCCGCGCCCGGCCGGCGTCATCTTCGCGCTCACCCCGTCGACCAATCCGATCGCGACGCTCAACTACAAATGCCTGCTCGCGCTGATGACGCGCAATGCCATCGTCATCTCGCCGCATCCCGCCGCCAAGGACTGTTCGACGGAGGCGGCCCACCGCCTTGTCCAGGCCGCCGAGGCCGCCGGTGCGCCTTCGGGTGTTATCCAGATCCTCGAGGAGCCGTCGATCCCGCTGGTCGAGGCCTTCATGACGTCGGACAAGACCAACGTCATCCTGGCCACCGGCGGCACGGCGATGGTCAGGGCTGCCTACTCCTCCTCCAATCCGGCGATCGGGGTGGGGCCGGGCAACGCGCCGGTCTTCGTCGACGCGAGCGCCGATATCGCCAGGGCCGCGCAGCGGATCGTTGCCTCGAAATCCTTCGACAACTCGATCCTGTGTACCAACGAAAGCGTGCTGATCACGCTGCCCGAGGTCGAAGGCCAGTTGCAGCGCGCGCTGAAATCCGCCGGCGCTCATATCTGCGACGCCGACGCGGTCGAGCGCCTGAGCCGCTTCCTGTTCCATCCGCGCGGCTTCAACATCGAGGCGATCGGCCGCGACGCCACCTGGATTGCCCAGGAATGCGGCATCCGCGTCGACCAGAGCACGAAGATCCTTGTCGCGCCGATCACCCAGATCGGGGTGGAGGAGAAGCTGTCGCGCGAGAAGCTCTGCCCGGTGCTGGCGATGCATGTCGCCAAGACGCCGGCACAGGCGCTCGCCCAGGCCCGTGCCGTGCTGCGGCTGACCGGGGCGGGGCATTCGGCCGCGATCCATACCTCCGACGAGGCGATGGTGCTTGCCTATGGCGAGGCGGTCGAGGCCTACCGGGTCGTCGTCAACGCGCCGTGCTCGCAAGGGGCGGCGGGCTTCGGCACCAGTCTCGCCCCGTCCTTCACGATCGGCACCGGTTACTACGGCCGCTCGTCTATCGGCGAGAATATCGGGCCGCAGCATCTCGTGCAGTGGACGCGGCTTGCCTATTCCAGCGACGACGACGTCCCCTTCGGGCGCTATCACGGTCGCACCCGGCCGTTCCGTGGCGCGCTGCCGCCGGCGCCGGAAGACGGCGTCGTCGGCGCGCCGCGGTCGAGCGTAGCCGTCGCACCGGCGCCGTCTGCGGCCTCGAGCCTCGACCGGGCAACCAAAGACGAATTGCGGCGGCTGATCGCCGAAGAACTGCGCGATCTCCTGGGAAAATAATCGATGGCCGACCTCCGATCCTTCATCTTCATCGATCAGCTGCAGCCGCAGACGCTCGCCTATGTGGCGACCTGGATGCGCGGCAACCTGCCGCGCTCGCGCATGGCGGCCCAGATCATCGAGATCGCGCCCGGCCTCGATATCGAGGCGCTGACCGATGTCGCGCTGAAGAGCGCCGATGTGAAGGCCGGTCTCCTGGTGGTCGAGCGCCAGTTCGGCACGCTTGAGTTCCATTCCCGCTCGACGGCGGAGGTCCATGCCGGCGCCGATGCCGTTCTGCAAGCGCTCGGCGCCCGCCGCGAGGATGCCCAGAAGCCGAAGATCCTGGCCTCCAAGATCGTCACCCGCGTCGACCACCAGCACGCCTTCCTGATGAACCGCAACCGGCTCGGCTCGCTGATCCTGGGCGGCGACAGCCTCTATCTGCTCGAATGCCAGTCGGCCTCCTATGCGATGCTCGCCTGTAACGAGGCGGAGAAGGCAGCCAACATCAAGGTCATCGACTACCGGATGATCGGCCCGAACGGCCGGCTCTATCTCGCCGGCGACGAGGCGGAAGTGCGCAACGCCCGCAACGCCGCCGAAGACGCGCTGAAAGACGCGGGGGTCGGCTGGTGAGCGAGATCCGCGACCTGATCCGCACGCTCCTGCGCGAGGAATTGCAGCGCCTGCGCGCCGATATCGCCGCGCCCGCGCCGCAGGCGACGATGGAAAGCGTGACGATCCGCTCGAGCGCCGACCTGAACGCCTTTGCAAAACGCCTCGTCCAGCTGGCGCAGGATGGGGCGTTCAAGGCGGACGTGCTGGCGGAACGGCATCAGTTCGTTCTGAACGGCCCGTCCGCCCCTCATTCCGCAACGATACCGCTTCAGGCTCATCAGCCGATCGCACCGTCGCCGGCCGCGCCTGCGACCGCGACATTTGCCTCAGGCATGCTCTCAGAGCGCGATATCGCCGGCCTGCCGGACGGCACCCGGTCAATCTCGGTCGGCACGGCCGTGCGACTGACCCCGCTTGCCCGTGACGAGATGGCCCGGCGCGGCATCAAACTGGAAAGGACCGCCCCATGATCCGCGGCACCGTGACCGGCCGGCTCTGGTCGTCCAAGCGTATCGAGACGCTGCCCAATGGCGCGCTGCTTGAGGTCAAGGTCGGCTCCTCGACGCTTGTCGCCTTCGACCCGCTCGGCTGTGCCGAGGGCGAGGAGGTGCTGATCACGCAAGGCTCCGTGGCGGCGAGCTACTTCCCCGAAATCAAGGCCCCGATCGATGCGCTGATCATCGGGTCCGTCGACGAGAACTGATCCGCCCCGTGTAGATCCCAAGCAGATGCGAAGCGGACATGAAACGACCTGCAAAAGGAGATTTTAAAATGGCAAATATGGCAATCGGCATGATCGAAACTCGCGGCTATGTCGCCTCGCTGACGGCGGCCGACGCGATGGTCAAGGCGGCGAATGTCGAGATCGTCTCCAAGAACGAAGTCGGCGGCGGTCTCGTCTCCGTCGTCGTCAAGGGCGATGTCGGCGCGGTGAAGGCCGCGACCGAGGCCGGCGCCCAGGCCGCAAACCAGATCGGCGAGGTGATCTCGGTCCACGTCATCCCGCGTCCGCATCAGGATCTCGCCAAGCATTTCGACACCGGCAAGTAAGCCGCAAATCCGACGACCTGAAGGGCCCGGCCGATGACCGAACTACGGGTGTATCTGCCCATCCACGACCTGCAGCCGCAATTCGGCGCCTATCTGGCGACCCCGCTGCGCGGCCGGGGCTATCCGCCCTTCGAGGGCCAGCACAGCCTGATCATCGAGGTCGCGCCGGCCCTGTCGATCCACCGCATCGCCGACCTGGCGCTGAAGGCGGCGCCCGACATGGAGCCGGGCATCCTGTTCACCGAACGCCAGTTCGGCCTGCTCGAACTGCATGCCGACGACGAGAAGGAGCTGGAGCAGGCCGGTAGCGCGATCCTGAAGGGGGTCGGCGCCAAGCCGTCCGACCAGATGGCGCCGAAGGTGCTGTTCCACGACATCATCGAGGACCTGTCGGATCAGCATGCGATCATCCTGAACCGTTCGCGCGATGCCTCGATCCTGGTGCCGGGCGTGTCGTTGCTGATCTACGAAATGGCCCCGGCCCTGTTTGCCTGCGTCGCCGCCAACGAGGCGGAGAAGGCGGCGCCGGGCGCGACACTCAACGATGTCCAGATGATGGGCGCCTCGGGACGGGTGTTCATGTCCGGCACGACGGCGGAAATGAAACGCGCGCGCGACGCGATCACGAAGACGCTGGAGGCTGTCGAGGGGCGGGCGGGGTAGCGGTTCGCCCTCTGACCGCGCGCGTTTGTTTGGCTATGATTTCAGGTCGAGCAACGGGTAGTGAATCTGAAAGGCGTGAAACGCGCCCGTGACCACCATTTCGATCGCAACAGCGACGAGAATGATCGCCATCATCCTGACGATGACATTCATGGCGGTGTTTCCCATGCGGTCCGAGATTGGCACTGCGAACATCAGGCCGAGCCAAAGCACCAGGCTGGCGGCAAAGATGACCGGTACCATAGTGAACAACTCCGATTGCAGATCGTGCTGGTGCGAAAACAGGATGAGCATTGCGAACGTGCCCGGACCGATCGTCAGGGGTATGGACAAGGGAACGACTGAAATCTGCCGGCTGCCGGCTTCCTCTGCTTCGAAATCGGCGTTCGCACTTGTTTCTTTTTCGTCGCCCCGGATCATGGCAAAGCCGGCTCCAAGTACGATCAGACCCCCGGCAATCTGAAACGCAGCGATGTGGACGCCGAAGAAGGTCAGTATCTCTTCCCCTATCAATGCGGATATGCAGGCGGAAAGAAAAACGGTGATGGCGACGACGAGCGCGGTTCGTCTCCGTTTGGCCGGCGCGTATCCTTCGGTCATGCCCAGAAACACCGGTATGCCGTAAAACGGATTGACCAGTGCGAATAGAGCCACAGCAAATTTGTATATACTGCTTAAATCAAACGCTTCAGGCAAAGTTGAATGCTCGCAAACCGGAATGCAATGAACATCGCGGAAATTGCCGGATGATGAAGCGAAGGTCAACGACTGGCTGCCGGGCTGCGGAGCCAATAGCCTGCCTGCCGTAATGATTCAGTGGCTCGCCTCCGCCCAGCAATGGATCTACGACCTGGTCGGCGGCTATCTGAACGCCTTCGCGGCTTCCGGCGACTGGTCGGCGCTGGCGACCGTTCTGCCGCTCGGCATCGTCTTCGGCGCGGTCCATGCGCTGACGCCGGGCCACTCGAAGACCCTGCTTGCCTCCTATGTCGTCGGATCGCCGCTCGCCGCCGTCCGGGCGCTCGGCGTCTCCAGCCTGCTGGCGATTACCCATGTTCTGTCCGCTGTCCTGATCGCATTGTTCTTTTCCGAACTGATGACCCGCACCCTGGTCGGCGCGGGCCGGGCGCCCGCCATTGAGGACTTGAGCCGGGGCATCCTCGTGGTGATCGGTGCGCTGTTCGTCGCCCGCGCGCTCTGGGGCGGGTCGATCAACCGCCACGGGCCGCGCGAGGGCTATACGGTCGGCATCGCCGCCGGCCTCATCCCCTGTCCGCTGACGCTGTTCGTCATGATCCTGGCGCTATCGCGCGGCGTGCCGGAGGCCGGCCTTGCCTTCGCGCTGGCGATGATGATCGGCGTCGGCCTGACGCTTGGCGCGGTGAGCCTTCTTGCCGTCGCCGGGCGCGGCGTCCTGACGGCTGCGATGGAGCGGTTCGGCACGTCGGTTAGCGTGATGGCGCGGCTTCTCGATGGTCTCGCCGGCCTGCTGCTGGTCGCGCTGGGGCTACGCGCCGTCCTGGCCTAGCGCGCGAAGTCGATGATCACCGCCGTTCCCGGCGGTGTCGGCCCGTTCATCGCCCTCAGTTCCCCGCTCGCCTCCGACAGCGCGACCTCGCGGGCAACCAGCGGCTCCAGATCGACCGCGCCGCGCTCGATCAGGCTGAGCAGCGAAGGATACTTCCAGGCCGGCATGCCGCGCGTGCCGTAGAGCGCCAGGTTCTTCATGTAGACGGCGTTCATGTTGATGCGCATATAGGCCGTCTTGCCGGTCGGCAGGCCGATCTGGACGTGCCGGCCGAGCGGGGCGAGGCATTCAATCGAGCCGTTGGTGGTCGCCTCGATGCCGAGTGCCTCGATGGAGACCTGCGCGCCGCCGCCGGTGATGTCGCGGATCGCCTCGGCCGCGTCCGTCTCGGCCGCGTTGACGGCGGCATCCGCACCGAGCGCCTTGGCGTTCTCCAGCTTCTCTTCGACGACATCGACGACCACAACCTGCGCCCCCAGCGCCTTGGCGAGCAGCGCGGCGGCCTGGCCGATGCCGCCGGTGCCGTGGATCGCCACCCAGTCGCCGGCCCTGACGGCGGCCCGGTCGGTGAGCGCATGCCAGGACGTCGTCACCCGGCAGCCGAGCCCGGCGGCAAGGCCCGGCGACAGGCTGTCCGGGCGGTGCACCAGATTGTGGTCGTACGGCACGGCGACATATTCGGCATAGGCACCGGGCAGGGTGAAACCGGGGATTTCCTGGTCCGGACAGGTGTTCGACACGCCCGACCGGCAGGCCGAGCAGTCGCCGCAGGACAGGATGAAGGGGGCGATCAGCCGGTCGCCGACCTTGTATCGCGCATGCGGGCCGGCCTCGACCACGGTGCCGCAATACTCATGCCCGAGGATCGAGCCGTGCGAGACGCGCGGATGCTCGCCGACCCAGCCGTGGTGGTCGGACCGGCAGACGCCGCAGGCGGCGACCTCAAGCACCACGCCGTTCTCCGGACAGGCCGGATCGTCGACGGTTTCGATCGACAGGTCTTCGTTGAAGGCTCGAACGACGGCTGCGCGCATGTCAGGCTCCCCCACTGGTTCACCGTAAGCTTAGCGTCCGGCGGCGCCAGCACAAGCGCGCGCGGCGGTCAACCCGGATCCGGCGCCCGGCGCATCCATTTGATGATCCACATCGCCGGCAGCGTCCAGGCAAAGCCGGCGACGACGAAATAGAGGGTCTGCACCAGGATCGGCAGCTGCAGGATGTGGTTGGCGCCGATCACCATGGCAAGCGCGATATAGATCAGGACGAAGAGCCCCATCCCGACCACGCCGATAAATCGTCTGGCGCCTCGACCCATCTGTTTCAAATCCCTCTTCATGCCGCTGTCGGCGGCAAACTGTCACGCCGGCGGTGGCGCGCGCGCCATTGCCGGGTGATTGCCGGTGGTCCATGTTGATTTACCTAAGCCACGGGCAGTGGCAAGCAATTAGGGGCGCGTATTAAACGCCGGGGGAGGGCGAATTGGCGCATGGCGACGGATCGAGTGCCTGAAGGCGTTCCCGACGGACCGACGCAGAAACAGATCGCGGCGCGGCCCCTGGTGCGGGCCTGGCTGATGCTGGTCGCCCTGTGCGTCTTCGCCATGGTCATCGTCGGCGGGGCGACGCGGCTCACCGATTCCGGCCTGTCGATCACCGAATGGGCGCTGATCACCGGCACCCTGCCGCCGCTCAGCGAGGCCGCCTGGCTGGAGGCGCTCGAAAAATACCGGCAGATCCCGCAATACCAGCTGATCAACAAGGGCATGAGCCTGGCCGAGTTCAAGGCGATCTTCTGGTGGGAATGGGCACACCGGTTCCTCGGCCGGCTGATCGGGCTGGTGTTCCTCTTACCCTTCCTGTGGTTCTGGCTGACCGGGCGGCTGGAGCGGAAGCTGGTGCCCTGGCTGCTCGCCGCCTTCGTGCTCGGCGGCCTGCAGGGCGCGCTCGGCTGGTATATGGTCGCAAGCGGCCTGGTCGACCGGGTCTCCGTCAGCCAGTACCGGCTCGCCGCCCACCTGACGCTTGCCTGCGTGATCTTCGCCTATCTGCTGTGGCTTGCCGAACGCCTGCGCAGTCGGCCGCCCGAGGCGCCGAGCCCGCACAGGCTGCGCGCAAGCGCGCTTGTCATCGTGTTGCTGGTCTTCCTGCAGATCCTGCTTGGCGCCTTCGTTGCCGGGCTCGATGCCGGGCTCACCTACCAGACCTGGCCGCTGATGGATGGCCGTTTCATCCCCGACGGCCTGTTCTTCCAGACGCCGTGGTGGATCAACCCGTTCGAGAACATCACGACGGTGCAGTTCGACCACCGCATGGTGGCCTATCTCCTAGTGATCGCGACGCTGCTGCACGCCATCGACGCGGGCCGGTCGGCGGGCGAAGGGCCGGCGACGGCCCGCGCGGTCTATCTGGCCGGCTTCACGCTCGGCCAGGCGGGCCTGGGGATCGCAACCCTGGTGCTCGGTGTGCCGCTGTGGCTGGCGCTCGCCCATCAGGCCGGCGCGATGGTCGTGCTCGCCGTCGCCGTCGTGCACCTGCACGCGCTGCGCCATCCAACCGGCGCACCGAAGCCGCTGCCGGGTGCACGGGTCGAAGCCGTAGAGCCCTGACGGGTTTCGGGGCCGCCAAACGCTGACGATCGGGCGGCTTGGTCCGGCCACGGCCGGAAGCGGCGCATTATCGCCGGAATCCATCCAATCCGGCCGGCAACCGACGGCGCTTTTCATCCCCCTCGTGCTTTTTGGCGCTTCAGTGCGATTTTCGTTGCGGCTCGAATTCCGTTCGGATATGCACGCATTTAAATATGACTTTAATAGTCATATTAATGTCTGTCAGAGGAGTGGATGATGAGACTGTTTGTCGTGGCCCTGGTGGGCCTTGCCGTTTCGGCGCTGCCGGCCGCAGCGGCCTGCAAGAAGAAAGACGTGAAGGGCACCTGGGAGCTTTATGGCCAGACGGTCTATTCGAACGCTCCCTTGTGGTTTGCGTGCACCATGATCCTCAACAAGAAGGGCGCCTACAAATCCGGCTCCTCCTGCGAGCTGTCGATCGGGCTGGTGGTTCCCTTGAACACCGGGAAGATCAAGGCCGGCAAGGAATGCGCCATCACCGGTTCCTTCGATGCTTCCCAGGACCGGTCCTTCAATTTCACCAAGGGGCTGATGCACATCGACAAGAACAGCATGGCCGGAGCCGGGCAAAGCGACTACGGGGCGTTCACCTACACCGCCATACGAAAAGACTGAAAACCGAATCCGATCAGGATTTGAAAGCTGGAAAAGGGGCCTCGTCGGCCCCTTTTTTGTTGCCCTTCCTTAAAATACCGAGCTAAGGCATCGAAAGACTGGACCGATCGGCGCGGATGGTACCTCTTTTCGCTAGAAAAATCGCGCCTAAATCTCAGCCGGCCTGAAGGGCGGTTAACTCGGATTACACCTTCCGCTTACGTTACGGGATGTCTTAAGGGTGGCGCCATAATGCTTGTGCATCACTCCAAGGTTTCTTGATCACCTAGTATTGTACGGCGAATTAAGTCGCTAACATGTGATGTATAGCTAGCTGCTATCGGGGAAAACGCTACGCAACTGTTTTGCGAGCATATTTTCAAGCATTGTCTGCATAGCTGAAACATCGACTGACTTATTCTCGTTCCAACAGGCGTCCGCTGTTTCAAGAGCGTCATAATACGGGGTTTTGTCGTTCGCAATTTGATCTGGGATCGTTGGTAAACCCGGCAATAGACCATCCAGATGAATACATAGGACAACGTAGGAGGCAGCGCGAGCTGTACGGCCGTTGCCGTCCGCGAACGGATGAATCCAATTCAACCGCCACAGTACGTATGCACATAGATGGAGTGCGTCGTGCGTGCTCCAGTTTGTGTTCACATAGTCACACAGCGCCGCAACTTCTTCCGGCACCATAAAGGCTTCAACGGGCTGGTGACTGCTTCCTTGAATTTCGACCGGTCCATTCCGAAAGGTGCCTGCAAAAGCGTGGATCCCGTCAAGTGCGATATGATTCAACTGTAAAAGATGGCGTGGAGCGAGGTGGAACGGTCTTTCGTCATCCTTAACATGGCTACGGATAATTTCAGTAGCTGCTGCTAGCTGTCGAAAGCCATTCTCAACTTCCCGGCGCGCTTTCTCATCAGGGTCGGTTATGAGTTCTTGCTGTTGGGTAATGCTATGGCGATCTGCGCTCACGACCTACCCATCTGAATCATTCTTCAACGCGTTATCGACTTGTTCCACCAGTTCGCGCGTTATTCTGTCATTTTCTATATGCGTATTGCCATAAACAAAGCTTCGCCGTTGTTCCTGCGCTTGCTCTGTGGTCACCTCGACTTGACGTGCCCTCTCAACAAGCCATTTCAGATCTTTATTCATATAACCCTCCAGTGATTCGTAACCAAGCATCACGGATAGCTTCGTGCAATCGCACCAACATAAAACTAACGCGTCGACCGTACTTTTCTACTCGCGCGCATCACCTGATTCCGAAAGAAGCTTTTGCCCGTTTGGAGACGTTCCAAACGGGCAGCTTGATGGAAACCGCGATCAGATCCCCTCCATCGCCTGATCGAGATCGGCGATGATGTCTTCCTTGTTCTCGATGCCCACCGAGATGCGGATGACGTCCGGGCCGGCGCCGGCGGCCGTCTTCTGCGCGTCGGAGAGCTGCCGGTGGGTGGTCGAGGCGGGATGGATGATCAGGCTGCGCGTGTCGCCGATATTGGCAAGATGCGAGAACAGCTTGGTGTTGGAGACCACCTGCACGCCGGCGTCGTAGCCGCCCTTGACGCCGAAGGTGAACACCGCGCCCGCGCCTTTCGGGCAGTATTTCTGGGCAAGTGTATGATGCCGGTCGCCGGGCAGGCCCGCATAGGACACCCACGACACCTTCGGATGCTCCGACAGGAACTCGGCGACGGCGAGCGCGTTGGCGCAGTGCTTTTCCATGCGCAGCGAGAGCGTTTCCATGCCGGTTGCGATCAGGAAGGCGTTGAACGGCGACAGCGCCGGGCCGATATCGCGCAGGCCCAGCACCCGGCAGGCGATCGCGAAGGCGAAATTACCGAAGGTCTCGCCCAGGATCATGCCCTGATAGGATTCGCACGGCTCCGACAGGGAAGGATAGCGGCCCTCGCGAAGCCAGTTGAAGGTGCCGCCGTCGACGATCACGCCGGCGATCGAATTGCCGTGGCCGCCGAGGAACTTGGTGGCCGAATGCACGACGATATCGGCGCCGTGCTCGAACGGCCGGCACAGATAGGGGGTGGCCATCGTGTTGTCGACGACGAGCGGAACGCCGGCGCGCCGGGCGACTTTGGCGACCGCCTCGATATCGGTGACGATGCCGCCGGGATTGGCGATCGATTCGATGAAGATCGCCTTGGTCTTCGGCGTCACTGCGTTCTCGAAGCTGGAGATGTCGCCGGTATCGGCCCATTTGACGTTCCAGTCGAACTTGCGGAACGAGTGGTTGAACTGGTTGATCGAGCCGCCATAGAGCTGGCGCGCGGCGATGAACTCGTCGCCAGGTTCCATCAGTGTGTGCAGGACGAGCACCTGGGCGGCATGGCCGGAGGCGACCGCGAGCG
>JANQKY010000121.1 GCA_028280885.1 Tepidamorphus sp.
CCCCTCGGATGTCATGCCCGGACTTGTTCCGGGCATCCATGAACACCGCCGTCAGAATGAGCGCAAGCGACTGTGTTCATGGATTGCCGGGACAAGCCCGGCAATGACAGGAGTGAGGCGGCAGGACACGACATTCTCACTCGTCATCCCGGCCACAGGCGAAGCCGGAGAGCCTGGATCGGGGAACCAGTGTCGGTGCCGTTTAGAGAAGATCGCCCGCCACCTCGTCTGCTCTGCGCCGTATCATTTCAGCCGTAAGCAAACCCATCAGTAGCGCCGCGTTTACCCGATGAAGTAGGCTGCCGATACAGAACGCAAAGAAAAGGCACCCCACATGGCAGCGCACGGCTCGACCAAGGTCATCTACGCAGCCCTCGCCGGGAACTGCCTCATCGCCATCACCAAATTCACCGCCGCCGCCTTCACCGGCTCTTCGGCGATGCTGTCCGAAGCGATCCATTCCCTCGTCGACACCGGCAACCAGGGCCTGCTGCTGATCGGCGTCAACCGGTCGAGGCAGCCCGCCGACGACACCCATCCCTTCGGCTACGGGATGGAGGTCTATTTCTGGGCCTTCGTCGTCGCCATCATGATCTTCGGCGTCGGCGCCGGCGTGTCGCTCTATGAAGGCATCGCCAAGATCCGCGATCCCCACGAGATCACCAACCCGATGATCAATTACGTGGTGCTGTTGATCGCCATGGTGTTCGAGGCCGGTGCGTGGTGGATCGCCTATAGCGAGTTTCAGCGCACACGCGGCCGGCGCGGCATTCTGCAGGCGGTGCGCCAGTCGAAGGACCCGACGGTCTTCACCGTGCTGTTCGAGGATTCGGCCGCCATGCTCGGCCTGATCGTCGCCTTTGTCGGGATCGGGGCTGCGCAATACACCGGGATAGCCGAGCTCGACGGTGTCGCCTCGGTCTGCATCGGCCTGATCCTGGCGACGACCGCTGCCCTGCTCGCCTACGAGACCAAGGGCCTGATCATCGGCGAGGCGGCAACGCCCGATCTCGTCGCCGGCGTCAGGCGCATCGCCATGTCGGCGCCTGGCGTTCGCCGCATCAACGAATTGCGCACCATGCATATGGGCCCGAACGACATCCTCGTGGCGATCAGCCTGGATTTCGGCGACGACATTCCCGCCGGCGAGGTCGAGGCGACGATTTCAGCCCTCGAACGGGACATCAAGCAGGCCTACGGGGACGTCAAGCGGGTCTTCGCCGAAATCCAGTCGGCGGAAGGCCATGCCGCGAGCCTCGCGGAGGCCGAACCCCAGTCCTGAGCAAGGCTCCGTTCCTGAACGGGGCAACCGCCAGGCGGGCGCTCAGGAGAAGCGCCTGGCGCCCGCGACGCAGAAAACAACGAGCGTCGTGACCGCAATCATCGGCCAGCCTACCGGTTCGCCGAGCAGCAGGCCCGCCAGCAACAGGCCGAAGAACGGCTGAAGAAGCTGCAGCTGGCCGACCGCCGCAATGCCGCCAAGCGCCAGGCCGCGATACCAGAAGACGAATCCGACCAGCATGCTGAAGACGGAGACGTAACCAAGGCTTATCCAGGCGGGCGCGCCGACATCGCCCCAGCGGCCGCTCCACAGGCCGGACACTTCCCAATCTCCGGGCTCGGTCACCCCCGGCATCGAAAAAATGCCGATGGCGAGCGTCACGGGCAGCGACACTATGAGCGCCCAGGAGATGACCTGCCAGCCCCCCAGGCGTCGCGACAAGGCTGCCCCTTCGGCGTAGCCAAGGCCGCAGACGACGATTGCGCCGACCATCAACAGATCGCCAGCCATGGGAAACACCTCCGACGCATCGGCTGTCCGGTCCGCCGGTTCGGCCTGATGCAGCAGCGCAAAGCCTGCCACCAGCGCGCTTCCGGCGCAGGAGAACAGCCAGAAGGCGGGCCGCGGCCGCTCGCCGCCGCGCAGAACGCCAAAAATCGCGGTCGAAAGCGGTAAGAGCCCGATGAAGACAGTCGAGCGCGCCGCGGTAATGTGCTCAAGCGCCAACGCGGTCAGTAGCGGAAATCCGATGACGACGCCGAGCGCGACGAGCGTCAGGGAAACAAGGTCGCGACGTGCCGGACGGACCTGCCTGAGCAAGGCCAGCAACGCGATGCCGAGCAGAGCGGCAATCACCGCCCGCGCGGCGGTCAGAAAGAGCGGACTGAACGCGCCGACAGCAACCCGGGTCGCGGGAAGCGAACCGCTGAAAATCAGTACACCAAGCAGACCGTTGAACCATCCAGCCATGTCATAGATCCATCCGGCTTCTGCCCGGTATCCGCCCGGTATCCGCCCGGTATCCGATTGGATGGATCTACGAAAAACGGGCTGGCGCTGCCAGTTACAGAAGCATACAGTTTATCAAAACTGTACTGGTTCGAAAACCAATACAGATTGAATGGAGGACGCAATGCGACCCGACACGGCCACGGGACGGATCATGGATGCGATCCGCATGCGGCTTGCAAACCGCGTTTTGTTGCCGGGTGAAAAGCTGCCCTCGATCCGCAAGACGGCGGCAGCCATGGGCGTGTCGCCGTCCACCGTCGTGACCGCCTATGACCGGCTGGTCGGCGAAGGCGTCATCGCGGCACGGCCGGGATCGGGCTTCTATGTCTCCGCCCCGGCAGCTCCGCTGGCGATCGCTGAAATCGAGCGGCCGCCCGACCGCGAAGTCGATCCATTCTGGGTATCCCGCCAGTCTCTTGACGCGGCTCCGGCAATGCTGAAGCCGGGATGTGGCTGGCTGCCGCCGGACTGGATGCCTGTCGCTTCAATCCGCCGGGCGATCCGGGGGCTGGCGCGGGCCAACGAGACGCTGTTGCTCGACTACGGCGGCACGCGCGGCGCCAGCACCCTCAGGCGGCTGCTGGCGCGCCGCTTTGCCGATGAGCAATTATCGACCGATCCGGATCAGATCCTGCTGACGGCCTCGGGCACGCAGGCGATCGACCTGGTCTGCCGGTTCCTGTTGCGTCCCGGCGATGCCGTGCTGGTCGACGATCCTTGCTATTTCAACTTTCAGGCCCTGCTGAAAGCGCATCAGGCAAAGATAGTCGGCGTGCCGATGACGCCGAGAGGGCCCGACATCGCGGCGTTTTCGGATGCGGTCAATGATCACAGGCCGCGCCTCTACATAACCAACTCAGGACCGCACAATCCGACCGGCGCGACGCTTTCGCCGCAAACGGCGCATCAGATCCTGTCGATTGCCGCCGAGCACGGCCTGATCATCGTCGAGGACGATATCTTCAGCGAATTCGAAGCCGACCCGTCGCCGCGACTTGCCGTCCTCGACGGATTCGAGCGGGTGATCCGGATCGGCAGTTTCTCAAAGACGCTGTCCGCGTCAATCCGCTGCGGCTTCATCGCCGCGCGTTCGGACTGGATCGGTTCGCTGATCGACTTGCAGGTTGCGACGAATTTCGGCGGCCCAAATCCGATCGCGGCCGAACTGATCTCGCAGATGCTCGCCGACGGGAGCTACCACAAACACATGCAGCGCCTGCGCCACCGGCTTGCCCGCGCCCGCCGCATCACCGCCGATGCGCTGAAGCCGCTTGGCCTGAAACCCTGGCTGACGCCGCGCGATGGCTTCTATCTCTGGTGCACGCTGCCGGGCGATTGTTGCGCCACACAGATCGCGCGCGCGGCGTTGCGCGCCGATGTGGTTCTGGCGCCCGGCAACGTCTTCAGCCCGTCGCAGACGGCGTCCGGATACATGCGGTTCAACGTTGGGCAAATGGCGAACCCGCGCATTTACGATGTGCTCACCGGCGCACTGGCCGAATGCCGGGCATAAAAAGACCCTACTCGGCTGCAGGCTGCCGGCTCTTGGGCTTAAATCCAAAGACGACCATCTGGCCGTCCGGCGCCGAATAGATCGGCGCGTCAATCCTCGCGACCGGCTTCGCCCCGAGCTTTCGCGCCGTCCTCTCGTCGAACCCGAACAGCAGCGTTCCGTCTGTCGGATCGCCGGGCGACCAGGGCCGGTCGAGCTGGAACTGGTCGGCGGGCGCCCGGCCGGCCGGCAGGAAGGCTCGGACCGACAGCGATGATCCCCGCAGCGCGTGCAGCAGGCCCGCCGTCAGGGTGCGCCCGCCGACGACCAGCCGGGTCGCGCCCTGCTCGCGGGCGACCCGCTCCAGCCCCTGCCCCGTTTCGCTCCAGCCGCCAAGCTGGCGGAACTGCTTCGCCGGACCCTGCGCGGCCATCGGGTCAAGCGCGGCGGTCGCCGCCAGCGCCCCAACGGCAACGATGCCGCAGAAGATCAGGTTCGCCCGGAAGAAGAACCGCCAGCGATGCCGGATCACCAGCGCGGTCGCGACGATGACGCCGGCCGGATAGGCCGTCGCGCCCCAGTTCGCGTTGGCGTTCGACAGAAATCCCTGCATCGTGATCGCGAGGACCACCGGCCAGGACAGCCACAACAGCAGCCGGTCGGTATCCGGCCGCTCGCTGCGCGCGCCGAGCACAAGCGCGTTCAGCATCGCCCCGAACACCACCGGCCCGGCAACGCCGAACTGTGCGCCGAAGAACTCGAAGCCGTCCTTGTAATTCAGCCGCGACAGGCTCCAGCCGATATTGTCGCCGGTATGGCTATAGGTCGCAAAGCCGTTGGTGGCGTTCCACCAGACGTTCGGCGCGATGAAGGCGAGCATGACGACAAGCGCGATCAACGCCGGCCAGCGCAGCACCTTGGCCCGGACCCGCGGCAGCACGATCGCCGCGACCGCGATCATGACCGGTAGGTAGACCATCGCGTATTTGGCATTGAGGCCGAGGCCTGCCGCGATCCCGAACACCAGAGCCCAGCCGACGCCGGGCCGCTCCAGATAGCGAAAGAACGAAAAGAGCGCGACGGCCCAGAAGAACATCAGCATGACGTCGGTGGTCATCAGGAACGACGACACCGAGACGCCGGGCAGGACCAGGTAGAAGATGCCGGTCCAGAAGCCGGTCGCGCCGCCATAGAGCCTGCGGGCAAGCAGCGCCAGTATAAAGGCGGTCGCGCCATGAAACAGCGGCGAGGCAGCCCGCACGCAGGCCGCGCTGTCGCCGCAGAGGCCGGTCTCGATCGCGATGACCCAGGCAATCAGCGGCGGCTTGGTGAAATAGCCGAAGGCGAAGTCGCGCGACCACGCCCAGTATTGCGCCTCGTCGAAGCCGAGATCGCTCGGCGACAGGACGAGCGCGATCAGCCGGGCAAGCGTCAGCGCGGCAAGCACGAGGATCAGCGCGGGCAGCCCGGGATCGCGATCCTGCAGCCGGGTCGCTTGCGGCACGGCACCCCCCGGGGGGACAATCGTCGATGTCATCTTAACCTTGCCATCCGGACCTTGTGCGGGCGCGCCGGATCACCATCTCTACCGGCGGATTTGACCCATGGCGTCGAAGCGCGTTAAACGACGAATCGACGACATATGGCAATCCCCTGTCGACAACCTGAGACTTCGAGCGAGTAGTCGCATGGAAGGGCTTCATGGTGGCTGAGGCCCCGCCCGCTCCCGATCAATCGGTTTTCACGCGCATCGCAAAGGCCGCGCGCGCCCGGCCGCTGTCGACGCTGCTTGCCGCGATCGTCGCGACCAGCATTCTGTTCCTGATCGTTCCCACCCTCGATATCATCGTCAGCGGCGCGTTCTATGCCGGCAAGGCCGGCTTTCCGACCGCCCGCGATCCCGTCTCCCTGATGATCCGCGAATTCGGCATGCTGGCGACCACCGGCGTGTTGCTGGTGGCGCTGGCCGGCATCATCGGTCCGCTGCTGTTTGCCCGGCCGCGCTTTGGCCTGCGCCCGCACCAGTCGATCTATGTTCTGCTGGTCTACGTGCTCGGTCCGGGCCTCTTGGTGAACGGCTTCCTGAAGGAATATTTCGGCCGCCCGCGACCGCGCGAGATCACTGAATTCGGCGGGCCGGAGGAATTCACCTCCGTCTGGGTCGCGACCGGCGGCTGCTCGGGCAATTGTTCCTTCGTCTCCGGCGAGGCCGCCGCCGCCGCCGCCCTGCTCTGCCTGATCCCGCTCTTGCCGCGCTTCGACCGGCTGACGATCGGCTTAGGGATCGTCGCGGTCGCCGCGATCGTCTCCTTCAACCGTGTGCTCGTCGGCGCCCATTTCCTCTCCGACGTGGTGCTGTCCTGGATCATCGTTTTGATGATCATCGTGCTGATGAAGGGACTGCTGTTCGGCGAGCGCGGCCGGCGGATCGACGCCTATTTCGCGCTGGCTAGCCGCAGGCTCGCCTTCTATCGCGGCCGCCTGTTCGGCACGGCCGGCGCGAATGGTAATCCCGACGCCCCCTCCGCGTTCCATGCCACCGCGATGGCGTCCTCCGACAGCGACAGCCGGCGCCCCCCCGCCGTTCGCTTCAAGACCGTCAGCGTCGTCGTTCCGGCAAAGAACGAAGCGGACAATCTCGGCTTCCTGATCGACGAGATCACCACCGCGCTGAAGGACCGCGACCACGAGATCCTGATCGTCGACGACGGCTCGGACGACGGCACCGGCGCCCTGCTTGCCAGGCTGGCCGGCGAGGACAAGCCGGTGCGGCATATCCGCCATGACCGGTCGGCCGGCCAGAGCCGGGCGATCCGCTCCGGCGTCCTGTTCGCGCGCGGCGACGTGGTGGCGACGATGGACGGCGACGGCCAGAACGATCCGGCCTTCATTCCCGATCTCGTCGAGACGCTGGAGCGGGCCGGGCCGAAGGTCGGCCTGGTCGCGGGACAGCGCGTCGGCCGCGCCGACACGCGGGTCAAGAAGCTCTCCTCGCGCTTTGCCAACGGGGTGCGGCAATTCATCCTCAACGACAAGACGCGCGATACCGGCTGCGGCCTAAAGGCGATGCGCACGGAGCTGTTCCGGCAGCTGCCCTATTTCGACGGCTGGCACCGCTATTTCCCCGCATTGGTGCTGCGCGAGGGCTATGATATCGTTCATCTGGACGTGCGCGACCGGCCGCGCCGCTTCGGCACATCGAACTATGGCGTGTTCGACCGGGGCCTGCGCGGCATACTTGACCTCGCGGGCGTCTGGTGGCTATTGCGGCGGGCACGCAGGACCCCCGCCGTCTCGGAGGTCGCTGCGAAGGAGCAGCCGTGACCGAGTTACTGAATTATCTTCAGCAGGTCTTCGTCGACCAGTTCAATCTCTGGGTGGTGTTCGGCTTCGTCGCGCAGGCGATGTTCACCGCACGCTTCCTCGTCCAGTGGATTGCGTCCGAGCGGGCCCGCAAGAGCGTCGTGCCGGTCGCCTTCTGGCTGTTTTCGATGGTTGGCGGCGCGCTGCTGCTCGCCTATGCGATCCACCGCCGCGATCCCGTCTTCATCATCGGCCAGGCGACCGGGCTGCTGATCTACTCGCGCAACCTCTATCTGATCGGCGCCGAGCGCAAACGGGTCGTCGCCGAGGCACAGCCCGTCGAAGTGCCGCACGCCCGGAATTAGGTCCGCACTATAACGGGCCTCAGCGCGGCAGGTCGTAGGCGATCTCCGCGCCGCCATAGCCATGCACCGTGTCATGGGCGCGGACGGTCACGCGGGCGACATCGCCAGGGATTTCAACACCGCTGATCGACCGGGTAAACGGCTGCTCGTTGTCATGGGGATGCAGCAGCACGCGGGTGCCGAGCACCGTGCCGTCCGGCGCGAGGATGTCCCACTTGTCCGCGTAGTGGTCCCAGCCGGCATCGTCGTGGCGGACGGTGACGTCAAAGCGCCAGACGCCGGGAGACTGCTCCGCGCCGCGCACCGCAACCACATCCGCCTCGCCGGCAAGCGCCGTGAACGCGACGAACGAACAGGCGAGATTGATCAATCCGAGGCTGATGATTTTCATGCCCTCAACGTTAAGAGGGTTCTGCGTAGAATAATCCAATCACAATACCGCCAGCGGCCGGGTCCAATGCCATCCAAAGCGCAGCATCATCCGGCGGCAACTCCGCCTTAGCCGGTTCTTCCGCAACGTGATATCATCGGCGCCAGCACGCCTTTCCGGGAGAAATCATATGCAGATCAGGTCCTTGCGTCTTGTCACCGCAGCGGCGTCCGTTGCCGTCGTCGCGCTGGCCCTATCCTTAGGCAATGGCGCCCAGGCGCAAACGGCCACCAACCTGAAATGCAATGGCTGCGTCGGCAAGAAGGACGTGGGCGACGGCGCGATAACGAAAAACAAGCTTTCCAGGGGTGCCAAGCCGGCGGCAGTCACCGACAAGATGGGCGATTCCACCGGGCTGATCAGCGGCGAGGAAAAGATCGTGTTGACGAAAAAGGTCACGGTGAAATCGAAGGGGCAACTGATCGTCACCGCGCATATTGGATATTCGCTCAATACCGGCCAAGGGCTCTATTGCCAGGTCACGCTCAACGACCCGGTTTTTTCATTTGCACAACCGACCAGATATCATTTCAACGACGGCGGTTTCGTCAACATAACCGGTTCGATTCAAAGGCTTTTCAAGAACGTTCCCGCCGGCAAACACAAGGCGAGGCTCATCTGCAACGCGGATGCGGGCGATTCGATAAATGTGTCCCTTCCCGACATGATCGTGCTCTTCGTGCCCGATCTGCTTTGAGTTAGGTCCCGGATCGAAACCACTGCTGTCCGGTTCAGGGGGAATGGGGCTTCTGGTTTCAGCCTGGCCACCCCCTTCGGCCGTCATCCCCGGACGTGTTCCGGGCAACTGTGTTCAGGGATTTCAGGGACGGGGCCGACAAATACCGCTGTGGGAGAATGGGCCGCTGCCTGTCCATCGTCATCCCGGACGGCCGGCAGGCCGAGCCGGGATCAGGGAGCCACCGATCCATCGACGGAGAACACCAGCGTGCGCCCGGGTTCCCCGATCCCGGATAGTCGCTGGCGCGACTTCCGGGATGACGAGGGAGAGGGATGCGCCCCGCGGCAACCCGTACAACCGTCATACCCGGACGTGTTCCGGGATCTATGACCACAGTGGCCAGCGACTGTGCTCATGGATTGCCGGGACAAGCCCGGCAATGACACGGAGGGGGAATGGCGGGATCAGCAGTATCCGGACCGGGGCGCGCCCGGAACGAACCGGACCTCAGAACGGGATGTCGTCGTCCATGTCGGAGGGGAAGCCGCCGCCCCCTGAGCCACCTCCCGAGCCGCCGCCCGAACCACCGCCGCCCTGCATCGGACCGGACCGGCCGAAATCGGACCCGCCACCGCCGAAATCATCACCGCCGCCACCGCCCGAGCGGCTGTCCAGCATCGTCAGCGTGCCGTTGAAGTTCTGCAGCACGACCTCGGTCGAATAGCGGTCCTGACCGGACTGGTCCTGCCACTTGCGGGTCTGCAACTGGCCCTCGACGTAGATCTTGGAGCCCTTGCGCAGATACTGTTCGACGATCCGGCACAGCCCCTCGCTGAAGATGACGACGCGGTGCCATTCGGTGCGCTCGCGGCGCTCGCCAGAATTGCGGTCGCGCCAGGTCTCCGTCGTCGCAAGCCGCAGGTTGGCGATCGGCCGGCCGTCCTGCGTGCGCCGGATCTCCGGATCCGCACCGAGATTGCCGATGAGGATCACCTTGTTGACGCTGCCCGACATGCCTGTTCCCTCTCGTCATCCGGCTGGCCAACCGGCCCTGATATCCGGGCCGGCCGTCCTGTACCGGTCGTCCTGTCTTCCGGGTCCGTTTCGTCCAGCCTCAGGACACGGGCCCGCCGCGGCGCGACCCTATCGCGATCGCACCGCCCCGTCGCCCCGGACCGCCCGGGAATTCGCCTTTTCCACAGGTGTGATCTGAAAAAATCAGGACGGGAAGACCGCGGTCGCCTCGATCTCGATCATGAAATCCGGCAACGCCAGGGCCTGGACGCCGATCCAGGTATTGGCCGCGGGCGTGACATCGCCCCAGAACGCGCCGAGTTCCGGCCCGACCGCCTGGAGCTTCTCGACATCGTGATCGACCACATAGGTCCGGATCCGCACGATATCCTCAACCCCCAGGCCCGCCTCGGCGAGCACGGTCTTGAGATTGGCGAGGCATTGCCGGGCCTGCAGCGCGATATCGTCGCCGCCGACGACCGTCATGTCCTTGTCCCAGGCGACCTGCCCGGACAGGTGCAGCAGCCGGCCCGGCGCGCTCTCCACCGCGTGGGAAAAGCCATACTGAACGGAATTGTAAAGAGACTCCGGATTGATGCGCTTCGCCGTCATATCATCCCCTTTGCCATCGCCCTTTATCATCAATCGCCGAAACCGGCCGCGCCGACCGTATTGCGCCCGAAGCGGCAGCGTCAAGTGAGCGCGGCATCGGGTGGCCAACCGCTCGCCCGTCACCGCACGAACCTCTCCGGCCCCTGTTTACATCTACAAATGTTCTTATAATGTTCCAATCCTGTTTGCAACAGCAATGATTCGCCTTCCCTGCAATCCGGCCAGCTCCGATGCGCGTAATCGAAGACAGCACGCCACATGGCGCCCATTCCCGCGAAAGGCTTCTAGTGGCCGGACCGCTGCCCTATACTCCGGCCCGTATCGGGAGGCGATCGTCAGGCTTTCCGCTTCTCCCATCCGCCCGGCGCAAGCCCGGACCGCAACCCGGCCGCCGGCGGCACACGCACAGACAGAGCGCTTGAACGCAAGATGCAGAAATCGATCACCGTTTCCGGTGCCCGCGAGCACAATCTGAAGGACGTCACCGTCGACATTCCGCGCGACCGGCTGGTGGTGATCACCGGCCTGTCGGGGTCGGGCAAGTCGTCGCTGGCCTTCGACACGATCTACGCGGAGGGCCAGCGGCGCTATGTCGAGAGCCTGTCGGCCTATGCCCGGCAGTTCCTCGAGATGATGCAGAAGCCCGATGTCGACCACATCGAGGGCCTGTCGCCGGCGATTTCGATCGAGCAGAAGACGACGTCGCGCAATCCGCGCTCGACGGTGGGCACCGTCACCGAGATCTACGACTATCTGCGCCTCTTATTCGCCCGCGTCGGCATCCCCTATTCGCCGGCGACCGGCCTGCCGATCGAAAGCCAGACGGTGAGCCAGATGGTCGACCGGGTGCTGGCGCTCGAGGAGGGCGCGCGGCTCTATCTGCTCGCCCCGATCGTGCGCGGCCGCAAGGGCGAATACCGCAAGGAACTCGCCGACCTGATGAAGCGCGGCTTCCAGCGGGTGAAGATCGACGGCACGTTTTACGAGATCGCCGACGCGCCGGCGCTCGACAAGAAGTTCAAGCACGATATCGACGTGGTGGTCGACCGGGTCGTGGTGCGGCCGGACATGGCCTCGCGGCTGGCCGATTCGCTGGAAACCGCGCTGCAACTCGCCGACGGCCTGGCGGTCGCCGAATTCGCCGACGAGACGGACGATAACGGCGATCCGCGGCGGCTGATCTTCTCGGAGAAATTCGCCTGCCCGGTCTCCGGCTTCACCATTCCCGAAATCGAGCCGCGGCTGTTCTCGTTCAACTCGCCACACGGTGCCTGCCCGGTCTGCGACGGGCTCGGCTCGGAGATGCGCGTCGATCCCGACCTGGTCGTTCCCGACAAGGACGTGACGCTGAAGGGCGGCGCGGTCGCGCCTTGGGCGAAATCCTCCTCGCCCTATTACCTGCAGACCCTGGAGGCGCTCGGCCGGCACTACAAGTTCAAGATGACGACGCCGTGGGAGGACCTGCCGGAGGCCGGCCGCGACGCGATCCTCTACGGCTCGGCCGGTAAGAAGATCAAGTTCACCTACGATGACGGCCTGCGCGCCTACGAGACGTCGAAGACCTTCGAGGGCGTCATCCCCAATCTCGAGCGGCGCTGGAAGGAAACGGAGTCGTCCTGGTCACGCGAGGAGATCGAGAAATTCATGAGCCGCACGCCCTGCTCGGCCTGTTCGGGCAACCGGCTCAAGCCCGAGGCGCTGTCCGTCAAGATCGCCGGCCTGCATATCGGCGATGTCGGGGCGATGTCGATCCGCGCCGCCAATCGCTGGTTCGAGCTCCTGCCCGACGGTCTCACCGACAAGCAGAACGAGATCGCCATCCGCATCCTGAAGGAGATCCGCGAGCGGCTCGCCTTCCTCAACGATGTCGGCCTCGATTATCTCACCCTGTCGCGCTCGTCGGGCACCCTGTCGGGCGGCGAGAGCCAGCGCATCCGGCTCGCCTCGCAGATCGGCTCGGGGCTCACCGGCGTGCTCTACGTCCTCGACGAGCCGTCGATCGGCCTGCACCAGCGCGACAATGCCCGCCTGCTCGGCACGCTGCGCCACCTGCGCGACCTCGGCAACACGGTGATCGTCGTCGAGCATGACGAGGACGCGATCCGTACCGCCGACTATGTCCTCGATATCGGCCCCGGCGCCGGCGTCCATGGCGGCGAGATCGTCGCGCGCGGCACGCCGGACGAGATCATGGCCAATCCGGCGAGCCTGACCGGGCAATATCTCACCGGGATGCAGCAGATCGACGTGCCGGCCGAGCGCCGCGAGATCTCCCCGCATCGCCGCATCCGGGTCGTCGGTGCGTCGGAGAACAACCTGAAGGACGTCACCGCCGAGATCCCACTCGGCACCTTCTGCTGCGTCACCGGCGTTTCCGGCGGCGGCAAGTCGTCGCTTCTGATCGACACGCTCTACAAGGCGATCGCCAAGAAGCTCAACAATGCCCGCCTGCAGCCGGGCCGGCACGAGCGCATCGACGGGCTCGAACATATCGACAAGATCATCGATATCGACCAGTCGCCGATCGGCCGCACGCCACGCTCCAACCCCGCGACCTATACCGGCGCGTTCACGCCGATCCGCGAATGGTTCGCGGGCCTGCCCGAGGCCAAGGCGCGCGGCTATGCGCCGGGGCGGTTCTCGTTCAACGTCAAGGGCGGGCGCTGCGAGGCCTGCCAGGGCGACGGCGTCATCAAGATCGAGATGCATTTCCTGCCCGACGTCTACGTCACCTGCGACGTCTGCAAGGGCCGGCGCTACAATCGCGAGACGCTGGAGGTGCTGTTCAAGGGCCAGTCAATCGCCGACGTGCTCGACATGACGGTCGACGAGGCGCGCGACCTGTTCGACGCGGTCCCCTCGATCCGCGACAAGTTCGAGACGCTGCAGCGGGTGGGCCTCGGCTATATCCATGTCGGCCAGCAGGCCACCACCCTGTCAGGCGGCGAGGCGCAGCGCATCAAGCTTGCCAAGGAACTGTCGCGCCGGGCGACGGGCCGCACGCTCTATATCCTCGACGAGCCGACCACGGGCCTGCACTTCCACGACGTGAAGAAACTGCTGGAAGTGCTTCATTCCCTTGTCGAACAGGGTAATACGGTTGCCGTCATCGAGCACAATCTGGAGGTCATCAAGACGGCCGACTGGATCATCGATATCGGCCCGGAAGGCGGCGACGGCGGCGGCGAGATCGTCGCCCAGGGCACGCCGGAGGATATCGCTGCGGAGCCGCGGAGCTATACGGGGCAGTTCCTGAAGGAGCTGTTCGAACGGCGGCCGGGCGGGCGGAGCGCCGGACGGACGGAGGCTGCGGAGTAGTAGATGGACGGATACAGATCGTTTTACTAATCTAATATCTAAGTGACGCCGTTTGCACAATCTGAGACTAGACTATGCCTGTTTTCCTGGAAGCCCTAGCACTACAATTCTATCGCGGTATTGGGCCGCAAATTCAAAAAATTGGACCATTCGGAAGCCTTAATTTTTTTCTAGGCCCTAATAATTCCGGGAAATCTACTATACTCACATTTATCAAAAATCACCTCAAAACACCAACAGTTCAACCAACAGATTTAGATGTATATACAGGGGCTGAAACCGCCCCCTCCATAGCCCATGTCGGAATCAATTTAGATTCATTTAAAGACAATATAAACTCAGAAGTCCAGAGGAATTACCCATTTAATATTGAGCCGATAATCAATAAGCTCTGCGAATTATTATCTGATGAAGGAATTATTTGGGTTAATTTGTCATTTGATAGCGGGCCAAATAGAATTGCCAATCCATTTTCTGAAGCAGATATTAGAGAGGCAGGCATCGAACCGAGAGACATACAAGAATTGTGGAGCAAACTCGAAAATGCTTACAGTGGCGGAGACATAAGCAGCTGGATCGATCGAATCCACAGTATTTTCCTTTCGTATCAAAAACTCTCTTTTCCAAATATAGAAATAATCCCAGTGTTTCGGGAGATAGGCCCAAAATCTGAAGATTTTTCTGATTTTAGTGGTAAAGGGCTGATCGACAAGCTAGCTGAAATACAAAACCCAGATTACAATAAAAGAGAAGATAGATTAATATTTGATAGCATAAATGAGCTTCTAAAGTACGCTACAGGACACTCGGAAGCAGAGATTGAAATACCTGCAGAACGCAATCATATACTTGTTCATATGGACGGACGAATTCTGCCACTCCCATCTCTGGGCACCGGAATACATGAAGTTATTATGATTGCATCGTTCTGCATGACAACACGTCATAGCATAATATGCATCGAAGAACCTGAAATACACCTGCACCCTGTTCTTCAAAGAAAAATGATCGATTATATAAGAAAAAATACAGATAATCAGTATTTTATTGCAACCCATTCACCCGCCTTTATTGATACCCCTAATGCAAATATATTTAAAGTTACAAACAGTAAAAACCAATCATACATACAGTCCGCTGTATCAAGCAATCAAAAACTTGCAATCTGCACGGATTTAGGAGTCCATGCTTCCGATATAATGCAAGCCAATTCCGTGATATGGGTCGAAGGTCCTTCAGATCGCATATATCTCAGATGGTGGCTAGCAAAAGCAGCCCCCAGCTTAAAAGAAAATATTAGTTATGCCATAATGTTTTATGGTGGAAGAAACTTGAGCCATCTGAGCGCCGACGAAGAAACCATAGATGATTTCATTTCACTCCGACACTTGAATCGATATTCAGCGATTTTAATCGATAGCGATAAAGATAAACCTCAATCGAAATTAAATAAAACCAAAAGCAGGATTGCGCAAGAATTCAAAGAGAGCTCCGGATTTGCATGGGTAACGCAAGGTCGAGAGATTGAAAACTATATCGAATATGAAACAATTCAGAGAGCGGTAGCGAGCGCGCATCCAAGGATATACGCAGGCCCACTTGAGGGCAGTAGATATCAGCATGCCTTGCATTTCGCACGCAAGGGGTCAACTGGCGATCGGGTAATCGAAACGACAGTTGACAAGGTAAAAGTCGCAAAGATTGTATGCGAGGGGGAACCAAATTTGGATATTTTGGACCTAAAGAGTAAATTATCTGATCTGGTTTCGATGATTCAAGCCGCAAATGGATAGATATCGACATCGTGGAATTTGGCGGTCGCTCCTACTATTTGGGTGGCTCGTATTTTCAACATACACACTCTTACCTTTTCTGGCTATCGCCCCCGCCCAAGCCGCCTCCCCCAAACAGATCGCCCGCACCTACGCCAAGTCTGTCGTCGAGGCCGGCGATGCGGTCGGTGTCGGCGCGGCGGTCGTCCGGCTCGGCAGGCAGCCGGTCTTCGCCACCCATGGCAAGGCCGTGGCGGCCAGCGACAACACGACGGCAGTGAAGTTCTCCTCCGACACCCTGTTCGAGATCGCTTCGATGACCAAGGTGTTCACCACCAATCTCTACGGCCAGGCGATCGATCGCGGCGACCTGGCGCTGTCCACCAGGCTCGGCGCGCTCGAAACCGAACTTGGATCCCTCCGCAAGAAAACGGCCAAGATCAGCCTCAAGCAGGTCGGCGACTTCACCGGCGGCCTGCCGGATTATGCGCCCGAATGCGCGGTGTCCAACGTGCCCGGCTGCCTGCCGAACGGCCGGCCGACCATCGCGCAATATGGCGCCAGCGACTTCCTCGACTTCTTTCAGAACACCACGCCGCTCAACTACCAGACCACGCCGCCCTCGAAGACCGCGCTGCCCGCCCCTTACGTCTATTCCGATTTCAGCCTCGGCCTGCTCGGCCTGATCCTCGGCAGCAAGGACACGGCGATCACCGACGATGCCGTCGACGGCTGGTTCAGGCAGGTGAAGAAGAAAATCCTCAAGCCCCTCGATATGGGCGACACCTATCTGAGGGTGCCGAAGCGAAAGGCGGACCGGCTGGCCGGCGGCTATGATCAGGCCCTGGCGGTCGCAGACGTCGAGAACGGCGCGGTTAGCCGCATCGAGATGCTGGCAAGCGGGGCGTTCTATTCGGCGCGGCCGAAGGTGCGCATTCGCGGCGGCGGCGGAGCGGGCGCGAAGGCCAAGGCGGTGCTGACCGGCGAACGGATCACGGCGATCACCGTCAAGAACGGCGGTTCGGGCTACATCCCGCCGGCCGAGATCGAATTCAGCGATGGCGGGGAGACGGAGGAAGCCAGGGCGCACGCGATCATCGCCGACGGCGCAGTCGTCGCCATCATGGTGACGAGCCCCGGCAAAGGCTACAAGCAGGTGCCGACCGTGACGATCACCGGCGGCCGCAAGGGCGGCACGGCCGCGACCGCGACGGCCCGTCTCGTCAATGGCGAGGTCGCCTTTGTCGACATCGAGACGCCCGGCTCCGGCTATGCCGATCCGCTGTCGGTCGTCGTCGCGCCCGGCGCGCCGCAGGAAAGCGCGATCCCCGTCTGGGCCCCGGCCGGCGCGCTGACGACGAGCCTTGCCGATATGGCAACCTTCGCCGAGGCCGCGCTGACCCAGCCGCACGGCTTTCCCCGCACGCGGCTGCACCGGGGCTTCGAGATCGCTCAAGCGCCCTATGCCTGCACCGGCCCCGATCCGCGCCTGTCGACCTGCCCGGCGCAGTCGCCGCGGTCGGGCCTTGCCTGGTCCGTCCTGCCCGCCGACGCAGCGGCCGGCGTCCCGGTCGTCGTCGCCAAGGACGGCGCGCTGGCGGGCTTTACCTCGTTCATGATCCTGATGCCGAGTAAGGGCCTCGGCGTCGTGGCGCTCGCAAATTCGCGCGAAACGACGATTGCCACCGGCAGCGTCACGGAGGTCGCCCCGCACGTGGCGAAGAACGTGTTCTGGGCGGTTTATTTCGATAGCGCCAGCCCGTGAGCTTCAACGATCTCCCGGATTTGCGTTTCGTTGTCGAGCACTTCGCCGTAGACCCATCGATAGATATCGAAACGACCGATCAGCGCGCGTGCCTGGAGGGGACCAAAGAGGCCCGTCAGAGCGTTCAGCTCGAGAATACCAATGACAAGATGAAGATAGGTACTGTAGGCATCGCGCCCGCCCTGCCCGCCGCCGACCGGAACATCGGGATAGAGAGTGCGCAGATCAGCGATCGCGGCATCCACGGCGTCGATCGTCGCGCTCAGCCGCCAGTGCAGTTGTTCGTGGACGAAGGTCGCCAGTTGCCGGTCGTCGTCGTCCAGATGACGTGTGTTCAGCGTTAGAACCGGATGGCTGTGCGGAACAGCGCCACCTTCGATGCGAACCCGCCGCGTTTCGATCAGGTGATCCAGATCATACGCATCCAGAAGCTGCCTGAGTTGCCGCTCTGCAGCCTTCTCCCGGTCCGATCCGGTCGCAAGCTCGATCTCGATCATGCCCTTAGCCTCCGCAGTGGAGCTCCAGCAGCCTCCAGATGCTTCGTTTTCTCTTTCCCTGCGCGCATTCTGTCACTAGATACCCGCCATGCCCGATCCAATCCCCAGTCCAATACCCAGTCCAATCCCCAGGCCAATCCACGTCATAGGCGCCGGCCTCGCCGGTTCCGAAGCCGCCTGGCAGATCGCCGAGGCCGGCATTCCTGTCATCCTGCACGAGATGCGCCCTGTCCGCATGACCGAGGCGCATGTCACCGACGGCTGCGCCGAACTCGTCTGTTCGAACTCGTTCCGCTCGGATGACGCCGAAACCAACGCCGTCGGCCTCCTGCACGCGGAGATGCGCCGCTGCGGCTCGCTGATCATGGCCTCGGGCGATGACAACCAGGTGCCCGCCGGCGGCGCGCTTGCCGTCGACCGGGTCGGCTTTTCCGACGCGGTGACGGCGGCGCTTGACGCTCATCCGCTGATCACGATCGACCGTGCCGAGGTCGCCGGCCTGCCGCCGGACGACTGGAAAAGCGTCATCGTCGCGACCGGGCCGCTGACCTCGCCTGTCCTGTCAGAGGCGGTGCACGCGCTGACGGGCGAGGATTCGCTCGCCTTCTTCGATGCGATCGCACCGATCGTCCACAAGGAAAGCCTCGATTTCTCGAAGGTCTGGTTCCAGTCGCGCTATGACAAGCCGGGCCCCGGCGGGACGGGCGCCGACTACATCAACTGCCCGCTCGACAAGGCGCAATACGAGGCCTTCATCGACGCGCTCACGGCCGGCGACACGACCGAATTCCGCGACTGGGAAAAGAACACGCCCTATTTCGACGGCTGCCTGCCGATCGAGGTGATGGCCGCACGCGGCCGCGAGACGTTGCGGCACGGGCCGATGAAGCCGGTCGGGCTCACCAATCCGCATGATCCCGACGTCAAGCCTTACGCGGTCGTGCAACTGCGCCAGGACAACGCACTCGGCACGCTCTACAACATGGTCGGTTTCCAGACCAAGCTCAGATACGGCGCGCAGGCGGAGATCTTCCGGGCCATTCCGGGGCTGGAGAACGCCGAGTTCGCCCGGCTCGGCGGGTTGCACCGCAACACGTTCCTGAACAGCCCGCGGCTGCTGACCGGCGACCTGAAGCTGAAGGCCGCGCCGCGCCTGCGCTTTGCCGGCCAGATCACCGGCGTCGAGGGCTATGTGGAATCGGCCGCGATCGGCCTGCTCGCCGGCCGTTTCGCCGCAGCCGAGGCAACGGGCGCCGCGATCGTGCCGCCGCCGCAGACGACGGCGCTCGGCGCCCTGATCGCCCACATCACCGGCGGTCACATCACGGATGACAAGAGCTCCCGCTCCTTCCAGCCGATGAACGTCAATTTCGGCCTGTTTCCCTCAATCGAGGTGCCGAAGACGCCGGGCGTCCGGCTGCGCGGCAAGGACAAGGCGCGGGCGAAGAAACGAGCGATATCACAGCGCGCGCTTGCCGACCTCGACACCTGGCTCGGCCTGCGCGCGGCGGCGGAGTAGCGGGGACGCGCGTAAGCCTCGCTTTCGTCATCCCGGACGGCCGCGCAGCGGCTATCCGGGATCGGGGAACCCCGGCGCTTCATTGGTCGACGCAACCCGACCGAGCCCCATGGTGACGCGCCCGTCTCGAACCATGTGCAGCTAGCTGCCCTCAATGCGTCCCCGACGCAAAGCCCCGCGTCAGGCCGCGCTGGACGACGCCGAGCACGATCAGAACCGGCAGCGAGGCGAGGAAGCCGATCGCGGCGAGTTGCCCCCACAGGGTCTCGTCCTCGGTGATCAGCGTCGCCACATAGGGCGGCAGCGTGAACAGGGCCGGCGACTGGACGAACAGCAGCGCGTAGAGGAACTCGTTCCAGCTCATGATCGCGACGAACACCGCCGTCGAGACCAGACCCGGCACCATCAGCGGCAACACGATCGTCCGCAGGCGCTTCAGCAGTCGCGCACCGTCGATCATCGCCGCCTCCTCGATCGAATAGGGCACGTCGCGCACGAAGCCGAGCAGCATCCAGATCGCAAACGGCAGCGCATAGACCTGATAGACCAGCACCAGCCCGGCAAGCGTGTCGAGCAGGCCGAAGGCGCGCAGCACGTGATAGAGCGGGATGGCGAGTACGATCGGCGGGGCGAGCTTCACCAGGAGCACGAAGATCAGGAACCCGATATCGAGACGGGCGGGCATGCGCAGGCGCGTGAGCGCATAGGCCGCCGGCAGGCCGAGCGCCAGGGCGACAAGGGTCGTGCCGGCGGCAACGATTGCCGAGTTCAGCCCGTTGCGCCAGACGGATTTCTCCCAAAGCGCCCGGTAGTGATCGAAAGTGAGATGCTCGGGCCAGAGGACGAGCGTCCGGCCGACATAATCGCCGGGCGGCGTGACCGACGTCGAAACCATCCACACAATCGGCATCGCGAACAAAACCGCGACCCCGAAGGCGACCCCCATGCGTATCAGCGGCACGCGCCTCATTCCGCCCGCCCCCCGGCAAGCTTTATGGCGTAGACGGCGGCAAGGACAGCCGCGATCACGATCATCACGACGGCAGCCGCGGACGCCAGGCCGATATCGAAGAACTTGAAGCCGAGACGGTAGACATACATCGACAGGGTCTCGGTCGCCCTGCCCGGCCCGCCACCGGTCAGCGCATAGACCTTGTCGAAGATCTTGAAGCTCTCGATGCTGCGCAACAGCGCCGCGATCAGGATATAGGGCATCAGCAAGGGAATGGTGATGCGGAAGAAGATGTTGACCGGCTTCGCGCCATCGATACGCGCCGCCTCATAGACATCCGGCGAAATCGACTGCAGGCCGGCGAGCAGGATCAGGAAGACGAACGGCGCCGTCTGCCAGATATCGACCAGGACCAGAGACAGCATCGCGATGTCCGGATTGAACAGCCACTCCACCGGCGGCAGGTGCGCGGCCCGCAGCACCTTGTTGAGAAAGCCGAAATCGTAGTGGAACCAGGCCCGCCAGATCGCCGTTACGACCATGGTGGCGAGCACATAGGGCGCGACGATGATCGGAATAACGACGAAGCGGCCGGGGAAGCGCCGATTGAACAGGAGCGCCAGCATCAGGCCGAGCCCGACTTCGCTCGCCGTCGCCATCACGGTGAACACGACCGTGTTCCACGAGGCGCGCTGAAAGCCGGAATTCGACAACAGATAGGTGTAGTTCTCGCTGCCGACGAAATCGGCGTCCGCAAAACCGTAATCGGTCTGGAACACGGACAGCAGCAGCACCCGCGCGATCGGATAGACCGTCAGGATGAACAGAACGATCGCGGCGGGGCTCAGCAGGACAAGCCAGGCCGGCAAGGAGCGGTCGAAAGCCTTCATGGCAAATCAGCTTAGGGTATCGAGACGGCGGGCGCCCGCAATCGCGCGCCCGCCGCAACGACGGTCTCGTGTGTCCCTCTTCAGCGCGCCCCGCTTCAGCGTGACAGGGCGCGGTCAACCTGCTGGTTGGCCTCGGCGAGCGCTTCCCTGGCCTCCATTTCGCCGATCAGGGCGAGCTGGAGATAGTCGCCGAGGATCTGCTCGACCTGCGACCACTGGGTGATGCGCGGGCGCGGATTGGCGTTGTTCAGCGCGTCGAGCTGGGCGGGATACCAGCGATATTTCGCCACCACGTCGGCGTCTTCATAGACGCTGGCGCGGGTCGGCGGCGTGCCGACTTCGAGCGCCAATAGCTTCTGGTTCTCCGGCGCGGTCACGAAGTCGATGAAGTCGCGGCCACGTTCGGCGTTGGGCGCATCGGCGGGAACGGCAAGCAGCCACGCGCCGAGCATCGGCTTGGGCCCCTCGACCTGGCCGGGGGCTGCCATGATCTCGATCTTGCCGGGCACCTTCGACATTTCCGGATCGTCGAGCGACGGCGCCCAGGAGGGCCACAATTCGATCGACATCGCCGCCGTGCCCTGCATCAGCGCATCGCGCACTTCACCGGAATTGTAGGTCTCCACGCCCTTCGGCGCGTAGGGCTTGAGCGACAGATAGGTTTCGAGCGCGGCGAGCGCTGCGTCCGTGTCGAGGCCGCCCTGGCCGTCCTCGCCGATGACCCGGGCGCCATGCGCCCACAGGATCGGCAGAAAGCCGGTGACGATCGGATTGGCCTTCTTGCCGCGATAGACGACGCCGGCGACGCCCTCTTCATTCTCGGAAATGGTGCGGGCGATCTCGACGACCTCGCTCCAGCTTTCCGGTGCATCGAAGCCATGCTTGTCGAGCAGGTCGCTGCGATAGGCGAACAGTTCGACATTGCCGACGAAGGGGACGGCATAATGCGTGCCGGTGCCCACCGGATAGCGGGAAACGGCGCGGGCCGGCGCCACGAAGTCAGCGTCCAATCCGCCCCCCAACTGATCCAGATCGGCGAGCCAGCCATTCGACATGAACTCGACGGCCCAGGTATCGTCGAGCATGACGACGTCATAGGCGCCCGCCTTCTCGCGGAACCCGATCGTCGCCTTCTCGTAGAGCCCGCCATAGGGCAGTTCGAGCAGTTCGATCTCCACGTTCGGGTTCTTTTCCTTGTAAAGCGCGACCATCCGGTTCAGGGCGGTCGCATAGCCGCCGTCGCGGCCGGCGATGGTGAGCGTCTCGTCCGCGGCGGCGGATTGCAGGGCCGCCGGGGCCATGGCGACTGCCAGCAAAGCGGATGCCAGCGCGGTGAATGGTCTGCGCATTGCATTTCTCCCTTTCAGGTCGGACATGCCTGCCCGATCGACCGGCTCGGCCGATCGGGCGGGTTTCTGAAAACGTTTTCAGACTACTGTTCGAACATGACTTTGACGTGACGGATATTCTGTATTGGGACTGTCATATAATTGCTATAAATCGTCATAACTGGACTTTGTTCTAAAAATCGCTGCTTTCTCCTAGTAGATAACGTTTTCAGTCAGGAGCCCCACGAGTGGAGCGTGTAACAATCCGGGACGTCGCCGAGCGGGCGGGTGTCTCCAATGCAACCGTCTCGCGCGTGTTCAGCGACGCACATGCCGTCTCGCCCGTCATGCGCGATCGCGTCATCAGCGCGGCCGAGGCGCTGGGCTATCGTCCGAACATGCTCGCACGCAGCCTGATCCGGGCAAAGACGAACCTGGTGGCGCTTGCGGTCGGCGAGACCAAGAACGCCTACGATAGCATATTCGTCGACACCCTGGCCGACGCGCTCGCCGAGCGGGGCAAGCATCTGCTCCTGGCCAAGGTGCGCGGCGGCGGACCGGTCGACGAGGCATTGATGGGCGCGCTCGACTATCAGGTCGATGCCGCCGTGGTGGCGGCCGGCACGATGACGCCGGAGGCCTGCGCGCGCTGCGCCCGTGTCGGGATACCGGTGGTGCTGTGCGGCCGCGTTCCCGCAACCCTGCCGGCCGAGCCGGACCTGGAAGAAGCCGTCCCCCCGCTTCCATTTCTGGCCGACAGCATCCTTGCGGATAATGGGGCGGGCGCGCGGATGGCGGCCGACCTTCTGATCCGCGGCGGCTGCCGGCGCATCGCCTATCTTGGCCGCAGCCATCGTGCCTTTTCGGATTCAGAGCGCGAACGGGGCCTGCGCGACAGTCTCGCAGCCCAAGGCATGGCGCTGCAGGCCACGGCACGGATCGCGGCCGGCGCGGATGGCGCCTATGACGCCGCGCTTCGCCTTCTGTCCGCGCCGGAACCGCCGGACGGCGTGTTCTGCATGAACGACGACGCGGCCATGGGAGTGCTGCAGGCAGCCCAGGCCCTTGGCATCGCGGTGCCGGACGAACTCGCGGTCATCGGCTTCGACAACATCCCGATGGCCGCCTGGCCGGGGTTCCGCCTGACCACCATCGACTACCCCATCTCGCGGACGGTCGAAACGGTGATCGCGCGCATCGATGCCCGCCTCGCCGATCCCGCCCGGCCACCGCAGGTCACGCGCATTCCGGTCAGGCTGATGGTGCGCGACACCACTAGGCGCGGCACCGGGCGCCCGGCCGTGACATCTCATAAGGAAACTTAGGTCAGTTCGCTTTCGCGCAGGTCCGGTTCGCCGCGCGCACGGCCTTCCACAGGATCCACTGCCGGCGCCATTGCGGCACGACGCATTCTTCCCCGAACGGCTCGTAGTCCGGCCGGTCCATGCGCTCCAGATAGGGCCGCACCAGCGCGATCGGCAGGACGGCGGGAACCGCCTCTCCGCAGATCCCCTTGACGCAGTTGCCCGCCTGGCCCAGGTGATCGCGCGCCAGGTCACGCATCTCGGCGAGCACCGCCTTCAGTTCCGGCGTCGACTTGCCGGACAGTAGGTCGTCGCGTGTCGCCCCATGCTTCTCCATGACCTCCTCGGGCAGGAAGATCTGGCCGCCGGCGGCGTGAAACGGCACCGCCCGGAGCAGGCCGGTGAGCGCATAGGCCGTGCCGCCATGGTCGATCATCGTCGCCGTCCAGTTGCAGCGGTCGGCGCCGAGGATCGCGGCGGCAACGCGCATCGGCATCGACGAGGTCGCGCGCGCATAGGCTTCCAGGTGCCGGACCGTCGGCATCGGCTCGTCATAGATATCAAAGGTGCGCGCCTCGATCAGATCCATGAACGGCTGGCAGGCAAGATCACACCGGTCCAGCGTCTCGATCAGGGCGGCGGCGACCGGGTGGCTGCCGACTTCACCATGCCCCTCCCCGCTCAGCGCGTCGCGCCACCATTGCAGGCGCATTTCGCCGGGCAGCGCGTCGCTGACCAGGTCGCGGATCCGGGCGATCTCCAGGTTGAAGGCATAGAGGGCGAAGATATAGCGGCGCTTGTCGGCCGGCGCGAACAGGCTTGCCAGAAACCGGTCCTTGTCGCCGCGGCGCACAAGATCCTCGCAATGCGTGAAGCAGTCATCGCGGGCGCCCGGCATCGGACCTCACTCGACCGCGATCAGGGCAGCGGCGACCGACCGCTGCTCGGCCAGAAGCACGTTGAAGGTGCGTACCGCCGCACCGGTGTCCATCACCTCGATCCGCACACCCTGCGCGCTGCAGGCCGACCGCGTCTCGGGCGTCGGCGGCACCAGCGCGCGGCCGGTGCCCAGCAGCAGCAATTCCGGCCGGTCGGCATCGTCGAACACCCGTTCCAGCGCCTCGACGTCGACCTCGCCCGGCGCCGAGACCGGCCAGCCATAGATGCCGCTTTGCACGCACAGGATCGAGCCGCGATGCGACATGTCGGCGAAACGGAAGCCGCCATTGCCATAGGCCTCGATCGGCGCACGGCCGGGAAAATGCGCTTCACGCATCTGCATCGCGTCAACCGGGGCCTTTCAAGACGATGGTCTTGAAAGGCGCCCCCAACTCCCGTTAGGCCGCCGCACCGCTCACGTGGCGGCCTCGCCGGCTGCTTCCTTGGCCTGACCCGCCGCGCCGCCGCCGCGATTGGCGCCCAGATACAATAGCACCGGGCCGGCGACATAGATCGACGAATACGTGCCGACCAGAACGCCCCAGATCATGGCGAAGACGAAGCTGCGGATCACCTCGCCACCGAAGACATAGAGCGCGATCAGCGCGAGCAAAGTGGTGACCGACGTCATGATGGTGCGCGACAGGGTCTGGTTGACGCTCAGGTCGAGCAGATCGGTGAACGGCATCTTGCGATAGCGCCGGGTGTTCTCGCGGATCCGGTCGTAGACGACCACCGTATCGTTGAGCGAATAGCCGACGATGGTCAGGATCGCCGCGATGCTCGACAGGGCGAAATCCAGTTGCAGGATCGCAAACAGCCCGATCGTCAGGACCACGTCGTGCACGGTCGCGATGATCGCGCCGATCGCGTATTGCCACTCGAAGCGGAACCAGATGTAGACCAGGATCGCGAAGATCGCGACCAGCACCGCAATCGTTCCCGACTGCGCGAGTTCGGCGCTGACCGTCGGCCCGACGATCTCGACGCGGCGATACTCCACGCTGTCGCCCAGCTCGTTGCGGATCTTGGCGATCACCGCCTGCTGGGCGTTTTCGCCGCCTTCCTGCTCGACGACCCGGATCAGCACCTCGTTGGGGGCGCCGAATTCCTGGATCTGCACGTCACCCAGCCCGAGCGTGCCGACGCGCTCGCGCAAATCGGCGATATCGGCGGGCCCCTCGGTCTGGATCTCGATCAGCGAGCCGCCGCGAAAGTCGATGCCCAGATTGAGGCCGACGGCGAAGAACAGCCCGATCGACAGCACCGTCAGCAGCACGGATATCGGCAGCGTCAGCCGCCTGAGTTTCATGAAACCGATATGGGTTTCCCGGGGTACGAGCCGCAGCAACATGACGCCGGCCCTCCTATATCGGCACCGCCGAGGGGCGGCGCAGGCGCACCCATTCGGCGACGATCAGGCGATTGACGAGATAGGCCGTGAACACGGTCGTGACGATGCCGATGGCAAGCGTGATGGCGAAGCCGCGGATCGGACCCGAGCCGAGATAGAACAGGATGACGGCGGCGATGAACGTCGTGATGTTGGCGTCCATGATGGTGCCGAGCGCCCGCCTGTAGCCGGAATCGATCGAGGCGATGGCGCTTTTGCCCGCCCGTTGTTCCTCGCGTATTCGCTCATAGATCAGCACGTTGGCGTCGACCGCCATGCCGACGGTCAGCACGATGCCGGCAATGCCGGGCAGCGTCAGCGTCGCCCCGAGCACCGACAGGACGCCGAACACGAGCGCGATGTTGATGAACAGCGAGACGTTGGCGAACACGCCGAACAGGCCGTAGACCATCACCATGAAGACGATGACGAGCGCCGTGCCGATGATCGCGGCGATGCGGCCGGCCTCGACGGAATCCGCGCCGAGGCCCGGCCCGACGGTTCGCTCCTCCAGGATCGTCAGCGGCGCCGGCAACGCGCCCGCGCGCAGCAGGATGGCGAGATCGTTCGCCTCTTCGACGGCGAAGCCGCCGCTGATCTGGCCGGACCCGCCGAGGATCGGCTCGCGGATCACCGGCGCGCTGATCACCTCGTCGTCGAGGACGATGGCAAAGGGACGGCCGACATTCTGTTGCGTCGCAACCCCGAACCGGCGCGCGCCGCCCGAATTGAACCGGAAGGTAACGATCGGCTCGTTGGTCTGCTGGTCGAAGCCCGGCTGGGCGTCGACGAGATCCTCGCCGCTCACCATCACGCGCTTTTCGATCAGATAGGGAAACGGCGGATCGTCCTGCGACATCAGCACTTCGGAATCCGGCGGCGGCCGGCCGGCGAGCGCCTCGCTGCCCGGCATCGACGGATCGACCATCCGGAAGGTCAGCTTCGCGGTCTGGCCGATCAGCGCCTTAAGGCGCGCCGGATCGTCGAGGCCCGGCACCTGGACCAGGATACGGTCGGCGCCCTGGCGCTGGATCGTCGGCTCCGTCGTGCCCAGTTCGTCGATGCGCCGGCGGACGATCTCGATCGACTGCTCGACGGCGGAGTTGATCCGCTGCTGCAGCCCCTCATCCGACAGTTCGAGCGTGATCAGCCCGTCTGAGCCGCTGTCGATCTCGACATCGCGGGCCTGTGTGCCGGTCAGAAGATTGCCGATCGGAACGGACAACTCCTCAAGCGCCCTCAGCGCCGCTGTGGTCTGATCGACTTCGCGGATGCGCACCCGCACGGTGCGGTCCTGAACGGCGAGACCGGTATAGCCGATCCGCTCCTCGCGCAGGATCCGGCGAACGTCGTCGCGCAGCGCCTCCAGGCGCTCCTCGACCACCGCGTCGACATCGACCGCCAGCAGGATGTGCGACCCGCCCTGCAGATCGAGGCCGAGCACCAGCTGGCGGTGCGGCAGCCAGGACGGCCAGTCCTCGACCTGCTGCTTGGAAAAGAAGTTGGGAAGGGTCGCCAGAATGCCCGCGGTACAGACCACGAGCACCAGGATGACAGTCCAGCGGGCGAAATGCAGCATGGAAACGATACGCTTTCGTTACTTCGGGCGTTACACGGGAAGAACCAGCAATCCCGCGCCGGCCCTCAGCCGTCGTCCTTGACCGGCTCGCCCTTGGCGCGCACTTCGGAGACGGAGGGCCGGGAGATGCGAACGCGGACGCCCTCGGCAATTTCCACCTGCAGCTCGCGATCGTCGACGACCTTGGAGATCTTGCCGATCAGGCCGCCGGCGGTGACGACCGTGTCGCCGCGCCTGAGCGAGCCGATCATCTCCTGCTGCTGCTTCATGCGGCGCTGTTGCGGGCGCAGGATGAGAAAGTAGAGAACCACGAAGATCAGGACAAAGGGAAGGAGCGAAACCAGAAAATCGCTGCCACCTGCTCCGGCGCCTTGTGCGAAAGCCGGCGTTACGAACATCAATTCCTCCTGTCCAGGATTGTGTGGGGTCGGCCAATGCGTCGCGCGGGCGGATCCCGACCGCCATCGCGCGAAGCGCGCGGACTATACCCACAGCCTCGCCGTTTGCAAACCAGAACCGATCACGCCTTTGCCACCGCCTCGCTGCCCTGGCCGATTACAGCCTGAAGCTGCCCCTCATTGACCCTAACAACGCAGATGCTACGGTCCGGGTTCCCGAATTGCGGTCTCGTCGTGCTTAATCGCAGCGCGGCCGCCTCGTCCCTCATGCATTCGCCACAGACCCCGATACCGTGATGACAGACCCCCAAAGCGATCTGATCCCGCTGCTTGCCCGAATCGCCGACAGTCTGGACCGGCTCGCCCCGCCGCTGCCGCCCCAGGCCGATCTCGATGCCGCCAACGCCTTCGTCTGGCGCGCCTCCCCGCCCGGTCTGCAGCCGGTCGCCACGGTGAACCGCGTCGACATGGTGCTGCTCAAGGGCATCGACCGGGCCCGCGACATCCTGATCGAGAACACCGAGCGCTTCGCCCGCGGCCTGCCCGCCAACAACGCGCTCCTGTGGGGCGCGCGCGGCATGGGCAAGAGCTCGCTGATCAAGGCGGCGCACGCGACCATCAATGCCGACAGGGCGCTGATGGAGGAGGACGGCGTGTTTCCGCTCAAGCTCGTCGAGATCCATCGCGAGGACATCGAATCCCTGCCCGCCCTGATGGGACTTGCCCGCACCGCGCCCTATCGCTTCGTGATCTTTTGCGACGACCTGTCCTTTGATTTCGACGACACGTCCTACAAGTCGCTTAAAGCAGCACTGGAGGGTGGTATCGAGGGCCGGCCGGACAACACCCTGTTCTACGCCACCTCCAACCGGCGCCATCTTCTGCCGCGCGACATGATGGAGAACGAGCGCTCGACCGCGATCAATCCCTCGGAGGCGGTCGAGGAAAAGGTGTCGCTGAGCGACCGGTTCGGCCTCTGGCTCGGTTTCCACAAATGCAGCCAGGACGACTACCTCGACATGGTGCGCGGCTATGCGGATCATTTCGGGATCGACACCGACCGCGAGCAGATGGTCCGGGACGCGCTGGAATGGTCGACCACCCGCGGCAGCCGGTCGGGCCGCGTCGCCTGGCAGTTCATCCAGGATCTCGCCGGGCGGCTGGGTGTTCCGCTGACGGGGGCGGGAGGATAGGGGCGGCATGAGACACCCCCTCACGTTCGTCGTCCGGCCAAGCAATAGCGCAAGCCGGGATTGGGGAGCCCCAATCGGGGTCTGTGGGACACCGAACCGTCGGGGTTCCCCGATCCCGGATCAGCCTGTGGCTGTCCGGGATGACGAGGGAGAGGTTGGTGGACTCTCGTCTCCCCCAAGGTCATCTCCGGGCTTGTTCCACTTCTGTCCGGTTCAGCGAGGAGGAACCTTTGGTTCTCAGCCTGGCCACCTCCTCGGATGTCATGCCCGGACTTGTTCCGGGCATCCATGAACACCGCCGTCAGAATAAGCGCCAGCGACTGTGTTCATAGATTGCCGGGACAAGCCCGGCAATGACCACTGAGGGGGCGGCAGGACACAAACCTCACCCTCGTCATCCCGGCCGAAGAGCCGGGATCGGGGAACCCCGGCGGTGCGAGACGTCTTCAGCGCCGGACCAGCCTTACATTTACCCGCACCACCGGCGGGACCGACTACACAACACCGCAAACGAAAAAGCCGCCGGAGAAGCCCCCGGCGGCCCAAAGAGATGCCTGTCTAAACGTCTGGATCGTAATCCTAATCCGACGCCAGATGCTTCAGCGGATCGACCGGCTGCGAGCCCTTGCGCAGTTCGAAATGCATCTGCGGGGTCGAGACCGAACCGGTCTGGCCGGCCTTGGCGATGACCTGGCCGCGCGAGACGACATCGCCGCGCTCGACCAGCAACTCGCTGTTATGGGCATAGGCCGTGACCCAGTCATCGGCGTGCCGGATCAGCACCAGGTTGCCGTAGCCCTTCAGTTCGTTGCCGGCATAGGCGACGACACCATTCTCCGCCGACCGCACCGACGTGCCCTCTGGCACCGAGATGTTGATGCCGTCATTGGTGCCGCCGTCGCTCTTCTCGCCATAGGACGAGATGATCCGGCCGCGCACGGGCCAGCGGAACTGTCCCGCCGACAGCGCCGCCGGCTCGGGAACCGCCGCGCGGGTATCCGTGCCGGCCGCCTTGTCGTTCTGCGGGGCATAGGCCGTGGTCTGCGGCGCCGGCAGCTCGGCTGCCTCGATGCCTGACTTCGAGGTGACGACCGCAGGCGTCGCGGTCGGTGTCGAGGCTTCAGCAGTCTGCACCGCAGTCTGAGCGGACGCCTGGGCAACCTGGGTCGAGGCCGCCGGCTGCACCGATTTCGCCACCGCCGCGCCGGGGATCCGAACCTTCTGGCCGATCTTGATGCCGTAAGGCGCCGGCAGGTTGTTCTCGGCGATGATATCGTTCGGCCGGACATTGTAGAGACGTCCGAGCGAATAGACCGTCTGGCCGGGCGTCACCGTGTGGACCGCGCCGCCGGCCGGCACCTGCCTGGCCTGGGTCGCAGGCGCCTGGGTCGCGGCCGCGACCTGCCCGGTATTCAGCGGCACCGGTCCGGCGACCCTCGTGGCCGGCTGGGTGGCCGCCACGCCAGGGGCCTGATCCGGGCGGACCCAGCCGTTATGGGCCTGCGAATAGACCGGGATGACGAGCGCATGGCCGGGCTGGACGGCGCCGGCCGCCGTGATGCCGTTGACCGACATCAGCGCGTTGACCGGGACGCCATAGCGGGTCGCCACCGTATAGAGCGTCTCGCCGGGCCCGACCACGACGGTCGTCCCGTTGCCGCCGCCGGAGGGGCTGGAGCCGAGCTGGTTGTAAGCCGACTGGGACCGCGGATCGCCTATCGGGCCCGATGCCACGGGCTCGGCCGGCGTCGGCGGCACGGAGCCGGTATATTCGGGATCGACACCGCCGAAGAAGGAACCGGCGAAACGGGAAGAGTCCGAACTGCACCCCGTTGCCAGGGCGCCAACGGCCCCGACGATCGCGACCGTCGACAGCCGGGACGCACGGATAGCACTGATAACGCTACGCATAACACCACTCACGCCGCACTGAATGAATGGCATGAGTTAACACCCGTTGAGGTAAACATTGCTTTAAGCCACGCGCCGAATTTCGCGTTTGGCTAACTATTTTCGCAAACCGCCTCCGCCGCAGATCTTATGCACTGCTGTCCAACTCAGCGGGGGATAGGGCAGTCGTGGGACAAGCCCGGCAATGCCAGCGGAGGGGGTGGCAGCAAAACACAAACCTCTCCCTCGTCATCCCGGAAATCGCGAAAGCGATTATCCGGATCGGGGAACCCGGGCGCCTGCTAGGATTTTCGATCGTTGGATCGGGGGCTCCCCGATCCCGGCTCTCCGGCTTCGCCTGCGGCCGGGATGACGAGGGAGAGGTGGGTGTAGTCTCTCTTCGGTTGTCATGCCCGGACGTGTTCCACTGGTGTCCGGTTTAGCGGGGACGGGACCTTTGTTTTCAGCCTGGCCACCCACTCGGATGTCATGCCCGGATGTGTTCCGGGCATCCATGAACACCAGCGCTGGCGCCCATTCTGACGACGGTGTTCATGGATTGCCGGGACGAGCCCGGCAATGACACTGAGGGGGAATAGCGGACGTTACCAACACACCGCTTCCACCGAGGAAAACAGAGTTGATGACGGCCGGGTTGGTGATTGAGCGAGACCATATCCCGCTACCATGGTTTGCCGAAAACGCAATGCCTCGCAATCGGTTAATCGACGTCATCGAAACTAAACCGGACGGCAGTGGATCCTATGCGGACGTGACAGCGGGTCCATTCAGAGCTGGGCGGCCTTCCCCGGCACCAGCGGCACGAAGCGCACGCCGAGCAGTTCGGTATCCTCGACACCCGCCTCGGTGCGGACGATCCGGCGCAGCACCTGCACGCCGCCGACCGGGCCGACGGGCAGGATCATGATGCCGCCCTCTTTGAGCTGATCGACGAGATCGGGCGGCACCGTCTCGGCGGCCGCCGTCACGATGATCTTGTCGAAGGGCGCCTGCGCCGGCCATCCCTTGATGCCGTCGCCGACCATCGCGGTGATGTTGGCGATCCCCAGTTCCTTGAACCGGGTCTCCGCCTGCCGGTGCAGTGTGCGATAGCGCTCGATCGTGTACACCCGGCGACACAGCTTGGCGAGAACGGCGGCCTGATAGCCCGACCCGGTGCCGATCTCGAGCACCTTGTCGCGGTCGCCGAGCCGCAGCAGCTCCGTCATATAGGCAACGACAAAGGGCTGGCTGATCGTCTGGCCGCAATCGATCGGCAGCGACCGGTCGGCATAGGCAAGGTCCGAATAGGTCTCCTCGACGAACAGCGCGCGCGGAACGGTTTCGATCGCCTTCAGGACGCGCGCATCCCGGATCCCCTGGGCGCGCAGGCCGAGGATCAGCTTGGCAACCGGTATCCGTCCGGTCTCCTCGTCGTCGAAATCCGTATCGCCCATGGCGACCTCAGGCAGTCTCCCCGTTCGGCGTGTCGGCCGTCAGAGTGTCCATCAAACGCGAATGCGCGTCCATATCGGTAAGATTGAGGCTCAGGGGCGTGACCGAGATGGCGTTTTCCGCGGTCGCCCAAAGGTCGGTTCCCTCGTGCAGCGTGAATCTGCGCCGCTCGAAGCCGATCCAGTAATAAGGATTGCCGCGCCCGTCGATCCGGTCGTCGATCTTCAGCAGCGCCTGGTCGCGTTTGCCCTGGATCGTCACCTTGATGCCGGCGACCGCGTCCGGCGCGCAGGCCGGGAAATTCACGTTCAGCACGATCGAGGAATCGATGCCGGCGTCCAAGAGCTTGCGCACCGTGTCGGCGCCGAAGGCCTCCGCCGCCGACCAGTCGATCGGATCGGGAAAGCGGTAGCACTGGCTGAGCGCGATCGACCGGACACCGAGGATCGATCCCTCGATGGCGCCCGCGATCGTTCCCGAATAGGTCACGTCCTCGGCCATGTTCTGGCCCCGATTGACCCCCGACAGGATGAGATCGGGCGGCGTGTCGCGCAACAGATACCGCACGCCCATGATGACGCAGTCGGTCGGCGTGCCCTTCAGCGCGTAGTGCTTGTCGCTCACCTCGCGCAGCCTGAGCGGGTCGTTGAGCGACAGCGAATGGGAGACGCCGCTCTGGTCGGTCTCCGGCGCGACGGTCCAGACGTCGTCGGACAACTCCCGCGCGATCGCGTCGAGCACCTTCAGGCCGGGAGCATGAATACCGTCGTCGTTGGTGACCAGAATGCGCATGAGTGCCCCTTTTGCCTTGCAGGAAGTATCGCCGGAACCGGCGCCGGAATCGCCATCACCGGGCGACGCGGCCCTTGTCCGCCGTGCCGATGACAGGGTCAAGACCGGCTGGGCGATTGCGATCATATTTGTGCGCCCGCCGATTGGCGTGCAAGCCCCCTCGCCGCGCGCCCGACGATCCTGCTTGACTTGCGGGGCCCCTGGTGACACCTCAAACCGCCATGCAGCACGATCGTCTCTCGCCACCGGCCATCGCGACCGCCTCCTTTCTGAACGCGAAGGCGGCCGTCGACCGGCTGACCGATATCTACGCCCGCAACACCGCCTTCCTGCGCGAGCAGTTCGAGGGCTATCTGCGCGGCGTTCCGCCGCAAGCCCCGGTCAGGGCCTGTTATCCCTTCGTGCGCATCGTCACGCAAAGCCACACGCGGATCGACTCGCGCCTGTCCTACGGCTTCGTCGCCGGACCCGGCATCCACGAGACGACGGTGACGCGGCCCGATCTCTACCGCCGCTACCTGCTGGAGCAGATCGGCCTTCTGATCGAGAACCACGGCGTGCCGGTCGAGATCGGCGAATCCAACGAACCGATCCCCGTCCACTTCGCTTATCGCCGCGACATCAACCTGGAGACCCAGGCGATCCGCGGCGACGCCTCCGAAAGTGTCGCCGCGCTGCCGCTGCGCGACCTGTTCGACACGCCCGATCTCGCCGCGATGGACGATTCGATCGCCAACGAGACGATGGTCTTGAAGCCCGGCGCGCCGGCGCCGCTGGCCATGTTCCGGGCGATGCGGATAGACTATTCGCTGCATCGGCTGTCGCACTATACCGGGACCGCGCCGGAGCACTTCCAGAACTTCATCATCTTTACGAACTATCAGTTCTATATCGATGATTTTTCACGGATTTGCCGGCAGCGGATGATGGATTCCGCCGACGTGGCCACCGCCTTCGTCGAGCCTGGCAACCGGATGACCCCGAATGTCCGCCTGGGCACCGACCAGACCGGCGCGCCGCCGCCCCGGCTGCCGCAGATGCCCGCCTATCACCTGGTCGAGCCGAATGCCGGCGGGCTGACGATGATCAATATCGGCGTCGGCCCGTCGAATGCCCGCACGATCACCGACCACATCGCGGTGTTGCGGCCGCATGCCTGGCTGATGCTCGGCCACTGCGCGGGCCTGCGCAACACCCAGACGCTGGGCGACTACGTGCTGGCGCATGGCTATGTGCGCGAGGACCACGTGCTGGACGAGGACCTGCCGCCCTGGGTGCCGATCCCGGCGTTGGCCGAGGTGCAGGTGGCGATCGAACAGGCGGTCGGCGAGGTCGTCGGCACCACCGGCTACGAGCTGAAGCGCGTGATGCGGACGGGCACGGTCGCAAGCGTCGACAACCGCAACTGGGAACTCGGCGACCAGGGCGCCATCCTGCGGCGCCTGTCACAATCGCGCGCGGTCGCCCTCGACATGGAATCGGCGGCGATCGCGGCCAACGGCTTCCGCTTCCGCGTCCCCTACGGAACGCTTCTGTGCGTGTCCGACAAGCCCTTGCATGGCGAAATCAAGCTGGCCGGCATGGCCGGCGAGTTCTACCGCGAGCGGGTCGGCCAACACCTGGAAATCGGCCTGAAAGCCGTCGAAAAGCTCAAATCCCAGGAGCGCGCCCGGCTGCATTCGCGAAAACTGCGCAGTTTCGCCGAAGTTGCCTTTCAGTAAGCGCAATTATAGCGCGCATCACCGGCGTTGCAGAAATGCAACACGACATTTCAATGGCGGAATTGTGGCAATTATGCTTGGCCGGCTTGCTACGAATCAGACAGACTGTTCACAACTTCGAAGGGAAACCTTCACCCGCAAACAGATCTGAAACGGAGGTGTGCGGGGCGAGATTTTTTTAAAGTTTAACCTCCCTCCGTTGGTGCGTATCAAACTTGGGCGGCCTCTGGCCGCCCATTTTGTTTGTGCCCCATTCTGTTTGACCCGTCGCCGACAGGTCAAACGGCCAGCACCAACGCTCAGTACGGGCCGCGCGAGGCGATATCCTTGAGGATCTTGTCGAGTTCGCCGATCCGCAGCGCATAGGCCTCGCCGATGCACTGGGCATCCGAGGCGCAGGCGGAGCGAACCCTCATGAAGGCTTCCTGATCGCTCGCCATGACCACGGCGACTTCCTGATTGGCCAGCAGGTTCAGCACGTTGAACAACGTCATCATCTGGATATCCATCGCCGCCAGCACCGGCGAGGAACAGATTGTCGTCTCGGCCGGGCGCAGCTGATAGCGGCAATCGATCGACAGCGCGACCAGTGACGGCTCCTCGCCCGCCTGCTGCTGCGCGACGGCCGGCGTCGCTGCGGCCATGATCGTCAGGCCGATTGCCATAAGCGCGATCGCCATCGTCTTCCGAATGATCATTCGCATTTTCCCTGGATGGTCCTCATGTAAAGACGGTCGCACCGCTCATACCCGGAACAGGCCGGATCATGCAATGAAAGAGATGGGCAAGAGGTGGGCGCAAGACATCGGGGCGTCTCGCCCTCTTCTTCCGCGTTTGGGCGGATTTGAGCGGCATCCCTCCACCATGCGGCAGAACCATGGGCAAAATGCACGCACGCGTCCTTGAATGCCCCCTGCCCCGCCGCTACCTTGCCGGAAACGGCGCTGCCTGACCGGCGCTTGATCATCTGGCCCGTATGCAGGGAGACAGTCGCAATGGACGTTCGGGACGGCATCGTCGAAGCGATCGGCAACACGCCGCTCATCAAGTTGCGGCACGCCTCCGAGGCGACCGGCTGCACCATCCTCGGCAAGGCCGAATTCCTCAATCCCGGCCAGTCGGTCAAGGACCGCCCGGCCCGGCAGATGATCCTCGAGGCCGAGGCGCGCGGCGACCTGAAGCCCGGCGGCCTGGTCGTCGAGGCGACCGCCGGCAATACCGGCATCGGGCTGGCGCTGGTCGCCAATGCGCGCGGCTATCGCACGCTGATCGTCATTCCGGAGACCCAGAGCCAGGAAAAGAAGGACATGCTGCGGCTGGCCGGTGCCGAACTCGTCGAATCGCCGGCCCTGCCCTTCAAGAACCCGAACAACTACCAGCATATCGGCCGGCGCATCGCCGATCGCCTGCGCGAGAGCGAACCGAACGGCGTGCTGTTCGCCGACCAGTGGAACAATCTCGACAACCGCAAGGCCCATTACGTGTCGACCGGCCCGGAAATCTGGCGGCAGACCGAGGGCAAGGTCGACGGCTTCATCTGCTCGGTGGGAACCGGCGGCACGCTGGCGGGCACCTCGACCTATCTGCGCGAGCAGAACCCGGACGTGGTGATCGGCTGCGCCGATCCGCGCGGCGCGGCCATGTACAGCCTGTTCACCACCGGCGAGGCCAAGGCCACGCAGGGCGGCTCGATCACCGAAGGGATCGGCCTCGGCCGCGAGACGCCGGTGATCGACGGCATCCATGTCGACAAGGCCTTTCTGGTCGAGGATGCCGAGGCCGTTCCCGTGGTGTTCGATTTGCTTGTGAAAGAAGGGCTCTGCCTTGGCGGCTCGAGCGGCATCAATGTCGCAGGCGCCATGCGGCTTGCCCGCGAGATGGGCCCCGGCCACACGATCGTGACCATCCTGTGCGACGTCGGCACGCGCTATCAGTCGAAGCTGTTCAACCCGGACTTCCTGCGTTCGAAGGACCTGCCCGTTCCCGAATGGCTCGAACGGCGCACCGATATCGAGATCCCCTTCGTCGAAACCGATTGACGGCGATGACAGCGCTTCTGTTCCGAGACGATGCCTATCTCACCACCTGTCAGGCGCAGGTCGTCGGCGTCAACGACCGCGGCGGCATCGTGCTCGACCGCACGGTGTTCTACGCCGCCGGCGGCGGCCAGCCCGGCGATACCGGTCATTTGAAGGCGGCAGACGGCACGGAGATCGCGATCGCGACAACGGTCAAGGGCGATGCCCCGGACGAAATCGTCCATGTTCCCGCAAGCCCCGAGGGACTGCCCGAACCGGGAACGCCGATCGAAGCTGAAATCGACTGGGCCATCCGGCATCGGCGGATGCGCATCCACACCGCGCTGCATCTGCTCTCCTGCGTCCTGCCCTATCCCGTCACCGGCGGCCAGATCTCCGACGATTACGGCCGGCTCGATTTCGATATCGACGAGCCGATCGCGCCAAAGGACGAACTGACCGACGCGCTCAACGCGCTGGTTTCGGGCGACCATCCGGTCACCAGCGAATGGATCACCGACGAGGCGCTTGACGCCAATCCGGGCCTCGTCAAGACGATGAGCGTCAAGCCGCCGATGGGCAGCGGCCGCGTCCGGCTGATCCGCATCGGCGACATCGACCTGCAGCCCTGCGGCGGCACCCATGTCGCGCGGACCGGCGAGATCGGCCGGGTGAAGATCGCCAAGATCGAGAACAAGGGCGCGAAGAACCGGCGCGTCCGGGTCGCCTTCGACGAGGTATAGGCGATGCGGCTTGAGGGGTCCTGCCATTGCGGCGCCGTGCGCTTTTCGATAAACAGCACGACCCCCTACCCCTATATGCGCTGCTACTGCTCCATCTGCCGCAAGACCGGCGGCGGAGGCGGCTATGCGATCAACCTGGGCGGCGACTTCGACAGCCTGGCGGTCGAGGGCGAGGAGAACATCTCGGTCTTCCACGCCACAATCGACGGACAGGAAAGCCCCGGCGAGCGACGCTTCTGCAAGCGCTGCGGAAGCGCGCTGTGGGTCTGGGACCCGCGCTGGCCGGAGCTGGTCCATCCCTTCGCCTCGGCGATCGACACTGCGCTGCCCGTGCCGCCGCAAACCGTTCACATCCTGCTCGACACCGCGCCGGACTGGTGCAGACCGACGCCTGGCGAGACCGACTTGGCCTTCGACGGCTATCCACACGAATCGATCGCGGACTGGCACGCAAATCGCGGCCTGACCGTCAAATAGCAACGACATCACCTTAAAAGGGGCCCCGACCATGGCCGGCGAACGCGCGCAATTTCTGGTTTCCACCGACTGGCTCGCCGATCACCTGAGCGCGCCGGATATAACCGTCGTCGACGGATCCTGGTATCTGCCCGATGCCGGCCGCGACCCGAAGACCGAATATCTCGAAGGCCATATCCCCGGCGCCGTGTTCTTCGATATCGACGACATCGCCGATACCGACAACCCGCTGCCGCACATGCTGCCGCGGCCGGAGAAATTCGCCTCGCGCATGCGCAAGATGGGCATCGGCGACGGACAGCGCATCGTCGTCTATGACGGCGCCGGCGTGTTCTCGGCCGCCCGCGTCTGGTGGATGTTCCGGATCATGGGGGTCGCAGACGTCGCCGTCCTCGACGGCGGGCTGCCGAAATGGACGGCCGAGGGCCGGCCGCTTGAGCACGGCGCCGTTTCGCGTCCCGAGAAGCATTTCACCGCCCGGCTCGACCACGGCGCGGTGCGCGATGCCGACGAGGTCCACCGGGCGCTGCAAAACGATCTGGAGACCGTGCTCGATGCCCGCTCGCCCGGCCGCTTCGCTGGCCTTGAGCCGGAGCCGCGACCGGGCGTGCGCCCTGGCCACATGCCGGGCAGCCTCAATCTCCATTACCGCGCGCTGTTCAAAGACGACGGGACCCTGAAGGACGACGCGGGCCTGACCGCAGCCTTCGACGGCCTTGGCCTGTCGCGCCGCAAGCCGATCGTGACCAGCTGTGGCTCCGGCGTCACCGCCGCGATCCTCGTGCTGGCGCTGCAGACCCTCGGCTATCGCAACACCGCGATCTATGACGGCTCCTGGGCCGATTGGGGCGCCCGCGAAGATCTGCCGGTGGTGATGGGATCCGAGTAAGTAGACGATAAATAAATTCAATATTTATCGGATCGAAAGCGCACAAATCCTGTAATTTTTTACAGAGATCCATTGCATGAAACACATGCAGGAGATAATATCTCCGGCATTATCAGGTGGTCGCGCTTTCGCGATCGATACTTCTTCTCATGCCTTGAGTCAAAACAGATCTTTTCAAGGGCGCTGCACTGCGCCCGAGGAGGAAATTGATGCGCTTTTCATTCAGGGAACTCACCAGACACTCCGTGAATCTTGGCCTTTCGGCTATCTGCGCCAGTCTGGGGCTCGGCCTGGTTCTACAGGGCGACGCCTATGCCGGCGGCAAGTGCCGGGAGGCCGCCGTGCGCGGCGAATGGGCCTTCAACGTCTCGGCCCAGACAAATGCCGCCGGCGAGGAAGACGCCTCCGCGCGGGTTGCCAGACTTGAGCTGCGCAGAGACGGCGTGGCGATCTTTGAGCAGAAGAAATACATCGCCAGCAATCCCGGATTGCTGGACGGCGACCTCTGGCAGGCGGAGTGGTACCTCAACCAGGACTGCTTCGGCGAGGTCCTGTTTCCGCAGATCGGCAACGTCAATATCGACTTCATCCTGCTCTACGCGCCGAGAACCGACAAACTGCATATCGCCTTCAGCCAGCCGCTGGAATCGGTGCGCGCCGATCGCATGCGCCGGCCGGATCGGGGCGACCGGTAGCGGCCCTGAGACAGCGGGCGTGGCGAGTCGCCCCGGCGACCGTACCGGTTTGGGCAAAGGCTGGTCAGGAGACGGGAGCGGCGTGTTCCATCCCCGGCCTGCACGCCCGGCGGGTCAACCGCGCCCGCTTACTTGCCGGTATATTTGAAGCGCGCGCCGTAGAAGGCATCGTCCACGCCCAGGCAGACCTGCAGGGCATACATGAACTTCTTCGTGTTGACGACGTGGAACAGGCCGTAATTCGCAATCCGGCGCTTGTTGCTGTCGTCGAGGATCAATTCGTCGATCAGCACCTTGCTCTTGCCCGGCTTGGCATGATGGGCGGCAACGAGCATGAACCCGACATCGCCGACATCGAAGCTGCGATATTCGACCTTCAGCCGCGTGAGTGTCGATCCATGCGGCAGATCCACCGCGGCGCCGTAGCAGCCATTGCCCGCCAACAGCTGATTGTGCGGATCGACGAAGAAGGTCGACGCGGCCGCCGCCCCCTGCGAGGCCGGCGCAAAGCCCATCGGATGGATGGTCTTGTATCCCGCCGCCTGTGCAACGCCGGCCGCAAGGCCCGTTGCTACGAACACGCCGAGGACAGCAGCCGCCGCCAGGCTGCGGCATCGATGGATGTAAGCAGACGTCCGGTTGGCCATTGTAGCTCTCCGCTGTGAAGCCGATTTCGCCCCTGTCAGGACGCTGCGTCAGCTTAGCCAATGGGGCGTCGCAAACTCAACCGGCGGGCCGGAGGGATCGGGCCGGTCTTTGCGCAAAGGGGGTCCCTCCGGTCTCGACAGAATTTCCGCGCAGGTCCGCCGGTCAGTGCAGGATCTGGCTGAGGAACAGTTTCGTGCGCTCGTGGCGCGGATCGGAGAAGAACGCGACCGGCTCGTTCTGTTCGATGATCTGGCCCTGGTCCATGAAGATGACGCGGTTGGCGACCTGGCGGGCGAAACCCATCTCGTGCGTCACGCAGACCATGGTCATCCCGGACCGGGCGAGATCGACCATCACGTCGAGCACCTCCTTGATCATCTCCGGGTCGAGCGCCGAGGTCGGCTCGTCGAACAGCATGAT
>JANQKY010000006.1 GCA_028280885.1 Tepidamorphus sp.
AGGCCCAGAAACTAAGGCCCAGAAACTAAGGCCCAGAAACTAAGGCCCAGAAACTAAGGCCCAGAAACTAAGGCCCAGAAACTAAGGCCCAGAAGCCAGGACCCGGGGCATGTTCGGCATCATCGCCGATATCAGTCGATATACTTCGCCTTGATGTCCTTGTAGGCGGCGTTTTCGGCCGCCATCATGTCGCAGAATTCAGCGCCCGGCATCCAGACCGGGGAAAAGCCGAAATTCATGCCGAACGCCTTGAAGCTGTCGCTCTTGGCGGCCTTCTCCGCCAGGGCCTCGGCTGCCGAGCGGATCTCCTCGGGCGTACCCTTGGGCACATAGAGCCCGCGGACAACGCCGATGTCGACATCCACGTTGTGGCCCTTCAGGGTCTCGATCCCGCGCACCGGCTCGTAGGCGATGTTTTCAAGGCTGCCGCCAGTGCCCACGACCACGACATCGCCCGACTTGACGGCATCCAGAAGAACCGGGGAGTGGATCACACCCGCCGTTATCTGATTGGCCAGTATCGCTTTCTTCAGCGGCCCGCCACCGTCGAAGGCGATGATCCGAGCATCGGCATCGTTATTGCCCAGGAGCACCTTGGCCAGCACGAAATGGGTCGAGCCGATCGAACCCACCCCGATCGTGGTGCCCTGGGGATCCGCCTTCGCGGCGGCGAGCAGCTCGGCGACCGAGGTGATGCCCCGATCCTTGTGGCTCAGGATCCAGGTCGGGGTGTCATAGACGCCGCCGATGCAATCGAAATCGGAATAATCGTAGTCCGTCCCCCGGAACAGGGTGACCGAGTTCATGTCGCTCGATCCGTTGAAGAGGATCTGAAGCCCGTCGGGATCGGACTCGATGACATGTTTGTGCGCCCGGTCTCCGACGCCGCCCGTGAGGTTGTCGACCACGACGGCCTGATCGATCTGCTCTTCCAGCGCCGCGGCGAAGCCGCGGGCGATCGTGTCGGTTCCGCCGCCGGCACGCCAGGGCACGACGAGGTGGATCGTGTCCGAGGGATAGGTGTCCGCGGCGACCGGCGTGGCGAAGGCCAGCGCCGCCAGCATGGCTGTCAATGTGCGTTTCATCTTTGTTCCTCCCATTTTATTTTCATTTTGGTTCCTCCCATTTACGCAGTCGCGGTGCGATCTGACGTGGCACGTTTCACGGCTTGTCGGATTTCGTTGACCACAAGGAAGACAATGACCGCGCCGATCGCCATGCGCGGCCAGGTACCGACAAACGTGCTCCAGTCTCCGTTCGAAAACGCCAGCCCCAGCCGGACGTTGTATTCGATGATCGGGCCCAGGACGGCGCCGAGAACGATCGTGACCACCGAAAACCCGCGGCGTTCGAGAAGGAATCCGGCCAGTCCGCACAGCGCGGCCACGTAGATCGGAAAGGTGCCGTTCTCGGCGGCGAAGGCGCCGAGCGTGGCGAAGACCATGATGAACGGAAACAGCACGGAGCGATCCCGGCGCAGGATCCGTATGAAGGCCGAAGAGGCCAGCCAGCCGATGGCGAACATCAGAAGCGTCGCCACCAGGATTGCCGCCAGGATGCCGTGGACCAGGGCGGCGTTGTTCTGCATCAACAGCACGCCGGGCTCGAGCCCGTGCAGGATCATCGCGCCCAGCATCACGGCGGTCGAGGCGTCGCCCGGTATGCCGAGCGTCAGCATCGGTATCATCGTGCCGCCGGTCGTGGCGTTGTTGGAGCTTTCCGGCGCGATGATGCCCTCGGGCACGCCGGTGCCGAAGTCTTCCGGTTTGGGGTCCTTGGACTGATTGCGCACGGCCGCGTAGGACAGGAAGGTCGAGCCGTCGGCCCCCACACCGGGAATGGCGCCCACGACCACGCCGAAGCCGGTACCGATCGTCCAGGCGCGCCAGCGCTTCACGAAATCGCCGATCTTCGGCAGTTTCACGGCCGAGGGCTGTGCGACCAGCTCGGACTTGCGGCCGATCATGTCCATGTCGCTGAGCACCACGGCAATGCCGAAGAACCCGACGATGACGGCCGCAAACGGCAGGCCCGAACTGAGCATGCCGTAGCCGAAGGTATAGCGTTCGACCCCGTCCTGAACGTCGGCCCCGACGCTTGCGATCATAAGGCCGAGCATGACGCCGATCAGGCCGCGCACCATCGAGCCGCGCACGAAGGCGGAGACGAGAAGCAGCCCGGCGATCGCGATCAGCGCGATATCCGCTGGCTCCGAATGCAGCGCCAGGCCGGCGATCAGCGGCACGCAGGTCACCGCGACGATCCAGCCCAGGACGCCGCCCATGGTCGAGGCCATGACGGAATAGCCGATGGCCTCGCCCGGCCTGCCCTTTTCGGCCATCGGAAAGCCGTCGAGCGCCGTGCAGGCGGCCGCCGGCGTGCCTGGCGTTCGCAGCAGGATCGAGGCGTAGGAGCCGCCCAGCTTGGTGCCGACATAGATGCCGATCATCAGCTGAAAGGCGCTGACGGTGTCCATCGTATAGGTGATGGGCAACAGGACGATGATCGCCATGGGCGAGGACAGCCCGGGCAGCGATCCCACCAGCACCCCGAGCGCCGTTCCCGCCAGCAGGGTCAGAAGCGGCATGGGCGCCGCGATCTCGGCGAATTCCGCGAGCAGGCCCGCCAGCATCAGCGCAGCCCCGTCATCTTGTAGAGGTCGTTGAGGACAGGCGTCAGCGGATCCCAGAGATCGCCGGTGAGCGGCAGCTTGAGCACACCGGCGAACAACACCCAGCACGCCAGGCCGCCGATCACTGCGATGGCGAGGTTTTCGGCCATGTTGCGCCTGCCGAAGACGACCAGCATGGTAAACAGCAATACCGGCGTGGACAGCGCGAAGCCGAAGGCGCCGATGGCCCATGCATAGACCAGTATGGCGACGAAGGCCGCCACCCGGCGCATCTGCGCAACCGGCGTCGAGGACACCGGCGTCGGCATGCCGAGCACGGAGGGGGCGCGCTGCCAGTTTCTAAGCCTGCTGATGTCAAGCACAGTCGAGGCGCCCCACAGCGCGACGAGAAACAGCAGGATGCCCGAATAGATGAACGGCAGGGACCGCCATGTCAGCCCGCCCGCGCCGGGATAGATGTCCGTCTCTTCCGGATTGATCCACAGGAAGCCGCCGATACCGACGACCGTCAGAACCGCCACCGCGGCAAGATCCTTGTAGCGTTCGGCCAGGTCCTGTTTGAGGTTCTCGTTCATGTCACGAGTTTGGGCACGACACGAATTCGGGGCTTTGGCCCGGCGCCGGCGAATAGCCGAAATCGCCACGCGACAGGATCGCCTCGCGCCCGCCATGGACCGCGATCGTGCGGGCCTGATCGGCGCGGGCCCTGCGGTCGACCTCGGAGGGGTCGCAAATCCCGCGCAGCAGCCGTTCCATGTGCTGCAGGGTCGCGGCATGGGCCGGATCGCCGGCCAGGTCGGTCGCCTCCTCCGGATCGGCCTCCAGATCGAACAGTTCCGGCGCCATGCCCTCATACCAGATCAGCTTGTAGCGGCCCTGCCGGACCATGTAGTTGGCCGTTATCGCCGCAACGGCATGATACTCCGAAAAGACGGCCCGGTCTGGCTCCGCCCCGTCCGCAATCGCAAACAGCGACCGGCCCGGCAGGTCCGCATCGTCCGGGTGGGGCGCCAGGCCGGCGCCTTCCAGGATCGTCGGATGGCAGTCGACCAGGCTGACCGGCGTCTTAACCCGCTTTCCCGCCGCGATGTCCGGCCCCGCCATGATCAGCGGGACGGCGGCGCTTTCCTCGAACATCGTCGACTTGCCCCAGAGCCCGCGCTTGCCCAGTGCCTCGCCGTGGTCCGACGTGTAGATGACGCGCGTGTCATCCCCCAGACCGTTCGCCTCGATCGCGTCCAGAACCTGACCGATATTGTGGTCGAGAAAGCTGCACAGCCCCAGATACCCCGCCACGGCCTTGCGGACCTTCTCGTCGGTGAAGTGCTTGTCATAGTTTATGCAGGCGCGCATCGCCGCATAGTAAGGATGGGCGGGCCGCTCGGCGGCGTCGTAGAACATCGGCCAGGGAATCTGGTCTTCGGGATACATCCGGTAGAATTCCGGCGGCGCGATCAGCGGAAAATGCGGGCAGACGAACGACACGAACAGCACCCACGGCTTGTCGCCGGACTTGGGCGCCTCCTCCTTCAGCCACCGGGTGGCCTCGCTGGCGATATTGGCATCGTAGCGCGTATACGTGCTCTCTCCCGGTCCGGTGTCGCGGGCATAGTTCTTCGCGCCCTGGCGTTCCGGCATGTCGTCGCGGATCAGGCCGAGCAGGTCCCCGACGCCGTCGACGACATTCAGCGGGATGATTTCCTGATCAAAGCCGGTCGGGTCCTCTTCGTCGCGGTAATGCAGCTTGCCGATGGAGACCGAGCGGTGGCCCTGGTCGATCAGCCGATGCCCCCAGCTTTCAACCCTGCCGTCATAGGGATCGGCATTGTCCCAGTAGCCGCAATCCTGGACATAGCGGCCCGTGGCAAAGCTTGCGCGCGCCGGCACGCAGATCGGGCAATTGGTGTAGGCGTTGTCAAACAGCGTGCCGCGCGCCGCCAGACGATCGAGGTTCGGTGTCCTGACGGTCGAATGCCCGGCCGCGCCCATGAACCGGGCGTTATGCTCATCCGACATTATGATTACGAGATTTTTGGCTTCCATGCCGCCGGGCCCCCTGTTGATGCTCCCCCGGTTGGGGGTCCCCCGCTTTGGGGTCCCCCGATTTGGGATCCAACGAGTCTTAGGGGAAAGGAAGTGTGAGTAAAAATATTTACTATTTATAATCAATATAAGATAAGTGTTATATGTCATTGAGCCTGCGCAGATTGCGGTATTTTCGCGTCATCGTCGCCGAGGGCAGCTTCACCGCCGCGGCGCAACGCCTGGGAATCGCACAACCGGCCCTGAGCCAGACCATTCGCCAATTGGAGGATCATTTCGGCACGCCCCTGCTGAACCGCGGCAGGAAGGGCGTAACCCCGACGCCGGCCGGCCAGTCCGTGCTTGACGTCGCAACGGACGTCCTGGGACGTCTTGCCACGCTCGAGAGTGATCTTCGCGGACACCCGACCGAGGCGCAGGGCGACGTTTCGATCGCGCTGGCGGTGACGCTGTCGCGTCACATCACGCCTCGGCTGCTTATCAAGATGGCCCGCCGCCACCCCAAGGTGACGGTCCGTATCGTCGCGATCTCCAGCACCGACGCGATCGAACTGATGGAGCAGCGCAAGATCGACTACGCCGTCATTCCGATACCGACGCCATCGCCCCGCTTTGAGGCCCGTCCGGTCTATCGGGAGCGCGTCTGTCTCACCAGTCTGTCCAAGTCGGTCGTGCCGGATATCTCGCCGATCCGCTTTCGCGACCTGCGCGACATCCCGATCGTTCAGCCCAGTCCGAAATACGACCTTCGGCGCAGGCTCGATCTCGCGGCCCGCGAAGTGGGGATCACGCTGAATACACGGTATGAGCAGGATACATCCGACGCGATGCTGTCCATCGTTCTGGCCGGCCTCGCCGCCCTGCCGACGCAGGTCTCGATCTATCACCCGACGATGGAACGCCCCCTGCTGGACATCCGCCCGATCATCGAGCCCGAGATCATGCGCACCCATGTCATGCTGCGCCTTGCCAACCAGACCCCGTCGCTGGCCGAAACCGCTCTGGAAACCGAGGTTATCGAGGCAATCCGGGAATTGGCCGCGGAGGCGGCCCTGCCCGGAGAGGCGATTGGTGACGGAACCTGGTCCGTCGGATCACCCTTTAGCGGTCCGTGAAAACGCTGCATCCGACGTTTCCGCGATTTGGCGGGTTGTCCGACGCGGATGGTGCCGAGACGGGAGACACTTCGAACCCGAAAGGGTTCGCAAGCGCGACCGCGCGCGGCGAGGAACAGCCGCGAGACACGTAAATCCCACCTAACCGCTCACCTCGACCACGTGTTCGCGAAAGATCCGCCGGCAGTCCATTTCATAGTCGAGGCCGACGACCGGCGGGCGGCAATAGTGCCAGGACAGCCCGTTGCCGATCACATGGCGCCTTGCCAGTTTGTCGATGAAGGGATGGACGTCGAAGACGGTATAGGCCTGCGCCGCCGTGGTGTCCGACCAGCCCGCCCCGAAATAGGACATCCGGCGCTGCATCTCGCCCAGCACCCAGTCCGCCTTCAGCTCGATCGCCTCGGCGCTGGTCTCGCCGGGACGGATGGCGCAGTCGCGATAGTTGCCGACGCCCTCGGGGCTCTCCGCGCTTCCCGAAATCGCAAAGGTCGGCGCCGCGCCCGGACTTTCCACCGTATAGCAGAAGGCGTGGAAGCCGGGCTGCGACGGCGGCTCGACCTCGGGACAGACATTCGACCGCGCGACCGGGTTTTCGGCACCCGACATGATGCCCCAGTCGGTGAGCGTGCCCGCGTAGACCCGGTTGAAGGCCTCGAAGCCCGCCTCGTCGAAGGGCGCCGGCGAGCGCAGTTCGCAGGCGCAGAAGGCGGTCAGCGGACGGCCCAGGCCCTCCAGATGCGCCTTGATCCGGGCGAACCCGTCGGCCAGCGGCACAGCCCTGGAAAACCGGACCCGCTCGATCTCGTATCCGGGCAGCGCGCCGACGCCCGCGGAATACTGGAACACGCCGGGCGCGTAAGCATAACTGCCCGCTTCCATCACGATGGGTTTGTTCATCTCGTCTCCTGAAGTTCTGAATTCGCAATCTTCGGTTGCAGGTACGGACCGGTCCGGACACGCTCTCAAGACACGCCGATATAGGCCTCCCGAACGGCGGGCGCGTCGGCGAGTTCGGCCGACGGACCCGACAGCGTGACGCGGCCGCGATCGAGCACATAGGCCCGGTGCGCGAGGTCCAGCGCGGTCATGACGTCCTGCTCGACCAAGAGGATCGCGACGCCGTTCCGGTTGATCTCCACCAGCGTCTCGCTGAGCTGCTCGACCGCGCGCGGCGCCAGGCCAAGCGACAGTTCGTCGATCATCAGCAGCTTCGGATCGCTCATGATGCCGCGGCCGATGGCGCACATCTGCTGCTCACCGCCCGACAGGGTTCCCGCATCCTGCCGCGCCCGTTCCGCAAGCCTTGGGAAGATCGTCATGACACGGTCGAGATCCTGCTGCACGCGGGCCGGCTCGTCGTTGCGCAGATAGGCGCCCATCAGCAGGTTGTCCCTGACCGTCATGGTCCGGAACAGCCGTCGGCCCTCCGGCACATGGGCAATCCCGGCCCGCAGCACGTCGCCGGAGCCAAGCCCGCCGATGTCGCGGCCCTCGGCGCTGATCCGTCCCGCCGTTGGCTGGACGAGGCCCGAGATGGTCTTGAGAAGGGTCGTCTTGCCGGCGCCGTTCGAGCCGATCAGGCAGACGATCTCGCCGGGCCGCACCTCGATGTCGACGCCCCACAGGACCCGGATCTCCCCGTAGCCGCTCTCCAGACCCGCGACGGTCAGCAGTTGCTCAGTCATGGGCTGCCTCCCTTGCGCCGAGATTGCGCGAGTAGCGGGTGCCCAGATAGGCCTCGATCACATGTGGGTCCCGGCTGACCTCGTCGGGCGTGCCCTCGGCGATCTTGGCGCCGTGATGCAGCACCACGAGCCGGCTGCACAGCGTCATCACCACCTTCATCAGGTGCTCGATGATGATGACGGTGACGCCGTTGTCGGCGATCCGGCGGATCAGCGTCAGCGCGCCGTCGATCTCGGCGGTGTTGAGGCCGGCATTGACCTCGTCGAGCAGCAGCACCCTGGGATTCATCGCGAGGCTCTTGGCAAGCTCCAGCCGCTTGCGGCCGGCAAGCGTCAGTTCGGCCGCGATCGTGCCCGCCGACCCGGCGAGGCCGACGAATTCAAGCGCCTCCATCGACTTCAGGCGGGCGGTCCGCATGTCCTCGGCGCGGGCCGCGAAGGTGGCCGGCGCCATGACGTTTTCCAGAACGGTCATCTCGGGAAAGGGCTGCACCACCTGATAGGTCCGGGCGATGCCCATCCGGCCGATCTGATGCGGCTTCTTGCCGGCAATGCTGCGCCCCTCGAACCGGATGTCGCCGGCCGACGGCCTGAGCGCCCCGGTCACCACATTGACCAGTGTCGTCTTGCCGGCGCCGTTCGGGCCGATCAGCCCGACGATCTCGCCCGGCGAAACCTGCATGTCGACGGCATCCAGCGCATTCAGGCCGCCGAAGCTGCGCGAGACGTTTTCAAGGGTCAGAAGGCTCATGCCGCACCCTCCTCTTCGGGCTTCAGCCCCGCTGCCCTGCGGCGGCGCACCAGGCCCAGGATGCCGTTCGGCAGGAAGAAGATCAGGCCGACGATCAACAGGCCGAGCACGGCGGCGTGGAAGGACAGGAAGTTCCGCCAGACCAGTTCTTCCATGACGATGAAGACGAGCGCGCCGACCACCGGTCCGAGCACCGTGCCCGCCCCGCCCAGCATGGCCATGACGATCGGCTTGACCGAGAGCAGCACGGAAAACACGTCGGCCGGCTCGATATAGAACACCCAGGAGGCGTAGATCGCGCCCGCCCCGCCGACCAGGATGGCGGACAGGCCGAAGCCCGTCACCTTGTAGAAGGTCGTGTCGATGCCGACCATCGAGGAGGCGTCCTCGTTCTGGCGGATGCAGCGCAACGCGAAGCCGACCTTGCCGCGCGACACCAGCCAGTTCATCAGCAAGGCCAGCACCGCGATCGTCAGCATGGCGTAGAAGAACAGCCGCGCCTGCGCCTCGATCGAGATCTGCAGCACCGGCAGGTTGAGCCCCATGCCACCGCCCGTCAGGCCGGTCCAGGAGGTGGCGATCTCCAGGAGCACCTCGGCGACGACGAGGCTGGCGATGGCGAAATAGTGCCCCTTCAGGTGCAGGATCGCCATACCCAGCAGCACCGCGAAGACCAGCGCCATTACGCAGGCACCCGTCCAGGCGACGATCATCGGGATGCCCGCGCCCTGCAGGATCGCACCGGTATAGGCGCCCAGCCCGAAGAAGGCGGCGGTCGCGAAGGAGGGATATCCGGCAAAGCCGCCGATGATGTTCCACGACAGCGCCAGCACGGCATACATCGCAAACATCGTGCCCAGGCGCAGCAGGTAGTTGTCGCCGAGTAGCGGCAGGCACGCAACGAGCGCGACGGCGATCACGACGACGATCGGGATGATGCGCGTCATTCGTAGCCCCTCCGGCCCATGAGCCCCGTGGGCTTGAAGATCAGCAGGATGATGAGCAGCACGAAGGCGATGGTCAGGCCGTGTTCGGGCCCGATGAACAGCGCCCCGAAGCTCTGGATCACGCCGAGCGCCAGGCCGCCGACCATGGCGCCGGCGATGCTGCCCAGCCCGCCCAGCACGCAGACCACGAAGGCGATGCCGAGGAAATCGGTGCTGGCGAGCGGCGAGATCGGAAAGATCAGGCTCAGGAGACTGCCGGCACCGCCCGCCATCAGCGCGCCGATGCCGAAGGTCAGGGCGAAGATCCGCTTGACGTTGACGCCCATCAGCGCGGCGGCCTCCGGATCCATCCGCACCGCGACGATCGCCCGGCCGATGCGCGAGCGCATCAGCACCACATAGAGCAACCCGGTGAGCACGACGGCCAGCAGCATGGCGTAGAGCCTGTTCAGCGGGACCACGAGGTTGGCGACGACGAGGGACCCGAACGGGTTTTCCAGGCGCACCGTCCGGTAGTCGGCCGAGAAGGCCAGCAGCATCGAGTTGTTGAGCAACAGGTCGAGGCCGAAGGTCAGGACCAGGGTGGTCAGCACCGGCGCGCCGACCACCCGGTTGATGAGCCCGGCCTGCACCGCGTAGCCGAGCGCGAACAGCGCCCCGCCCGACAGGACGATCGAGAAGAACGGGTGAATGCCCAGATGCACATAGGCGAAATAGGCGATGTAGGAGCCGAGGACGACGAAGGAGCCGTGCAGGATGTTGATGACGTTCAGCACGCCCCAGACCAGCGAGAAGCCGACCGCGATGCAGGCATAGAGCCCGCCGAGCATCAGTCCGTTCAGGAGGATTTGAAGATAGAGCATGATCGGATCCACCAGTCGGCAATCAGGCAATCGGCGCCCGCACAATCGGCGCCCGGACCGGTTTTACGTCAAACAGGTCCGGGCCCAGCCCTCGAGGTGTCGCCCGGGAGGAAGGCGCGGGGCTACTGGATGCCGCCGTACTGCATGTCCGACTGCTTGACGGCGTCGGGATAGATCACCATCGGCTCGCCGCCCTGGATCTGGAACACCGGCGGCTCGAGCGAGGTGATCTGGCCGGTCTCGCCGAACCGGACGGGGCCGTAGAAGGTGACCGCGTCCATGCCGGCGAGCGCGTCGCGGACGGCCTGCGGATCGATGCTGCCGGCATCCTCGATGGCAGCCTGCAGGATGACGCCGGCCGCGCTGGCCGAGGCTTCCGCATAGTCGGGCAGGCTGCCGTATTCCGCCTCGAAGGCTGCGACATAATCAGCCGTCGAGCCGAACACGTCCTTGCCGTCATAGGCGACGGCGGGATGCCACCAGGCGGCGCTGGAGACGTTCTCGGCGGAGTCGCCCGTGGCCTCGGTGAATTCCTTGTAGGCCGGGCCGGCGAGCATGGTCAGGACCTGCGGCTCGACGCCGAGATCGGCCATCTGCCGGCGGATCAGGATCAGGTCGTTGATATAGCCGGTGGCGAAGATCCAGTCGGGTTGCGACTGGCGCATCAGCGTCAGCGCCGAGGCGTGGTCGACCGTGCCGACGGAGAATTCGTCGAAGGACACGACCTCGTAGCCGTTGCCCTCGGCGGAGGCCTGCATCTCCTTGGCGATCGCCAGCGGGAACAGGTCGTTGCGCGCGTAGATCGCCACGGTCTTGATGTCCTCGCCGGAGTCCGCGACGATCCTGGCGAGCGGATCGGTCAGGGTGGAGTTCGGCGTGAAGGTGCCGAACAGGAACTTATAGCCCTGGTCGTAGACCTGCTCGGAGGAGGCGGTCGCCGCGATGGTGGGAATGCGGTAGCGCTCCGAGACCGAGCTTGCCGCCTTGGCCGCGCCGGAACCGAAGGGCGAGAACAGGAACTGCACCTCGTCCTCGGTGATCAGCCGTTCGGCCGACTGCACGGCCCGCGGCGTGTTCGATTCATAGTCGACATAGACGATCTCGACATCATAGGTCTTGTCGCCGGCCGCGATGCCGCCGGCCTCGTTGACCGTCTTGGCCCAGAGATCGTAGCCGCGCTTCTGCTTGAGGCCCTCCGGCGACAGCGGACCGGTCAGCGGCAGCGGCGCGCCGACGCGGATCGTGTCCTGCGCGTGGGCGCCCGTCACCGCCAGGCTGGCGGCACCCAGGATCGCGGCGGCGACAAAATAGCGAAAGCGGCTGGATAAATCCGTCATCATTCGTCCTCCCCATCGGGTTCTTGTGTCAGGTTCTTGTTGTATTGCCCGACATGGTAGGGATCGTGCGCGTTTCGCGGAAGCGCATTGTTTCGTACACCGCGTTGCGCATTAGGCAACGCGCGACGACTCCTCGCCGATCTCGACCAGCATCTCGATGAAGGCGCTTGCGGCGTGGCTCAGCTCGAAATCGGCGTTCCGGCAGATATGGACCGTGGCCGAGGACAGGACGCTGTCGGCCATCAGCACCGCGACGAGTTGGCCCGACGCGATCTCGCGTTCGCAGGCGACGACGGGCAGGAAGACGACGCCCATTTCGTGCGCCGCGAACTGGCGCAGCATCTCGATCGAATTGGTTTCCAGCCGCACCGTCAGTTCGAGCTGGTCGCGGATGATCGCCTGGTCGATCAGCTGGCGGATGCCGAAGGAGGCATCCGGCAGCCCGACCGGCACCCCGACGATCTGCTCGAATTGCAGCTCGCTCCGCCCGGCAAGAGGATGCTTCGGCGACATCAGCGCGAACAGCGGCTGCTTGAGCACGCAGGCGACATCGATGTTCTCATGCGGCTTGGGATGGAACGACAGGCCGATGTCGCAGCGATCCTCGGCGACCGCCCGCATGACGTTGTCGGAGCCGGCGACGCGGATGTCATAGGTGATGCCCGGATAGCGCCGGGAGAAGAGTTCCAGGACGCGCGGCAGCAGGCCGCCGATCATCCCCTCCACGGTGCAGATCGAGACATGCCCCTTCTGCAGCCCCTTGAGAGCGTCGATGGCAAGCCCCATCCGCTTCATCTCGCGCGCCTGCCCCTCCAGGAAACGCGCCACGATGCGCCCTTCAGGTGTGAGCTTCACGCCTTGCGAATGGCGCTGCAGCAGCGACACGCCATAGGCATGTTCGAGCTTCTGGATCTGCCGGCTGACCGAAGACGCCGAGACATGCAGCGCCTCGGCGGCCTTGCGGATACTCTTGAGCCGGGTGACATGGAGGAAATAGGTATAGGCTGCGTCCATCGGGGTCCCTGTCGATCCAGCGGCTTCCGGCGGGCCGGAAAGCACGTCGGGACCCGTGTACCCCGAAACGACGGGCGGCGCATCCGCGCGGGGCCGGCGTCTACGACGCCTTCTTCTTGCGCGGCTTCTTTTCCTTTACCGGCAGGGAGGACGCGAAACCATAGGACCGGGCGACCCAGTCGCCGACCGCCGCCTCGTCCTCCAGCACCGCCTCGGGCAGCGCCACATATTCGCGCATCGGCCGGCCCTGCATCGGCTCGAACGGTGCCGCGCCCAGCGTCCTGCCGATCTCGGCGCGGTCGGCCTCGCTCAGGCGGACGATGAAATCCTCCTGATGCAGGCCGATGAACATATTGCCGTTCACGAAGGCGCACGGATAGCCGAACATCTTGCGCCGCTCGACGCCGGCCGCCTCCGGCACCATCGCGTCGAACAGGGCGATCAGCGACGGCGGCGATTTTCGCCACTGGGCCATGGCGGCCTCCTCAGGCGTATTTGAACTGCGGCTGCCAGCCGTCCGGCCCGGCCGGCAGCATGTCGAGGAAATGCCAGACCGAGCAGAAATCATCGCCCGGGCCGCAATGGGTGTCCGACACTCTGAGGATCCGGCCGTTCTCGCGCCGGAACACCGAGACACCCGGCATCCAGCCATATTCGCCGACATAGCCCATGTCCTCGGCAAAGGTCGTGCCCTGGTGGCTGACCATCGGAAAGGTCCAGCCGCGCGAGCGGGCGAACTGCGCCTGGGCCTCAGGCGAATCCGGGCTTGAGATGACGAAGGCGGCCCGGTCGGCGAGATGCGGATAGAGGCCGTTATAACCGTCCGCCCACAGCGTGCAGTAGGAGCAGGAATTGCCCATGTTGTGGATGACGATCAGGTCGTCCTTGTCGCCGAACAGGTCCGCCAGGCTGGCCGGTCCCTCGGCGGTCTGGAACGTGTAGCCGGCGACCTCCTGCGGCTCGATATCGGCCTGCACCTTGCGCAATTCCTCGCGGAGCGAGGCGATCTGCATGCGGTACTCGTTCATTTTCTGAACGCTGTCTGCGTAGGTCATGATCAACTCCCGTTTGAGGATGGGTCGGGGGGCGCATCGCCCGGCTTGCTCTCCGGCTCACTGCCCGCCGGGTCCGGGTGCGTTTCGAGAAACGCGGCAAGGGCGTCGAACTGGGCCTGCCAGTAGCGGGTATAGCCGTTGATCCAGACCGCGGCGGTGAAGATCGGCCCGACCTCGAGGCTGCAGCGGCTGATCCGCCCGGTCCGCTCCTGGCGCACCAGCCCGGCCCGCACCAGCACCTGGATGTGGCGGGAAACGGCCTGAAGCGAGATGTCGAACGGCTTCGCCAGCTCGGAGACCAGCATCGCCTCGTCCTTGAGGCGGTTGAGGATCTCCCGGCGCACCGGATCCGACAGCGCGAAGAAGACCGCGTCGAGCTGCCCCGATTCCTGTTCCGTGTCTTCCGGATCGGGTTGCGGGACAGGTGAAACGGCTCGGGCAGCGGACATGCCCGATCTATATCAACCGATCAGTTGACAGTCAATCAATTCGTTGACTATACTCTTCGGCCCCTATCCGTTCAGGGCCGGCCGGTCCCCTTGCGCGGCGAACCAGCCGCCGAGCGCGGTCTCATAGGCAAGCCCGGCCCGCATCACGTCCTCGTCGCAATAGGTCCGCCCGACGATCTGGATACCGGTCGGCACGCCGTTGCCGGCCCGGCCCGACGGCACGCTCAGCACCGGACAGCGGCTCATCGTGTTGAACGGCGTCGTCATCACCCAGCCGAGCGCCGGATCGACCTCGCGGCCATTGATTTCGACGGTCTCGCAGGACTGGTCGAAATCCGCGCGCACCGCCGGCATCGCCGTCGTCGGGCAGATCAGCACGTTGTAGCGCTCCAGCAGCGGCCCGAGTGTCTGATACATCCGGCCGGCGGCCTCCAGCGTCCCGACGAAATCCGCCGCCGTCGAGCCCCGGCTCTTCTCGGCAAAGGCACGGGCATAGGTCGTCATCTCGTCGGCATGGTCATCAAGCAGCGTCGAGATCGATCCGCCGAACAGGTGGTTGAGATAGTCGAGGCCGGCGGTCAGGATCTCCGGGCCCCAGCCGATATCGACCGGTTCGACGCTTGCCCCCAGCGACCGGAAGACGTCGAGCGCGGCTTCCGTGTTCCGTTCCACCTCCGGGTCCACCTCGAAGGCGCCGAGATTGCGCGAATAGGCGATCTTCCAGCCCGAAATCGGCGCGAAGCTATCCGGTAATTCCAGCTTCGGCCGAAGCGTCGAGATATCGCGCGGATCGGGGCCGCACATGACGTTCTGCAGCGTGATCGCGTCGCGCACGCTACGCGCCAGCGGGCCGGTATGGCAATAGAAATCGAGATTGAATGGCGGATCGTCCGGGTTGCGGCCATAGGGTGGCTTGTAGCCGACAAGCCCGCAGGTCGAGGCGGGAATGCGGATCGAGCCGCCGATATCCGAGCCCGTCGCGATCGCCGAGGTGCCCGCGGCAAGCGAGGCCGCCGTGCCGCCAGACGAGCCGCCGGGCGTGAAATCCGGGTTCCACGGATTGTGGGTCACCCCCCACAGCCGCGACCAGGTGAAGCCCGCGCAGGAGAATTCCGGCGTCGCCGTGCGCGCATGGACGATGCCGCCGGCATCGAGGATCCGCTGATTGACCGTCGAGGTCGTGTCGGCGACGAAATCCTTCATGATCAGCGAGCCGTTCGAGGTCGGCTTGCCCTTAATGTAGCTCTCGTCCTTGATGCCGATCGGCAGGCCGTCGAGCGGGCCGGCCGGGTTGCCCGCCGCATAGCGGGCCTCCGCTTCGCGCGCCTGGTCGAGCGCCTCGTCGAAATAGGTATAGGTGAAGGCGTTGATCGCCGGCTCGACCGCTTCGGCCCGCGCGATCACGGCCTCCATCAATTCAACCGGCGACAGGGTTTTCGCCTTGAACCGGCGGACTGCCTCGGTTGCCGGCAGATAGCAAAGATCAGTGTCGCTCACGCGCGCCTCCCAACGTCATGTGTTTTTCCCGGTCAGCCAAGCGCTTCGGCGATCGCGTCGATCGCCCGCAGCGTATTGGCGAAATGGGTGTCGTCCAGAAAATCGGGCCAGGACGACAGCTTCGCGACGACCATCCCGGTTTCCGGCGAGACGTGGATCATCTGGCCGAAGACGCCGAGGGCCATGATCGTTTCCCGGCTCTCGTCGGCGACCCAGAAGGTGTTGCGGTAGCAGCCGTTCGGCAGCATGTCGCGATAATCGTCGCTGAACAGGCCGTGCGGCCCGCGCCGCACGTCGGCGACCCAGTCGGGCGACAGAACCTGGCGTCCGTCCACGGACCGCCCGTCGTTAAGATAGAGCATCCCTATCCGGGCATAGTCGCGCAGGCAGGCGTTGAAGCCGCCATCGGCAAGCGCGTACCCACCGCTGTCGACGGTAAAGTAAGCATCCTGCTCCGCGCCCATCGGGACCCAGAGTTCGTTGGAAACGAGATCGGCGAGCCGCTTCCCCGACACCCGTTCCAGGCAATGGGCGACGACATCGGTCTCGATCGACCGGTACTTGAAGCGCGACCCGTGCTCAGCCTCCTGTTCCTTGAGCCCGAGGATCTGGACCCAGACCGTCGCCGGCCAGTCGAACCCGTCGGGCGCATCCGGCGGGACCGGCTTCCAGCCCGAGGCGACATCGGTCTGGCCGATGTCGGAGGTAACGGAGGTGTATTCCTCGTCGAAGGCGACACCGCTTGTCATGTCGAGCGCGTGCTGCACGGTCGCGCCGTTCCAGGCGGTCGCGGCGAGCTCCGGCAGGTATTCCGTGATCGGCGCCTGCGGGTCGAGCATCTGCTTTCCGATCAGGATGCCCGCGACCGTGCCGGTCACCGACTTGGCAACCGACTGCGACAGGTGGCGGCTGTCCGGCGCCATGCCGTTGAAATAGGATTCGTGCACGACCGCACCGTTGCGGATGACGATAAATCCATCCGTATACGTCTCGTCGAGCATCGTCTCGACGCTCTTGCGCGACCCGTCGACGGCCTCGAAGGTGACCGCGCCGATATCCTGCAACGCGGCCGACAGGCCACCGCCTGTCCCCCTCGGCGCATTACCGCACGAGACCTCGACCGTCGGCAGGATTTCGCGGATGTGCTGGAACGACCAGCGGTTCCAGGGCGGCCGGTCCCAGTCCGCACGTGGCGCGCGCCACGCCGGCGAAACAGGCGAGCCTGTCATGATCGGCGGACGCGGATCGGAATTCCTGTAGGACGTCATGGGCCTCGATCTCTCCGGCAGCAGGACGAAAAAAGAGGCCCGGGCGAACCCGGGCCTCTTAAAGCGCGTTGTGGCTTATTTCTGCAGTTCGGTCCAGATCGCCGTATAGAGCTGCTGGACTTCCGGCGGGCAGGTCGGGCTGAACCGGCCCTTGTCGGCGAAGTCGGCGGGAATGACCACTTCCGGCGCGGTCTTCATGTCTTCCGGCATATAGGCCTCGGACCCCTTGATCCCATTCGCATAGCGGGCGAAGGCGGAGATCAGGGCGGCGTTTTCCGGCTCCATGATGAAGTTCTGGAACAGCTTGGCGTTCTCGACATTCTTGGCATCGGCGAGGACGGCGACCGAGTCCATCCACAGCGGATAGCCTTCCTTCGGGTATCCATAGATCACGTCCGGGTTCTGCTCCCGCGAGCGGAAGGAGGCACCGTTCCAGTTGACGCCGGCCGACAAGTCGCCCTTGGCGAATTTCTCGACATTGCCGTAATCCATCGAGATCCATTTCGGCTTCGCGGCGACCAGCGTGTCGCGCACCTTCTTCAGCACTTCCTTGTCGTCGGTGCACATCTCGCCGCCCTCATACATGATGGCGAGCGCCATCACATCGGACATCTCCGGCACCACGTTGATCTTGCCGATCAGCTCTTCCGGCGGGTCCATGAAGATCGCCGACGTGTTCGGGTCGCCGGGGTAGACGGACTTGTTGACGGTGACGCCCGTCGAGCCCCACTGCCACGGCACCGTGTAGCGGCGCCCCTTGTCCCAGTCGACATCGACCCAGCGCGGGTCCATGTTCTTGAAGTTTTCCATCTGGTCGGGACGGGATTCCAGCAGCAGGCCCTCGCCGACCCAGATCGGGACGTAGCCGTTCGTGGGCACGACGATGTCAAAGCCGTGGCCGCCGGCCTTGATCTTGGCGAGCGCGGTATCGTTGGAATCGTAGTCGGTCACCGTGACCTTGACGTTGTGCTCCTTCTCGAACTTCTCGATCAGTTCGGGATTGGTGTAGTTGCCCCAGTTGAAGATGTTCAACTCGCCATCCGCCGCGGCAACGCCGGCCGAGACGAGCAGGGCGGCTAGGGCCGTGCCGGTAAAACGCTTGAAGTGCATGAGACTGTCTCCCTCGTTGTTTGAACGCAAACTATGCAGGACCCGCTGCCGCACGCCCCCTTGTCAGCCGGCGGCAGCCTTCCTGTCTTCCTCGCCCCCCTATCTTCTTCTCCGACTAAGAAAGAAGAACACGGTGACCAGCGCAACCGATATCGAGAAGAACACGGTCGAGATGGCATTCATTTCCGGCGTCACCACCCGCCGGAGCTGCCCGAGCATGTAGGTGGGCAGCGTGTCCTGGCCGGCGGACTTGACGAATTCGGTGATGACGACGTCGTCGAGCGAGATGACGAAGGCGAGCATCAGGCCGGCGAGGATGCCGGGCCACAAAAGCGGCAGCGTGATCCGCCGGAACGCCATCCACGGCGTCGCGTAGAGATCGGCGGCGGCCGTCTCCAGCGACAGGTCCATGCTTTCAAGCCGCGCCCGGATCGGCAGATAGGCAAACGGGATGCAGAAGGCGGTGTGGGCGGCGACCAGATAGGCAAGGCCGGTATAGCCGGTCGCGACCTTGATCAGCGCGAAGAAGATCAACAGCGCCACGCCGGTGACGATCTCCGGCACCATCAGCGGCTGGTTGATCATCGCGTAGACGGCGGTCTGGCCCTTGAAGTTCCGGCTGCGCGTCGTCGCCAGCGCCGCCATGGTGGCGACCGTCGTTGCGATCAGCGAGGCGAAGCTCGCGATCACCACCGAGCGGACCGAGGCCTCCTTGACCTGCTCGTTGGCCCAGGCCGCCTCGTACCAGCGCCAGGAAAAGCCCTCCCAGATCGCGATCGACGTGCCGTCGTTGAAGGAATAGACGACGAGCGTGAAGATCGGCGCGTAGAGCATGACGAAGCACAGGATCGCCACGGTGGCGAAGCCCGGCAGCCGCTTGACCGAGAACGGCCGGCGGCGGCGCGGCTGCGTCGTGCCCGTATCGACGCCGGGGCCGGGGCCGGGGCGGGTGCCGACATCCGTTGTGCTAGCCATGCTCGGCCCCCGAACGCGATGCGTTGCGCACGTAGAGGATGAGCGCCACCATGACGATGACCAGGAGCGTGATCGACAGGGCCGCGCCGAGCGGCCAGTTGCGGCCCTGGCCGAACTGCAGTTCGATCAGGTTGCCGACCATCAGGTTCTTGCCACCGCCCAGCACGCGCGGCGTGACATAGGCCCCCAGCGAAGGAATGAACACCAGGATCGAGCCGGCGATGACGCCGGGCTTCACAAGCGGAAAAATCACCCGCCGGAGCGCCTGCCAGCGCGTCGCATAGAGATCATAGGCCGCCTCCACCAGCCGGAAGTCGATCTTGTCCATCGAGGCATAGAGCGGCAGCACCATCAGCGGCAGATAGACATAGGTCATGCCGAGCAGGATCGAGAAATCGGTGAACAGGATCTGGATCGGCTGCTCGATCAGCCCCAGCGCGATCAGCGCGGTGTTGATGATGCCCTCGTTGCGGATCACCTCCATGATCGCGAAGGTGCGAATCAAGAGGTTGGTCCAGAAGGGGATGGTGATCAGGAACAGCCAGACCTCGCGGTTGCGCTCCCTGGTCGCGATGAAATAGGCGGTCGGAAAACCGAACAGGAAGGCCAGCAGCGTCGTCAGCACCGAAAGCTGCACCGAGCGCCAGAAGATCGACAGATGCGCGTCGGCAGGCCCGACCGTGTCGTCGAAGATGTCGCGGGTGAAGAACACCCGGAACCACCCTTCGGTGGAAAACGCCCATTCCACCCCGCCATAGGGCCCGGGCGACAGGAAGGAATAGACCAGCACGATCAGCAGCGGGCCGGAGGCCGCGAAGACCAGGATCGCCAGCGCCGGCGCCAGCAGCAGCCACTTGCGCCGGACCGCCTGCCGGTGGGCGGCCTCGCCGGCCCCCTCGCCAGCGCCTGATGCCGCGGGCTCTACCCCGGTACCCTCCGCCTGACTGTCCGACGTCGCCTCGCCGATCGCCATCGTCAGTCCCTCAGGACCTGCACCGATTTCTCGGCGATGCGGATGCCGATCGGACTGCCGGGCGCATGCGCCTCTCCGCCGTCGCGCGTGTTCTGCGTGCGGACGGTGAACAGGTCGCCGCCGTCGAGCCGGACGTGATAGTGCGTGTCGGTGCCGAAATAGACGACGGTCTCAAGCTGTCCCGACAGCGTCGGATCGGTGTCCGCCAGGCTCGCATGCTCGGGCCGCACCGCGACCGTGACCCGGTTCCTGCCCTCCATGCCGTCGGGCAGGTCGGCCTCGGTCTCGACGCCCGAGCCGAGCCGCAGCCGGGCCGAGCCGTCGGCGATCGCCAGCACGTCCGCCTCGATCAGGTTGGTCTCGCCGATGAAATTGGCGACGAAGCGCTCGGCGGGGTGGTCGTAGACCTCCCGGGGCGAGCCGATCTGCAGGATCTTGCCGTGGTTCATCACCGCGATCCGGTCGGACATGGTCAATGCCTCTTCCTGATCGTGAGTGACGAAGATGAAGGTGATGCCCGTCTCATGCTGCAGGCGCTTCAGCTCGATCTGCATTTCCTTGCGCAGCTTCAGGTCGAGCGCCGAGAGCGGCTCGTCGAGAAGCAGCACCTGCGGATGCGGCGCCAGCGCCCGGGCGAGCGCGACGCGCTGCTGCTGGCCGCCGGAGATCTGGCTGGTCTGCCGGTCCTTCAGCGCCTCCATCCGCACGAGCTTCAGCATCCGGTCGACGGTCTCGGCGACCTCGGCCTTGCCCTTGCCGAGCATCTCCAGCCCGAAGGCGATATTGCCGGCGACCGTCATGTGCGGGAACAGCGCGTAGTTCTGGAAGACCGTATTGACCGGCCGCTTGAAGGGCGGCAGGCCGGACATCTCCTCGCCGTTCAGCAGGATCGAGCCGCCGGTCGGATGGTCGAAGCCGGCGATCAGCCGCAACAGCGTGGTCTTGCCGCATCCGGACGGACCAAGCAGGGTGAAGAACTCGTTCTGTCGGATCTGCACGTCGACGGCATCGAGTGCGACCACCTGGTCGGGTCCCTCTCCGAAGACCTTCGAGACCCGTTGCGCCTCGACAGCGGCTGTGGCCATGCTGTCCCCCTTAATTGCACGCTGCGAAAATGGTATCACGCACCCCGCCGGGCGCAAGCACAAATGCGGGTTGCCCTTGGAAAACAACGCCTTTGCAAAGGACGAAGATCGTGAAATTTGTGATCACATAGACGCTTAAGGCGGCCCTGCCTCAATAGTCCCATTCCATGTTGATGCCGAGGCTGGTCGAACCGTCCGCGCCGACCTCGCCGCGCGCGCGGATGTTGTCGGTGATATCGACATCGACGGTGACGCGGCTGGAATCCGCCCGCGCGCCCTGCTTCACGCCGAGATAGATGTTGTCGTTGATGTAGCGCCCGACACCGATCGCCGGATCGTCGCCCGATGACGTCAGTTCGAGAACGTCGAGACCGAGATTCCGGCGAATGTTGTCGACGAGGCCCGGCCCGCTGCCGCCGAAGCCGGTCAGGCTGGCGGCGGCCTGGGCAAGCTGCACCGCCTCTCCGGCCGTCAGCTGGCCCGTCGCCTTGTCGAACAGCACGTGGGCGAGCACCTCGTCCTCGGGCAGTTCCGGCGAGGAGGACAGAGAGATCCGCGGGTTCGACGCCGGCCCCGTCACGTTGACGATCGCCGTGACGCTCGACGTCGTGGTCTCCGCGACGAAGTCCAGTTGCGGATCGATCTTCTCCGCGCCGGTGAAGGTGACGACGCCGCGGGTGAAGTCGATGCGCTGGCCGATCACGTCGACATAGCCGCGGCGCAGCTGGAAGCCGCCGACGACGATCGGCGTCTCGCTCGTGCCGCGCACCTGGACCGAGCCGCCAAGCTGCGCGTCGATGCCCATGCCGCGCACGAAGATCCGGTTGGTGGTGTTGACGGTCAGGTCGAGCGCCATGACATAGCCCGCGCCGCCGCCCGCCTCGCCGGAAAACCGCCGCTCCTCGTCGAATTGCGCCTGCAATGCCGGCGGCGTGTTGATGTGTTCGACCGGGATCGGCCGGACCGAACTGGGCAACCGGTCGGGGATGTCGATATCCATCTGCCGGATCGTCACCGTGCCGGCCAGCGACGGCCCGACCGCCACCGGCCCGGTCAGGCTGAGCGCGGCGTCGACCACCACGTCGACGATATCGTTCTGCATGACCTGGGCGTTGTCGGCCCGGATACGGATTTCGGCGGGAAGGCCAGCGGCGGTGTCGAGGGTCACCCGTCCGGAGCCTGAGATCGTGCCGCCATTGGGCGTGGTCGCCGACAGGCGGGTCACCTCGATCGCCCGCAGGCCGCCCTGCGCCTCCATCGCGATATTGCTGAACGCCATGCCATTGAGCGGGCTCGAATAGCTGCCGCCGGACAGCCGGATCGTGCCCGACGGGTTCGGCGCGGAAGTCGTCCCGCCGATCTTCATGTCGATATCGATCGGCCCGGAGACCCGGTCGCCCGAGGCCGCCAGCATGTCGTTGAGGAGGGCAAGATCGAGCCTGCCCCTGACGGCGAGATCGAGCGCGCCGGTGGGCGACAGCGGCACCGAGCCGGTGATCGTAATCGCCGCGTTCTGTTCGCCCGTAATGCGCGCATCAACGCTGCTTCGGCCGGACGCAAGCGTCCCCCTGGCCGTGACCCCGAGGCTGCCGAGCCCGGCCTGGGTCATCTGCGGCAGGGACAGGCCGGCGATCGTGACATCATAGCTGCCCGCCGGCGCCGAGGCGGAACCGCTGACCTTCGCATTCGCCGACAGCGTGCCGGACAGGCCGGTGCCCGGCACCGCGATATCGGCAAGCGACAGCGGCAGCGCGTTCGCCGCAACCGTCAGGTCGAGCGTCTCGCCCGCCGTGCCGGATATGTCGAGCGAGCCGCCGCCGGTGCGCAGCCGGAACCGGTCGATCGAGACGTCGCCGCCGGCAAGCCTGATCACCGCCGGACCGTCCAGCGTTCCCGTCTGGCCGCCGCCCGACAGCGTCATCTCGGCAAGCCGCAGCGTCATGTCGCCGTCGCTGAGCGCAAGCCCGCCGCTTGCTGAAAGCCCCGCGCCAAGTCCGCTCGCGGTCAGGCTGAACCGGTTCTCGTTCAGGCCGCCGGTCGCCTTGAGGGCAAGGCTGTCGATGCGCTGGCCGCCGGCCAGCAGCGATTTCGCGGTCACGTCCGCGTCGACCTGCAGCGTGCCCGTGGGATCGCGGATATCGGCGGTGAGGTCGAGCGCGCCGACCCGGATATCGCCGGCCGCCACATTCGCCGCCTTGGCCGTCGCATCGACCACCTGAACGCCGTCGACGACGTCCAGCTTGACGTCCGCGTCGATTTGGCCGGCCAGCGTCATCAGGGTGAGCGGGGTGAGATCGGACAGATCGCCGGCCTTGAGCGTGAGCTGTCCCTGCGCCCTGGTGTCGCTGTCGACCGACACCGCGCCGGTCAGCGTCACCGATCCGATGGCGACGTCGAGGTCCTGCACATCGATGCCGCCGGCAGCCAGCGGCGCGATGCGGCCCGATCCCGAGACGGCACGGGAATCGACCGCGCCGGCAAGCTTTATCGCGCCATCCGGGGCGTTCAGGACGTCCGAGACGTTCGCTTCGAGAGTCAGCCCGGAGATCGGCCGGCCCATCGCGGTGGCCCGGTCGATGCGCGCGACCGCGTCGACGCCGAGATCCTCGAGCGACCCGTTCAGCGTCGCGTCGATGGTCGCAGCCCCCGTCACACGCGGCTCGATTTTTTCCAGATCCGGCAGATCGAGGGAAATCTCGACATCCGCGTTGCGCCGGGTCGCGCTGCCTTTAGCCGTCAGGTCAAGGGCCGCGCCCTTCACGGTGAGGTCGTCGAAGGCGAAGCCGCCGTCGCTGTCGCGTTCGGCGCCGCCAGCGATCGTGAAACTGTCGCCGAGCGCGCCGTCGACCTGGGCGATACCGCTGGCGAAATCCGTCGCGTCCCCTTTCAGCGACACCGAGCCGCTGGGCAGGCCGCCATCGGCCAGGGCGACCCGGATATCCGCGTCCAGATTGGCGATGCCCTTCAGATCCTGTCCAGTCAGGCCCGCAAGGGTCGACAGGTCGAGCGCGTCGACGCCGAGCTTGCCGTCGATGCCGGTTGCCTCGACAACGCCGGTCCAGACGATTTCGCCGGCCCCCAGCACGAGCCGCAGCGGCGCCGCCTCCAGCCGGCCGGCGGGCGTCGCGGTTCCGCTCAAGTTCAGATGCGCCGTCTCGCCGGTCGCCGCCGAAAGCGAGGCGTCGGCGGGTCTCAGCCCCGAGGCACGCGCCGCCGCCTCCACCGCGATCTGCGTATCGGGATCGGCGACCGGCCCGCGCGCATCGGCCGTCGCGGCGAATTCGAGGCGCGCCACCGCGTTGCCCTCGGCGACGAGCCCGTCGGCGGCAAGCGAGATGGCGACGCGGGCGGCCTCCCGGCCATAGTCGAGCGAGCCGGTCGCCTCGATGCCGCGCCAGGAGGCCAGCACCGGCAGGACGGCTGCGAAGCGCTCGGCCTGGCCGGCAACGACGTCATAGGTAATGTTCGCCGCCGGCCCGCTCGGATCGACGGTGCCGGTCAGGCTGACGAGGCCCGCGGCCGTGAGGGCCTCGAAGGTGTTGATGGTCACCGGCCCGGCTTCGGCGATGAAACCGTCGACGCTCAGCGTCGTGCGGCCCTCGGCCAGCGGCGCGAAGCCGGGCTGCAGCAGGCCGGCAAGGTCGCCGGCAAGATCGACGGTGAGCGCCCGGCCCGTCTCGCCGGCCGGCCCCTGCTGACGCCGGATCGTCGCGCGTCCATCGGCCCGCGCGGCTGCCCCTTCAACCCCCGCCGTCATCGAAAGCCGCGCCGCCCAGTCGTCGACCGGCCCCTCGCCGCGAATGGCAAGCGACACCGGCGGCAGGCCCGGCATGCCGCTTAAGCGCGAGACGAGACCGCCGGCCGGCTCGTCGACGGAGAGGTCGAGACCGAGATAGCTGTCCTGCGGCCGGTAGGTCGCGTTCACCGCGATCCGGCCATCGACGCCGTCGATGCGCTCGATATCAAGCCGCGCCGCGAGCCCGTCGGCCGGATTGCCGATCTCGGCATAGCCCTCGACCGTCACCGCCGCCGGCACACCGAGAACCGGTTCCCCCAGCGCGATCTCGCCGACCGAGAGCCGCTCGAGCGCGATCTGGAACGGTAGCGACGGGATGCCCCCGCCGCCGGTATCCTCCTTCGGCGTATCCGACGGGGCGGGCGACGGCGCCGGCAGGCGGGCAAGATCGACGGTATCGACATCGATCATCCGGATCGACAACACGCCGGCGACAAGCGCCAGGGGGCTCCAGTCGAGCCGGGCGCGGTCGACGCTCAGCCAGACGCCGCCCGGATCGGCCAGGCTGACGTCCCGGACCGTCATGTCGAAGGGGATCGCGCCGTCGAGCGCGCCGATGCGGACCGTCATCGCCTCGCTCGACCCGAAGGTCTCCGCCGCCCAGATGACCATGGCGCGGCCCGGCCCGGTCTGCACGAAGGCCAGCAGCGCGCCGGCGAGCACCAGCGGAACGAAAAGGATCGCCGCGACAAGGGCGGCTATGCGACGCGCGCGTCTCACGACCTGCACTTACCGTTAAAACGCCTGTCCGAGCCCGACATAGAACGCCACGCTCGGATCCCATGGGCCACGCTCCAGCGGCACGGCGACATCGAAGCGGATCGGGCCGATCGCCGTATAGTAGCGAAGCCCGAGACCGGCCCCGACCTTGAATTCGTCGGCATCGAATTGCGGCATGTCCGAATCGAACGCCCCGCCGGCATCGACGAAGGGAACCACGCCGATCGTATCGGTAATCTTAACACGCGCCTCGGCGGACGCGACGAACAGGCTCTTGCCGCCGATGATCTGGCCGGTCGGCAGGCGCGGACTGACGCCCTGATAGTCATAGCCGCGGATCGTGCCGCCGCCGCCGGCATAGAACCGCCGGTCGGCCGGGATCTCGGCAAGCCCCGGCCCGGATATCGTGCCGGTCAGGATGCGGCCGGCCAGGATCCAGCGCTTCTTGGGATCGATCGCGTGATAGCCGGAAATGCCGCCCTCGAAGACCGTCATGCCGACCGTCGAGCCGAGGAACTCCGGGAATGGCTCGGCCTGCACATAAGCGCGGATGCCCTTCGAGGGGTCGAGCTTGTTGTCGGTGGAATCATAGCGCAGCGAGGCCGGGATGCCGACCAGCGTATAGGTATTGGTGCCGAGCGCGTCGGTCGTCTCGGCGTGTTCGACCTCAAGCCCGATCCGCCCCTCCAGCCGCTCCGAGAAGTGCCGCCGCACGGCGATCTGGCCGCCCAGGCCGGTGCTCGTATAGGCTTCCGGCACCTCGCGGAAGGCGCGCGCCTCGATCAGCAGGTCGTCGACCGGCGTGATGATGCCCGGCTTTTCGAAGGTCGCCTTGGCAATGTATTGCAGGTCGTCGATGGCATTGGAGAACAGCCGCGAGATCTCGCCCTCCACCCGCAGCTTCTCGGCCCGCCCGAACAGGTTGCGATGCCCCCAATAGCCGCTCAGCGTCGCGCCCTCGGTGGAGGAATAGCTCGCGCCGATGCCGACGAAGCGCGACTTGCGCTCGTCGACCTCGATGATCAGCGGGATCTGCCCGTCCTCCGAGACCGCGTCGCCTTCCACCACGCGGACGGAATTGAAGGTGCCGAGCGAGGCGATCTCGTCGCGGATGCGGCTGATCTCCTTGCGCGAATAGCGGGTGCCGGGCTTGACGTTGGCCTGGCGGACGATGAAATCCGGATCGACGCCGCTGGCGCCCTCGACCGTGACCGGGCCGATATCGGCCTGGCGGCCCGGCGACAGGAAGAAGGTGACGTCGAGCGTATTGTTGGAATGGTCGGCGATCGCCTGGCGCTGCGGCACGGCGGCGAGCGGATAGCCGAGATCCTGCATCCGGTCGACCAGCGCCGACTGCGCCGCGATCACCTTCTGGGCCAGCGCCGGCGTTCCCGGATCGATGCCGAGCGTCGTCACATCGACCGGCACCGGCGGCGGCGGCGCGCCCGTTGCCGCGTCGGCGAGCGTGATGACGCCGAACACGAATTGCGGCCCCGCCTCGACCGTGACCGTGACCGGCACCGGGCCGCGCAGGGCGCCGGCGGCCGCCGCGTCGACCGCCCGCTCCTCGCCGACCGGGACGCCGGCGACACGGATGTCGATCAGCCCGCCGTAATAGGCTTCGGCGTTGAGCGCCGACTGGATGCGCTGCATGTCGGCCTGGGCGCGTCGCACCAGCCCGGACGGGCCGGCCGGCGGATCCTGTTCCAGCGCCTTCAGATTGGAGGTCTCCTGGATCACCGCCTTCAGCGCGTCGCTGCCGCCAGTCAGGTTGAAGGTGACGGAATAGGCGATCCCGGAAAAGTCGGGCCCGGAAGAATCCGACGCTGAGGACTCCGGCCCCGCCAGCGTTTCGCCCGGTTGTGCGGTCTGATTCTGCTGGTCGGAACCGGACTGCTGCGCCTGTGCCGGGCCCGGACCGGCGATGCCGGCGGGAAGACATAGGCCACCGGCCGCGATGACGACCGCCATCACGCCATATACCACCCGTCTGCCAACCCCAAAGCACCGGACGGTCAAAATCGATGACCTGTTCCTACGCACACGCCTACTCGATCGGACCCCGCCTCATGTCGGCCATTCGATTAGTACACCAGAATGACGCCGACGACACGCGAACTTAAACGAGGTCCGTCCGCAGTATCGTGTCGGCCGGTTACGCAAGTCTTTCGATCCCGCTCATAAAATCTGCCGCGCCGCGAAACCGACCGGCGCCGCCTGCAGCCGCGCTTCCATCGCCGCCGCCGTCATCAGTCCCGACTGGGTGTCGACATGCTCGACGACCGAGGCGGCGTTGACGGTGGCAAGGGCAAGCGCGTCACCGGGCGAACGGGCCGAAACCAGCGCGCCGGCCAGCGTCGAGGCGAAGGCGTCGCCGGCGCCCGCGGTGCCGGCCGGCTCGACCTTGAGCGGCGGGCAGAAACAGACCCCTCCCGTTTGCGACAGATGGGCGGCTTGCGACAGATAGGCGCCGGACGCACCGTCGGTGACCGAGACATGGCCGACGCCGAGCGTGTGGAGCGCGGCGAAGAAACCTTCCAGCGGCATGTCGAAGCCGACGCCGCGCAAGCCCCTGCGCATCAGGTCCGGCGCATCCTCGGGCAACTGGACGGTTTCGGGATCGTCGAACTGCGCCACCAGCGCCGGCACCAGCGCCTCGGCCTCGACGCGGTTGAGGCTGAGCAGGTCGAGACCGGCGAGCGCGCCGAAGAACGCCTCGCGCCGCGACGTCAATTGCCGGATGCCCGGATTGGCCGACACGAAGGCGCCTGCGCCGTGCGCAGCGGAAACGACATGCGGGAACTGATCCGCCGACCGGTTGCTGAGGCCCGAGACATGGACCAGATCGGCGCCGGTGAACATCGCCGCCGGCAGGTCCTCTTCGGTGATCAGCGTATTGGTGCCGCGAAACGTGAAGATCGTCGCGTTGCGCTCATGCGAGGACACCATCACGGTGATGCCGCTGTTGAGCGCGGCGCTGCGCCGGACATTCGCCGTCGACAGGCCTTCCTCGGCGAAACGCTCCAGGATCTGCTCGCCGTTCAGGTCCTCGCCGAGCTTGATCATCGGAGCGACCGAAAAACCCAGCCGCGCAAGGCCCACCCCGCAATTCACCGCGCCGCCACCGGGATGGATGGTGATGCTCTGCGCATCGAGCTTGCGGCCCTGCTCGAGCAGCAGAAACGAGGCATTGGCATTGGTCATCGAGACGCGCTCGATGTCGCGATCGGCGATTACCGTAATGATATCGACCGTCGCCGAGCCGACGGTGACCGCACGCCGCCCGCCCGATGCAACACCCTCGGATGCAGCCTCGCCTGACCCCGGCGCCTCGTTTTCTGTCTCACCCATGATCGACCCGCGACTTTGCCCCCGCCTCCATAGCGGGCCGCAGACGGGATTACCAGCCGGCGGCTGGCTCAGGCGCCGCGACCCGGATATTCTTTCCGATGGCCCGATACTTGCGCACAGGCCACAATTTCACCCAAGATATGAGCAATTCGATTGATTCCACTTTCGATGTATTTACCAGTTTCACCATTGATCCCGGGGGTTTTCGGATCATTGAGGAATGATCTCTATGAAGGGGCCATCTCCTAAAACCCGGAAACGCCCGGACAGAACATGCTGATCGCAAGGCTCCTATCGACGCGAAAGACCGACGCGCAACTCCCCAAGGAGATCCAGGCCGCGCTCGTCGAATCGCTGTTTGCCTCACTTGCATCGCTGGTTGTCGGGGCGATCGCGTGCGGCATCATCGGCGCCGCCGTCGCCTTGAAGGCGCATGACAATTGGATCATGGCGACCTCGGTCGGCATCTTCGCGATCGGTCTTCTGCGGGTGGTCTCGGCGATCGTCTACAAGCGCTACAAGGCCGGCGACAACATCAAGTCGACCAAACGCTGGGAACGGATCTATGAATTCGGCGCCTGGGGCTTTTCCGGCCTGCTCGGCCTGCTCTGCCTGCTGACCATCCTGCGCACCACCGACGGCACGCTGCATCTGGCGGTCGCGACCACGTCGGCGGGCTATGCGGCGGCGATCTCGGGCCGCAATGCCGGCCGGCCGCTGATCGCGGTGGGCCAGCTGACGCTCACCACCCTGCCGCTCGCCATCGCCCTGCTGATCTATCCCGACTTCATCCACAGGGCGCTCGGCTTCGTCGTCCTGATGTTCATCTACGGCATGATCGACATCACGATGAGCATCCGCGAGATCATCCTCCAGGCGCTGACCATCACGCGCAAGGAGGCAGCGCTCGCGGCGCGCTACGAGGAACAGGCGAACCGGTTCGACATCGCGCTCAACAACATGTCGCACGGCCTGTGCATGCTCGACCAGCACGACACCCTGCAGGTCTGGAACGAGCGCTTCCTGGAAATCCTCAGCCTGTCGCCGGACCGGGTCCACGTCGGCACGACGATCCGCGATCTCGTCCGCTACTCGATCGAGGCGGGCAATCACGGCGGCAAGGGCGTTCGCCGGATCATGGCGGAGCTGATGCGCGGCTTCCGGGCCGACCGGGTCGGCGAATTCTACATGTCGCTGGACGGCGAGCGGACGCTATCGCTGTCGCGCCGGCTGATGGCCGATGGTGGCGCCGTCATCATTCTCGACGACGTCACCGAGCGCAAGGCGGCCGAGGCGCGGATCGCCCATCTGGCCCGCTTCGACGACCTGACCGGACTGGCCAACCGCACGCAGTTCGGCGAGCGCATCTGCGAGATGCTCGATCCGCGGCAGAAGCGCAACCGCCGCTTCGCCCTCCTGCTGATCGACCTGGACCGCTTCAAGGCCGTCAACGACACGCTCGGCCATCCCGTCGGCGACAAGCTCCTTAAGGAAGTCTCCCAGCGGCTGAAGGCGGTCATCCGCTCCAACGACATCCTGGCCCGTTTCGGCGGTGACGAGTTCGTGGTGCTGCAGCCGACCGTGTCCGGCCGCCAGGATGCGGCCCGGCTCGCCCAGCGGCTGGTCAAGGCCCTGTCGATCCCCTTCGACATCGACGGCCATCGTATCGATATCGGCACCTCGATCGGCATCGCGCTGGCGCCGCGCGACGGCACCGATGCCGACGAGCTCATGCGCAACGCCGACATGGCGCTCTATGCCGCCAAGGCCGGCGGCGGCAACGGCCACCAGTTCTTCGCGGTGCACATGGAGAAGCAGGCCCAGGCCCGGCGCGCGCTCGAGCTCGACCTGCGCGACGCGCTGGAGCGCAACGAGCTGCAGGTCTTCTACCAGCCGATCGTCGATCTGCGCAGCGGCGCGGTGAAGACCTGCGAGGCGCTGCTGCGCTGGCACCACCCGGTCCGCGGTTTCGTCCCGCCGAGCGAGTTCATTCCCGTCGCCGAGGAGACCGGCCTGATCATCTCGATCGGCGACTGGGTCCTCCAGCAGGCCTGCATGGAAGCGCTGAAATGGCCGGCGCAGACCAAGATCGCGGTCAACCTGTCGCCGGTCCAGTTCAAGGATCGCTCGCTGGGGGCCCGGGTCATCTCCAGCCTGTCCAAGTCCGGCCTGCCGGCGCAGCGGCTGGAGCTTGAAATCACCGAACAGGTGCTGCTGGAGGAAAGCGAATCGACGCTGAACACCATGGAGCAGTTGAAAGGGCTCGGCGTGGCGATTTCGCTCGACGATTTCGGCACCGGCTACTCGTCGCTCAGCTACCTGCGCAAGTTCCCCTTCGACAAGATCAAGATCGACCGGTCCTTCATCGGCGACATCGTCGAGGACAAAGAGGCGCCGTCGATCGTCCGGGCCGTGGCGACGCTTGGCAAGAGCCTCGACATGATCGTCGTCGCCGAGGGGATCGAGACGGAGGACCAGCTCGTCCAGGTGCGCGCGGAAGGCTGCCACCAGGGCCAGGGCTTCCTGTTCGGCCGCGCCATCCCGGCCGAGGCGATCGCCGAGTATCTGAAGACCAACACCGAGCGCAACCGCAAGCTGGTTGCGTGAGCAAGCGGGGCGGGCGGGCTTCAGGCCTCTACCTTGTCATCCCGGCCAGGCGACAGCGCGCGCCGGGATCAGCGAACCCGTATCGGTGCTGGATATCGAGGCAGAAGGCCCACGAACCGCCTCGGTTCCCCGATCCCGGATAATCGCTATCGCGATTTCCGGGATGACGAAGGAGAGGGTGGTGTCCGTTCCCCGCACACTCCGCTGTCATTGCCGGACTTGTCCCATTGCTGTCCGGTTCAGCGGAGACGGGGCTTTGATTTCAGCTTCACCACTCCCTCGGCCGTCATGCCCGGACGTGTTCCACTGCTGTCCGGTTTAATCTCGGCAACGTCGATTAAGCGCTTGTCTGGTATAACATTTTCGGCAAACGACGGTAGCGGGACGCGGACTCGCCACCGTCGTTTGCCGAAAACGCCAGGTCAGGCA
>JANQKY010000011.1 GCA_028280885.1 Tepidamorphus sp.
TAGGTGCCGTCGGTGAACGACATATGCGGATGGTGCAGGTCGCCGTTCTCATAGGTCTTCATGCCGCTGGCGGCGAGGAACTCCCTGGTTTCCGGCAGCAGGCCCTCGGTCAGCACCTTCAGGCTCTCGTTGGTGCTGCCCCAGCCCGTCGCGCTGCAGCGGTTGAACACCGGCACGCGCATCAATTCGCGCATCGAGGGCACGCCGATGATGCGCATCTCGCCGGACTGGCCGGACGACCAGAAGCCGTAATATTCATCCAGCTCCCCGGGCGCCAGCGCATGGTGCTGGCCACCGCCCTGCGCCCTGGCCTGATCGACGCCGGCACCGCCGATCAGCGCCGCGCCGCCACCGACGGCGCCCGCGCCGGCCACCAGCGCGGTCGTCGCGGTGCCGCCCAGCATGCCGCGGCGGGTGACGTTGAAACCCGTTTCCTCGTGTTTCGTATCGGACGTCTTGTCGGTCATCGTCTTTCTCCCTTTCAGCTTTCAGGTAGCGGTTACTCGGCCGGGCTCGCTTCGGGCACCGGCTTTGGCTTCGGATAGAGGGTCGTTCTGGCGACGCGGGCAGGCTTTGCCGATCGCTCGGGCAGCGGCATCACCGGCGGATTGGATTTGGCGAAGTCGGCCCGCTTCTTCTCCCGCTTGATCACCACCGGGCATTTCCGCGTGTGCTGGTAGAGCACCTGGCAGTGCATGCAGTAGAGGCACTCGTTGGGATTGATCTCGCCGGTCGGATGGATTGCCTGGACCATGCATTCATTGGCGCAGCGCTGGCACGGCGCGCCGCATTCGCGGTAGCGCTTCAGCCATTCGAACACGCGGATCTTGGCCGGGATCGCCAGCGCCGCGCCGAGCGGGCACAGATAGCGGCAATAGAACCGCTCGATGAACAGCCCGATCAGCACCAGCCCCACCGCGAAGGCGACGAACGGCCAGGAGCGCTGGAACTTCAGCACGATCGCCGTCTTGAACGGCTCGACCTCGGCATAGTGCTCGGCGACCGGCAGCGAATAGAGCGACAGGCCGAACAGGCCGAGGAATATGATGTATTTCACCGGCCAGAGCCGCTCGTGCAGGCCCCAGGGCAGCGTCCATTGCGGGATCCGCGCAAGCTTGGCAAGCCGGTTGGTCAGTTCCTGCAACGCGCCGAACGGGCACAGCCAGCCGCAATAGGCGCCGCGCCCCCAGAACAGCAGCGAGGCGGCGACGCTGAACCACAGGATGAACACCAGCGGATCGATCAGGAAGGCGTCCCAGCTGAAATCGGTGGCGACCGCATTGCCGAGCGCCAGCACGTTGACGACGGAAAGCTGGGCATTGGCGATCCAGCCGATCCAGACGAGCGTGAAGGTCAGGAAGGCGATGCGGAACCAGAACACCGCCTGCTCGTTGCGGGTGAGCGGCACCTGGAAGAAGAAGAAGACCGTCAGCAGGACGAGTGCCACGGCGAGGATCGCGATATCGACCGCCCGGTCCCGCCAGATCCGCTGCCAGAGCGCCGTCTTCGCGGCGGCCTCGTCGGTCGGGTCGACGACAGGCGCCGACGCGTTGCCGGTATCGATCGGCCGCAGATAAGCTTGCGGCAGGCCTGCCTGCAGGTCGAAGGTCAGGAAGGATTTCTTGACCGGCCCGACCGCCCGCTGGGCCAGCAGTTGCAGGCGCCAGGGCGCAGTCGGGTCGAAACCGGTGCCGGCCGGGATGCGGAACAGGTCGAGCTCGGTGAGGCTCGGCGCGCCGGCAGCCGCGATTTCGCCGATCCGGCGATGCTGACGGTCGCGGAACCGGACGCTCGTATCGCCTTGGATCACCTGGATGCGGTCGAACACGCCGCCGCGCACATAGCCCGACCCCTTGAAGGAATAGCGCCCGCGCCCGCCGACCAGGATCGCCTGCTCGCCGTCGGCCATCTCGGCGACCAGATTGGCGTGTTCCGCCGCTCCTAAGAGACGCTCGCCGATCGCCGGCACGCTGACGAGCGCGGCATAGAGGTCGATATAGGTGTCGGTCGGATCACCGGGCTCGGGCCTTGCCGCGGCCTTCGGATCGCCGGCTTCGGCAAAGGCCTGGTTGACCTGGCCGATATCGAGGGTCAGGCGGCCGACCGTGCCGTCGGCAAGCAGCGCCGGCCAGTCTTCGGCCGCCGCAGCCTCCGGGTCGATCTCGAAGACCGGCCCGGTATCGGCGACCGGCGGCGCCAGCCCGCCAAGCCCTAAGGCCCGCGCGACCTTCAGGCCGGCCCGAACGATCGAATCGTCGATGACGATGATCGTGACCGTCGCCCCGGAGATGATCTCCAGGTCGTGGCCGGCCCCTTCCGCGTCGGCTTCCGCCTTCAGGTCGAGGCCGGCATAGCGCTCCGTGAGGGCTTTGATCCTGGCATCGGGAATGCCGATCAGCACGATCGGCTCGGCATGCTCGACCAGCCGCACCCCGGTGACGACCGCATCCGTGTCGACGCCGACGACGATATGGATCGGCTTGCCCGAATAGCCGGTCGTCGAGACAAAGTCGGATGTCAGGAAGGCATAGCCGACCGTTTCGCCGCCTTTAAGGAGCGGGACGACGGGGATATCGCCGCGAACCGGCCCGAAGGCGTCGGCGTCCTGGTGCAGGTCTGAGGGGACAAGATCACGCAGGAACGCGGCGAGCCGGTCGCTTGCCGCAGCCGGCGCGACGCAGAGCATCAGCAGAAGAGTTACGAGAAATGCCTGACCGGCTTTGGTCATCTGTCCGCCGGAGAACGCCGTCCCTGGTTGAGGTTCGACGTCAGTCTCGGCGATCGCCGGCCGGGCGTACTTGACTTTGGTTAGCTGCGGGCGACTTTAATTTCGACTCCGAATTGGAACGTGCCTGTCAACCGAAATTGATGCCCTGGGCGAGCGGCAGCTCGGTCGAATAGTTGATCGTGTTGGTCGTCCGGCGGGTGTACTGCTTCCAGGCGTCGGACCCGCTTTCCCGGTCGCCGCCGGTCTCCTTCTCGCCGCCGAACGCGCCGCCGATCTCCGCCCCGCTCGGGCCGATATTGACATTGGCCATGCCGCAATCGGAGCCGGCCGCCGAGACGAAGACCTCCACCTCGCGCATATTGTCGGAGAAGATGCATGACGACAGGCCCTGCGGCACGTCGTTGTGCAGGTCGATCGCTTCCTCCAGATCGCCCGAATAGGTCAGCACGTAGAGCAGCGGGCCGAAGGTCTCCTCCTTCACCACCGCGCTCTGACCCGGCATGTCGACGATCGCCGGCGCCACGTAATAGGCATCCGGCGCGGTATCGCCAAGCACCCGGTCGCCGCCGGTAAGCAGCGTACCGCCCTCGGCCTGCGCCCGCGCGATCGCCGCGACAAACGTCTCATGGGCCCGCGCGTCGATCAGCGGTCCGACCAGCGTACCGGGTTCAAGCGGATCGCCGATCTTCAGGCTTCCATAGGCCGCCAGCACCTTCTCCATCAGGGCGTCCTTGACGCGCTCGTGCACGATCAGGCGGCGCAGCGACGTGCAGCGCTGGCCGGCGGTGCCGACCGCGCCGAACAGGATGCCCCGCACCGCCAGGTCGAGATTGGCCTCCGGCGTCACCACCATGGCGTTGTTGCCGCCGAGTTCGAGGATGCGCCGGCCGAAGCGGGCTGCGACCTTCTGGCCGACGATCCGCCCCATCCGCGTCGAGCCGGTTGCCGAGACGACCGGAATGGCGGGGCTTTCCACCAGCGCCTCGGATTGCGGCACGCCGCCGATCACGAGCTGGGCGAGCCCCTCCGGCGCTTCGCCGAACCGGGCGATCGCCTTTTCCAGCGCCTTCAGGGTCGCGATCCCCGACAGGGGCGACTTCTCCGACGGCTTGAACAGGATCGGATTGCCGGTGATCAGCGCCATCGTGGCGTTCCAGGCGAAGACGGCGCAGGGGAAGTTGAAGGCGGTGATGATCGCGACCGGCCCGATCGGGTGATACTGCTCCATGATCCGGTGGCCGGGACGCTCCGACACGATGGTCTTGCCGAACATCTGGCGCGACTGGCCGACGGCGAGATCGCAGATATCGATCGCCTCCTGCACTTCGCCAAGCCCCTCCTCGGTGATCTTGCCGACCTCGACGGAGATGATGTGGCCGATATCGGCCTTCAGCGCGCGCAGTTCCTCGCCCCACAGCCGCACCAGTTCGCCGCGCACCGGCGCCGGCGTCACCCGCCACTGTTTGAAGGCGTCGACGGACGCATCGATGATGCCGGGCATCGCCGCCATCGGTGTTTCGTGCAGATGGGCGATTTCGTTGCCGTCGACCGGCGAGGTAACGGTGAGCGATCCGCCGGAAACCATATCCGATGGGATACCGCAGCGCTCGAGGGCGGAAGCAAGGTCAGTCATGGGCGTAACTCCGGAGGCCGAGGGAACGGCGGTGTTCGATGGATGCGGCGCGGCCACGCTATGCGGTGTCTCCGCCATTGGTGTTCCGGCCGGCCAGGCAATCATCACCGGACAAACAACACCGGGCGGCAAAACGCAAGGACCCGGCAGCATCGCTGCTGCCGGGTCCGAAGACTGTTCTCGACGTCCCGGAGGACGCCAGTCGGTTGCGCGCTCAGTTGATCATGTAGCGGAAGCCGACCCTGATCTCGTGCGAGGCGACATCGTTGACCTCGATCTTGCCGCCATACTGGTCGACCGTGCTGACATCGCCGACAGCCAGGTAGCGGTAGTTCAGGTCGAGCAGCAGGGCGTCGGTCATATCGATACTGGCACCCGCCGTCACCGCCCAGGCGAAGTTCCACTGCGACGTGTTCGCCGCCCTCGTCGCCACCGGATTGAGCGGCGGCAGGGCATAATAGCCGCCATAGTCCGACAGTCGGACATTGGCCGTACCGATGCCGCCGCCGACATAGGGCGTGATGCCGGCCCAGGTGCCGAGATCCACATAGGCGTTGGCCAGGATCGCCCAGGTGGAGATCTTGCCGGAATCCTCGGTGTAGAGCGCCCCGTTGCAGGCAATGAAACAGGTGAGCCGGCTCGAATAGCTCGCGGGCGCCGAGTAGTCGACGGTCAGATCCGTCCGGAACCAGGGATTGAACTGGTAGCCGAAGCCGCCGCCGATGGTCCAGGAGTTGTCGAGATCGATGTTGTAATAGTCGTAGTAGCCCTGGACGAGGCTCGAATAGGCGGCACTCGGCGTCGTGTACATCTTGTAGCCGATGTCGCCGCGCAGATACCAGGACGAGGCGACCTCGACCGGCAGGATCGGTTCCAGAAACGGCTGCGTCATGTCGGCTGCCTGCGCGCCACCCCCCAGGGCGGCAAAGGCAAACCCACTCGCAATCGTCAGTTTCTTGAGGCTGTGCATTGCCACGACTCCACACTCCTGCGCCCTGTCCCATGTCTCCATCCGAACCGATGAGACGAGGCAACCGCGTTCTTCGACGACTATGCGTGTGCAATCGTTAAGGTTGACTTAACCACGATGCTTAACCAAGCGCGTTAAGCTTCTGTTTACTTGCGTGGAATCTTGGCTTAACCACAGGAAACACGAGATCGCCCAAGGCGGGCGGATGTGAAACGTGAAAAAGGGCGAGCCGTTTCCGGCGCCGCCCTTTCAGATGTCGATGAGAGTCGCGACGCGGCCTACATGAAGTTGTAGCGCAGGCCGAACAGGACATCGTGCGAGGTGATGTCCTCGAAATAGAGCGGGTTGTAGACGTTGTTGGTCCCGTCATAGGCAATCACGTCGCCGGTCTGCGCGTCGCCGAGGTTGACGTAGCGATAGGCAAGATCGATGGTCACGGCCTCGGTCACCGCCCATCCCAGGCCCGCGTGCAGCGCCCAGGCCAGGTTCCACTTCGAATCGGACGCCGCGTAGGCCTGGCCATTGACCGGCGCGTTGATGTCGACGAAATCGCTGATCGTGTTGCGCGAGGCGCCGATGCCGGCACCGACATAGGGTGTTATGCCCCGCCAGGCACCGAAATCCACATAGGCGTTGGCCAGGAACAGCCATTCGCTCTTGTTGGCGCTGTAATCGTTGGAGCCGTCCCAGATGCCGTCATCGTTGAAATCGTAGCGGTCGAAGGCGCTGAACTTCGTTTTGCCGCGATATTCGCCGGTCACGTCCGTGCGAAACCACGGATTGAACCGATAGCCAACGCCGCCGCCATACAACACGCCGGAATCGAATTCCGGCTCGTTGAGGAACTCGAAGTATCCGGTCGAGAACAGCACGTTGTCGATCTTCTTGACTTCCTGGTTCGTCATTCCGATGAAGCCGCGCAGGTACCAGTTGCTCACCGGGACTTCCTCGAAGGCGGGCGCGACGGCTGCGACATCCGCCGCCTGCGACTGCCCGGTAGCCACCGCTCCTGCGAGACCGGCAAGGGCGACAATTCGTGCGAAGCTTCTCATGACTCGTCCGTCCGCATAACGGTTGCTCAAACGGCGCGTCTGCGCCGATACTGACTTTCAGCCTGGAGTGTGCGCAACAAAACCTTAAAGCCCGCTTAACCAAGCCGTTTAACCCTGTTCCTTAACCATGCCGGATCCCGTCGGACCCCGCCGATCGCCCCGATTCGGCCGCCCGGGGAGCCGGAAAAACCAAGCCGCATCAAGGATAACCCGCATGACCGCCAAGACCGCTCCAGCCCCGCACCGGGCTATCGACAGCCAGCGCCACCTGTTCGATATTCCCCGCGATATCGCCTGGCTGAACTGCGCCTATATGGCGCCGCTGATGAAACCGGCGGCGGCGGCCGGCAGGGCGGGGATCGATCGCAAGGCAAGACCCTGGACCATCAGTCCGCCGGACTTCTTTTCCCAATCCGATATTGCCCGGAAGCTGTTTGCCGACCTGATCGGCGCGAGCCCGCAGGATGTCGCGATCGTGCCGTCGGCCTCCTACGGGATCGCCACCGCGGCCGCCAACCTCCCGGTCGGGCCGGACCAGGAGATCCTCGTCCTCGCCGACCAGTTTCCCTCCAACGTCTATTCATGGCGCAGGCTTGCAGCGGACGCCGGCGCAAGCGTTCGCACGCTTGAGCGAAGCGGTTCGCCGGCCGCGAACACGGGCGCCGACTGGACCGGGCTGATCCTGGAAGCGATCTCGGAGCGCACCGCAATCGTCGCCGCCCCGAACTGTCTGTGGACGGACGGGTCGCTGGTCGATCTCGCAGCCGTCGGCGCCGCCTGCCGGGACAAGGGCGCGGCGCTGGTGCTCGACCTGACCCAGTCGCTCGGCGCCCTGCCCTTCGATGTGAAAACCGTCCAGCCGGATTTCATGATCGCCGCCACCTACAAGTGGCTGCTCGGCCCCTATTCGCTCGGCTTCCTCTATGTCGCGCCGCACCGCCAGTCCGGCCGGCCGCTGGAGGAAGGCTGGATCGCGCGGGCCGGATCGGAGGATTTCGCCCGGCTGGTCGACTATCAGGACGCCTATCAGCCCGGCGCCCTGCGTTTCGACATGGGCGAGCGGTCGAACTTCCATCTGCTGCCGGTCGCGATCGCAGCACTCCGGCAGATCACCGAGTGGGGGGTCGACGCGATCGCCGAGACGCTTGGCGCCCGCAACCGCGACCTGGTCGACCGGCTCGCGCCGCTGGGCTTTACGGCCCTGCCCGAGCCGGGCCGCGCCCCGCATTTCCTCGGCCTGCGCCGCGCCGCCGGCGTTCCCGATGATTTGCTGGCAAGGCTGAACGCGGCCGGCGTCTATATCAGCCAGCGCGGCGACGCGCTGCGCATCACCCAGCACGTCTATAACGACGATGAGGATATCGACCGGCTGATCGGCGCGCTCGAGGCGAACCTGTAACCCGTCCGCCCGGGATTGGGCGGGCCGAAATAGACAGGATTGACATTTGATCTTTCATGTAACATTTAAAGTTACATGAAAAGAGACAGCCGGCTTTCCGGCACCCTGCATGTCCTTCTGCACATGGCGGAGGCCGACGGCCCGGTTACCTCGGAAAGGCTTGCCGCCGCCATGACGACGAACCCGGTCGTCATCCGACGCATCATGGGCGGCCTGCGCGACCGCGGCTATGTGCGTTCGGAACGAGGACATCACGGCGGTTGGACGCTTGTCTGCGACCTGAGCAAGACGTCGCTTCGCGACATCTACGATGCGCTGGGCAGCCCGGGTTGCATCGCGCTTGCAAACCGCGACGAGACGTCCTCCTGCCTCGTCGAACAGGCTGTCAACGCAGCCCTCGGCGACGCGTTCGAGGAAGCCGAGGCGCTGCTGCTTGCCCGTTTTGCAGACGTGACGCTCGCTGACCTCAGTGCCGATTTCCATGCGCGCATGGTTCGCGCAACCAACACAGACGAAAGGTCAGAGCATGGCTGAGACATCGCCGCCCTTCCTGGACACGTTTTCGAATCCGGAGCAAGCGGCACGCTATGGCGACGGTCCGCCCAAATTCGTCCCCGGCTTTTTCGATCTTCACCGCATGGCCGGCATTCTCATTCGCGAACGCGCCCCGGCGGACGCCCATGTTCTCATCCACGGCGCCGGCGGCGGGCTCGAGTTGCGCTCATTCGCAACGGACAATCCCGACTGGACATTCGTCGGCGTCGATCCGGCCCTGCCGATGCTGCAACAGGCCGAAACCCTGCTTGGCGCCTTCGCCGATCGGGCACAAATGCACCATGGCTATATCGATACCGCGCCGGACGGGCCGTTCGACGCGGCGACAAGCCTGCTGACGTTGCATTTCCTCGATGCGGACGAACGCCGCCGCACCGTGTCGGAGATCCTGCGCCGGCTCAAACCGGGCGCGCCTCTCATCGTCGCCCACAGCAGCTTTCCGCAAGACGCGACCGGGCGGGACATCTGGCTGTCGCGCTATGCCGCTTTCGCCACCGCTTCGGGAGCCGATCCGGCGATGGCGGAGAAGGCCCGCGAGACCGTCGCGGCCTTCGATTGCCTGTTCGATCCGGACATGGATGCGCGCATCCTGCGCGAGGCCGGACTATTGGAGGTGACGGCCTTCTATGCCGCCTTCACCTGGCGCGGCTGGGTCGGCTACGCGCCATAGCCGCAGGCGGCCATTTCCGCAGAAGATCAGGCCGCCTTTTCCAGCGCCGAGACGATGTCGGAGACGACGGCCTCGACCAGGCGCGGATCCTCGCCTTCCGCCATCACGCGGATGACCGGCTCGGTTCCCGACGGACGGATCACCAGCCGTCCGGTCGAGCCGAGCCGTTCCTCGCCTGATTCGATCGCCTTCTGGACGGAACCGGCCTCGAGCGGCTTGCCGTTCTTGTAGCGGACGTTGCGCAACAGCTGCGGCAGCGGCTCGAAGCGGTGGCAGACCTCGCTGACCGGCTTGCCGGAGCGGGCAACCACCGCCATCAGCTGCAACGCGGCGACCAGGCCGTCGCCGGTCGTGGCGAAATCCGACAGGATGATATGGCCGGATTGCTCGCCGCCGACATTGAAGCCGCCATTGCGCATCTCCTGCAGCACATGCCGGTCGCCGACCGGCGTGCGGATGAGCGTCAGGTCGAGGGAGGCGAGATAGCGCTCCAGACCGAGATTGGACATCACCGTCGCGACGACCCCCGGCTGCGACAGCCGTCCGCGCTCCTTCCAGGACTGCGCGACGACGGCCATCAGCTGGTCGCCATCGACGACGCGCCCGCGCTCGTCGACGATGATCACCCGGTCCGCGTCGCCATCGAGCGCGATGCCGATATCGGCGCGCACCTCGTGCACCTTGCGGCACAGCGCGTCGGTCGCCGTCGAGCCGCAGTCCTTGTTGATGTTGAAGCCGTTCGGCTCGACCCCGATCGTCACCACATCGGCGCCGAGTTCCCACAGCGCCTCGGGCGCGACCCGGTAGGCGGCGCCGTTGGCACAGTCGACGACGACCCGCAATCCGTCGAGCCTGAGATCGCGCGGCAGCGTCCGCTTGGCGAACTCGACATAGCGCGCATGCACGCCCTCGATCCGCTTTGCCCGGCCGATATCGGCCGGCCCCGCCAGATAGTCCGACAGATCGGACTGCAGCAGGGTTTCCACGCGCTTTTCATCCGCGTCCGACAGCTTGTAGCCGGCCGGCCCGAACAGCTTGATGCCGTTGTCCTGATAGGCGTTGTGGGAGGCGGAGATCATCACGCCGAGATCGGCGCGCAGCGAATGGGTCAGCATCGCCACCGCCGGCGTCGGCATCGGGCCGAGCTGGAACACGTCCATGCCCACCGAGGTGAAGCCGGCCATCATCGCCGTTTCGATCATATAGCCCGACAGCCGCGTGTCCTTGCCGATCACCACGCGATGGCGATGGGCGCCGCGGCGCAGGGTGATTCCGGCCGCCATGCCGACCTTCAGCGCCATATCAGGCGTGATCGGATAGCGGTTCGCCTCGCCGCGAATGCCGTCGGTACCGAAGAATTTCCGGGTCATCGGCCAGTGTCCTGTTTTTCTCGATTTAGCCCGAACCAGAGACGATAGGGGTGGAAAGCCTTATGCGCTCAATGGGTCCTTTCGGCGGCACGCTAGCGCAAAAGCGTTGAAAAATCACCAGCGTGTCTCTCCCTCGGCATATGGCCCGGGAGGACCGATCGGCCCGAAGCCGGCAGGGTTCGACAGGTCCGCATGAGATGTTAAGAAAACGCATTCCCCAATAACGCACAGAGGAAACCGGATGGCAGGGTCAGACGAAATTGCCGGGTTGAACGCCGAGGACCTGCTTGGCCTGTATCGGCGCAAGGCGCTGTCGCCGGTTACCGTGGTCAGCGATATCCTTGCTAGGATCGAGGCCTTCGAGCCGGTGGTCAACGCCTTCGTCCTCGTCGATTCGGCCGGCGCGATCGCGCAGGCACGCGCATCCGAAGCGCGCTGGATGAAGGGAGAACCTCAGGGCCTCCTGGACGGCGTTCCCGCCACCATCAAGGACATCGTCGACATAGAGGGCCTGCCGACCCGTTTCGGCTCGGCGACCACCAGCCCGGCCCCGGCGAAACAGGATGCGCCCGCCGTCGCCCGCCTGCGCGAGGAGGGCGCGATCCTGATCGGCAAGACGACGCTGCCGGAATTCGGCTGGATCGGCGCGTGCCATTCTCCGCTTACCGGGATCACCCGCAATCCCTGGGATCCCGCGCGCACCCCCGGCGGCTCGTCGGGCGGCGCGGCGGCGGCGGCCGCCCTCAATCTCGGCGTTCTGCATCACGGCACGGACGCGGCCGGATCGATCCGCATTCCCGCCGCGTTTTCCGGCGTCTTCGGCATCAAACCGAGCTTCGGCCGCGTCCCGGCCTATCCCGCCTCGGCGATGACCGTTCTGGCCCATCAGGGGCCGCTGACCCGCACTGTCCGCGACGGGGCCTTGATGCTGACCGTGATGTCCGGCCCGGACATGCGCGATTCGGCTGCCTGGAACACGCCGGCGCCGGATTTTCGGATCGGCATCGAGGACGGCGTCCGCGGATTGCGGATCGCCTGGAGCCCGCGCCTTGGCTATGTCGAGGACATCGACGCCGATGTCGAGGCCGCCGCGGCGAGAGCCGCTGAACGCTTCGTCGAGCTTGGCGCGACCGTGGAGGTAGCCGATCCCGGCTTTGCCGATCCCGTCGAGATGCTCCGGACGATCTGGTACGCGGTTTCCGCCGCGACCGTCGAAAAGGTCGCGCCAGAGGACCGCTCGAAACTGGACCCCGGCTACCAGCGTATTGCCGAGATCGGCGCCGGCTTCTCGCTTAACGACTATCTCACCGCGCAGGTCGACCGGGCCGCGTTCACGCTGCCCATGCTAGACTTCCACAAGCGCTACGACCTGCTGCTGACGCCGCAGATGCCGGTGCCGGCGATCGAGGCCGGCCTCGTGACCCCGTCGGACGGCCGCTTCGGCGAAGACTGGGTGAACTGGTCGCCCTTCACCTATCCCTTCAACCTGACCCAGCAGCCCGCCGCCTCGATCCCGTGCGGGTTTACCGAAAGCGGCCTGCCGGTCGGCCTGCAGATCGTCGGCCCGCCGCGCCGCGACGACCTGGTGCTCAGGGCCGCCCGCGCCTTCGAAAGCCTTCAGCCGATCGCGACCCTGTCGGCGCCGCGGGCCTGAGGCGCCGATCAAGGGAAATAGGGGTCAAAAGCAATGCGGCGGCCTTCCCGGGAAGACCGCCGCATCGGCAAAATGTGTTGTTAGCCTTCAGGCGTCAGGCCTGCGGCTGCGGCTCCATGCCGCCGGCATCCGGCTCCTCGCCGGACCGGCTCGACTTGCCCGCCTTCGGCACGGCCGAGGATTTCGGTTTCGGATCGCCGTCGATATCGGTGTCGCGCACCGGCGGCTTGCCGTCCAGCAGGTCACGGATCTCGTCGCCCGACAGCGTCTCGTATTCGAGCAACCCGTTGGCGATCGTGTGCAGATCGTCGAGATGCTCGGTGATCACCTGCTGGGCGGTCTCGTAGCCGGAATTGACGAAGTGCTTGATCTCCTCGTCGACCAGCTTCTGCGTCTCGTCGGAGACATGCTGCTGGCGCGCCACCGAGTGGCCGAGGAACACCTCCTCCTCGTTCTCACCATACATCAGCGGCCCGAGCTTGTCGGACATGCCGAACTGCGTTGCCATCGCCCGCGACAGCTTGGTCGCCATGCGGATATCGGCGGACGCGCCGGAGGTGACCTTCTCGTGGCCGAAGATCATCTCCTCGGCGACCCGGCCACCCATGGCGACCGCGAGGTCGGCATAGCACTTCGCCCGCGTCAGCGAGATCTGGTCGCGCTCGGGCAGGCGCATCACCATGCCGAGCGCCCGGCCGCGCGGAATGATCGTCGCCTTGTGGATCGGATCGGATGCCGGCATGTGCAGCGCAACGAGCGCGTGGCCGGCCTCGTGATAGGCGGTAAGCCGCTTCTCCTCGTCGCTCATGACGAGGGTGCGGCGCTCGGCGCCCATCATCACCTTGTCCTTGGCGTCCTCGAATTCGGCCGCCGTCACCAGCCGCTTGGAGCGGCGCGCGGCCAAGAGGGCTGCCTCGTTGACGAGATTGGCGAGATCGGCGCCGGAGAAGCCCGGCGTGCCGCGCGCCACCACCTTGAGATCGACATCCGGCGCGGTCGGCACCTTGCGGACATGGACTTTGAGGATCTTCTCGCGGCCGGTCACATCCGGGTTCGGCACCACCACCTGACGGTCGAAGCGGCCGGGCCGCAGCAGCGCGGGGTCGAGCACGTCGGGCCGGTTGGTCGCGGCGATCAGGATGATGCCTTCATTGGCCTCGAAGCCGTCCATCTCGACGAGCTGCTGGTTCAGCGTCTGCTCGCGCTCGTCATTGCCGCCGCCCAGGCCCGCGCCGCGATGGCGGCCGACCGCGTCGATCTCGTCGATGAAGATGATGCAGGGGGCGTTCTTCTTGGCCTGCTCGAACATGTCGCGCACGCGGCTTGCGCCGACGCCGACGAACATCTCGACGAAGTCGGAGCCGGAAATGGTGAAGAACGGCACGTTCGCCTCACCGGCGACCGAACGGGCGAGCAGCGTCTTGCCGGTTCCGGGCGGGCCGACCAGCAGCACGCCGCGCGGGATACGGCCGCCCAGGCGCTGGAACTTCTGGGGATCGCGCAGGAACTCGACGATCTCTTCCAGGTCTTCCTTGGCCTCGTCGACGCCGGCAACATCCTCGAAGGTAATGCGCCCGTGCGCCTCGGTCAAAAGCTTGGCCTTCGACTTGCCGAAGCCCATCGCCTTGCCGCCGGCACCCTGCATCTGCCGCATGAAGAAGATCCACACGGCGATCAGCAGCAGCATCGGGAACCAGGACACGAACACGCCGAGCAGCGAGGGCACGTCCTCCGATGTCGGCTTGGCGGAAATCGAGACGCCGGCATCCTCGAGCTTGGTGACGAAATTCGGATCGTCGGGAAGATAGGTCTGGAACGTCCGCCCGTCGTTCAGGTTGCCGGTCACCTGCGGTCCGGAAATGGTCACCGAGCGGACATGGCCCTGCTCGACCTCGGACAACAGCTGCGAATAGCTCATCTCGTTCGTCGAGCCGCGCTGGCTGGGGCTCTGGAACAGGTTGAAGAGAGCGATAAGCAGCAGGCCGATTATCACCCAGAGTGCGAAATTGCGGAAATTTGCGTTCATCTGTTTCCTGACTGACCCGCTTAAGCGGGCGATTTTTAGACAGATTGAAGCTCGGCGGTTAAGCGTTCTCGCCCGTTAAGATAGGCACCTGATGCCGATCTGCCAATGACAGTGGGTTCAAGAAAAAGGATTGGCGTAAACGATCACTAATCAAAGCCCGAAACGAAGTGCAATAGCCAACTCGTATCATGGCACCATACCGCCATTTGCGAACTTTGTCCGCCCCAGGAAGCGGAACGTGAAACCCGGTGGCGAATAGGGGCCGGGCTCCGCTTCGACCAGCGGCGCGGCGACGAGCTTCCGCCCGCGAAAGACGGCCGGCGCGACATGGGCGACGGCAGCCGGCATCTCCCGCAGGCGGGACCCGGCACGCAGCACCTGCAATCCGTCACGGCCGAGCGCCCGGACCGCATAGGCAGCGTCCCCTCTCATTGCCCCGCTCTTTACAATATCGGACGTCACTTCGAACCGTCCGTCCCAGGTAACCGGCCGCGCGTCGGCCAACTCGGCAACCGGCAGGCCGGCGCGGCCCCATTCGCGGGACACCCAGATCTCGCCGCGCCGCGACCCGATCCGGCAGCCGGCAAGCGTCGCGATCGTGCCGCTGTCGTCTTCACCCTCCGGAGCGGTCAGCAGGCCATAGAGCCGCTCCAGGCGATCGAGCCGCGGCGGATAGTCGCTCCCGCCGATCCCCATCAGCAACCGGGACAGCACGCGCAGCCCGATTTCCTCGGGCGCATCGGCAAACCGGTCCCGGTCGAGCCGGCAGAAGCCCGCCCGGTCCTCGCTGACGCAGTGTTCGTGCAGATCGCCGGCAGCCTGATCGAGCGCGGCCCGCACCCGCCGCATGCGCCGCGCGGTCTCGGCAAGCCGCTCCGCAGTCATTCCCTCGCCCGCAAGCGCCGGCATCAGCGACCGCAACCTCGGCCGGGCAAAGCGCCGGTCCGCATTGGTCGGATCCTCGACCCAGTCCTGGCCGAGGGCACGAAGCGTCGCGACCAGCCGGGCCTTCGGCTGATCGAGGAGCGGCCGCACCATGGTCAGACCGTCGCGGATGGTGTCTTCCGCCATTGCCGCAAGCCCGTCGACGCCGGAGCCGCGGGCAAGCCGCATCAGCACCGTCTCGGCCTGATCGTCGCGGTGATGGGCGAGCGCGAGATGCGACAATCCACCCCGCGCGCACGCCTCGATCAACAGCCGGTAGCGCGCCGCGCGCGCCGCTGCCTGAATGTCGGCGACCGGCTTTTCGCCATGCCAGGTCAGGATCTCGTGATTAAGCCCGACGGCGCGCGCCCACGCACCGACTTGCTCCGCCTCCGCCCGCGCCTCGGCGCGCAGACCATGATCGACGGTGAACACCGTGACCGGCATGGCAAGGCCATTCCGCGCCCGCCAGTCGGCGACGAGCCGCATCAGCGCGACGCTGTCCGCCCCGCCGGAGACGGCTAGCGCGATGCCGCCTGCATCGACGAGCGGCGCGAACAGAGCGTCCGCCTCCGCGCGCGTCAGCGGGTTTTCACTGGAAGGAGCGGTGCGGTCAGCAGCCACTTTTCTGAATTTCGCTCCGCGCCCGCTCCTGCACCGCCTGCGGCGCGTTCGGATAGGTGCGGGCGATCTCGGCAAAGGAGGAACAGGCCGCGTCGGTCTGGCCGAGCTCCTTTAAGGACATGCCGAGCTTGTAGAGGCTGTCGGGCGCCTTGGCGGAGGAGGGATATTGCGAATAGCCCTTCAGGAAGGTGTCGGCCGCCTCGCGGTAGCGCCCGCGCGCGAATTGCGATTCGCCCAGCCAGTATTGCGCGTTGCCGGCCAGCGGATCGGCCGGGTGCTGGGCGAGGAACTGCCGGAAGCTCTGCTCGGCGAGATCGAATTCGCCGCGCAGGATATAGCCGTAGGACAGGTCATAGGCGTCCTTCGGATCGCCGCTCGGCGCCAGCACGAGCTGCGTGTTGTCCTGCGTCCCGAAGCCCTGGTTTGCCCCGCCTTGCGTCGTGACGCCGCCGGTGCCGAAGGTCTGGTCCTGGACGATGCCGGAATTCGGCAAGGGCTGGTTGAGCGCCGACGACAGGTCGAGCGGCTGCCCGCCCCCCTGGATACCGACTTGTCCGCCCCCCTGGCCCACCGGCACCTGCCCGAGCGTCTGCGGCTGCACGGCCGGGCGGATCACGTTGACCTGCGGCTGGTTGACCGGCGGCCGGGCCACAACGGTGGCCGACGACGTCGATCCCCCACCTGGGCCACCCCCCTGGCCGAGCATCTGGAAGCGATACTCGTTGTCCTCCGACATCCGCCGCAGCTGATCCTGCAACTGCTGCATCTGGTAGGTCATCTGCTGGATCTGGCCGTTGAGCTGGCGGACCTGCTCTTCCAGCGTCGTCATGCGCACCGACATCGCGGCCGCGTCGGCCTGGCTGAGGCGCTGGTTGAACTGCGCCGAGGCAGCGGCCGGCAACAGCGCGGCGGCAAGGGCGACGCAGGCAAGCCGCGTCAGGCGTGGGGGTGACGAAAGCGTCATGGCGGTGATGCCGATCATGTCAGAGTGTTGTCGGGAGCGGCTCATACCATAGGTGCGAGTGCGTCCAAAGTTTGACGTTTCATAACAACAAACCGCCCGCAAGGCGGACGGTTCGGAATCTGCACACGCATGTCCGGCCGGCGAATGCCGGCTAACTGGGTGGCGCGTTGTCGAGCACGGTGACGGCGCGGCGGTTCTGCGACCAGCAGGATTCGGCGTTGCAGACCGCGACCGGCCGCTCCTTGCCATAGGAAATCGTGCGGATGCGGTTCGGCGCGATGCCCTGCGAGACGATGTAGTCGCGGGTGATCTGGGCGCGCCTGGCCCCCAGCGCCAGGTTGTATTGCCGCGTGCCGCGTTCGTCCGCGTGGCCCTCGACGGTGACCGTATAGGTCGGATAGACCCGGAGCCACTGGACCTGCTTGTTGAGCGTGTCCTGGGCGACGGCGGTCAGCGAGGTGGAATCGGTCTCGAAGAAGATCCGGTCGCCGACATTGACGACGAAATCCTGGGCGCTGCCGGGCGTCACATTGCCGTCGGCGGTCTGCTGGGCCTTGTTCTGGGCGCAGGCGGCGATCGTCAGCGCCACGGCCAGCACGGCCACGACGCGCAGGCCCCGGCCAAGGCCCGCGAAACCCGCCGGCGCGAAACCCGTTAATGTCGACATTCCGGTGAACTCCTCAAGAAAACTGGACCGGATACTGGAGCGGTCTGCCCCATTTGTTGAAAATCAGACCTAGTCTGTTTTCCTTAACCGCTCGTTCCGAAAGTTGGTTAACGCCCCCAAAGCGCCCCACTTGCTTAGTCACCCGGCGCTCTACTCCAACGCCGGTCTCAGGGTCAATTCAGAACCGGCGACCAGGCCGGATCGGAGCCGAAGGACGGCGTCGCCACCCGCTGCTCGTTATAGCCGGTGAGATCGACTGTCCACAGTTGCGGCCCGCCCGAGGCGCCCGGCGTCTCGCGGAAGAACATCAGCACCCGGCCGTTCGGCGACCAGGTCGGCCCCTCGTTGTGAAAGCCTTCGGTGAGGATGCGCTCGCCCGACCCGTCAGGCCGCATGACGCCGATCGAGAAGCGGCCGCCCGATTGCTTGGTAAACGCGATCATGTCGCCGCGCGGCGACCAGACCGGGGTGGCGTAGCGGCCATTGCCGAAGCTGATGCGGTTCTGGCCGGTGCCGTCGATGTTCATCACGTAAAGTTGTTGCGAGCCGCCGCGATCGGATTCGAACACGATGCGCCGCCCGTCCGGCGAAAAGGACGGGCTGGTATCGATCGACGGCGTATTGGTGAGCCTGGTCGTGCGCCGGCTGCGCAGGTCCATCATGTAGATGTTGGCGTTTGAACCCTGTTGCAGGCTGAACACCACCCGCTGGCCGTCCGGCGAGAATCTCGGGGCAAACGTCATGCCCGGAAAGTCGCCGACCACCTCGCGCTGGCCCGTCTCGATATTGAGCAGGTAGACCCGCGGCGTCTCGCCGATCGGCTGCGACACATAGGTGATCTCCTGGCGCGACGGGCTGAAGCGCGGATTGCGGATGATCTCGTTGGGATTGTTGGTGAGATGGCGCACATTGGCGCCGTCCTGGTCCATGATCGTCAGCCGCCGGACGCGGGCATCCTTCGGCCCGGTCTCGTCGACGAAGACGATGCGCGTGTCGAAATAGCCGCGCTCGCCGGTCAGCCGCTCATAGATCGCGTCGGAGATGATATGGGCGATCCGCCGCCAGTTGTCGGGATTGGTGAAATATTGCTGCCCGGTCATCTGCTGGCCGGCGAACACGTCCCACAGGCGGAATTCCGCCTTCAGCCGCCCGTCCGGCTGCCGCGTCACCCGGCCCGTCACCAGCGCCTGGGCGTTGATCACCCGCCAGCTTGCGAAATTGGGCTGCTGGTCGAAACCGGTCTTGTCGATGAAGGCGGTCCGGTCGATCGGCTTGAACAGGCCGGAGCGCTGCAGGTCGGCCGCCACCACGTCGGCGATCTGCCGGCCCATCTCAGCGTCGCCACCGCTCTCGCCGAAATCGGTGATGGCGATCGGCAGCGGCTGGATGTTGGCCTGGGTGATGTCGATCTCGACCAGCGCGCGGGCCGGGCCGGCCGCCGCGACGACCAGGGCGGCAAGGCCGCCGACAAAGGCAAGGACCGATTTCGCAATCGTCCGCCTGCAGGATATGGACACCATTTCGGGGGCTCCGATTGCGCTATCCACCAAGCAGCTCCCTTGGATCGAATGTCAGGTTGACCTGCTGCCAGACATGGAATTTTTCCGGCGGCAGATAATAGGGCTGGCACCGGTTGATCGCCCGGATCGCCGCCTCGGCGGCGACGTTGAAGATCGGATCGCTCGACGGATTGAGCAGTTCCGGCGGGCGCGACAGGGTGCCGTCCTGATTGAGCGTCATGCCGACGCGGACGCGCAGCTCACCGGCATCGAGCACGGCGACCGGCGGGCTCCAGCAGCGCGAGATCTGGCCGCGCAACGCATCGATCTCGCTCACCGTGAGCGTGCCGCCCGTCCCGCTTGCCGTGCCAAGCGACGGCGTCAGCGATCCGGTCGTCGCCGGCGAGGTGCCGCCGCTGTCCGGGATCTTGTTCAAGAGCGCCGCGATATTGTCTGCGTTGAACTGGTCGGGCTCCGGCTTCGTCTCGGCCACCGCAGGCTGCGGCCGCGCCGGCGGCGTCGGCTTGATGCGCGGGATCGGCGCATCGGCAAGCGGCTCGGGCGTCGGCTCCGGCTCGGCCTCGACGACCGGCTCAGGGTCGGGAACGGGCTCGGGATCGTCCGGCGTCAGCGCGGCGGTCCTGAGCGGCACGGGTTCGGGTAGGGGCGCCGGCGCCTCGACGGCTTCGGGTTCGGGGTCCGGCTGCGGCTGCTCGACCGGCTCGGCCTCCTCGACCGGTTCGGGCGGCGTCGGCTCAAGCGTCTCGTCGCCGTCGCGGGTCCCGACGGTTATCTCGGTGAATTCGGCAATCGACACGATATCGATCGGCAGCGGCGGCTGCATTGTCGCGTCGTAAGGGTCGACGCCGTTCAGCGACACCAGCCCCCAGCCGATGATGGCGGCATGTCCGACGGTCGAGACGGAGAGCGCGACCCGCATGCCCTACCGCTCGCTCTGTTCCATGTCGGTGACGAGCGCGATCCGGCGGAAGCCGGCGGCGTTCAGCCGGCCCATCACCCGCATCACGGTCCCGTAGTCGACGGTCCTGTCGCCGCGCACGAACACCCGCTCCTCCACGCCCTGTTCCGCAACGGCGGTCAGCTTGGGAATGAGCTCCTCTATCACGATTTCGGTGTCCTGCAGAAACACGCGGCCCTCGCTGTCGACGCTGACGGTCAACGGCTCGCCCTGGTCGGCGAGCTGTTTGGCTTGCGTCTCGGGCAGATCGATCGGCACGCCGACGGTCAACAGCGGCGCCGTCACCATGAAGACGATCAGCAGCACCAGCATCACGTCGACGAACGGCGTGACGTTGATCTCGCTCATCGGCTTGTTGCGGCGGCCGCGCCGGCGCCTCTTCTCCGACCCGCCGGCGATGCTGGCACCCATTCAGCTAGTTCCTCTCGTCCAATTGCCGCGAAAGTATGGCGCTGAACTCGTCGGCAAAGCCTTCCAGCCGGGTGATGATCTTGTTCACGTCGCTTGAAAGCTTGTTATAGGCGATGACGGCGGGAATGGCCGCCAGCAGGCCGAGCGCGGTGGCAAACAGCGCTTCGGCGATGCCCGGCGCCACGACGGCGAGATTGGTCGATTCCGACGCCGCGATCGCCTGGAAACTGTTCATGATGCCCCAGACCGTGCCGAACAGGCCGATGAAGGGCGCAGCCGACCCGACGGTCGCCAGGAACAGGAGCCGGCCCTCGAGCCGCGCCGTCTCGCGCGCGATCGTCACGTCCATCACCTTGTCGATGCGTGACTGCACGCCCATCATCGACAAGGCGCCGGTCTCGTGGCTGCGCTTCCATTCGCGCATCGCGGCGACGAACAGGGCCGCCATCGCGTGGTTGGTGCGCGCCGACAGGCTCTGATAGAGCTCCTCCAGCGAATGGCCGGACCAGAACACCTTCTCGAACTGGTCCATCCGGCCGCGCGTGCGCCGGTAGGTGACGACTTTTTCGAAGATGATCGCCCAGCACCAGATCGAGGCGAACAGCAGCCCGATCATGACGAGCTTGACGACGATATCCGCCTGAAGGAACAGCGACAGCATCGACACCTCGCTAGGCGCCGAAAGTGTCGTGGCTTCGAGCATGGACTAGACCTCGCTGTAAGGGGGGCGAAACGGAGGACGGCGCCCGGCCGCAAACCCGGCTCCGGCGGCCTCCCAGCGTGCCGCGCGATACGGTTCCGGATTGAGACGCGCCCCGCCCGCGCGCGACGCCTGACTTTTCGGGTGCATCTGGTCGCGGTCGATTGTGTCGAATCTATGGGCAGCACTCGCATTGCGCCCGACAACCAGAAGGCCGTGACGATGGTTAAGGCTTCGTTACCGCCGGGCCTCAGTCCTCGTCGGGCGGCTCGCCGAGGATGCGGCGCAGGTCGGCTGGAATGCGCCTGGCCCTGCCGGACCGCGACACCAGCGCCACCTGCACGTCGGCGGTCACCAGCACGGTCTCGCCGCGCCGCACGGTCTGCTTGAGCAGCATCGAGGCGCCGCGCATTTCCTTGACGAAGGTCTCGACCTCGAGGATGTCATCGATCGCCGCCGACCGTTCATAGGAGATCGTCATCCGCCGGACCGCGAAGGCGACGGGATCCTCGCCTGTAAACAAATCCACGTGATCGGCCCCCGACAGCCGCATGAAGTCCGACCGGCTGCGCTCCATGAAGCGCAGGTAGCTTGCGTGATAGACGACGCCGGAGAAGTCCGTGTCCTCGAAATAGACGCGGATCGGCAGGATGTGCCTGCGCTCGACGATGCGGCCGGAGAGGTCGGGCCAGCGGGACTGTGGTTCGGTTTCGGGATCGCTGCTCATTCAGCCTTTATGCGCCGGGAAAGCGGGCGGGTAAATGGCGCAGGTCCGCAAAGCTTTGAGGGCATTGATCGGACGATCTCCCGGCTTGACGGAGAACGCGGGGACCTCACTCCCCCTCCGAGAACAAACCCATCTGCGGCGCGAACTCGCTCGGCACGGCAAGCCCCAGATGCCGGAAGGCATGCGGGGTCAGGATGCGGCCGCGCGGCGTGCGCTGGATGAAGCCCTGCTGGATCAGATAGGGCTCGATAATCTCCTCGATCGCGTCGCGCGGCTCAGACAGGGCCGCGGCGATCGTCTCGATCCCGACCGGGCCGCCGCCGAACTTCAGCGCGACCGTGTTGAGATAGCGCCGGTCCATGCCATCAAGCCCGAGCGAATCGACATCGAGCTCGGCCAGCGCCGAATCGGCGATTGCCCGGTCGATGCCGCCGCCGGCGACGGAGGCGAAATCGCGCACCCGCCGCAGCAGCCGCCCCGCGACACGGGGTGTCCCGCGCGCGCGCCTGGCGATCTCGCGGGCGCCATCATCGGCGATCTCGATGCCGAGCACGCGGGCGCCGCGCCGGACGATCAGCTCCAGTTCCTCGTTGGTGTAGAAATCAAGCCGCACCGGAATGCCGAACCGGTCGCGCAGCGGCGTCGTCAGCAGGCCGGAACGGGTGGTCGCGCCGACGAGGGTAAACTTCGCCAGATCGATCCGCACCGAGCGCGCCGCCGGCCCCTCGCCGATGATCAGGTCGAGCTGGAAATCCTCCATCGCCGGATAGAGGATTTCCTCGACAGCCGGATTGAGCCGGTGGATCTCGTCGATGAACAGGACGTCGCGCTCCTCCAGATTGGTGAGCAGGGCGGCGAGATCGCCGGCCTTGGCGATCACCGGCCCGGAGGTGGCGCGGAAATTGACGCCGAGCTCGCGCGAGACGATCTGGGCGAGCGTCGTCTTGCCGAGGCCGGGCGGGCCGGCGAACAGCACATGGTCGAGCGCCTCACCGCGCGCCTTCGCCGCCTCGATGAACACCCGCAGGTTCTGCCGCGCCTTCTGCTGGCCGACGAACTCGTCGAGCGCCAGCGGCCTGAGCGAGGCGGCGGCTTCGTCTTCGGGCGTCTGGTCGGGGGCGATGAGGCGGTCGGTCATGGTGGTGGTATCGGTTTTTGTCTGGATGCCCTGAGCAACGGCCTGCGCCAATTGCGCGACAGCCAGCAGACGATTTCGGCCGCAATTGCTGTCAGAATCGTTCCGCCGACAAGAAACACGCCAATCGGTCCAATCGTCTTGAAATCAAGAAGAGTCAACAACAGCAGCCCATAGACAAAGAACGCCGCAGCGCCGCACGCCGCCGGCCACCCGACACGGTCCCTCCGGGTCTTCGACAGGACAAGGTTGACGAGCAATCCCGCGAGCAGACACGGTACAATCGATAAAACGGATGCCGCCGCAACGACGAGGGTCAACGCGTCATAGGGATCAGCAAACGCGCTCGGGAACACGGCGCCCAGTGCAAAATAGACAAGCGCTGTCCCTGCCGAAAAGATCAGCGGCCCCAGGAACAAAAACATAACAGTGCTTTGAATGCGCCGCAGGGTCTCGTCGCTGAAGGGCGTTGATCCGGGCGTATCGGTGCTCACCGCGCCAATTCCTTCAGCCCCAGCCGGATCAGCGTCTCCGCCCCCGCCTCTTCGCCCGCTTCCTTCATCGCCGCGGCGACGGCACTGCCGGCCTGCGACTGGCCGTAGCCGAGATTGACCAGCGCCGAGACCGCATCCCTTGCAGGGCTGACAACGCGGGTCTCGGCCATGTCGCCCGACAGTTTCGCGAATTCGATATCGCCGCCGATCGCCGGCACCTTGTCGCGCAGTTCCGAGACGATGCGGCCGGCCACCTTCGGCCCGACGCCGGGCGCCCGCGAAACCATCGCCTTGTCCTGCATGGCGATCGCGTTGGCGAGGTCGGCCGCCGACAGCGTGCCCAGGATCGCCAGCGCCACCCGCGCGCCGACCCCCTGCACCGATTGCAGCAGTTTGAACCACTCCTTCTCGGCCTCGCTGGCAAAGCCATAGAGCCGGATCGCGTCCTCGCGCATCACGGTTTCGACGAAAACGACCGCCGGCTCGCCGGGCTTGGCCAGATCGGCAAGTGTCCTGGTCGAGCAGGTGACCAGATAGCCGACGCCGCCGACATCGACGATCAGCCAGTCCTCGCCATAGGAATCGACGATGCCCTTGAGCTTGCCGATCATGCGCCTGCCCCCGTCCTGCGCCTGAAGGTCATGGATGCGTGTCCGGCGCGATGATGTCGAGGTCGGGGAAATAGGTCCGAAACCGCCGGGGGTCGCGGGTCAGGATCCGATGACCGCTGACCCTGGCATGCGCGCCGATCAGGAAATCCGGCAGGATCGTGTCCCGCGGCCCCCCTGCCCGCCGATAGGCATAGAACGCCTCGCCGGCGACGAACGCGCCCTCCCATGGCAGCGATTCGCATGCGATTCCGGAAAGCGCCAGCATCGCCCGAAACTCCTCGAACCAATCGAACCGCATCGACGCCTCCGCGAAGACGATCTGGTTGATCACGATTTCACCGCTCTCGGCAGCCTCGGCCAGTTTGGCTGACGACCACCGAAACCAGTCCCCGCCGCCGCTCGCGACATCGATCAGAATGTTCGTATCAACCAGCGTCGACATCGTCGAAAGGACCACGCGTCATTTCCATGATCTCGTCGGCCGTCAGACCATTGTGCCTGGCTCGCCGCCCGGCCTCGGCGAGTTCCCGCACCATCCGCTGGCCGCGCGTTTCCCCCTCCGGCGGCGGCTCGCGCCGAACCAGCATGACACGACCGTTTTCAAGCACGACTTCCACCTCCGTTCCCGGTGGCATGTTCGCACGGTCGCGTACATGCTTCGGAATCGTCACCTGCCCCTTCGATGTCACGCGCATATCGTAATACCTCTTCGGTATTACCTACTTCAACGACCAGAACAAGTCAAGAACACCTCACGCCCCGGCCGCCGCGATCAGCCGCGAGACGCGGTGATGGGCGTGCGTGATGGCAATCGCCAGCGCGTCGGCGGCATCGTCGGTTTCGACCTTCGCCTTCGGCAGCAGCACGGCGACCATCATGCGGATCTGCTTCTTGTCGCCATGGCCCGATCCGACCACGGTCTTCTTGACCAGGTTGGGCGCGTATTCGGCAACACCGATGCCGCGCGCGGCCGGCACCAACAGGGCGATACCGCGCGCCTGGCCGAGCTTCAGCGTCGCGGTCGCGTCGCGGTTGACGAAGGTCTGCTCGACGGCGGCCTCGTGCGGCGCCTGCCGCTCCACGATGTCGGCAAGGCCGTCATGCAGCTCGACCAGCCGCGTCGCCAGATCGCGCTTGGCGTCCGACGTGACCGTGCCGGCGGCAACGAAGGACAGCGACGTCCCGCGCATGTCGATGACGCCCCAGCCGGTGCGTCTGAGGCCCGGATCGATGCCGAGGATGCGAATCGTCTGTTGACCCATGCCTCCGGTTTAGTCGCCCGGCCGGCCCGATGGCCAGCGGGAAATGGCGTCCCGGCAGGGCTGCCATTCGCACGCGGCACCTACCGCCACACCGCATCCTGTGGTTTGTAAGCTCACCGATCGCTGAATCGGCCCGCCGCCGCCATCCCTCCGGAACTTCGATGTCCCTGGATCCGACCCTGATCGTCGTCATCTTCGCCGCGCTGGTGGCCGGCCTGGTGCGCGGCTTTTCGGGCTTCGGCGCCGGGATGATCTTCATGCCGGTCGCAGCCGCCACGATCGGGCCCGTCGTCGCGGCGGCCGGCTTCCTGATCCTCGACAATATCCTGGCGCTGCCGCTGCTGGTGCGTGCGCTTGGCCGCTGCGACTGGCGCACCGTGCTGCCGGCGATCCTCGGCGCGTTCCTGACGGTCCCGGTCGGCGCGGCGATCCTGGCGACCGCCGATCCCGTGCTGCTGCGCTGGGGCCTGACCGCCATCGTCGTGGCGCTGCTCGTCCTGTTGATGTCGGGCTGGCGCTATTCCGGCAGGCCGCATCCGGCGGTATCCTTCGGCGCCGGCGGCACGGCGGGCATCCTGAGCGGCGTCGCCCAGATCGGCGGGCCGCCGATGGTCGCCTTCTGGATCGCCGGACCGTACAAACCCGCCGTCATCCGCGCCAATATCATCGTCTTCTTCGGCGGCTCCGGGCTGGCGGCGGCGATCGCCTATCTCTGGACCGGCATCTTCACACGCGAATCGATCGAGCTGGCGGTAATCCTGACACCGGTCTACGCGCTCGCGTTGTTTGCCGGGTCGCGCATGTTCGGCCTGGCGTCCGAACGCCTGTACCGCCGGATCGCCTATTCGGTGATCGCCCTCGCCGTCGTCACCAGCCTGCCCATGCTGGACGATCTGCTGCGATAGGCGGGGGGTCAGGCCGCCGTCAGCCGTTCCAGAACCTCTTCGGAGACCTCGAAATTGGCGTAGACGTTCTGCACGTCGTCGTCGTCGTCGAGCGCGCCGATCAGCTTCATCAGCGTGCCGGCTTTGTCCTCGTCGACCTCGGTCATCGTCTTCGGCTTCCACACCGGGTTGACCGACTTGGCCTCTCCCAGCCCGTCCTCGAGCGCCTTGGAGACGTCGCCGAGTTCCTCGAAGGCGCAGATGATGGTGTGCCCCTCGGCATCGCTTTGAACGTCCTCGGCGCCGGCCTCGATCGCCGCTTCCAGGACGGAATCCGCATCACCGGCCTCGACCGGATAGACGATCTCGCCGACCCGGTCGAACATGAAGGAGACGGAATTGGTCTCGCCCAGCGCGCCACCATGCTTGGTGAAGGCGGCCCGCACCGCGCCTGCCGTCCGGTTGCGGTTGTCCGTCAGCGCCTCGACGATCAGCGCGACCCCGCCCGGCCCGTAGCCCTCGTAGCGGATCTCTTCGTAGTTCTCGTCGTCGCCGCCGGCGGCCTTCTTGATCGCCCGTTCGATATTGTCCTTGGGCATCGATTGCGACTTGGCGTTCTGGACGGCGAGCCGCAGCCGCGGGTTCATCGCCGGATCGGGCATGCCCATCTTGGCCGCGACCGTGATTTCCTTGGCGAGCTTGGAGAACAGCTTCGAGCGCGCGGCGTCCTGCCGGCCCTTGCGGTGCATGATGTTCTTGAATTGTGAATGTCCTGCCATGACACCCCTCGTCTTTGCTCGAATTGGTCAACGCGAATTGGCCAGCTTATAGGTCGCCCCCGACCGAAAATCCACTGGCACGGCCAGGCCGGAAACCGGCCCCGGGCACCGGATCCTCTCTACCAATCCGGAATCGTCTCCGACAGCCGCCCGCCCACGCGCACCGGCGCGATCCTGACCGCAAGCCCGGTCGCATCGTCTGTCTCCACCAGCACCGCCGACAGCGTCGCCGGCCCCAGCGCCGGCTCGAAGCGGGCGGACGGGATCTTCGAGGTGAAGCGGCTGAGCGGCTCGTCCTTGTCCATGCCGATCACCGAATCATAATCGCCGCACATGCCCGCGTCGCTCATATAGGCGGTGCCCTCGGCCAGGACCATGTGATCGGCGGTCGGCACATGGGTGTGCGTGCCGACGACAAGGCTTGCCCGCCCGTCGAGGAAATGGCCGATCGCCTGTTTCTCGCTCGTCGCCTCGGCATGGACGTCGACGATGATCGCATCGGCGCCCTCGCCGAGCGGACAGGCGGCGATCTCCCGCTCAAGCGCGGCGAAGGGATCGTCGAGCGCCTGCATGAAGACGAGCCCGAGCACGTTGATCACCATGACGCGGGCCCCGTTGCGCGCGGTGAACACGCCGGCGCCGGTGCCCGGCGTGCCGGCGGGAAAATTGACGGGCCGCAGCAGCGTCGGCGTGCGGGTGATGAAGACGAGCGCCTCGCGCTGGTCCCAGACATGGTTGCCGGTCGTCACCACGTCGGCGCCGGCATCGATCAGGTCGGAATGGATTGTCTCGGTGATGCCGAAGCCGCCGGCGGAATTCTCGCCGTTGACGACGACGAAATCCGCCCCCAGCCGCTCGATCAGTCCGGGCAGCCGGTCCAGCACGATCGCCCGGCCCGACCGACCGACCACATCACCAACGAAGAGCAGCCGCACGCGCACCTCCCGAGCAGATCACCAGTCCCCGTTCGGTGAGGACGCTGTCGACCGGCAGATCGTAGCGGCCGACGGGCACCCGGCCAACCTCCTGATCGGCAAAGGCAAGCCCGACGGCGGCGATGCGCCGCTCGGCCCGGGCTTCCGCGATCGTCCGGTCGTAGAAGCCACCGCCATAGCCGATCCGGAAGCCGCGCCGGTCGAAGCACAGAAGCGGCACCAGCAGCACCGCAGGCTTGACCAGCAGCGCGGTTTCGAGCGGCTCGCGGATGCCGAAGGCGCCGGCTTTTGTCGGATCGCCCGGCCGCCAGCGCCGGAAGGTGAGCGGCTTGCCCCGGCCCGTGACGATCGGCAGCGCGACCGGGCAGCCGCAGCGGGCGAGCGCCGCGATCAGCGGCGCGGTATCGAGTTCGCTGCCATAGGTCGAGAAGCACGACACGGCCCCGCCCTGCGCCAGCCGCTTCAGGTCCGGTGCCCAGCCGGCGACCGCCCGCGCCGCGGCGCCGCGCCGGTCGGCGGCAATGCGCCGGCGCGCGGCCTGGCCGAGCCGGCGGTATCGGGCCTTCTCGGCCTGTCTGTCGGTCATCTACGGGAAATCCGGATCGTGTTCATTCAAACGCAGGTTTGGCAGGGAAGGCGAGGCCGCCGCGGCCGGTGGAGAATGCGATCCCGGGATCCTACTAGTGTAGGTGGGCGCCGTATGAAAAAGCCCACGGGCTAGACCAGGGACAGCTCCCGTCGAGATCGTAAGGCCCCGGGGATAAAGTCTCCTGTCGCACCGGGCAGCCTCGCCTGACTTAACCTCATACCATGTCGGGGCCTGTCGGGAAGAAACAATCAACTCCGTTATCCACGATGGAAGCGGTGTCCTGGCATCGCCCGCCACTCACTCTCTGTGTTCATGGATTGCCGGGCTTGTCCCGGCAATCCATGAACACAGTCGTTAGCGTCCATTCTGACGGCGGTGTTCATGGCCCGGGACAAGCTCGGGGCTGACCTCCGCGGGGGGAGGCAAAGCTGAAAACAAAAGCCTCGCCCCCGCTGAACCGGACAGGGTCCGGCAGGCTGTCCTTTCGTCTGCGTTCATCGGCGATGTTGACCAACTTTCGTGCTGCCATCAGAACCGTCAAATAGGGAGACCACGCTCAAAGCGCCAGAGTTCGACTGAAGTTCGACTGACGTTCGACAGCGGCTGGCGAGCCGGCACGGCAAGCACAGCAAGCCCCGCACCCTGAAACCACCGGTCCGGCCCTGACCGCACACCCGTTCATACTCCGAACAACCGCCACCCGCAGATCCCTCTCTTGAAAACATTTGAACAATCGTTTAATTGTTCAATCATGAAGGACGTTGAATTGCTGCCGGATCAGTCGGCCGAGCTTGCCGAGACCTTCGGATTGCTGGCGGACCAGACCCGCCTGTCGATCGTGGTGGCCTGCGTGGACCGGGAGATCGCCGCCGGCGAGATCGCCAATGAGCTGGCGCTCTCCGCCTCGCTGGTCAGCCACCATCTCAGGCTGTTGCGCGCCGCGCGCATGGTGCGGGCGGAGCGCCGCGGCAAGCAGGTCTTCTACACGCTGGCCGATGACTGCGTGCGCGACGTTCTGAGGATCATGATCGGCCACCTGTTCGCCCATGAACACGGTGGCGACGACCAACCAGCGGAAGGAGATATCTGATGGTAGCTGTCACACAACAGAAATGCGCCTGCGCCGATTGCGTCTGCATCGTTGGTGTCGATGACGCGGTGAAGCGCAGCGACCGCAACTATTGCAGCGAGGCCTGCGCCGACGGGCATCCGAAAGGGGCCGGCTGCGACCACGCCGGTTGCGCCTGCCACGGCTGAGCGGGCATCATCGTCTACGCTGTGGAATTGCCTGCGCTTTAGACCGGCGGGGGACGAAGCAATCCGCCTCCCCCGTCGGAGACATTGCTGTCCGACTTACGTTCGGAGAAGTCGATTAACCGTTTGATTTACATCATTTTTTGGAAAATGACGGTTGCGGGATATGGACTCATTCAACCACCAACCCCGACGTCATCAACTCTGTTTTCCTCAACGGAAGCGGTGTCTTGGTATCGCCCGCCATTCCCCCTCCGTGTCATTGCCTGGCTTGTCCCGGCAAGGACAGCAAGAGCGTGGAGCGGCAGAACGCAGCCCCTTCCCTCGTCATCCCGGAATTCGCGTCAGCGAATATCCGGGATCGGAGAACCCGCGCGGTTCGGGGTTCCACCAGCACCGACATGGGCTCCCCGATCCCGGCTCTCGCTACACTCGGCCGGGATGACGAGGGAGAGGGGGTACCGTGGCGCAACCGCTGCAAAGAGTATCCTGCCTGGACGTATTCCAGTCCTCCATGAATACAGTTGCCGATCAGGCCGCGGATGACGGCTGAGGGGGTGGCCAGGCTGAAAACCAACGCCACGTCCCCGCTGAACCGGACAGCAGTGCGTCGGAACCGGCATTGCCGGCGTGGAAGGACCTACGCGCCGCCGCCCGATCGATCGCCTGATTGATCGGGGGCGCCATTCATCACTGCGACTACTCGCTCGATCCGCTCGGAGGCCTCGTCGAGCATGGTAACGATCGAATCCTGCGCCGAGGTCACCTTTTCCAGGACCGCCGACCGCGCCTCGCGCAGGCTCGCCAGTTCGCCCTCCAGATCGCGCAGCCGCCGATTGGCGTCGCTCAACTCGTCGCCGAGCTCCATCGCCGCCATCAGCATCAGCCGCATGTCGCCGACCTCGCCGAAGCTGTTGCGATAGGCGCCGATCCGCCGATCGATATCGTTGGCCAGGTCGGTCAGCACCTGCTCCTGGCCGGGATCGCATCCCATCCGGTAGACACGGCCGTCTATCGTGACCGTAACCTGAGGCATGATGTTCTCTCCGCCGCTCGCCCCCAAACCCCGGCGCTGTCGCCGCGCCGGGCGCCCGCCCGGCACGAAAGGTTCTGAAAGTTACCGCTCTGAATTCCCGCTCGAAATTCCCGGCCGCCACCCCTAGGTATCGGAACCTAGGTATCGACCCCGTTCGATCTGGTCTCGACCAGTCCCCGAATCACCCCGATCGCCGAATCGAGACGCGCCGAGACGTCGCCGGAAATCGTCGCGAGCTTGACCGCCCGCGCCTGCGACTTGTCCAGTTCCTGCGCGAGCCTGGACCGGTCCTCGCCAAGCGTCCTCAGTTCGGCTTCGAGCGCGGCATTCGACTTTTCGCGCTCCATTCGCCGGCGCACCGCCGCCTCCAGGCCGTCCAGCGCGCTGGAAAACCGTTTACGCGCCCGGTCCAGCGGATAGTCGGCCCCGCTCCCCGATACATCAATCATCACGACGCCTCCCCGCGCGCCTGTCACGACCCTTGCTCCACGGCCCCGGCTGTTTCCGACCGGTCCGGACGCCCGATCGGCGAGTTACGCGAATCCCCCAAGGGTCAACGGATTAGCGTCGAGAGATTAGGCATTGCTGCAAGCCGCGGTCAACCGTCCACAAGGCGTCAATGCCGGTTCATAACCGCTTCTTGCGCCCATCATCGCCCCAACATCACGACGTCACCGCGGTTTTGCGCTCACGTCATTGATTTGCCGGCGCCAGGGATCGGCACCGGGGATCGCCACGCGCCTGTGACACCATTCGTCGCTGCGATCGATTGACTCACCTCGACGAGGTGGTATTGATCGCCCCGTTTCGCGGAGCCGGTGCTGCCATCCGATGCCGGACGGCCTTGCACCCTTGCGATGCTCCGCGATTGGCCCAACCCGGACGCCACCGTATCCGCCTCAGGCGACCCCGCCAGGCGCGACCGGTGGCCAAATCGGATCGCTCCAATCGGATCGTAATGTCAGAACACGCCGCACAGGTCGACCACCGCGCGATGGCCAACGCCATTCGGGCGCTTGCCATGGATGCCGTCGAAGCCGCCAAATCCGGCCATCCCGGATTGCCGATGGGGGCAGCGGATATCGCCACCGTGCTGTTTACCCAGCATCTGAAATTCGACCCCAAGGCGCCGGACTGGGCCGATCGCGACCGCTTCGTGCTGTCGGCCGGCCACGGCTCGATGCTGCTCTACGCGGTGCTGCATCTGCTCGGCAGCGAGGCGCTGCCGATCGAGGAAATCCGCAACTTCCGCCAGTTCGGCTCGAAGACCGCCGGCCATCCCGAATACGGCCACACGCCGGGCATCGAGACGACGACCGGTCCGCTCGGCCAGGGCCTGGGCAATGCCGTCGGCATGGCGATCGCCGAGCGCCACATGAACGCGCTCTACGGCGATGACCTCGTCGATCACCACACCTATGTGCTCGCCGGCGACGGCTGCCTGATGGAAGGCATCAGCCACGAGGCGATCTCGCTTGCCGGCCATCTCAAGCTGAACAAGCTGATCGTCATCTGGGACGACAACGACATCTCCATCGACGGTCCCGTCTCGCTCGCCGATTCCACCAACAACATCGCCCGCTTCAATGCCGCGGGCTGGCGCACCCATGCGATCGACGGCCATGACCCCTCGGCCATTTCGGCCGCCATCGAACAGGCCAAGGCCTCCGAACTGCCGACCCTGATCGCCGCCAAGACCACGATCGGCTACGGCGCGCCGAACAAGCAGGGCACGTCGTCGACCCATGGCGCGCCGCTCGGCGCCGACGAGATCGCCGCGACCCGCACCGAGCTCGACTGGCCGCATGAGCCCTTCGACATCCCCGCCCCCGTCCGTGATGCCTGGCGCATCGCCGGATTGCGCAGCGGCCAGGCCCACCGCGCCTGGGAGAAGCGGCTGGCCGCCCTCGACCATGATGCCCGGCACGAATTCGACCGCCGCCTGCGCGGCGAACTGCCCGCCGACATGTCCGGCGCGATCCGCGACCTCAAGGAACAGCTGGCCTCGGAAAAACCGACGGTTGCCACCCGCAAGGCCTCCGAGACGGCGCTGAAGGCGATCAATCCCGTCGTTCCGGACCTGATCGGCGGCTCCGCCGACCTGACCGGCTCGAACAACACGCTGACGCCCGATCTCGGCGTCTTCTCCGCCGACAACTATGCCGGCCGGTTCATCCACTACGGCGTGCGCGAGCACGCCATGGCCGCAGCCATGAACGGCATGGCCCTGCATGGCGGCGTCATTCCCTATTCCGGCACCTTCCTGGTGTTCTCAGACTACAGCCGCCCGGCGATCCGGCTCGCCGCGATGATGGGCATCCGCGTGATCCACGTCATGACCCACGATTCGATCGGGCTCGGCGAGGACGGCCCGACCCATCAGCCGGTCGAGCATCTTGCGGCGCTGCGCGCGATCCCGAACCTCAACGTGTTCCGCCCCGCCGATTCCACCGAGACGGTCGAATGCTGGCAACTGGCGCTCGACTGCCGCCACCGGCCGAGCGTGCTGGCGCTGACCCGGCAGGGGCTGCCGGCCGTGCGCACCGCCTATTCGGAGGAAAACCTCTGCGCGCGCGGCGCCTATGAACTGGTTCCCGCCTCCACCCAGGCGATCGTCACGCTGTTTGCCAGCGGCTCGGAGGTCGCGATCGCGCTGGAGGCGCGCAAGATCCTGGAACGCAACAACGTGCCGACCCGCGTCGTGTCGGTTCCCTGTTTCGAACTGTTCGCCGAGCAGCCCGCCGTCTACCGGCGCGCGATCCTCGACGACACGCCCGTGCGGGTCGCGATCGAGGCGGCGGTCAGGCAGGGCTGGGACCGTCTGGTCGGCCGCAGCGGCGGCTTCGTCGGCATGACCGGCTTCGGCGCGAGCGCCCCCTACAAGGACCTCTACGAGCATTTCGGCATCACCGCCGAGGCGGTCGCCGAGCAGGCGATGGCCCGGGTCGAGGCGCTTCAGCAAGTCGACGAGGCCTGAGCGGGTTGGTTTTTTTACAGTTGGGGCCTGCTCAGCAGGTCCACGAACGGGAGATATGAGACGATGGCAGTTCGTGTAGCGATCAATGGGTTCGGCCGTATCGGACGGCTTGTGCTGCGGGGGATCATCGAATCCGGCCGCACCGATATCGAGGTGGTCGGCATCAACGACCTGGGTCCGATCGAGACGAACGCGCATCTGTTGCGCTATGACAGCGTGCACGGCCGCTTTCCCGCCGAGGTGACGGTCGACGGCGAAAGCATGGATGTCGGCCGCGGACCGATCAAGGTCACCGCCATCCGCGATCCCAAGGAACTGCCCTGGAAGGACCTGAAGGTCGATATCGCGCTGGAATGCACCGGCATCTTCACCGCCCGCGACAAGGCGGCGATGCATCTGGAGGCCGGCGCCAAGCGCGTGCTGGTCTCCGCGCCCGCCGGCAATGCCGACCTCACCGTCGTCTATGGCGTCAACCACGACAAGCTGACGGCCGAGCACAAGGTCGTCTCGAACGCCTCCTGCACGACCAACTGCCTGGCCCCGGTCGCCAAGGTCATCAACGACGCGATCGGCATTGACAAGGGCTTCATGACCACCGTGCACGCCTATACCGGCGACCAGCCGGTGCTCGACACCCTGCACAAGGATCTCTACCGCTCCCGCGCCGCCGCCATGTCGATGATCCCGACCTCGACGGGGGCTGCCCGCGCCGTCGGCCTGGTGCTGCCGGACTTGAACGGCAAGCTCGACGGCGTCGCCGTGCGCGTGCCGACCCCGAACGTCTCGATGATCGACCTGAAGGTCGTCACCAAGCGCGAGACCACGGTCGAGGAGGTCAATGGCGCGATCGAGGCGGCTTCGCAGTCGAACGCGCTGAAGGGCATCCTGGCCGTGACCAGCGAGCCGCTCGTCTCCGCCGACCTCAACCACGACCCGGCCTCCTCGACGCTGGCGCTCGACCAGACCAAGGTGATGGAGGGCAATCTCGTCCGCGTGCTGTCGTGGTATGACAACGAATGGGGCTTCTCCAACCGCATGGCCGACACGGCTGTGGCGATGGGACGCCTCGACTGATCCGCATAAACCCGGGCCTGACCGCCGATGAAACGCGTTAACGCCAATCCGGCCGACGTCTGGACGCCTGGTTCGTTTCCGATGAACCAGGCCGTCGCCGAGCCGGCCGGACGGCGCGTGCATCTGACCGGCCAGGTGGCCTGGGACCGGGACGGCAAGGTCGTCGGCATCGGCGACGCCGAACGGCAGACCGAGGTCGCGCTCGACAACATCCGGGCGATCCTTCGCGATCTCGGGGGTCAGATCAACGACGTCGTTTCGATAACGACCTATTACGTGCGCGACGAGGACCGGGAGGCGATCAGCCGGGCGCGTGCGCGGGTGTTCGAGATGCAAACCGGGCCGGCGGCAACCGGGATTCGGGTTGCCGGCCTGTGGGAGCCGGAGCTCCTGGTCGAACTGACGGTGATCGCCGTCATTCCAGAAGAGCGTTTCCAGGACCCGGAGGCCGCCTGATATGACATCGTTTCGCGAAATCGACGACCTTGAGCTGAACGGCAAGCGCGCCGTCCTGCGCGCCGATCTCAACGTGCCGGTCGCCGACGGCAAGGTGACCGACACGACGCGCATCGACCGCGCCGCCGATACGATCAAGGCGCTGCTCGCCAAGGGCGCGTCGGTGCATGTCCTGTCCCATTTCGGCCGTCCGAAGGGCAAGGTGGTCGAGGACATGTCGCTGAAGACGGTCCTCCCCGCGCTTGAGCATGCCGTCGGCGCGCCGATCCGCTTCGTTGCGACCGACTGGCATGATGAGGCAGCCGAAATCGCGGCGGAAAAGGCCGTTCCCGGCGATGTGCTGCTGTTCGAGAACACCCGCTTCCACGCAGGCGACGAGGCCAATGATCCGGCCTTCGGGGAAAAGCTCGCTGGCCTCGGCGACGTCTTCGTCAACGATGCGTTTTCGGCGGCCCACCGGGCGCATGCCTCCACGGCGGGGATCGCGACGACGCTGCCGGCGGCAGCCGGCCTGACCATGGCCGCCGAGATCGGCGCCCTGGAAAAGGCGCTCGCCAATCCGCAGCGGCCGGTCATCGCCATCGTCGGTGGTGCAAAGGTATCGACCAAGATCGACCTGCTCGCCAATCTCGCCGGCAAGGTCGACCAGATCGTCATCGGCGGCGGCATGGCCAATACCTTCCTGGCGGCGAAGGGCTACGCCATCGGCAAATCGCTGTGCGAAACCGACAAGCTCGACACCGCCCGCGAGATCGAAGCGGCGGCGCAGAAGGCCGGCTGCGAGATCGTATTGCCGATCGATGTCGTCGCCGCCAAGGCCTTCGAAGCCAAGGCGCCGCACCGGGTCTGCGAACTGACCGGCGTCGAGGCCGACGAGATGATCCTCGATGTCGGCCCGGCGACCGAGCGCGACCTTGAAAACCGCATCGCCCGGGCCCGCACGGTCCTGTGGAACGGACCGCTCGGCGCCTTCGAGCTCGATCCCTTCGATGCCGGCACCAACGCGGTCGCCCGTGCGGCGGCCCGCGAGACCCGTTCCGGCCGGCTGCTGACGGTGGCCGGCGGCGGCGACACGGTCGCCGCGCTCAACAAGGCCGGCGTCACGGAAGATTTCACCTTCGTCTCGACCGCCGGCGGCGCCTTTCTCGAATGGCTCGAGGGCAAGGCCTTGCCGGGCGTCGAGGCGTTACGCAAATAGTCACAAAGCAAAGCATAAGGAGACCGAGAATGAGCGAACGGCTCGAGGACATCGCCCAGGCCATGGTGGCGGAGGGAAAGGGTATTCTCGCCGCCGACGAGAGCTCGGGAACGATCAAGAAGCGCTTCGATTCGATCGGCGTTGAATCGACGGAAGACAATCGTCGCGACTATCGCGAGATGCTGTTCCGCTCCGACGAGGCGATGCGCGACAGCATTTCCGGCGTCATCCTGTTCGACGAGACGATCCGCCAGAAGGCCGCCGACGGCACGCCGCTCGTCGACCTGATCAAGGCGGCCGGCGCCGTTCCCGGCATCAAGGTCGACGCCGGCGCCAAGCCGATGGCCGGCCATCCCGGCGAGAAGGTCACCGAGGGCCTCGACGGCCTGCGCGAGCGGCTGCAGGCGTATCACGGGCTCGGCGCCCGCTTCGCCAAATGGCGGGCGGTGATCGATATCGCCGACGGCATCCCGAGCTGGGGCTGCATCAAGGCCAACGCCCATGCGCTGGCCCGCTACGCGGCGCTGTGCCAGGAAAACGGCATCGTGCCGATCGTCGAGCCGGAAGTGGTGATGGACGGCCCGGTCGCGGCCCACGACGCCGACCGCTGCTACGAGGTCACCGAATGGGCGCTGAAGACGCTCTACTGGGAAATGTTCGAGCAGCGCGTGGTGCTGGAAGGCTCGATCCTCAAGCCCAACATGATCGTTTCGGGCAAGAACGCGGCGAACCAGGCAGGCCCCGAGGAAGTCGCCGAGAAGACCGTGCGCTGCCTGAAGGCCTGCGTGCCGGCCACCGTTCCGGGCATCGCCTTCCTGTCGGGCGGCCAGTCCGACGAGGCCGCGACCCAGCACCTGTCGCTGATGAACGAACTGGGTCCGCTGCCCTGGAAGCTGACCTTCTCCTACGGCCGCGCGCTGCAGGCAGCCGCGCTCTCCGCCTGGGGCGGCAAGCGCGAGAATGTCGCAGCCGGCCAGCGCGCCTTTGCCCATCGCGCCCGGATGAACGGCCTTGCCGCCACCGGCCAGTGGAGCGCGGAGAAGGAAAAGCAGGCGGCCTGATCCGCCGGCCCGCCAGCGAGCCCGGCGACCGGAGGGGTTGGCAGATCCCTCGGGACCTGGGCGAACATGGTTAACAAAGTGTTTAGAAAGCGGGGGGCATAGTGTTCCCCGCTTTTGCCGTAATTGCCGGATAGCTGGTAGTCTCTTCGTAGACTGCCAGCCTGTTCGTGCAGCCGCTGCGGCGTTTGAAGACACCCGATTGCAGATCCATGGAAACCGACGCGACACGCCTCGTCCTGATCACCCCGAAGGCCCTCGACCCGAAGGCCTTCGCGCCCGTTCTCGCAGACACGCTGGCAGCCAGCGACTGCGCCTCCGTGATCCTCGACCTGGCCGACGCCGATGACGAGGCCTGGCGCGCCGCCGCGACCACGCTGGGCCCGGTCGCGCAGTCGGCCGGGGCCGCCTTCCTCGTGCACAACCGCCCCGATCTTGCCGTGTCGGCCAATGCCGACGGCGTCCACGTCACCGGCAACGCGGCCACGCTTGCCGCCGCGCAGACAGCCTGCAAGCCCGACCTGATCGTCGGCGCCGGCGACTGCACGACACGGCACGCCGCGATGCTGCTTGGCGAACACGGACCCGACTACGTGCTGCTCGGCCGCCTCGACTCAGAAGACGATATCGCCGCAACCCACAACCTGGTCGAATGGTGGTGCGAGCTGTTCCAGATCCCCTGCATCGCCCTGTGCGCGGAGGACTGGGAAACGGTGGACACGATCGTCGATGGCGGCGCCGATTTCATCGGCCTGCGCGATCTCGTCTGGCAGCACCCGGGCGGCCCGGCCGAGGCGGTCCGGCGGGCGCTGGCGATCGCCGGACGCCGGCACGAGCGCGCCGCCTGATGCGCGCCCTTGCCGCCCTTACCGCCATCCTGCTGACCTGCCAGTTCCTGCCCGCCGACGCGCCCGCCGCGCGCGCCGAAGAGAACGGCAAGCCGCGCGACATCGCCTATGGCGCCTATCAGCGCGGCTACTATCTGACCGCCTTCCGCGCGGCCCTTGAGGCCGCCGAAAAAGGCGACGCCGCCGCCCAGACCCTGCTCGGCGAACTCTATGCCAAGGGCCATGGCGTGCCCCGCGACATGACGCAGGCCGTCTGGTGGTACAGCAAGGCGGCGCTGGCGGGCAACCGCGAGGCGCAGTTCGCCCTGGCGCTTGCGCTGGCGCGCGGAGACGGCACGCCACAGGATGTCGGCAAGGCCGCCGGCTGGTTCGAGACCGCCGCCGCCCAGGGCCATGTCGAGTCGCATTACAACCTGGCGCTGATCCTGGCCGAAGGCGAGCATCGCGAGCGCGACATGGAGACGGCAGCCGACCTGCTGGCCTTCGCCGCCAACCAGGGCCATATGCAGTCGCAATACAATCTCGCGCTGCTGCTCGCCGAGGGCCAGGGCGTTGCCACCGACAAGACCGAGGCGCTGAACTGGATGCGCCGGGCGGCCGAAGCCGGCATGGCGGTCGCCGAGGTCGAATACGCCGTCATGCTGTTCAAGGGCGAGGGCGCGGAAGCCGACGAGGCGGAGGCCGTCATCTGGTTCAAGCGGGCCGCCGAAAAGGGCAATCCGGTCGCCCAGAACCGGCTCGCCCGCCTCTATGCCAACGGACGCGGCACCGAACTCGACCCGATCGAGGCCGCCAAATGGCATCTGATCGCCCGCTCGGCCGGCGCCAGCGACATCTGGCTCGACGGCTTCGTCGGATCGCTCGAGGCCGAGCAGATCACCGAAGCCGAGAAGCGTGTCCAGGCCTGGTTCAAGGGCCTGAAGCCCAATATCGGCAACGTGATTTTCTAGAGCATCGGACCGAAAAGTGGGAACCGGTTTTCGGAAAAATCCGATGCGCAAACAAAGAGATAGAGCGGCACCGCGATTCCAGTTGAATGCATGCC
>JANQKY010000081.1 GCA_028280885.1 Tepidamorphus sp.
CATGAACACCGCCGTCAGAATGAGCGCAAGCGACTGTGTTCATGGATTGCCGGGACAAGCCCGGCAATGACAACGGAGGGGAATAGCGGGCGACATCAGGCACCGCTTCCCTTGGAGAAAACAGAGTTCATAACGTTCGAGACAGTGGTTGAGTGAGTCCATGTCCCGCGACCGTCACTTGCCGTAAATGCCATGTCTGGCAATCGGTTAATCGACGGCACCGGACTTAAACCGGACAGCAGTGGAACACGTCCGGGCATGACCTCTGAGGGGGTGGCGAAGCTGAACACAAAAGCCGCGCCCCAGTTGAACCGGACGGTAGTGGATCAAGTCCACGCATGACACTCCTAAGGGTGGTACCGCCCCTCAGCCCTCTCACTTCTCCCCCGCCTTCGCCCTGCGCACCGCCCGCGCGTCGGCGAGCGCGCGGTTGAGCGCGCCGGCATAGAGCAGGATGACGCTGGCCAGATAAAAGAAAATCATCGCCGCGACGATGCCGGCAAGACCGGCATAGATCCGCGCGTAGTCGGCAAACGAGGCGAGATACCAGGAAAAGGCCTGACCGGCGATGTACCACAGCGCCATGGTCGTCAGGATGCCCGGCCACAAAGACGGGATCGGCCGCGTATGGGCCGGCAGCAGCCGATGGATCGCGTAGAGCAGGATCGCCAGCACCACCGTCAGCGTCACCTGCCGCACGAGGACGAAACTGGGATGGATCTCGTCGATCTCGGGAACGAGCGCGACCAGCGCCGCATAGCCGACCGGCGCGACGATGGCGATGAAGGCGACGACGACGAGGGACGCGGTCGCCAGGATCACGAACAGGATGCTCTCGGCCCGCGTCCGGAACACCGAGCGCGGCTCCTTCAGGCTATAGGCCCGGTTCAGCCCGCCGCGCACCGTCTCGACGGCGCCGGAGACGCTGATCAGCACGATGACGATCGAAACGGTTAGAAGCCCGCCACCCGCATCGCGGATCAGCACGTTGTAGATTTCCGGTTGCAACGCCTGGGCGACCTGCTCGGGCAGCGTATCGAACAGGGCGTTGGTCAGCCATGTCGCCAGGTCCTCGCCGCCGATCAGGCCGGTCATCGCCGTGATCAGGATGATGAACGGAAAGATCGCCAGCAGCATCGAGAAGGCGAGCGCGCTCGACATGTAGAGCCCGTCATTCAACAGGAACCGCTCGGCCGACGCATAGACGGCCTTGGTCGCCCACCAGCCCCGGCCACGTGCATGATCGTGCAGATAATGGCGCACCGACGCCGCGGTCGCGGGCGGCTCTGCCTCTGTCACGCCCGGCCCCGTCCCCTCCGGCCCCGTCTCCGCGCCCGTCCCCTGCGGCCCAGGTGACGGCTTGCCGGTCTTGCTGTCGCGCGTGCTCATGCGGCTCCCGTCCGGCCGCCCCCAAGCCCATGGGAACTGGCAGCCAACTCACTCCCGTGCGCCAACACGTCGTACCGCGCGCGGCAAATGTCAATTCGGAATGCCAGCCCACCCGCAAAGCCCCTTGCCCGGCCCGGGGCAAGGCGATACCGCAGACGGATGGATGCAGGAACACCGAAACCGGTCGCGCCGCGCCTCGACGACGGCCTGCTGCTGCGGCTGGCGCCGGTCCTGTTCGTGCTGATCTGGTCGACCGGCTTCATCGGCGCCCGCGCCGCGGCGAGCGGTGCCGAGCCGTTCAGCTTCCTCACCGTCCGCTTCCTGCTCGCGGCCCTGCTGCTGTTCATCGCCGCCGTGATCGGCCGCGCCCGCTGGCCCGCCACACCGCGCGGCGTCCTCGATTCGCTCATCGTCGGCGCCCTGATCCAGGCCATCTATCTGGGCGGCGTGTTCTGGGCGATCTACTACGGCCTGCCCGCCGGCATCGCAGCCCTGATCGTGGCGCTGCAGCCGCTGTTCACCAGCCTGATCGCCGGCCCGACACTTGGCGAGCGCATCACCCCCGCCCACTGGCTCGGCCTCGCCGTCGGCCTCATCGGCGTCGCTCTCGTGCTGGCGCCGAAGCTGCAGCTCACCGGCAGCGGCATCACCCCGGCGACGGTGGCGGCCGCGCTCGTCTCCGTCCTCGCCATTTCGGTCGGATCGATCTGGCAGAAGGCGCGCGGCGCCGCCACCGATCTGCGCACCGGCACCTGCCTGCAATTCCTCGGCGGGGCGCTGGTCGTCGGTATCGCCGCGCTGCTGATCGAGGACCTGCGCATCGACTGGACGCTGGAGGTGAGCCTGGCGATGGCCTGGCTGGTCGTGGCGCTGTCCTTTGGCGCCGCGCTCCTCTACATGCTGTTGATCCGCCGCGGCGCGGTCGCCCGGGTCGCGACCCTGTTCTACCTCGTCACCCCCTGTACCGTGGTCATCGCCTGGGCGCTCTACGGCGAAACGCTCGACATGATCCAGATCGCCGGCATGGCGATAACGGTCGCGGGCGTGGCGATCGCGACGCGCGGGCGCGCCTGAGGCCCGACCCGTCGCAGCCTGCCCCCGCTGCCTCCCCTGACGTCCACAACCCGGATTGCCTTCGCGGCTGCAATCGGATTTATTGTGCGCCGCATCATGACCGGAACCCGCAGATGACCTCGCCGATGACCAGCACCGCAGCCCTTGCCGACACCTCCACGCCGGACCTTGCCGCCCGCCTGTTCGCCGCAGCCGACGCCGCGGCCCGGCTGCTGGCCCATGCCCGCAGCGCCGTCGCCGGGATGGTCGTTGCCGACGGCAGGCCGTCGCCGGCCTTGCTGGAGACCCATCAGCGCGCAGCCCACGGGCTTGCCTGGCTGGCGACCTATGCTGAGGCGATCCGCCAGCTTGCCGTCTATACGGAGCGGATGAGCGGCGAGGGCCGGTTCGGCGAGGCCGAAGAGCTGTGCGTGCGCATCGGGGCGGCCGAATATCTGGCGCAGATTGCGGGCGGCATCCCGATGAGCCAGGGCGAGACCGTCCGGCCGGCCGATCTCGGCCTCGGCGACGACGAGATCGCCGAATTCCGCACCGATACCGTGCGCGCGCTGCTTGCCGGCAATTCGGCCGAGGCCCGCGCCCGCCTGGTCGCGCTGATGAAGGAACAGGGCCCCGGCGATATCGGCGATCCGGGGCTCGACGAAACGCTGGAGGCGATGCGCGCTGAGATGCGGCGGTTCTCCGAGGCCGAGGTGGTGCCGCATGCCCACGAGTGGCACCTGGCGAACGACTACATCCCGATGGCGGTGGTCGAGAAGACCGCCGAGCTCGGCGTCTTCGGCCTGACCATCCCGGAAGACTTCGGCGGGCTGGGGCTCGGCAAGGAATCCATGTGCGTCGTCTCCGAGGAACTGTCGCGCGGCTGGATCGCGGTCGGCTCGCTCGGCACCCGCTCGGAAATCGCCGCCGAACTGATCCTGGCCGGCGGCACCGAGGAGCAGAAGCAGAAATGGCTGCCGCTGATCGCCTCGGGCGAGATCCTGCCGACCGCCGTCTTCACCGAACCGAATACCGGCTCGGACCTCGCCTCGCTCAGAACGCGGGCAACCCGCGAGGGCGATGTCTACAAGGTGACCGGCCAGAAGACCTGGATCACCCATCCCGTCCGCGCCGACCTGATGACCCTGCTGGTGCGCACCAATCCGGACGAAAAGGGCTATCGCGGCCTGTCTATGCTGCTCGCCGAAAAGCCGCGCGGCGACGACGACACCCCGTTTCCGGCCGACGGCATGACCGGCGGCGAGATCGAGGTGCTCGGCTATCGCGGCATGAAGGAGTACGACATTTCCTTCGACGGGTTCGAGGTGAAGGCGGAAAACCTGCTCGGCCAGGAGGAGGGCCAGGGCTTCAAGCAGCTCATGCAGACGTTTGAATCCGCCCGCATCCAGACGGCCGCCCGCGCCATCGGCGTTGCCCAATGCGCCATGGAGCTGGGCCTGTCCTATGCACTCGAACGCGTCCAGTTCGGCAAGCAGACGGTCGCGTTCCCGCGCGTCGCCGACAAGCTCGCGATGATGGCAGCCGAGATCCTGATCACCCGCCAACTCACCTACTACGCCGCCCGCGAGAAGGACGCCGACCGGCGCTGCGACGTCGAGGCCGGCATGGCCAAGCTGCTCGGTGCCCGTGTCGCCTGGGCGGCCGCCGACAATGCGGTGCAGATCCATGGCGGCAACGGCTTCGCGCTCGAATATCCGGTGAGCCGCGTGTTGTGCGACGCCCGCATCCTCAACATCTTCGAGGGCGCCGCCGAAATCCAGGCACAGGTGATCGCCCGCCGGCTGCTTGATGGCGGGAACTGATACAGGCGTCTGAGAGGGTATCGACAGACGGGGCAGCCAGCCTCCGCCCTCACCGCCAATCCGTCAGTTGATCGAGCAGAGCTTTTCGCCGTCACCGGCCTCGCAGCAGCGCCAGTCCGTCCAGTTGCCGCACATTTCCGGCGGCTCCGAGGCCCGGTAGCACAGCTTGTTGGTGTCGAAGGACTGCTCCCAGTTGATCTCCAGATCACCAAACGATTGCACCGGCCCGTTCGGTGCGGTCTCGCCGACGGACACCTCCAGGCCGCACAAATTGGGCGCCTCCTCGTTGCGCAAAAGGATCGGTCCGGCAAGGGCCTATCCGGCGATGAGCGTTGCGGCGAGGCCTGAAAGCAAAACTTTGCTGAATGAGCGGGAAACAAACATAGGAATAAACATAGGAACAAACATATCTGGGCTCTCCCTCTTAATGGACGTTCGACACGGGCTCATGCCTCAGGAGGCAAGTTTACCTGCCCCTGCGTGATAATCCATCGATAACGATTGCCGGCATACCGATTGCGGCCGGACATGCCTTTGCGTAATCATTATCCGCGTAACCATATCGCAAGAGGACCGGTCGGCGGCGATTGCGTTTCGGCGCCGGCCCCTGTTTTCCGCTTGCGACCGCATGAACCGAGGCAGGGTGCGATCCGGTATGCTCTGGGACTTCTCGATCGGTACGACGCTCGCAGCGCTCCTGCGCACCTGGCCGTTCATCGCAGCCCGCATCGTCGTCTACGGCGCGGTGGCGCTCGGCTATGTCATCGTCACCGGCATGGGCGCCACGGTCGGCTGGGGCATCGGCGCCTTCGGTGATGACGGCTTCCGGGCCGGCACCACCTTCTTCGGCGGGCTTGCCGGCTTCGCGATCGTCTCCGCCTTTCTCTATGTCGTGCGCGAGTGGTTTCTGTATCTGGTCAAGGCCGGCCATATCGCCCTGCTGGTCGAGGTGCTGGACGGCGCGCCGGTGCCCGGATCGATGGCGCAGATCGCGCACGCCCGGTCGGTCGTCAAGGCCCGCTTTGCCGAGGCCAACGTGCTGTTCGTCGTCGATCAGTTGATCCGCGGCGTCGTGCGCGCCGTCAGCGGCATCGTCGACGTGGTCGCCACGATCCTGCCGGTCCCGGGCCTTGAAGGCCTAGCCCGCTTCATCCGCGCGGTGGTGCGGGTGGCGGTCGGCATGGTCGACGAGATGATCCTCGCCTACAACATCCGCACGAAATCGCAGAACCCGTTCGCAAGCGCCCAGGACGCGCTGGTGCTCTACGCGCAGAACGCCGCCTGGATCCTCAAGAACGCCGTCTGGATCGCCATAATGGTCTGGGCGATGGCCTTCATCCTGTTCCTGATCTGCCTGGCACCCGCCGCCGCGATCGTCTACTTCCTGCCCGGCACCGTCTCGAATTTCGGCTTCGTCTTCGCGATTGTCTTCGCGCTGTGCCTGAAGGCCGCGATCCTCGAACCGTTCGCCATCGCGGCCCTGATCCAGGTCTATTTCCGGGCAATCGAAGGCCAGGAACCCCGCGCCGACTGGCGCTCGCACTTAAGCGAGGTATCGGAACAGTTCCGCGACCTCGGCACGCGGGCAGCCGCCTACATGGCACGGCCAGCGACAGGCGCAGCAGCGGCGGGACCGGGCAGCCCGCCGGATGCCGGCGCTCCACCGCCCGATACGCCCCCCGGATCCTCCTCGGCGGGATAACCCGCGCGCTCGTTAAACCCGGGCGTCCTACCCCGCCGAACGCGCCGGGCGCAGTCCGACCGGCGGGCGGTGGGGATGCTTGCTGATACCGAGCGCCTGCAGGCTGTCGGCGACCGCCTTGTCGAACGGCGTTATCGGTATGTCGCCGATCGCCAGTTCCAGCTTGCCGCCGTCGAGCGCATGCGGCACGTGCCAGAGATAGGCGATCTCCGAGACCTCCGACCACAGCGGCACGAAGGGCGCGGCAAGCCGCAGCATCGTCCAGGGCAGGCGCGACACCCGCACCTCTTCGCCGATCGCCTGCTCCACGGCCTCGACCAGTTCCGCCCCCGTCACCGTGTGGCCGGGGAAGCAGAAGGTCTCAAACGCCTCGAATTCCGCCCGGCGCAGCGCAACGAGCTCGAAGGCTTCGGCAAGGTCCGGCAGATAGGCCCAGGAATGGGTGATGTTGAGCGGCCCCGGATAGACGAGCTTCGCCTTTTCAAGCCGGGCGGCGATCACCAGATCGAACCAGCTGCCACGGCCGGAACCGCCGAAGAAATCGCCGGCCCGCACGATCAGGGTCTGCACGCCGAACAGATCGGCCGCCTCGCGGAAGCGCCGCTCCATCTCGATGCGCAGCGCCCCCTTGCGGGTCAGCGCCCGCTGCGGCGTGGTGTCGCCGATCACCTCCGGCATCGGGAAGCCGTAATTGTAGACATTGCCGGGAAACAGGTGGGTGGCGCCGGTCTCCCGCGCCGCCAGGATCATGGCATCGGCGATTTCGAGCTGGGCCGGGTCCCATTGGGTATAGGGGACATTCACCGCATTGACGATCACGTCCGCGCCCCGGCCGGCCCGGATCAGGTCGGCGTGATTGCGGGCGTCACCCTGGAACACCTCGACGCCGGCGGGCAGATCGCCCGTCTCAGCCGATCGCACCAGCGCCCGCACCCGCCAGCCGCGGCGGGCGAACCAGCTTGCCAGGACGCGGCCCAGCCGACCGTTCGCACCGGCAATCAAGGCCGTCGGCTCCGTTGGCATCAAGAACATCGCAACACTCCTCTTCCCGCCTGGCGATGGCTGAAGGCCCGGTCCGAAATCGACTCGAATTTGACCAGGGCCAATGCACCTTCGATTGAAATGGGGGGTGCCCGACAGGAATGAAATCGCACAGACCCGCAATCCGGCTATTCAAATTTGTATTGCCGCCCCCAGATAGGGCTGAAGCCGGCAGAACAGGTCAGGGCGGAACAGGTCAGGGCCGCCGGCGGGCGAACCGCGACGGGCGTGCATGCTGAACGAACTCGACTGGAACCTGATTCCGGCCTTCCTGGCCACCGCGGAAACGGGCAGCCTGTCAGGCGCCGCCCGCCGTCTCGGGGTCAGCCAGCCGACCGTCGGCCGGCATATCGCCGAACTGGAAACCGCGCTCGGCGTGCGCCTGTTCGACCGGACCGCGCAGGGCCTGCGGATCACCGAGATCGGCGTCGCGCTGCTCGACAATGCCGGCGCCATGCGCGAACAGGCCGACGGCCTGAGGCGCCTGGCGGAAAGCCGCGCCGAAGCCGTCCACGGCACGGTCCGGCTGACCGCCAGCGAGATGGCCGCCACCTATGTCCTGCCGCGCATTCTGTCCGACCTGCACGAAATCGAGCCGCGCATCGAAATCGAGCTGATCGCCAGCATGACGGCTGAAAACCTGCTGCTGCGCGAGGCCGACATCGCGGTGCGGATGTTCCGGCCCGAGCAGAACGACGTCATCACACGGCATGTCAACACGCTGAAGCTCGGCGTGTTCGCCCATCGCGACTATATCGCGCGGCGCGGCCTGCTCACCGAACTCTCCGATATCACCGGCCATTCGGTCATCGGCTACGACCGCGAGGACCTGATGATACGCGGCTTCCGCCGGGCCGGCTTCGAGGTCGACCGGGAGTTCTTCCGCTTCCGCAGCGATTGCCAGACCGCGGCCTGGGAGATGGTCAAGGCCGGCTTCGGGATCGGCATCGGCCCGGTCTTCCTCGCGCAGAACGATCCTGACCTGGTCCACCTCTTCCCCGATGCCGAGTTCGAGGGCCTCAGCCTGCCGATCTGGCTGACCGCCCATCGCGACCTGCATAATTCCCGTCGCATCCGGCTCGTCTACGACTTCCTCGCCGACCGGATCGGCGAACTGGACCTGCGGAGTTGAGGCCAGGTGTCCGTGGCGGACCGGACCATTCTCGTCACCGGCTGCTCGAGCGGCATCGGCGCCCATTGCGCATATCGGCTGAAGGAGGCCGGCTGGCGCGTCTTCCCGACCGCCCGTGACCCGGCCGATATCGCACGCCTGCGCGAGGCCGGATTCGAGGCCCTGCGGCTCGACTACGCCGACCGGGCCTCCATCGCCGAGGCGGTCGACGCGGTGCTGGCGGCGACGGACGGCCGCATCGATGCGGTCTTCAACAACGGCGCCTATGCGCTCGCCGGCGCCGTCGAGGACCTGCCGACCGAGGCGCTCGCCGCCCAGTTCGAGGCCAACCTGTTCGGCTGGCACGACCTCACCCGCAGGCTTATCCCCGTAATGCGACGGCAGGGCTCCGGCCGCATCGTCCAGTGCTCCTCGGTGCTGGGCTACGTGCCGATGAAGTATCGCGGCGCCTATATCGCCTCGAAATACGCGCTGGAGGGCCTGACCGAGACCCTGCGGCTGGAACTGCTCGACACCGGCATCCATGTCAGCCTGATCGAGCCCGGGCCGATCGACAGCCGCTTCGAGCAAAACGCGCTGGCCGTGTTCAGAAAGACCATCGACATCGACGGCTCCGTCCATGCCGATGTCTATCGCACGCGGATCACCCGGATGGAACGCGGCGGTTCGACCTCCCGCTTCAAGCTCGGTCCCGACGCCGTCTGCCGCAAGCTCGTCCACGCGCTCGAAAGCCCCAATCCCAGACCGCGCTACCGCGTTACCGTTCCCGCGACCGTGTCGATGCTGCTGCGCCGCGTGCTTCCGACACGGGCCCTGCACCGCTTCCTGGCCCGCGCCTCGGACGCGGAGGAATGAGGTCCGGCGATCCGGTCGGCGGGCGAATGCCGTAGTATGGCGGACAGGAGACCGCTAAGGACATGGCACGAATGACACCTCCCGGGAATACGGCCCAAGCGTCCGCAAAGGGCCTCGAAATCACCATCCTGATCAGCCTGGTCGTCCTGTGCCAGGCCGCCGGCCTGCTCGGCTCGTTCGCGGCGACGCCGAGCATCGACCCGTGGTACGACGCGCTTGCCAAACCGGCCTGGACACCGCCGCCGCCGGTCTACCCGATCGTATGGACGGCCCTTTATATCGCGATGGCAGTCGCCGCCTGGATCGTCTGGCGCCATCGCGAGGTTCCGGAGCAGCGCTTCGCCGCGCTTTGGGCGTTCTTTGCCCAACTCGCCCTGAACATCGCCTGGTCCTGGGCGTTCTTCGCAGCCCAAAGCCCCCTCTTCGGGCTGATCGTGATCCTGGCGCTCGGCGTCTTCGTTTTCCTTACCGCCCTGCGCTTCTATCGAATCGCCAGGATTGCGGGGGGTATCATGTTTGTCTATTTCATCTGGGTTGCCTTCGCGACGGTCCTGAATGCAGCCATCCTTGTTATGAACGCCTAGGCGCCGCCCATGCATGTTGTGACGTGACGCGTGGCGAAATTCCGTCCATAAGGACTGTTCATGTCTGACCTGTTTGCCAATTACATCGTTCCGATCGCCATCGGCGCCGTCGCCGCCGTCCTGCTGCTCGGCCTGATCAACATGCTGCGCGGCGGCAGCGGCAGCACCTCGCAGAAACTGATGCGCTGGCGCGTCGGCCTGCAATTCCTGGCGATCTGCCTGATCATGGTCACCGTCTGGCTGATGGGCCGGGCCTGAGGGGAAATACGGCAATGGTGATCCTCAACAAGATCTACACCAAGACCGGCGACGACGGCACGACCGCCCTGTCGACCGGCGCGCGCGTTGCAAAGCATAACCTGCGGGTCTCCGCCTACGGCACCGTCGACGAGGCCAATGCGGCGATCGGGCTTGCCAGGCTCCATACGGGCGCGGAGGACGCCCTTGCCGATCTCGACGCCATGCTGGCGCGCATCCAGAACGACCTGTTCGATCTCGGCGCCGACCTGTGCACGCCGGATACCGGCGAGGATCTCGGCTGGGAGCCCTTGCGCATCGTCGATGCCCAGGTGACCCGCCTGGAGGGCGAGATCGACATGCTGAACGCCGATCTCAAGCCCCTCAGATCCTTCGTGCTGCCCGGCGGCAGCCCGGCATCGGCCCATCTGCATCTCGCCCGCACCATCATTCGCCGCGCCGAGCGGATGATGGTCGAATTGTCGCAGCAGCCGGGCGAGACCGTCAGCGCGGCCGCGCTGAAATTCGCAAACCGCGTCTCCGACTTCCTGTTCGTCGCAAGCCGCTGGGCAAACGGCAAGGGGACCGACGAGGTGCTCTGGGTGAAGGGCCAGAACCGCTAGAGCATCGGGCGGCCCGAAAAGGGGGGAGACCGTGTTCGTTCCCGTCTGGGACACCAACACGCTGCGGCATCTGCCGTTTCAATACATCACGGCCGGCCTCGTGGCCACCAACGTCCTCGTCTATGTGCTGTTCACCAGCGGCGCGCTGATCGACGCCTCCGATCAGGTCTATTACAGCTTCGGTGTCATTCCCGCGGTCATGAACGACTATCGCGACCTCCCCGCCGGCTATGCCCTGATCCCCGCCGACCTGACCCTGATCACCTACCAGTTCGTCCATGGCGGCCTGTTCCACCTGCTCGGCAACATGGCCTTCCTGTGGGTGTTCGGCGACAATGTCGAGGACGCGCTCGGCCATTGGCGGTTCCTGGCCTTCTATCTCCTGTGCGGCGTCGGGGCGGCCCTTGCCGAGGACTTTTTCGATCCGACCTCTGAAATCCCGCTTGTCGGCGCCAGCGGCGCGGTCGCCGGCGTCGTCGCCGCCTACCTGATGCTGCATCCGCGCGTGAAGGTCTGGGTGCTGGTGATGTGGCGGCTGCCGCTGCGCCTGCGCGCCTACTGGCTGCTCGGCTTCTGGGCGGCGATGCAGGTCGTCATGGCGCTCGATGCCTCCAAGGGCGACGGTGTCGCCTGGTGGGCCCATGTCGGCGGCCTTGCAACCGGCGCCGTGCTTGTCGTCTTCATGCGCAGGCGCGGCGTTCCGCTCTTCGACAGGGGCCTTTGAGTCCACCGAATTCCAGCCATGCCGCCTTCGCGACACTCGGCGTCGTTGGAAGCGTTGACTTGTCACAATCGCGTCAGTACGGTCCGCCCGGCTTTGGCCTGCGCGGTTCAACCTTTGCGGCACAAACGGCGGGTTCAGGCCACGTTTTCTCAGTCCGTCGCAGCCCTCTGCGACCGGCCCGCACGTTCCGGGTCCGGCACTCGGGCCACGGCAATGGGGCTTTGCGGTTTTTCGCTCTTTAGGGAGTTGCCTTCATGAAGGTTCTGGTGCCCGTCAAACGGGTTGTCGATTACAATGTGAAGATCCGGGTCAAGGCCGACGGATCCGGGGTCGAGCTGGCCAACGTCAAGATGTCGATGAACCCGTTCGACGAGATCGGCGTGGAAGAGGCGATCCGGCTTAAAGAGGCCGGCACGGCGAGCGAAATCGTCGCCGTCTCGATCGGCCCGGCCCAGGCGTCCGAGACGATCCGCACCGCGCTCGCCATGGGCGCCGACCGCGGCATCCTCGTCCAGACCGACGGGATCGTCGAGCCGCTCGCCGTCGCCAAGATCCTGAAGGGCGTGGTCGAGGCCGAGGAGCCCGGCCTGGTCATCCTCGGCAAGCAGGCGATCGACGACGACGCCAACCAGACCGGCCAGATGCTCGCCGCCCTGCTCGGCTGGCCGCAGGGCACCTTCGCCTCCAAGATCGAGATCGGCGACGGCTCGATGAACGTCGTCCGCGAGGTCGACGGCGGCCTGCAGACGGTCAAGCTCACCATGCCGGCGATCGTCACCACCGACCTGCGCCTGAACGAGCCGCGCTACGCCTCGCTGCCCAACATCATGAAGGCGAAGAAGAAGCCGATCGACACCAAGACGCCGGAAGACTACGGCGTCGACGTCGCGCCGCGGCTCGAGGTGCTCAACACCACCGAGCCGCCGGCCCGCCAGGCCGGCATCAAGGTCGACAGCGTCGCAGCCCTCATCGACAAGCTCAAGAACGAGGCGGGAGTACTCTGATGGCCGTTCTTCTTATCGCCGAACACGACAATTCGGCCCTTAGCGAAATGACCGCCAAGGCGATGAGCGCGGCAAAGGCGATCGGCGCCGATGTCGACGTTCTTGTCGCCGGCTCCGGCTGCCGCGCGGTGGCCGACGAGGCCGCCAGGCTCGACGGCGCCCGCAAGGTGCTGCTCGCCGATGCAGACGCCCTGGCCCATCGCCTGGCCGAGCCGATGGCAGCGCTCGTCACGACGCTTGCCGCCGACTATGACGCGGTCGTCGCCGCCGCCACCACCAGCGCCAAGAACTTCATGCCGCGCGTGGCGGCCACGCTCGACGTGATGCAGGTCTCCGAGATCACCGCGGTCGAGGGTCCCGACACCTTCGAGCGGCCGATCTATGCCGGCAACGCCATCCAGCACGTCAAGTCGACCGATCCCAAGAAGGTCGTGACGGTCCGCGCCACCGCCTTCCCGGCCGTCGAGATGACCGGATCGGGCAGCGTCGAGGACGCCGGCCTGCCGGACATGCCGGCGATGTCGGAATTCATCGGCGAGGAACTGACCAAGTCGGATCGTCCGGAACTGACGTCGGCCAAGATCGTCATTTCCGGCGGCCGCGGCCTGGCCTCGAACGAGAATTTCGAGAAATACATCGTTCCGGTCGCCGACAAGCTCGGCGCCGCCGTCGGCGCCAGCCGCGCCGCCGTCGACGCGGGCTACATGTCGAACGACTACCAGGTCGGCCAGACCGGCAAGGTCGTCGCGCCGGAGCTTTACATCGCGGTCGGCATCTCGGGCGCTATCCAGCACCTGGCCGGCATGAAGGACTCCAAGGTCATCGTCGCCATTAACAAGGACGAGGAAGCGCCGATTTTCCAGGTCGCCGACTACGGCCTGGTCGGCGATCTGTTCCAGCTCCTGCCGGAACTGGACGAGGCGCTTGCGAAACAGGGCTGACGGCGGCGGTGCGGCCGCGCCTTCGCCATAACCCTTCACCGGTATTTGTTTCGCAATGCAACAAGACCGACCTTCACGCCGCACCGCGAACGTGATAGCTCCTGATGGATTGAAGTGAGGAGTGGGAAGACGGTGACCGACGGTACCGGTGAAACTGCAATCCGCAAGGTCGGCGTCATCGGCGCCGGCCAGATGGGCAACGGCATTGCCCATGTCTGCGCCCTGGCGGGATACGACGTCAAGCTGAACGACCTCAGCCTGGAGCGGGTCGAATCAGGCCTTGCCACCATCAACGGCAACATGGCGCGCCAGGTCTCTTCGGGCCGCATCAGCGAGGAGGAGCGCCAGGCGGCGCTGGGCAAGATCGTCGGCTGCGAGAAGCCGGCCGACCTGAGCGATGTCGACCTGGTCATCGAATCGGCCTCGGAAAACGAGGAGATCAAGCGCGAGATCTTCCGCGCGCTCTGCGTCACGCTGAAACCAGAGGCGCTGCTGGCGACCAATACGTCGTCGATCTCGATCACCCGCCTTGCCGCCTCCACCGACCGGCCGGAACGCTTCATCGGCATTCATTTCATGAATCCGGTGCCGGTGATGGAGCTGGTCGAACTGGTCCGCGGCATCGCCACCGAGGACGAGACCTTCGAACTGGCCCGCGCCTTCGTCGACCGGCTCGGCAAGACCATCGCCGTGTCGGAGGACTTCCCGGCCTTCATGGTCAACCGCATCCTGCTGCCGATGATCAACGAGGCGATCTACGTCCTCTACGAGGGCGTCGGCTCGGTCGAGGCGATCGACACGGCCATGCGGCTCGGCGCCCGTCATCCGATGGGCCCGCTCGAACTCGCCGACTTCATCGGCCTCGACACCTGCCTGTCGATCATGCAGGTGCTCTATGAGGGGCTCGCCGATTCCAAATACCGGCCCTGCCCGCTGCTGGTGAAATATGTCGAGGCGGGCTGGCTCGGCCGCAAGGCCAACCGCGGCTTCTACGACTATCGCGGCGACACGCCGGTTCCGACGCGCTAGCCGCACGCGCAATGCTCCGCCCGGTCCTCCTCGGACTTCCTCTTGCAATCGCCATTGCCGGCGCCGCACTCGCCCATAGCGGCGCGACCGGCATCGTCAAGGAGCGGATGGAGGCGATGGAGGACCTTGGCGCGGACATGAAGACGATCGCCGCCATGCTGCGCGGTAAGGCCGCCTACGATCAGGCCGGGGCAATCCGCGCGGCAAACGATATCGCGGCCCATGCCGAGGCCATTCCCGGCCTGTTTCCCGATGGCAGCACCGATCACCCCAGCGAGGCGCGCGAAACGATCTGGAGGGATTGGGACCGGTTCACCGGGCTCGCCTCGGATCTGCGCCAAGCGGCGGACAGGATGGCCGCCGATGCCGAGGCAACCCTGTCGGAGCCGTTCCAGCAGGCCTTCGCCGATGCCGGCCGTACCTGCCGGGACTGCCACGCAGCCTTCCGGCTGAAGAAATAGCGGCAACCGCCGCCGCGCCTGGAAAGGCTTCCGGGACCAGACAGCGTCAGGCGCTGTTCGGATCGATCAGCACCTCGATCAGCGCCTTGGCGTCGTTGGAATCCCATTCCGCCGGGCCGGCCATGTGGCCGATCTCGCAGCCCTGGGCATCGATCACCAGGGTCGTGGGCAGTCCGAAGGCGCGCCCGGCCTTCTTCAACTCGCGGAACACGCCGGAGGTGTGATCGGCATAGAAGCCGAGATCGTCGACCTTGATCTCGTCGAGGAATTTCTTCGGCTTCTCGTCGCCGCCGGTGTCGATATTGACCGCGACCACCTCGAAGGAATCGCCGCCGAGTTCGGCCTGCAGATTGTCGAGCGCCGGCATTTCATGGCGGCAGGGCGCGCACCAGGTCGCCCAGAGGTTCAACAGCACCGCCTTGCCCTTCCAGTCGGCCAGCGTGCGCTCGGCGCCATCGTCATCGGTAAAGGTCAGCGCGGGCGCCGGCATCGGCTGGTCATGGACGATCAGGGCGGCGACCTCGCCGGTCGCCAGCGGATTGACGGCACGCGCCAGCGCCGCCGATCCGTCACAACCGGCAGCCGCGACATTGCCATCCCGGTCTCCCATCCCGTATATCGCGGCAGCACCGACGCCAGCGATCGCGGCCACGATCACGAGCCACGTCACGGGGCGGCCCAGGAGGGACCGTCCCTGTCCGGCCGGTTTCTGTTCGGGTTCGGTCATCGCGTGTCTTTCGTCTTACCCCAGGCCCGCTACACATATTGTGTCGGGTGCCCGGAGCAATAGCATGAGCAACAAAATGTGGGGCGGCCGCTTCGCCTCCGGCCCCGACGCCATCATGGAAGCCATCAACGCGTCGATCGATTTCGACAAGCGGCTGCACGCCCAGGACATCGCCGGCTCGAAGGCGCATGCCGCGATGCTGGCCGACCAGGGCATCCTGTCAAAGGAAGATGCGGCGGCGATCGCTCACGGTCTAGACACGATCGCGTCAGAGATCGAGGCGGGCAGCTTCACCTTCTCCGCGGCGCTCGAGGACATCCACATGAATGTCGAGGCGCGGCTTGCCGAGCTGATCGGTTCCGCCGCCGGCCGCCTGCATACCGGCCGCTCGCGCAACGACCAGGTGGCGACCGATTTCCGCCTCTATGTCCGCGACGCGCTCGACGACCTGGATTCGGCACTGAACGCCCTGCAGACGGCACTGGCGACGCAGGCCCGCGACCATTTCGACGCCGTGATGCCGGGTTTTACGCATCTGCAGGCCGCCCAGCCCGTCACATTCGGCCATCACCTGCTCGCCTATGTCGAGATGCTGTCGCGCGACCGCGGCCGGATCATGGACGCCCGCCGGCGTCTCAACGAATCCCCGCTCGGCGCGGCGGCGCTTGCCGGTACATCGTTCCCGATCGACCGCGACAAGACCGCGCGGACGCTCGGCTTCGACAGGCCGATGGCCAATTCGCTCGACGCGGTGTCCGACCGGGATTTCGTTCTGGAGACCCTGTCGGCGCTGTCGATCATGGCCGTCCACCTGTCGCGCTTTGCCGAGGAGATCGTCGTCTGGTCGTCGGCCCAGTTCGCCTTCGTCAGCCTGTCGGATGCCTGGACCACCGGCTCCTCGATCATGCCGCAGAAGCGCAATCCCGACGCCGCCGAACTGGTCCGCGCCAAGACCGGCCGCATCTTCGGCGCGCTGATCGGCCTTTTGACCGTGATGAAGGGCCTGCCGCTCGCCTATTCCAAGGACATGCAGGAGGACAAGGAACCGTTCTTCGACGCCCTCGACGCCGCCCGGCTGGTCGTCGCGGCGGTGGCCGGCATGGCGGGCGATCTGAAACCGAACCGCGAGAGAATGGCCGCCGCCGCCGGCGCCGGCTATTCGACCGCCACCGATCTCGCCGACTGGCTGGTCCGCGAACTGGGCCTGCCCTTCCGCGAGGCCCATCACGTAACCGGCCGGATCGTTGGGCTTGCCTCGGACACCGGCCGGGATCTCAACGCCTTGTCGCTTGAGGAAATGCAGGCGATCGAGCCGCGCATCACTGAGGCCGTTTTCAGCGTGCTCGGCGTCGAAAATTCGGTGAAGAGCCGCACGAGCTATGGCGGCACGGCGCCGGACAACGTCAAGGCACAGGCGGAGGCATGGCTTGGGCGGCTGGCGGAGTAGAATTGTGGGGCGCCGGAGATGATTTCGATGTCGCCTTCGGCGCCCTCGAAGCCGCTTCGCGACCGGCGCTAGAACGGCAGACCGACATAGTTTTCGGCAAGCGATTTCCGCGCCGCTTCAGACGAGAACAGGTAATCGAGCTCGACGAGCTGCATGCGCTGCTCGAAATCGTTGGTGTCGGGGAACCGGTGCAGCAGCTTGGTCAGCCACCAGGAGAAGCGCTGGCCCTTCCAGACCCGGGCGAGCGCCTTTTGCGAATAGCCCTCAAGGCCCGCATCGTCACCGTTTTGGTAGTGGTCGAGCATGGCGCGATAGAGATAGTGGATATCGGAGGCGGCGCTGTTGAGGCCGCGCGCGCCGGTCGGCGGAACGATATGGGCGGCATCGCCGGCCAGGAACAACGTGCCGTAGCGCATCGGCTCGGCGACGAAGCTGCGCAAGGGGGCGATGGATTTCTCGATCGACGGCCCCGTGACGATCGACCCCGCCGCGTCGGCGGGCAGCCGGCGCTTCAGTTCCGCCCAGAAGCGGTCGTCCGACCAGTCCTCGACCCGGTCCTCGCTGGTGCATTGCACGTAGTAGCGGCTGAGCACGTGCGAGCGCATCGAGCACAGCGCGAAGCCGCGATCGGAATTGACGTAGATGAGCTCGTGCGAGACCGGCGGCGTGCGCGACAGGACGCCGAGCCAGCCGATCGGATAGACGATTTCGAAGTCGCGCAGCTTGTCCGCCGGGATCGACTTGCGGCTGACGCCGTGAAACCCGTCGCAGCCGACGATGAAATCGCAATCGACGCGGTGGCGCTCGTCGCCGATGCGATAGGTCAGATACGGCTTGTCCGTCGTGATGTCGTGCGGGCGGACGTCCTCGGCATTGTGGATGACCGTGCCGCCAAGCTTGTCGCGGCCTTCGTAGAGGTCGCGGGTCAGTTCCGTCTGGCCGTAGACCATGACGCCGTGGCCGGTCAGTCCCTTCAGGTCGATGCGGTGGCGTTCGCCCCGGTAGGTGATGTCGAAGCCGTCATGGATTTCGCCCTCCCGGTCCATCCGTTCGCCGACCCGGGCCTCGCGCATCATTTCCGCGAAATTGTGCTCCAGCACCCCGGCGCGAATGCGGTTGAGGACGTAGTCGCGGCTGTGGCGCTCCAGCACGACGGTGTCGATGCCCTTCAGATGGAGCAGTTGCGACAGCATGAGGCCGGAGGGACCGGCTCCGATGATCCCGACCTGCGTGCGCATTGTGCCACCCTCCGTTTTGATTATGATCTCTGTACTTTATCGAACTTGATCCCGGCGGATCAGGGATGATTTAGCCGGTGTCATTGTACTTTTTCGTCAACTGGACCGGCGCGCCGGAGGGCCGATGTGACGTCGCTGGAACCAACCGACCCGGTCTCGCGCTTTGCGCTCTATGGCGAGGTGCCCGGCGACGACGATCCCGAATTCGTCCATATCGAGGACATCCGCGTGCGCTCCAGCCTGTATGACTGGCATATCGGGCCGCATACGCATCGCCGGATGTTCCAGATCGTCTATCTGATCGACGGGCGCGTCGAAGCGCGGATCGAGGATCGCCTGTTCGAGGCGCGGTCGCCCTGCGCGGTGTGCGTGCCGGGCGATACCGTGCACAGCTTCACCTTCGCCCCCGATACGATCGGCTATGTGGTGACGGTGTCCGACCATCTCCTGCTGGCGACCGGCCAGTCGCAGGCCCCGCTTGCCCGCCTGCTCGAGCAGGCGCGTATCGTCAGCGTCGAGGAGACCGATCCGGACGCCGCTCTCGCCGCGATCCTGCTTCAGCGGATGGCGCGGGAGTTCCAGGCGCGCGATCCGGGGCGCAACGCGATGTTCGAATGGCTGTTCCAGATCCTGTCGCTCATCCTCCGGCGGCGGATCGCGAGCCAGGGCCGGCTCGGCGATCGCCGCCCGCTCGACCGGCAGAAGTTCTTCGAGGCGTGCCGGCTGATCGAGGCGGGCTACCGCGCGCACCGGCCGGTCACCGACTATGCGGCGCGGCTCGCGGTCAGCCAGTCGCGGCTCAACCGGCTGTGCAGGCAATTCGCCGGCAAGACCTTCTCCGACCTCCTCCAGGACCGGATCGCGCTGGAGGCGCAGCGCTATCTGATCTACACCTCGGCGACCGTCGAGATGATCGCCGATGAGCTGGGCTTTTCGGATCCGGGCTATTTCTGCCGCTTCTTCAAGCGGCGGACGGGGGTGTCGCCCGGCCGGTTCCGGCGCGACCGCCGGGGCGGCAAGGCGCAGGCCCTGCCGCGCTAAGCCACGCGCACAGCCCCCGTGGATTATTCCGGGGGGTGGGCCATGCAGAGGAAGCGGCTTGACCGCCCCCCCGGTCACGGGGATAAGCTCCCGCTCCGATCGATCGGTGGCCTGCGCGATGCGGGCCGCGGTCCTGCCGATCCAGCCGGATCCGCACCACCCCAAAGTGACGGGACTGAAACGCCATGACGGTTCGCACCGGCCGGGACTTTCTGGGTATCCCGGGCCCCACCACCATCCCCGACGACGTGTTGATCGCCATGCACCGGCCGGCGATCCAGATCTATACGGGCGAGCTGGTCGAATACACGACCTTCATCCTGGACGGCCTGCGCAAGGTGTTCCGCACCGACGGCCGCACCTATATCTACGCCGCCAACGGCCACGGCGCCTGGGAGGCGGCACTCGCCAACACGCTGTCGCGCGGCGACAAGATCCTGGTGCTCAACAGCGGCCGCTTTGCCCATAACTGGGGCGAGATGGGCGCGATGATGGGCATCGAGGTGGAAACGATGCCCGGCACCTGGCGCGATCCGGTCGATCCGGCCGCCGTCGAGGCCCGGCTGAAGGCGGATGCCGGGGCGGAGATCAAGGCGGTGCTGGTCGTTCAGATCGATACCGCCTCGGGCGTCGTCAACGACATCCCGGCGATCCGCGCGGCGATCGACGCGGCCGGCCACGACGCGCTGTTCATGGTCGACACCATCGCCTCGCTTGCCTGCATGCCCTATGAGATGGACGGCTGGCGGGTCGACGTCTCGATCGGCGGCTCGCAGAAGGGGTTGATGACGCCGCCGGGGCTTGGTTTCGTCGCCGCCGGCGAGCGGGCGCTGGAGGCGCACAAGACCGCCGACCTGCGCACCAAATACTGGGACTGGACCGAGCGGGAAGGCCCGCTGCACTACCAGAAATATTGCGGCACACCGCCCGAGCACCTGCTGTTCGGCCAGCGCAAGGCGCTGGAGATCCTGTTTGCCGAGGGGCTCGAAAACGTCTGGGAGCGCCACCGGCTGCTCGCCGAGGCGACGCGGGCCGCCGTGTCGGTCTGGGCGGAAGGGGCGGCGCTCGACTTCAACATCATCGATCCGGCGTCCCGCGCCAATTCGCTGACCACCGTGCGGGTCGACGAGGCCCATGGCGTCGACAAGGTGCTCGACTATGCGCTTGCGAAATGCAACGTCACCGTCGGCATCGCCATCGGCGAATTGAAGGGCAAGGCCATGCGGATCGCCCATATGGGCTATGTCAACGCACCGATGCTGATCGGCATGCTGGCTTCCGTCGACATGGCGCTGAAGGCGCACAGGATCCCGCACGGATCGGGCGCGATCCAGGCCGCCGTCGACTATCTCGGCGAGGCCGTTCCGGCCTGATCCGGTACCGCAGCCCAAAAACGAGGCACGACCGGGACCGTCATGGCGCCGCCGATCCTTCTCCTGCAGGATATCCGCCTGACCTTCGGCGGCACGCCGCTGCTGGAGGGCGCCGACCTGTCGGTGCTGCCCGGCGACCGGATCTGCCTTGTCGGCCGCAACGGCTGCGGCAAGTCGACCCTCTTGAAGATCGCCGCCGGCGCGATCGAGCCCGATGGCGGCCGCCGCTTCGTCCAGCCGGGCACCACGGTGTGCTATCTCAACCAGGAGCCGGACCTTGCGGGCTTTTCCTCGACCCGCGCCTTCGTCGAGGCGGGCCTCGGGCCCGCCGACGATCCGCATACCGCCCAGCGCCAGCTCGAGGCGCTCGGGCTTGCCGGCACGGAGGACCCCTCGACCCTGTCGGGCGGCGAGGCGCGCCGCGCAGCCCTTGCCCGGGCGCTTGCGCCGAACCCGGACATCCTGCTCGTCGACGAGCCGACCAACCATCTCGACCTGCCAGCGATCGAATGGCTGGAGACCGAACTGCGCGCCGTCAACGCGGCGATCGTGCTGGTCAGCCACGACCGGCGGTTCCTGGAGACCCTGTCGCGGACGACCGTCTGGCTCGATCGCGGCGTGACGCGCCGGCTCGACAAGGGCTTTGCCCATTTCGAGGCCTGGCGCGACCAGGTGTTCGAGGAGGAGGAGCGCGATCTGCACAAGCTCGACCGCAAGATCGCAATGGAAGAGGACTGGCTGCGCTACGGCGTCACCGCCAGACGCAAGCGCAACCAGCGCCGGCTCGGCAACCTGCACGACCTGCGCTCCACGCGGCGCGAGCATCGCCGGGCACCGGACGCGGCCAGGATGGCGGCGGCGGAAGCCGAGATCTCCGGCAAGCTGGTGATCCGCGCCAAGGACATCACCAAGCGCTACGGCGACCGGCAGATCGTCGCGCCGTTTTCCACCCGCATCCAGCGCGGCGAGCGGATCGGCGTCATCGGCCCGAACGGCGCCGGCAAGACCACCCTGGTCAGCCTGCTGACCGGCGATCTGAAGCCCGATACCGGCGTCATCAAGCTCGGCACCAATCTGGAGATCGCAAGCCTCGACCAGCGCCGCGCCCGGCTCGATCCCGACCGCAGCCTGCGCGCCACGCTGACCGGTGGCGGGTCCGACATGGTGATGGTCGACGACAAGCCGCGCCACGTCATCGGCTACATGAAGGACTTCCTGTTTTCGCCCGAACAGGCCGGTTCGCCGGTGAGCGCGCTGTCGGGCGGCGAGCGCGGCCGGCTGATGCTGGCATTGGCCTTCGCGCGGCCCTCCAACATGCTGGTGCTCGACGAGCCGACCAACGATCTCGATCTGGAAACGCTCGATCTCCTGCAGGAACTGATCGCCGACTATTCCGGCACGGTGCTGCTGGTCAGCCACGACCGCGACTTCCTCGACCGGACCGTCACCTCGGTGATTGCCTCGGAGGGGGATGGCCGCTGGATCGAGTATGCCGGCGGCTATACCGACATGCTGGCGCAGCGGCGGGGCGGGGCGGCAAAGCGTGATGATCAACCGGCAAAGCCGAAAGCGAAGCCCGCCAAGGCCACGGGCGGTGGTGACCCTCAGCGCGCCGACCGGCGCCGCCTGAGCTTCAAGGACAAGCATGCCCTGGAGACGCTGCCAAAGGAGATCGCCCGGCTGGAGGCGGCGATTGCCGGGTTTCACGAGACGCTGGCCGACCCGGACCTCTATTCCCGCGATCCGGACCGCTTCGCCACGGTGAGTGCGCAGCTCTCCGAGGCCGAGGCCGATCTGGCGGCGGCGGAGGAGAAGTGGCTCGAACTGGAGATGCTGCGCGAGGAGATCGAAGCCGGCGCGTCGTGAGGGTCGCAGGTCTGGTGTTGCCAGGACGTGAGACACATCTGCGTGCAGGGTTCTTTGCTCGGCCGCCCCCCGGCGCTCGACTTGGGTCTCGCGCGTTCGGCACTCGAAATGCTTTTGCATTTCGTCCGCTTGCGCGGACCGTGCCTCACCCCTCACCCGGCCCTTCGGGCCGCCCTCTCCCGCGAGGGGGAGAGGGAAAGAGCGCGCTGGACAGACCGGGCATATTGGCACCGACATCATTTGCGGTATGGGCGTTTTCTGTCCGCCGGCGGTGGCGTCCGCCGCACGGCCTCTCAGATGCACTCGCACCCTCTCCCCCTTGGCGGGAGAGGGTCGGTCCGCAGGACCGGGGTGAGGGCCCGTGGCACGGCCGCGCATCT
>JANQKY010000082.1 GCA_028280885.1 Tepidamorphus sp.
ATACCAACGGCCCCTATGGCTGACCCGTTGTTGCCCATTTCCGTGTAGCGATCGCACTTATGGCGGTTGGTTCGGCCATGAGCCTGTTCCATGCGTCGCATCCGGCATTGATGATGTCCGTGTGATCTTCGAAGACGCGATTTGAGAGCCAGTTCTGGCGGAGGTACTGCCAAATGTTCTCCACTGGATTCAGTTCGGGAGAGCGGGCAGGCAGGAAGATCAGCGTCAGGTTCTTCGGCACCTTGAGGTCGCTTGCGGTATGCCAGGGCGCACGGTCCATCAGGACGGCGGCATGGGCGCCCGGCCCGACAGTGCGGCTGATCTCGGCCAGGTGCAGGTTCATGGTGACAGTATCGGCCCAGGGCAGCATGAGAGCAGCGCCCGTGTCGCGTTGCGGGCAGACGGCACCAAACAGATAGGCGGACTTGTAGCGCTGGTCGGCGGGCAGGCGCGGGCGTGTTCCCCTGCGCGCCCAGATGCGGGTGCGGCCATTCTTCTGGCCAATGCGCGCCTCATCCTGGAACCAGATCTCGATGGGCGTTGTGGCAGGCAGGTGACTCAAGTGGGCTGTGAGGGATTGCCGGAAGTTTTTTTGAACGCTTCGATCACTTCGGCGTTCTGCGCGGGATGGCGCGGACGGCCGCTCATGTGCGAATAGCCAAGCGCCGTCAGAAGCTTGGAGATGGTGCGCTCGTGGTAGCGCACCCCGAAGCGATCCTCGATCACACGTTGAAGATCGATCCGGCGCCAGCGCATGACACCGTCGGCCGCAAGGTCGGGGCCGGTCTCCACGATCTCGGCAAGCTCGGCCAGTTGCGCCGCATTCAGTCGGCGTGACCGGGGCGGCTTGCGATCCTTGAGGCCTTCGGGGCCTTCCGTGTTGAACCGGTGCGCCCAGTCGCGCAGCGTTTGGCGATCCATGCCACCGGCCCGCGCCGCGTCCGCCCGGCTCATCCCGTCATAAACACACGCAAGGGCCAGAAGCCGCCCGGACTGGCGAACATCCCGGCACCGCCGCGCCAGACGCCGAAGCGTCGGCGCATCATAATCATCGCGAAGGCTAACGGTCTTGGGCATCGGAGGTCTCCTTTGCCCACATTGATTCAGAGCACCGCTGATTTGAAAAGACCGGTCGAGTCAGACACAGGGGCCGTTAGTATGAGGTAGTGGCGAGGAGAAGTATCCTATCGCTGCGCTCAGCTTGAAGAGGCCATACCACGCAATCGGTTACGCCAAACTACCGGACTAGAATCGGACAGTGGTGGGACAAGCCCGGAGATGACCTCCATGGGAAGAGGCGAAGCGACACCCTCTCCCGCATCAATCGTTGTCGATATCGCCGGCGCCGGCGCCCGTCGCGCGGGAGGCGTCGCTTGCCGGAACGTAGGTCCGCGCCGCAAGCGCCAGCGCCTCGGCCCAGAGAGCCGGATCGGCATCGATGCCATCCAGCAATGGCTCGGAAACGCCCGGCCGAGATCGCTCCGGCGCACCGGTCAGCGCCAGGGCGGCATCCACTCCGGCGGACGGCATCGCTCCCCGCATACCGAGACCGCCCGGCCCCGCCAGCACGTCGCACCCGTTCGAAAAGCGCAGGGATATTCCGGTATCCCGGACCGCAAGGCCGGCGAAGCCGACCAGCAACAGCGGCGCATCGATCCCCGTCAGCCGGACCATGTCGCCCGCCTCCGCACACTGAAGGAGATCGACCGCCGACGGGCCGCACCACGCAACGCGCGCATCGGGGAACGTCCTCGTGCACGCGTCATAGTGCATCCCGCCAGGCGCCGCCCGGCCCGCCATCACCCCGGCAAGGCCCGCGCCAAGGCCGTCCCGCCCCCGCGCGCAGAGCCAGGCGCCGGCGCGGCCGATATCCTCGGCAAGCCCGTGCGGAAAGCCACAGCCGGTCGCCGCCTTTCTGAGCACACCCTCGATCTCGTTGAGCGAATGCCTCACGGCATCCCCTCCAGCGCCGGCAGCCACCAGTCATCGGCACCATCCGCCTGCAGTTCATCGAACAGCGGCGCACCCTGATAGAGGGTGATCCGCGTCCAGCGATCGGATTTCGGATCGAATTTCGAGGCCCCGAAGAAGGACAGCTTGCAGCGCAGCATGTCGACCGGCAGGCAGTCGGCGCCGATCAGGTTGTCGCGGATTTCCGCATAGGGGTGGCTGGCGACGGCCTGAACGCGGCGCGCCACGTGGCGATGCTGCGGAAACGCCGTCAGGAAGGCGGCGACGGTCTGATCTTCAGGCGCTGCTTCCAGGTCCGCCAGCAGACCCTGGACCTGCCGGGCGATATCGAGCGGCATTTCACGTTCGGCGCCCGGCTCGCTATGTCGGTCGCCGAGCCGCGGTTCGAGCTTTTCCTCCGAGACGTACCAGAACAGGCGCGTTGCCTGCCGGTCATCGAAATCGATCGCAAGCGCCCAGTCGAACTGCGCCCGCACGAGCCGGACCAGCGCGGCAATGCGCATCGACGGCTCAAGCCGCGGCGGACCGGGGCTTGCCATGCAGTCGGCGAGATCGTCGACAACCGCGCCGTTCGGTTCCAGGACGAGTGCGGCGATCAGTTCCTGGCATTCGCTCGACATCGCCTGCGCGGCTTGCACCAGCCGGTCCCAGGGGAAGGGTTCGGCGAGCCAGTCCGGCGTGATCCGCTTGGCGATTTCCGCCCACTCCCCCCGCAACGTCTCGATGCGGCGCGCCTGCCGGTCATCGTCGACGCGCCACTGGTCGAGATGCGCCCGCACCCGATCGATCAGGCGCAGGGCCTGCGCGATCTCTTCCGGCCCGGCCTGCCGGATGGCGCGGACGCGGGCGATCGCCGTCTCGCGCGCGATCATCCAGTTGTTCAAGAGCAGAGGGTGGCTCACCAGGAACGGCGCCATGCCCAGGCCGGTCGCGTTGCCGATCCCCAGATGCCGCTTGCGCGCGCGGTCAAGCGGCACGGCCGTTTCGGGCGCACGCTGCCGGGCGGCATGCTCGACGAGATCGAGGGTGAACCCGCGCACCAGCCAGACGGCGAGCATCTCGGCTGCGAACGGTCCCGACAGACCGGGCCGCCCGTCGATCCGGGCGCGATCGGCGATGCCGAACTTGCCGTTGCCATAGACCGCCGTCGTGCGCATCAGATAGCCGATCGAGTTGATCAGGTCTGCGGCCGGCTGGCGGCCCCGCGCCAGGCAGTCGGCGACATGCTCGAAGATCCGCACCGACTTGTTGGCGCGGCACAGGACTAGATCCCGCGCCGTGAACCGTCCGGCTTCCTGCCGCGGCGCGTTTGCCTCGAGCCGGTCGATCTCGGCGCGCGAGGGAACACCGTCATGGAGCACATAGACGGTGTCCCAGGCTTCCGCGATCACCCGGTCGGTGCGGTTTTCCGGCGCCAGCGGCGCCGCGAAGGCGACGAGCGAATAGCGATGGCCGCCGAGCGGCACCGTATAGACCGCCCGTCCATATCCCGCCGCATCGATCTCCCAGACGGGCCGGGTCACGGTTGCCCCCTCGGCCGAGAGACGGCGCAGCAGCGACCGCATGAAGCTTAGGCGCGTGGGAAAGAAGGATCCCATCCGCGAAAGCCGCATGACCTGATCGGGCGGGCGCAGGGCGATCTGCCCGGCAGCCTGTTCGCTGGTCGCCGGCCCGCTCATGCGGGCTTCGGCCCGAACGACCGGTCGTAGAAGGTCTGCCAGTTGCCGCCCAGGATGCCGGCCACCTCGGCCTCGGAGAAGCCGGCCGCCCGCAGGCCGTCGGCAAGGGTGCGGAAATCCCGGTTGTCGCGGAACCAGTCCGGCTGGTCGGGAAAGCCCGGCGCGGCGGCCGAGCCCTCGCCGTAATCGGTCTGTTTCGACCAGCGGCCGTTGCGCATCCAGGCAACGACGCTGTCGGGCTGGTCCTGACACAGGTCCGAGCCGATCCCCAGGCAGTCGCTGCCATAGCGCTCGGCGGCCCTGGCGACCATCGTGCAGAACGCGGAAAGCGTGCAGTCCGAGCCGTTTTTCAGATGATGGGGATAGAGCGAGAAGCCAAGCATGCCGCCGGTTTCGGCGAGCGCCCCGAGCACCGTATCCGACTTGTTGCGCAGGGCGGGATGCCACCAGTGCGGATTGGCGTGGGTGATGGCGATCGGCCGCGACGAGATCTCGATTGCGTCGAGCGTCGAGCGTTCGGCGGAATGGCTCATGTCGACGACCATGCCGACGCGGTTCATCTCGGCGATCACCTGGCGGCCGAACCGGGTGACGCCGGCATCGAACTCCTCGTAGCAGCCGGTCGCGAGCAGCGACTGGTTGTTGTAGGTAAGCTGCATGAAGCGGACGCCGAGCGCATGGCAGATCTCGACGAGCCCGATATCGTCCTCGATCGGCGAGGGGGTCTGAAAACCGAAGAAGATCGCCGTGCGCCCCTCCCTGCGGGCCCGGCGGATATCGTCTCCGGTCCGGCCTGGAAAGATCAGCTCGCCATGGCGCTCGAACCGGCGGTTCCAGTCCTCGATGTTGAGCACCATCTCGCGGAACGTCTCGTGATAGGCGATCGTCACATGAACCGCGTCGAGGCGGCCCGAGCGCATCTGCTGGAAGATCTTGTCCGACCAGTTGGCATATTGCAGGCAATCGACAAGCGGCGCGTCGGTCATCGTTGCGTCTCCGGTTGACCCGACGACTGTAGGCGAATTCCGCAGCCGATGCGCCCGCCGACCGACACGCGGTGTCCCGCGACCGACGGATAGAGCCTAGAGCCCTTTCCGCTCAGCTAGGATCATTCTGACGTGGCGCTTTCGGTGCAAGGTCAAGTCGGGGTCCGAAGGCCATATCGGGGATATGGACAAGGAGCACGGCGCAGGCATTGCTCCGAAAGCGCCCGTCCCCCCCTATACGATTCATTGGGGGTTTGTGATCGGCGGCCGCCCATCCCTGACTCCTCTGGGCCACGCCCGCTTTGGCCCCCGAAATCCCATGGGCCCGGCATCGCCCTGCAGCGGTCGCAACGCCGGATCGACTCGCCGATCGCAAACAGAACTGATCCTAGCTGAGCGGAAAGGGCTCTAGCCCGGCGGCGTCGCGGTTGCCTGCAGCCGGTAGAAGCCGGGCGCGTCGGGACGGTCGACGGGGCCGAGCCGGTCAGCCGCAAGGCAGGCCGCGCAGTGGTTCATGAACCGGGCTTCGTCGCCCCAGCCCTCGACGACGATAATCCAGCGCGGGATCCGGTTTACCTCGCCGCGCGCCTTGCGTTCCGCCGTATCGACGGCGCTTGCGTCCGCATCCGCGATGAGCAGATGGGCCCCGGCAACGTGCTTGTCGGCGAGAAGCGCCGGCAGCACCTCGCGGGTGACAGTCTCGATGTGGCGGGCTTCGGCATCCGCCGGCACGTCGTAGCGCAGGGTCGCGGCAAGCCCGCCCTGCCCCGGTCCCAGCGATGCCGCCACCCGGCAGATCGAGCGGGCCACATGGCGGAAATGCTTCACAGTCTCGACCGTCCACGGCGTCGGATCGTTTAGGCGGGCGAGATAGTCCGGACCGGTCAGCACCTCAGGGGACGCGGCCTCGTAGAGATTGAAGAACTCCAGGTCCGCGTCAATCGCCACATAGCGCCGGCCACGCCGGAAGCCGGGGATCGCGACACGCTCGGGCATATGCTCGTTGCCGTGCCAGTCGTAGAACGCGGTCCGTCCCTGCGGGGCGATATCGTGCCAGATCGCAACCGCGCCCGTGCCCGCCAATCCCATTCCAACCCTCCCGTTCCGATATCGCGGCTTGACGCCGCTCGTGTCATTTTTGGAAATCTATTCCATTTTCGAATCTAATTCTATATCCTCGCGGCAAGGGAGGAATGATGACCGTTGCCGCCGTCGACCGTTGCCTGAGCCTGATCGAGACGCTTGCCGGCGAGGCCGAGCCGCTCGACCTGTCCGGCCTTGCCGGCCGCGTCGGCCTGCCCAACAGCGCGGCGCACCGCATCCTCACCACGCTGATGGCGCGCGGCTGGGTCATCCAGGATCCCGCCAGCCAGAACTACGCCCTGTCGCTGCGGCTGAGCAC
>JANQKY010000103.1 GCA_028280885.1 Tepidamorphus sp.
CGGTGATCCCATCGGTGAACCTCCTTTGCCCCAGAGAATCACCGATCAATCGAAATGGGAAACCCGCAAATGAGTCACCGCAAAAAGCCGGTGGTATAACGGCGCGGAGAGGCCTATTCCGCCGCGCCGCTTACTTCCTTAAAGCTCTATCCACAGACCTCAACATAGAATTGAGGTATTCATTGTCTTTTTGAAGATGACCGCCGCGCGTTACTTTCGGCGCATATAGGCTACAGCCATATTTGGCACCATTTTCCCCATTGCTGAGCCCCCAATATCTGCAAGAACGCATGCATATCACGACTTTATTACCCTTCTCCGCCTCGGGAAAGAGCGTACTCTGCGCCCAATCGAGCGTCATTCTACATGACGGCAACGACGAAAGGACAGACCGATCAGGAATATCCTTTGAATGATATGGTGAAATATTTAAGCTTACTATCTTATTTCTGAGGAAATCGATATCCTCTAAATATTTCTCATCCACAAATCCCTTAATTCGACTCTTCCACCATTTACGTCCCTCAACATGTTCCTTACCTGGGAATGCGCTCTCGCCACGCTTAACATGTTTGAATCGTTTTGCCGCATCTTTGGATTTGGCAATATCGTGATCCGAATCCGAAAGTCCGGGTGAAAGGTATAGCAATATTATCGGTGCTCTTTTTATCGGCCCGCCCCAACATCCAGGCAAGCAATTTAGATCAAACGGATGCTCAACCCGGCCCAACACATCCCTGTCCGCCGGATGTGAATACCCATGTCTTCCATCTTTGTAGTAGCCGAGGTTTTCCGGCCAGAAATCAAAAAACTCCTTATCGCCGACGAACATATGTCCCCCCTACATCCGAAACACACCGAACTTCGTCTCCGGCACCGGCGCGTTGAGCGCGGCAGAAAAGGCGAGCGCCAGGACACGCCGCGTTTCGCCCGGCAGGATGATGCCATCATCCCAGAGCCGGGCGGTGGCGTGATAGGGATGGCCCTCGGCCTCGTAGCGCTCGCGGATCGGCGCCTTGAAGGCCTCCTCGTCCTCGGCGCTCCAGGCGCCGCCATCGGCCTCGATATTGTCGCGGCGCACGGTCGCCAGGACGGAGGCCGCCTGCTCGCCGCCCATGACGGAGATGCGCGCGTTCGGCCACATGAACAGGAAGCGGGGCGAATAGGCGCGGCCGCACATGCCGTAATTGCCGGCGCCGAACGAGCCGCCGACGATCACCGTGATCTTCGGCACCTGGGCGCAGGCGACCGCCGTCACCAGCTTGGCGCCGTCCTTGGCGATGCCGCCGGCCTCATAGTCGCGACCGACCATGAAGCCGGTGATGTTCTGCAGGAACAGGAGCGGAATACGGCGCTGGCAGCACAATTCGATGAAATGGGCGCCCTTCAGCGCCGATTCCGAAAACAGGATGCCGTTATTGGCGAGGATCCCCACCGGCATGCCGGCGATCCGGGCAAAGCCGGTCACCAGCGTCGTCCCGTACAGCGCCTTGAACTCGTCGAACTGCGATCCGTCGACCAGCCGGGCGATGACCTCGCGGATATCGTATTGCCGGGTCAGCGCGGCGGGGATGACGCCATCGAGCTCGGCGGTATCGTAGAGCGGCTCTACCGGCGCCTGAAGATCGATCGATACTTCCTTGCGGTCGTTCAGGTTTCCGACGATCTGACGGGCCAGGATCAAGGCATGGTCGTCGTCGACCGCATAGTGGTCCGCGACGCCCGACAGGCGGGCATGGACATCGGCGCCGCCGAGATCCTCCGCCGAGACCTCCTCGCCGGTCGCAGCCTTCACCAGCGGCGGACCGCCCAGGAAAATCGTGCCCTGGCGGCGCACGATGATGGTTTCATCCGACATCGCCGGCACATAGGCGCCGCCGGCGGTGCACGAGCCCATGACGACGGCGATCTGCGGAATGCCGGCCGACGACATGGTCGCCTGATTGTAGAAGATCCGGCCGAAATGCTCCCGGTCGGGAAAGACGTCGGTCTGGTTGGGCAGGTTGGCGCCGCCGGAATCGACCAGGTAGATACACGGCAAGCGGTTCTGCAGCGCCACTTCCTGGGCGCGCAGGTGCTTCTTGACCGTCATCGGATAGTAGGTGCCGCCCTTGATCGTCGCGTCGTTGCAGACGATGACGCATTCGCGGCCCTCGACGCGGCCGATGCCGGTGATGATGCCGGCGCCGTGGATGGCATCCCCGTACAGGCCGTGGGCGGCCAGTGGCGACAGCTCCAGGAAGGGCGAGCCCGGATCAATGAGCCGCATGACGCGGTCGCGCGGCAGCAGCTTGCCGCGCTTCAGGTGTCGCTCGCGGGCCCGGTCGGAGCCGCCGCGCGCCGCGACCGCCCGTTTCTCGGCAAGATCGGCGGCAAGGGCTGCCATCGCCTCGGCGTTGCGGCGAAAGTCATCCGAGGCGGGGCTGAGCTTGCTTTCGATATGCGGCATGACGGGTCCTCCGGCCTCCTGCGTTAGACCACGGCTATCGGGCGGGAGACAATGTAAAAGCGGGAGACAATGTAAAAACGGCGCGGTCCGGTCCGGATCCACGCCGTTTCAGCATAACCGCCGACGGTTTCCTATCGCGAAGCGATGGCAGTCGGCTCGAACCCGCCAAACAGGGCGGTAACAGCCATGACACCGACCAGGATGGCCAGCGTCCACACGGTTACACGCAGGTAGGACGGATTTGCGTCGCGTTCCATTCAGAACCCCATTCCAATTGGACAGCGGTCAACAAGGCACGACAAGCAGTCGTCACTTTAAGCCACCCAGTTACGAATTATTAAGCATGGGCGCAAGTCCATTCTTCGCGGGTTTTCCCGAATTCGCCGCGCCGTCCACATCGGCTTGTGGACAGCCTTAACGGCCGGGCCCCGGCAGCAGCGCCGAGGTGCGGCCGGTGAGCCGGTAGGCGATCAGCCCGATCCACTCGCGCGTTGCCATGTCGACGCGCCTAAGCCCTTCGGATGCGGAGGAAAACGGCCGCCAGACGTCGGCGCCGCCGCGCGTGCGGAAGTCAACCGGATAAGCATCGACCTCAAATCCGGCGGCGCGGAAGCTGCCGACCGCGCGCGGCATGTGCCAGGCCGACGTGACGAGCAGCCAGCGCTCACCATCCGCCGGTGCGACGCGTTCCCGGGTGAAGACGGCGTTCTGCCAGGTGTTCTTCGACTGGTCTTCGAGCGTGATTCGATTCGGATCGATGCCGATGCCGCTGAACAGCGCGCTTGCCACATCCGATTCGCGGGCGCGGTCGAAGAGGATTTTCCCCGACCCGCCGGTGAAGACCAGGCGGGCGTCGGGATAACGCCGGGCCAGTTCGGCCGCCGCGGTCACCCGCTCGGCGGCCTCGTTCAGGGCGATAATCCCCCGGCCGGCGCTGACGGCGGTGTCGAAGGAGCCACCGAGCACAATGATCCCCTCCGGCGCGCCGCCCTCGCCCTCCTCCCAGGCTGGAAACCGCTCCTCCAGCGGCAGCACCATCAGGTGGCCGAGCGGCGAAAACCCGCACAGCACGAGCCCGGCAAGCGCCAGCGCGAGCGCGCCGGTGCCCAGGCGCCGGATACCGAAGGCCAGCAGCACAGCCCCCGCCAGCGCCAGCATGATCAGCGCGTTCGAGGGCTGGAGGAAAAACCAGGCGATCTTCGATATGTAGAAAAACATGGCTGCTCCGCGTCGCGATCCCCGAAGACGTGTTGGACGCGCCCGCCCCGCACGCTAAGACCTTCGGATGATCCGCAAACCCACTCCCGTCGACCTCACCCTGATCGCAGTCATGGTGACGATCTGGTCGTCGGCCTTCGTGGCGATCAAGGTAGCCGTACCCGAAACCGGGCCGGTCTGGCTTGTCTTTTTTCGGGTCGCCTTCGGCTTTCTGGCGCTTCTGCCCTGGACGCTGTGGCGGGGCATCGTGCTGCCGGCGCATCGGCGGGAATGGTTCTATATCGGCCTGATCGCGGTCCTGAGTTCCTATCTGCCGTTCTGGCTGATCAGCTGGGCGCAGCAGACGCTCGACGCCGGAACGACGGCATTGTTGATGGGCGCCGGGCCGTTCCTGGCCCAGATCATCAGCCATTTCACCACCAGCGACGACAGGATGAACGTGCCGAAGCTGATCGCCGTGCTGCTCGGCTTTGCCGGGGTCTCTGTGGTGATCGGCCAGGATGCGCTGACGGGCATGGAAGGCGGGCTCGCGCCGCCGGTCGCGATCCTGGGCGCGCTGGTGTGCCTGTCGATTTCGGGCTCGCTGGTCAGGCGGGTCGAAAGCGTGCCGCCGACCCGGCTCAGTTCGCTGGTGCTGTGCCTGTCGCTGATGCTGCTCGTCCCGACGGTCATCCTGTCGGGCGACGGCCTGCCGCAGATGCCGTCGCAGTCGGCCTGGATCGCGCTGGTCTGGCTCGGAGTCGGGCCGACGGGCATCGCCTATATCCTGCGCTATCACCTGATCCGCACGGTCGGCTACAGCTATGTGGCGCTCGGCATGAACCTACTGCCGGCGCTCGGCGTCGCCTTCGGCGCGCTGCTGCTCGGCGAGCAGGTGTCGGCGACGGTGCTGATCGCGCTCGGGCTGGTGCTGACCGGACTGGCGATCGCCCGGCTCGGCATGCCGCGCGCGCCCGTCGGGCCGTAGCGTCCTTAAGGCCCCTCCATCGAGGCATCGACCAGTTCCTGGGTCCGTTCGGGCGGCAGCGCGTCGCGCAGGCCGAGCTGAAAGCAGATCAGGCCGATCACCGCGATCGCGGCCATGTCGAAGCCGATCGGCAGGACGCCAAGGCCACCGCCGAAATGGCCGAGATAGGAAATGCCGGTCAGGCAGACGAGATAGATCAGCAGCCAGCGCGCCGCGCGCCAGTTCAGCGGGTCATCGACGGGCTGGAAGAGCAGCTTGGCGCGATAAAGAAGCAGCCCCAGGATGAGGGCGGCGTCGAGCCGCCAGATCGTGCTCCAGCCGCTCCAGTAGATGATGTAGGTGGCGACGATGAAGGCGGCCAGGCCGATCAGCCAGACCATCGGCAGCCGGATCGGCCGCGGCTGGTCGGGCAGCGAGCGGCGCAACGCGACGACCGCGAGCGGGCCGATGCACAGCGACAGGACGATTGCAGACGAGTTCAGCGCGACCAGTTCCTGGAACGGGAACAGTATGAGCACCAGGCCCGCCAGGAAGGTGAGGATCAGCGCGTAGACCGGCACGCCGCGCTGCGAAATCCATTGGAAGAGGCTTGGAAAGAAGCCGTTCAGCGACAGGGCGAGCCCGAGCCGGGCGTTCGAGCCGGTCGATACGAGGCCGGCGCCGAGCGGACCGATGATCGCCGCCCCGTACAGCAGCGCGATCAGCCAGGAGATGCCGATGATCGTGGCGATGCCGGCAAGCGGACCGAGATGGTGATCGAACTCGACCTTGGCCCAGCCGTCGGTCAGCCGATCGGCCGGCATGGCGCCGACAAAGGCGATCTGGACGAGGACATAGATCAGGAAACACAGGCCGACCGTCAGGAACAGGGCGGCCGGTATGGTGACCTGCGGCCGTTTCGCCTCGCCGGCCAGATCGACGATATGGCGGAAGCCCAGCAGCGCGAAGACGACGCCGCCAACCGACACGGCGCTGAAAATGCCGGCGATGCCCATCGGCGCGAAGCCGCCGAATTCCGTGAAGTTGGCGATCTTGAAGTCGACGCCGACAAAGGTCAGGACAACGATCGCCGGCACCAGGATCTTCACGGTCGTCATGATCGCGTTGGCCTTGTTCAGCCAGGTGACGCCGAGAACGTTGATGACCGTCATCAACAGCAAAATGCTGGCGACGACCAGATAACCGCGCAGGCTGAGATCGTCTGGCGTCATCTTGCCGACGGCGAGACCGAGTTCGGGAAACAGCGGAGCGACATAGCGGATCATCGCCAGTGTCTCGATCGGCGCCTGGGTGGCGTAGCCGACCCAGGCCGACCAGCCGATCAGCATGCTGGTGGCGCTGCCGTGGGAATAGTGGGGCACGCGGGCAATGGCACCCGCCTCCGGCAGGCATCCGGTGACCTCGGCGAAGGGCAGCGCGATCAGCAGGATCGCGAAGCCGCCGATCAGCCAGGCGATGATCGCGGCGGGGCCGGCATGATGGACGGCGAGCATCGGCGCGAACAGCCAGCCCGATCCGAGAACACCGCCGATGCCGATGAAGGTCAGCCCTGTAATCCCGATCGATCTTTTCAGGGCCATGGCCGCCTCCCCTTGCGGTTCTATCGTTCGGGCGGTTCTATCGTCCGGGCGGTTCTATCGTCCGGGCGACAGCACCGGCACCGTCTTATCGCCGGGATTGTGCATGAGGCGGCCTGAATGCGAAAGGCGAAAACCGATCGGTGCGGAAGCTTTGCCCTGCTTCAGTCCCAGTCGGGCGCCCAGGCGGCATTGACCATGCGGCCCTGCGGGTGGGCGAGGCCGGCGATCGCGGTCATATCCTCCTCACTCAAGGCGAAATCGGCGATGTCGAGATTCTCGGCCAGTCGCTGCGGGTTGCTGGTGCGCGGAATGGCGACGACGCCGGGCTGCTGGACCAGCCAGCGCAGCGCCACCTGCGTCTCGCTCTTGCGATGGCGGGCGGCCACATCGGCCATCAGCGGGTCGCCGACCACCTTGCCGCGGGCGATCGGGCAGTAGCAGGTCACCGAGATGCCATGCTTCCGGCAGGCGTCCAGCACCTTGGACTGGTCGAGATAGACATGCCATTCGACCTGGTTGGTGACGATCGGCTCGTCCGATATAGCGACCGCTTCCTCGATCAGCGCGACGGGGAAATTGGAGATGCCGATATGGCGGGCGCGGCCATCGCGGCGGACACGGGACAGGGCGCCGAGCGTTTCCTTGAGCGGCACGTCGGGGTCGGGCCAGTGGATCAGGATCAGGTCGGCATAGTCGGTGCCGAGATCGGCAAGGCTCGCGTCAACGGATGCTTCCAGCGCGTCGGCGCGAAGCTGGTCGTGCCAGACCTTGGTGGTCAGGAACAGATCGCCCCGATCTACGCCTGAGGCGCGGATCCCCTCCCCGACCTCGCGCTCGTTGGCATACATGCGCGCGGTATCGACATGCCGGTAGCCGAGCCCGATGGCCTCCCTGACGATATCGACGCAGGTGTCACCCCGCAGGTCCCAGGTTCCAAGCCCGATCGCCGGCTTCGACGCGCCATTCGCCTCGACTCGATGCACCATGTAGCCGTTTCCTCCTGTTGCCGCCAGCCTCAGGCCGTTTCCTCGAACAGTTCGCGTCCGATCAGCCAGCGCCGGATTTCGCTCGTGCCGGCACCGATCTCATAGAGCTTGGCGTCGCGCAACAGGCGGCCGGTCGCATAATCGTTGATATAACCGTTGCCGCCCAGGCACTGGATCGCCTCGAGCGCCATCCAGGTCGCGGTCTCGGCGGCATAGAGGATGACGCCGGCCGAATCCTTGCGCGTCGTCTCGCCGCGATCGCAGGCCCGCGCGACCATGTAGAGATAGGCCTTGGTCGCGTTCATGCGGGTGTACATGTCGGCGAGCTTGCCCTGCATGAGCTGGAACTCGCCGATCGCCTTGCCGAATTGCTTGCGCTCGTGCACGTAGGGCACGACGATGTCCATCGCCGCCTGCATGATCCCGACCGGGCCGCCGGCCAGCACCACGCGCTCGTAGTCGAGGCCGGACATCAGCACGTTGACGCCGCGGCCGGTCGAGCCGAGCACGTTTTCCTCCGGCACCTCGCAATCCTCGAAGATCAGTTCGCCGGTATCGGAGCCGCGCATGCCCAGCTTGTCGAGCTTCTGGGCGGTGGAGAAGCCCTTGAAGCCCTTTTCGATGAGGAAGGCGGTCATGCCCCGCGGGCCGGCGTCGGGATCGGTCTTGGCATAGACCACCAGCGTATCGGCATCGGGCCCATTGGTGATCCACATCTTCGAACCGTTCAGGATGTAGCGGTCGCCCTTCTTGTCGGCGCGGGTGCGCATCGAAACGACATCGGAGCCCGAGCCGGGTTCGGACATCGCCAGCGCGCCGAGATGCTCGCCGGAGATCAGCTTCGGCAGGTAGCGGCGCTTCTGCTCCTCGGTTCCGTTAAGCGTAATCTGATTGACGCAGAGATTGGAATGGGCGCCGTAGCTCAAGCCCACCGAGGCCGAGCCGCGGCTGATCTCCTCGATCGCGATGACATGTTCCAGATAGCCCATGCCGGTGCCGCCATACTCCTCCTCGGCGGTGATCCCGAGCAGGCCCATCTCGCCGAGCTTCGGCCACAAGTCGCGCGGGAACGTGTTGGAGCTGTCGATTTCGGCTGCGATCGGGGCGATGTGGTCGTCGGTGAACGAGCGGACCGTATCGCGCAGCATGTCGGCCTGTTCGCCGAGATCGTAGTTGAGGGTCGGATAGTCGTTGGGACGCATGGTGACAGCCTTTCAGCGCAAGCATTTGATTATTTGAAGAGGGCGGCTCGGGCCGCGCGACAGGGGCGGCTCACTCCAGCTTCGGCCGCGCCCGGTCGACGATGGCCCGCTCGTCGAGCCCGTCGGGCAGCAGGCCGAAGGCAAGGCCGTTGCCGTCCTCGAGCCGCGTCGCGCAGAACGCATCGGCGACATAGCCCGGCGCATGCTTGATCAGGAGCGCGCCCTGCAGGCCGAGTGCCAGCTCCATCGCCACCTGGCGAGCATCTGCCTCGGAAAACTTCTTATCGGCAATGCGTTGTTCCAGTTTATAGAGAAACTGATCAAAGCGAAGATCGACACCCCGGGCGCTCAGCATCTCGGCAAGCAGCACACCGACCGCGCCCGGCTCGCGAGCAATCGCGCGCAGCACGTCGAGCGCCATCACATTGCCGCTGCCCTCCCAGATGCCGTTCAGCGGCGCCTCGCGGTAGAGCCGCGCCATCTCGCCGGTCTCGACATAGCCGTTGCCGCCATGCAGTTCGAGCGCCTCGGCGACCAGGGCGGGACAGCGCTTGCACAGCCAGAACTTGGCCACCGCGACCGCGATCCGCGAAAACGCCGCCTCGGCCGGATCGGTCGCGCTCTGATCGAAGGACCGGGCGACCCGCATCGCAAGCGCCGTGGCGGCCTCGGTCTCGATCGCCAGATCGGCGAGAACCCTGAGCATCGCCGGCTGGTCGATGAGCTTCTTCTGAAAGGCCACCCTGTGAGCGGCATGATGGGCGGCGCTGGCGAAGGCCGCCCGCATGATGCCGGCCGCCGAGATGCCGGTGTCGAGGCGGGTGTGGTGGACCATCTCGATGATGGTGCGGACGCCGCGCCCCGCCTCGCCAACCCGTTGCGCCCAGGTATCGCGGTATTCGATCTCGCTCGACGCATTGGCCTTGTTGCCGAGCTTGTCCTTCAGGCGCTGGATCAGGAAGACGTTGCGGGCACCCTCCGGCGTCCAGCGCGGCACGAAGAAGCAGGTGAGGCCCTCATCGGTATTGGCGAGCGTCAGGAACCCGTCGCACATCGGCGCGGAGCAGAACCACTTGTGGCCTGTCAGCAGATAGGCCGAACCGCCGTCGATCGGCACGGCCTGCGTCGTGTTGGCGCGCACGTCGGAGCCGCCCTGCTTCTCCGTCATCGCCATGCCGATCGTCACGCCGGTCTTTTTCTCCGCCGGCAGGAAGCGCGGATCGTAGCGGTCGGACAGGATCCGAGGCTCCCAGAGGTCGGACAGATCGGGCTGCTGGCGCAGGGCGGGAACGGCGGCGAACGTCATGGTCACCGGGCACAGGATGCTGACCTCGGCGAAATTGTAGAGAAAATGCAGGCCGGCGCGCACGACATGGGCACCCGGACGGGGATCGGCGAAGGGCAGCGCGTGGATTCCTGAGCCGATCGCCTTGCCCAGGAGTTCGTGATAGGCGGGATGAAACGTTACCTCGTCGATCCGGTTGCCCTGACGGTCGAAGGTTTCGAGCACCGGCGTATAGGTGTTGGCGAGACGGGCGAGTTCGCGGGTTCGGGGACTTGCGACCCATTCGCCGAGCGTCACCAGCCGGTCCCGGCCCCAGCCGCCGCCCTCGCGATCGATCGCCTCGATCAGCGCGGCATCATGCAGGAAGGCGTTGAAGCCCGCGAGCGGCGGCACCTGATTGAAGACCTCGTGGGTCGCAGCCGGGTCGCGCATCAGATCCTCCAATCGGCCTCGCCTTTGGTGTCAGACCGTCGCCGGGGCCGCCGCCCCATCGCTGTCGCGCCGCTTCAACAGGTGCGCCCGGATCGCGTCGTCGAAGCGGACCGACCTGCGCCTGTCCGTATCGATATGCACCCCGGTGACCCGGCAGGTCGCGGCAACGGCGCCGATCTCCTCCTCGATCATATCGTGCTCGAACACGATCTTGCGATCGCCGACCCCGACGAGCCGCGTCCGCGTATGGACGAGATCGCCTGCATTGAGCTCGCGAAGATAGCGCACGACCATCTCGACGGCAGCCATGCCGCGGCGATTGTCCTGCAGATAGGCCCGCGTCATGCCGAGTTCGGCGAACAGGGCCCAGGTCGCGTTGTCGAACTTGCCGACATAGTGGCGCGCATTCATGTGCCCCATATGGTCGAGTTCCCACGGATAGACCGTGCCGCGATAGGTCAGCGTACCGGCCGTCGTGGCGTCCGCGTCAGTCATCGAGCCCCTCCAGGCAGATCATCGAGTAGAGGCCCGTTGCGACATGCACCCGGTGCTCGCTCGTCAGGCCGTAGACATCGCTCTTGCAGACGGTGAGCGTGCGCCCCGGCTTGATCACCCGGCCGCAGGCAATGAGCCGGTCGCCCCGGCCCGGATTGAGCAGGTTCATCTTGAACTCGGTGGTGAGCACGCCGGTGCCGGGCGGAAACAGCGACAGCGCCGCATAGCCGGCGGCTGAATCGGCGATCGTCGTCGTCGCGCCGGCATGGAAGAAGCCGTGCTGCTGGGTCAGATCCGCGCGAAACGGCAGGATCAGGTCGACCGCGCCCGGCGCCATGTCGCCAAGTTCGACGCCAAGCGACACCATGAAGGCCTGGCGCGCCGCACTCAGGCGCACGCGGGTCTGCCAGTCGGGATCGCGTGGCTCGAAGCTCTGCATGTCACCTGCCCCCGAGATCCGACAGGCGCGACCGGCAGCCGGCCTCGACAGTGTCCAGTTCCCGCAGGGTCTCGTCGATATCGGCGCGCTTGGCTTCCAGCTCGGCGCGGCGCTTCCCGATCTTGCCGATCAAAAGCCGCAACTGGCCGCGCTCACCGGGCGGAGCGTCATACATGCCGACGATCTCGCGGATTTCGGCAAGCGAGAACCCGAGCCGCTTGCCGCGCAATATGAGCTTGAGCCGCGTCCGGTCGGTCGGCCGATAGAGCCGCGTCCGGCCGCGCCGGAGCGGCTCGATCAGGCCCTGCTGCTCATAGAAACGCAGCGTGCGGGTCGTGACGTCGAACTCCCTGGTCAGATCGGTGATCGTGTAAAGCGCCCGGATCGCAACCTCCCTCGGTCGAGCTGATATTTTCTTACTTTGACGTAAAAGTCAATTATTTCTGATATTATATATATTTCAATATATTATGGACATTCATCAAACACACTGACACAATCAGCGGATCGTCCAGTCGCTACGCTGAGCGAAGTCGTCGCAGCGGTAACATACTCTTCGGCCGTCATGCCCGGGCTTGTCCCGGCAATCCATGAACACCTCCGCTGGCGATGGTGTTCATGGGTCCCCGGAACACGTCCGGGGATGACCTCCGAGGGGGTGGTCAGGCCGAAAACCAAAGCCCAGTCCCCACTGAACCGGACAGGAGTGGAACACGTCCGGCAATGACGTCAGAATGGCTGGCGGCAGGACACCACCCTCTCCCTCGTCATCCCGGAAGTCGCGACAGCGACTATCCGGGATCGGGGAACCCGGACGGTTCGGGGTTCGCTCGGCCTCGGCATCCAGCACCGACACGGGCTCTCCGATCCCGGCTCGCGCTGACGCTTGGCCGGGATGACGAATGAGAGGCAGAGGCTCGCATTCCCGACGCGGTGTTTTACGGCCTCGTCCCCACAATTCCTGAAGACAGTTACCGGACCAGATCGGAGATGACTGTCGAGTGGATGGGCAAACTGAGAACCAAAGCCTGCAACCGTCAAACCGGACAGCAGTCGGGGCGGAAATCCAACCGGAACAGCCACCGAAACCGACACGCCGGTGGCTGCGCAGATTCCGACTATGCCGCCGGTAGCGAAACGAAGAACGTCGTGCCCTTGCCGGTCGCGGTTTCGAACCGGATCGTGCCGCCATGCGCCTCGATCGTGCTCTTCACCAGCGCCATGCCGAGGCCGGTGCCACCCGCCTTGCCATGGGTGACGAAGGGATCGAAAACGGTGTCGCGGATCTCTTCGGGGATGCCCGGCCCGGTGTCCGTCAGCGAGAACTCGATCCGGCCCTTCTCCCGCCGCACGCCGAGACTGAAGCGACCGCCCGCAGTCAGGGCATCGGCCGCATTGCCGGCAATGTTGGTGAAGGCGCGGACCATCCGACTGACGTCGATCGACACCAGGGCGCCTGGTGGATCGGCGATCGTCACGTCCAGTCCCTTCCGGTCGAACAGCGGCGCGATCGCCGCCTTCACCTCGCCCAGGAAGGCTGCGACCGAAACATCCTCACGGTTGAGGCTTATCTGGCCACGGGAATATTCGAGGATCTCGTAGGCCATCGAACTGATCCGGTCGGCTTCCCAGGCGATCGTCGTTGCGAACCCGGCCGCCTCGTCGCGATCCTCGATATCGTCCTCGGCCAGCATTTCGGCATAGCCCTTGATGACGCCGATCGAATTCTTGAAATCGTGGACGATTCCCGCCGCCATCTGGCCGATCGCGGCAAGCTTTTCCTGCCGCAAGGCTTCCGACTGGATTTGCGTGAGCCTGGCGTGAGTACCGACCCGGGCAAGCAGTTCGGGGCCCGAAACGGGCTTGGTGATGTAGTCGTTCCCGCCGCTTTCAAACCCCGCGACCAGGTCGTCCGCACGGTCCTTTGCCGACAGGAAGATGATCGGCAGGTTAGACTGGTCGGCCTTCGTGCGAACCCTGCGGCACACCTCATAGCCGTTCAGCCGGGGCATCATGATGTCGAGCAGAATGAGATCCGGATGGTGGTCGTCGAGTATCTCCAGAGCCCGCACGCCGTCTTCGGCCTCGATCACGTCATAGGCTTCGAGGCTGAGGAAATTCGCAACGACATGCCTGTTGATCTCGTCATCATCGACGACCAGCACCGATGTCCCGTTCTTCGTTTTCTCAACCACGCCCGATCCGTTTGACCGGTCCAGCGGCGCGAGTGCGACAACCTCGTCGCCTGCGTGGCGATGTCCGTTGGATCCGGCTGGTGCAGCGCTGACGCCCGCCGCAGGGCGAGACCGGCGAAAGCCGCCCCGCCCCCTGGCCACCTCCTTGCCGTCGACGGCCGCCTTCGGCCATTCAACGTAGAATCGGCTGCCCTCCCCCAGCTCGGATTCGACCCAGACCCGGCCGCCATGCAATTCCACCAGGCTGCGCGTGATCGACAGGCCCAGACCCGTTCCGCCGAATGCCCGCTCCGTGGACGCATCGACCTGCTCGAAGGAATTGAAGATTGCTTCGCGACGGTCTTCCGGAATGCCGATGCCGGTATCCTCGACGACGACAACGACGCTGTCGCCGGCGTCCTCGGCCTTGACGACGATATGGCCGCTCGCGGTGAATTTGATGGCATTGCCGACAAGGTTCTGAAGGACCTGCTGAAGCCGGTTCTCATCGGCGTCAAGCAGCGGCAGGTCGACGGGAACGGCGTTCTGCAGCCGTACCGGCTTGGCGCCGATCAGCGGGCGCGACAGATGCAGGACGACATCGACAGCCTCGTGCAGGTCGACGGCGGTGCGCGACAGGGCGAGATCCCGATTGCGCAGCTTGGCTGAATCCAGGATGTCGTTGACCAGGCTCGACAGGCGGCGCCCGCTCTTGGAGATCATGTCGAGCGTCCGCTTGACCTCCCGGTTCAGCGTCCCGTGCGCACCGGCCAGGAGCGAGTCGGTCAGCCCGATAATCCCGTTCAACGGGGTGCGCAGCTCGTGGGACGTGTTGGCCAGGAACTGATCCTTGAGCTTGTCCAGCCGTTGCAGGCGCTCGTTGTTTACCGACAGCTCCTGCGACAGCGCTTCGACCTGATTGAACGAGCGGGACAGGCGCTGCGACAGCAGCAATGCCTGGAGGGCGACGAAGAACAGGAAACCGAATGGCAGAAGGTTCGGCGACGACGTGAATTGGCCGAAATTCAGCACCGCACCAATCGAAGACGCCGTAAAGCCGACCCAGGCAACAAGAAAAAGCACACCACCACTGCGCCGGCGAGTGACCGCAAGGCAGCCGACATAGGCGCCGTAGCACACGAAACAAAGCGTCACAATCAATGCCGGTATAACGGATAACGTTGCCAAATGAAACGGCAGCCCAACCATAGCACTGAAGATGATCATTATGCTCAGCACAAGAATCAGTATTTTTCTAGAAAACTCTTTTGGATACAGGGAATATACATACAACGCGCTGAATATAATAACTGAGTAGGCGCTTAGCGTCCCGATTCTAATCGTCAGCCAGTAATAATCCTCTCCCAGAGTATCATGTAAAATCGGATACCATGAAGTCGTTAGCCGACCTAAGAAGCAAAAGCAGAGAATCGCAAACCACAGATTGGTTCTGTCTCCCGGACGGAAGGCAAAGAGACCGACGTGATAAACGAATAGAATGGTCAGAACGCCGCCAAGGAACCATATCAGCCGATCCTGGGATACGACTATCTCCGCCAATTTGTCCGCGGACCCGAGAAACACCTTTCCCCGCATTCCGCCGCCCATCCAAAATCGGAAGTTGGAAAGCGGCATCGCGATGCGGAGGGTTTCGGCGCCGTCGGGCAGTGCGATCAAGCGGCTTGCTATTGCCGGGCGTTCAGCCTCCCGGGACGTACCGACCTGACCGATATCATCCAGCACCTGGCCGTTCACCTCTATACGGTAGGCTGAGAATGTATGGCGCAACTGCAGAGCCAGTCCCCGCGAGGGTTCCGGCAGTTCGACTGTGAACAGCAACGTGCCGAAGCCGAAACGCGGCATCCTGCCATCGGGCAACGGCGTGCCGGTCCAATAGCCCGGAAACCGAACCGCCACGTCCGTGCCGGTCTCGAAGGCGTCCTGAAGGGCGTCGCCGGTCAGGATCCGGTTCGGGTGGAACTGCCAGCTGTCCAGCGACACCAGGCCGTCGCGGCTGAAATCCCAGCCGCTGTCGCGAAGGTCGAGCAGCCCGGTCGCCTGGGTCGGCTCCGTGGCGGCGGCCGAACCGGCCTCCTCAGCCCGCGCCCGGTCGCCGGCGAGCGCGACAAGGATAAGGACGGCGCACCCAATTCGCGCAAAAGCTGCGGCCGAACAGACGCGTAGAGCGCTAAGATACCGCATTCAATTCGCAAGCCTTCTATATGGCTGCGCGCTTCAAAATCGTCGTGTCAATAACCCGGTCACAGCCCTGAAAAACAAATATTTCAGGACGTTAACATACTTTTTTGGCGCCAATCAAACAAAGGTCCGGCCCTGCCCGAGCCAAGAGGACAGGCGGACGCCTCGCGTTCAGCGCCCGCCATATTCATGGTGCTCAACAGATCTTAAGGCACCAGTATCGTCGCGCCGGTCGTCTTGCGGCCCTCAAGATCGCGATGCGCCTGGGCGGCATCTTTCAGGGCGTATCTCTGGTTGATGTTGATCTTGACCACGCCTTTCGCAACGACATCGAACAGCTCCGCCGCCGTCGCGACCAGATCCTCGCGGCTTGCCACATAGGCGAACAGGGTCGGACGGGTCGCAAACAGCGACCCCTTCGCCGCCAGGATCGACAGGTCGATCGGGCCGATCGGACCGGAGGACTGGCCGAACAGGGCCCAGGTGCCAAGCGGCTTCAGGCAGTCAAGCGAGCCGGGATAAGTGTCCTTGGCAACCGAATCGTAGACCGCCGCCACGCCCTCGCCGCCGGTGATCTCGCTGACGCGCTCGACGAAATCCTCGGTGCGGTAGTTGATGGTGTGGTGCGCCCCGTGGGCGCGGGCAAGCGCCGCCTTCTCCTCGGACCCGACCGTGCCGATCACCGTTGCGCCAAGGGTGTTCGCCCATTGGCAGGCGATCAGCCCGACGCCGCCGGCCGCGGCATGGATCAGGATCGTGTCGCCGGGCTGGACACGGTAGGTGCGGCGCAGGAGGTACTGGGCGGTCATGCCTTTCAGCATCATCGCGGCGGCCGTTTCGTAGGAGACGTCATCGGGGATCGCGACCAGACGGTCCGCCGGCAGCACCCGCTCCTCGGCATAGGCGCCGGTCGCCGAGGAATAGGCGACCCGGTCACCGACGGCGACCTCGCTGACGCCCGGGCCGACGGCGACGACGTCGCCGGCGCCCTCGCTGCCCGGCGTGAACGGCATGGAGGGCGCGGGATAGAGGCCGGTGCGGAAATAGGTATCGAGGAAATTCAGGCCGATCGCCTTGTGCCGGACCAGCGCCTCGCCCGGACCGGGCTCGGGCTGGGCGATATCGCTCCAGGTCAGAACCTCCGGGCCGCCATGTTCGTTCACAACGATCGCATTCACCATGTCTCGCCTCTCCGTTTCGGCCACTCCGGCTCAACCGTAGCAGCAGATCTCCACGCCCGGAAGAAGTTCGACCGCCGGCCGCACAGATCGCACCGCGCGGTCGCAGACCCTCGCCAGCGACCGCAGATGCGCTATACTAACCAGAATGAGGCCTGCACTTATCATATTAACTAATTTTCAGACAAACCATTCTCGCGTATCGAACCCTATAAAACCCAGCGTCCCGTGTTCACTCATCTGCGTTAAAGAAAACGAACAATGTCATCATCCGATCTTTTCTCCCGGGCTGGCCGCCGGCCGCGGGGGGCTGGGATTATGCAAGCGTGGCGATACGCAACCGTGACGCGGCGCGGGAGGCCGGCTGTCGGTCGGGCGCGCCTTTTCGGTGTAACGATCCTGACCCTGGTTTTTTCGGCCACCCTTATGCCGCCACTGTCGGTGCGGGCGGAAAACCCGGTCGCAATCGCGATGGATGAGAATTACCCGCCCTATATGTTTCAGCAGGCGGGCGAGCCGGCCGGGTTCTATTACGATCTGCTGCGCAGCATCTTCGATCAGATGCTGGTCCAGGTTCGCTTCGAAATGCGACCCTGGACGGGGGCCGTCGCGCTGATTGACGAGGCGGAGGCCGGTCTCGCCGGCCTCTACAGGAACGAAGAACGGGTCCGGAAATACGATTTCTCGAACGCGATCATAGAAGAACAACTCCTCGTCTATGTGCGCGATGGAGAGGCGTTCCGATTCGATACGATCGAGGATCTCAAGGACAGGACCATCGCGACCATTGCCGGCTGGAGCTATGGCCAGGCCTTCGATACCGCCCGCCGGCGCGGCGTGTTTGCGACAGTGGAGACGGGATCGGCGGCCGAGAGCCTCCGCAAGGTCCTGGCGGGCGAGGTCGATGCCGCCGTGATCGAATCCCTGTCGGCACGCATCGCCCTGGAGGCAAATCCCGACCTTCAGTCGCTGATCGACGCGCTGCCGACGCCGGTTGCCACCAACAAGACGTATCTGGCATTCAACAAGCAGGCCGGGAAGACGGCACTGCTCGATTATTTCAACTACGTGATGGCATCGATGAAGGCCGACGGACGGTTCGAAACGATCCTGCTCGGCTCCGTCAATGAAAACGCCGTCATCCCGACCAACCAATAGGGGCGGAGCGAGCCGCGGTTATGGTGCTCCGGGTCACTCCGGATCCGGCCCGACGATCGTGCGCCAGTAGCCGGTCGCGAACTGGTAGATGACCACGCCGGCGAGAACGACCTTGAGCCAGAGCGGCGCCTGGAAATCGTTGTAGACGGCATAGCCGGCGCCGACAAAGAAGACGATCAGTACCGGAATGGAGATCTTAACGAACCGTTTGGAGCGGATCGGGTGGAGATGCATCACCGGCAGGAAGGTCATGATCGCAAGGAAGATCGTCCAGACCATCACCCAGGCCGGCGGGAGGCCGGACACGAACCAGAAGAGCAACTGCAGGTTCCAGGTCGTCGGAAAGCCGATGAAGTAGTTGTCCGCCGATTTCTGCTCCCGCTTCATGAAGAAGCCGGCCGACGACAGGCAGATGATCGCGGCGCCGACCAGTCCGTAGCCTTCCGGAAACAGGCCCGCTGTCATCGCCGCGTAGGCCGGGATGAAGACATAGGTCAGATAGTCGACGGTGAGATCGAGGATGCCGCCGTCCCAGCCCGGCAGGGTCTCGCGCACCTTCGTTATGCGGGCAAGCGGTCCGTCGATCCCGTCGACGAAGAAGGCGATGGCCAGCCACAGGAACATCTGCCGCCAGTCCGACTGCGTCGCCGCCAGCATGGCAAGCAGCGCCCAGAGGATACCGCTGGCGGTGAGGCAGTGAACGGCGGCGGCCGCGAGCTTGCGCGATAAGGGGATTGCGTCGCTCACGGGCCGCGCCAGTCGATCCTGCACAGTTCGGCGCTGCGGCCGCGAAAGTCCCAGTTCCGGCCGAAGCCGCGCATCCGGCTCTTGTCGGCCCGGGCCACCGTGATGTCCGGCGCGATCCAGTATTGCGAGTTGGTGATCACCACCTCGCCGCCCTTGTCGTTGCTGGGGACCGGCGTGATCGCCCCGTCGATCATCTTCGGCACCTTGACGACGCGGGTGTTGCCGTCGACCTCGTAGGTGACGGGCGCCTGCTGGACGCCGAGGAACTTGCCGACCAGGATCGACAGAAGCCCGGTCGTGCCGCCGGCGCGGCCGGTCCAGATGCGGGTCAGCGCGCGGACCGCCTGGATGCCCGCCTTCTCGTCGATGATCAGCGCCGCCGTCCAGTTGCCGCGCGACATCAGGCCGGGAATCTCGATCATCACCGCGACATTCAGGCCGGACAGGTCGACATCGCCGAACTGGCCCTCGTCGATGCGGGCGCCGAGCCAGGTCTGGCAGTAGCCCTCGGTCGGCGGGTGCTGGCCGAGCGACAGGACACAGGGGCAGAAAACGGTGCAGTTACAGCTCAGGGCCAGCTCGCCCTTGATTGACCAGGGGTCCGACACGGCAGTCTCCTCTTGATGCGTTACCCTCAATCTGCGCCGTATTTGAAACGGACGCAGTCATATGACGTTGATTTGGTTAAATCCGCCTTGGTCATGCGAGCGGAAGCTCCAGCGCCGCGGCCAGCGCCCACGCCAGCAGGGCGGCGCCGATCAGACGGCTGAACCAGCGCGCGGCGATCAGCTTTTCCAGCGTCATGACGGCGGCGAGGACCGCGATCCAGACGATGTTCATCACGCCGACGGCGAACATCACCAGCATCAGCGCCCAGCAGCAGGCAAGGCAGAACAGCCCCTGCCGGAGGCCGAGCCGGTAGACGCCGCGGCGCGTCTCGGTCCAGTTGGCGAACAGGAAGGGAAAGGGCCTGGCGCATTTGACCAGGCAGGCGGCCTTCTGGTCGGTGAACTGATAAAGACCGGCCAGCGCCAGCACGATCGCGGCCAGACCGCCGGTCAGGACCGTGCCCGACGCCGACAGCGCGCCTGCCTGGCCGAGCCCCCATTGCAGGCCGGTCGCGGCGAGCGCGAAGGCCGACCAGATCGTCAGGTAGCCACCGGCGAGCACCAGCGGCGAGACGATCCGCCGCCCCTGCCCGGCCGCCGTATCGGCGATCTCGGCATAGGTGCGCAGCATCGGCGCCGCACTCGGCAGCATCATCGCCGCGCCCATGGCAAGCCACATCGTCGCGTGCAGCGCCGCGTCGGCAAGCCGCCAGTCTTCGGGTAAAGCCGCGCAGACGGCGATCAACGCATTCAGCCATGGCCAGGCGGACACGGCGCTGTAGGCGGTCGATCCGGTGCCGGTCGTCTCGAGCATCCGGTCGAGCACGGACATGCCCGGACCCAGCGCGCCGAAGGTCGCGCCCAGTCCCGCCGCCGTCGACAATACGGCCAGATAGAGCCAGGCGAGCGCCACCAGCGCGCCGAGCAGCCACCAGGCAATGCGGCGCGGATTGTCGGCAACCGCCCCGATCAGCGCCGACAGTCCGGTCAGATGCGTCAGTTTTTCCGTCTGCGCGGTCAAGGCCGCTCCCACCCGCTTGTCACTCCCGCCGACAGGTTGACCATGGCGCGGGCGCGATTGCAACGGTGCTGTGACGCGAGCGCGGCCGGCAAGGCCTGAGGCGTTGGGGGACCGAGGCAATTCGCCCGATGCCAAACCGGCACCAGCGCCCTATGCTGAAGATGGCGCAGATACGTAGCGCCCGCACACTCACACCAGACGGGATTTGCCGTGCTGCTGACGCAAAGACTGGCCCAAGGACTGGCCCAAGGACTGGCCCAAGGACTGGATCGCCGAACCGGTGCCGATACACGCCGGATATCGGTCGCACCGGCCGTCGCGACACGCCGGGTCGGACAGATGTCGGTCACCGCGCTCTTGGATGGATCCGGCGATTTCGGGCCGGACCTCGTGGTCGGCTACGAGGCGGACATGGCGCGGGACTTGCGCGACCAGGCCTTCCTCGCCTCCGAAACGATCACGATCCCGATTTCGGCCTATCTCATCGAAGCAGACGGCGCGCTGCTGCTTGTCGATACCGGCCTGTCCGACAGCCGCGGCCCCGCAAGCGGCCATCTCATCGAGGCGCTTGCCCGCGTCGGGGTGCGGCCGGACGATATCGACGCGGTGCTGCTGACCCATCTGCATCCCGATCACGTCAACGGCCTGACCCGCCCCGATGGCGGTCGCGCCTTCAGCCGGGCGGCCGTTCTCGTCCAGGAGGAGGAGTTCGCCTACTGGACCGACGACGCGATCGTCGCGACGATGCCGGACTTCCGGCAGGCCAACGCCCGGGCAGCGCTTGAGACGCTCGCGGCCTATGGTGACGACGTCGTCCTGTTCGGCAGGACCGAGCGGCTGACGAACGACATCGCTGCCGTTGCCCTGCCCGGCCATACGCCCGGCCACACGGGCTTCCGGCTCGAAAGCGAAGGGGAAACCCTGCTCATCTGGGGCGATATCGTGCATCTTGCCGCCTATCAGTTCGCCCGGCCGGATTGGGGCATGGTCTTCGACACCGACCCGAAGGTTGCCGCCGAAACGCGGCGCGCTATCCTCGAGGCGGTTGCGGCGGAGCGCGAGATGGTCGCCGGCATGCACCTGCCCTTCCCCGGTTTCGGCTATGTCGAGCGGCGCGGCGCGGGCTTCCAGTTCCATGCCGCCGAATGGCAATACGGCCTGGAAGATCGCGGGAGTTCGTCATGAGCGATGCGCAATCCGTGGACGTCCTCGTCGCCGGCGGCGGCCCGGCCGGCCTGTCGGCCGGACTGGCGCTTGCCGCGCGGGGCCTTCAGGTGGCGATCGTCGACCCGCTGGAAGATCCCCGCCACGACCGGCGGACATCGGCGCTGATGGTCGCTTCCGTTGCCATGCTACGCGCGCTCGGCGTCTGGCAACGCTGCGTCGAGGCCGCGGCACCGCTCAGGACGATGCGGATCATCGACGATACGGGTCGGCTGTTGCGGGCGCCCGGCGTAACCTTTGAAGCCTCGGAGATCGGCGAGCCGGCTTTCGGCTGGAACATACCGAATGCCGCACTCGTTGCCGCGCTGCGCGAGCAGATCGCCGATACCGCGGCGATCACGCTCATTCATTCGACGGTCGAGCAGGTCGATCCCGAAGAAGACGGCGTGGCGGTGACGCTTGCCGATGGCAGACGTTTGAGCGCGGCGCTGCTCGTCGGCGCCGATGGGCGCGGCTCCGTCTGCCGGACGGCCGCCGGGATCGATACCGACAGTTGGTCCTATGACCAGGCGGCGATCGTCCTCAACCTGCGCCACGACAGGCCGCACAACGACGTCTCGACCGAATTCCATCGGCCGCCCGGCCCGTTCACCCTGGTGCCGCTGCCGGGCAACCGCTCAAGCCTCGTCTGGGTCGAGACCCGGCGCATGGCCGAGGCCGTCGCGACCTATTCGGACGACGAGCTTGCCCGGGAGATCGAGCGGATCTCGCACCGCATCCTCGGTCGCGTCACAATCGACGGTCCGCGCGGCAGCTATCCGCTGTCCGGGCTGATTGCCCGCCGCTATGCGGCAAACCGCGTGGCGCTCGTCGGGGAAGCCGCCCACGTCGTCCCGCCGATCGGCGCCCAGGGGCTCAATCTCGGCCTGCGCGACGGCGCGGCGCTGGCGGACCTGGCCGGCGATCCCGCCCTGTCCGGCGGCGATCCGGGCGGCGATCCGGGCAGCAACCCGGTACTGATCGCCTATGACCGGCGGCGGCGTGTCGACATCCTGTCGCGGACGGCGGCGATCGACATGCTGAACCGAACGCTTCTGGCGGATCTTTTGCCGGCGCAGATGCTGCGCTCCGCCGGGCTCGCCGCGCTCGGCACGATCGGCCCGCTGCGCCGCATGGCGATGCGCGAGGGCGTCGCGCCGGCTTACGGCCTTCCGGAGATGATGCGGGGATAATTAGCCAGAATAATACAAAAGACCGGAGAGAGACCTCCTGGCGATTTACTCTTCGGGGGCCTGATCGTCGGGAGCGGCGGTGTAGGCAGCGGCGCGGGCGGGATTGTCGGCGCCGAGGACCGGTGCGCGCTTGGGCTCGGCGTTTGGGCCGCGGAATTGCGGCGCAACCGGCATGACGACGGCCGGCATGGTTTCCTCCCGGTCGTTTTCCAGCGGGAAGTCGAACAGCCCCCGTTCGAGGAAATGCGGATTTTCCGCGGCCTCATCAAGCGTACGGACGATGTTGGCCGCGCAATCCTGACCCGCGAACAGGGCTGCCAGATCCTCCGACGTCCGGTTGGAGAAGATCGCCCGGAGCGCGGCAATGGTCGCCTGCGGATTATGCGAATCGTCGCGCAGCCGCTCGTCGAGATCGATCAGTCCGCACAGCGTGTCCCAGAATTTCTGCTCCAGCGCGGCGACCGCGACGAAGCGGCCGTCGCGGGTTGGATAGATGTGATAGCGCGGCGAGCCGCCGGTCAGCGTCGCGACGCCATTAGCCGGCCAATCACCGGTCGCCCGGCCCTGTCCCATCGCCCACCAGGCGAAGGTGAACAGCGTGTCGGACATGGCGATATCGATATAGGTGCCCTCGCCGCTCTTTGCCCGGTTGAGCAGGGCCAGCAGGATGTTGATCACCGCCGGCATCGTGCCGCCGCCGATATCGGCGATCAGCGCGGGCGGCAGCACCGTGTTCGCCGTATCGCCGAAGGACAGCGACAACAGGCCCGTTTCGGCCATGTAGTTGAGATCGTGGCCGGCGACCGGGGCGTTCGGACCGGTCTGGCCGTAGCCCGTGATGGAGCAGTAGATGATATCCGGCTTGATCCGTTTGACGGCCTCGTAGTCGAGCTTGAATCTGGCCATGACGCCGGGGCGGAACTGCTCGATCAGAATATCGGCCTCGGCGACCAGGGCCTCGATGCGGGCGCGGTCGGTCTCGGTCTTCAGGTCCGCCGTGATGCTCTTCTTGCCCCGGTTCAGAAGCGCATACTGGATCGATTCATCGCCCCAGCGCGGGACATACCGGCGGATCTCCTCACCCTCGGGCCGTTCGACCTTGGTCACCTCGGCGCCGGCCTCGGCGAGCATCAGGGCCGCCAACGGGCCCGGCAGGAGCGTGGTGAAATCGAGTACCTTGATACCGTCTAATGGCTGCACCGAAAAATCCCCGCCGTTGCGACTGCCATGCCCTCGCGCACTGTCGGGCCGTATGTTCGAGAAAAAGGCTTAAGGAAACAGGTCATATGGGACCATATCATTGGTAACGAGATAAAGAACGCTCGTCAGTGTAACAACCGATATCACCGTTCCAAGCAGGATGCTGCTGGAGGCTCGTTCGACATAGACCTGGTACTGCTGCGCCAGCACGAACACGTTCAGCGCCGGCGGCAGCGCCGACATCAGGACGGCGGTCGCGACCCAGACCGGATCGAAGTTCCCCATCGCGCTCAACAGCACCAGCACCAGGGCGGGATGGAAGACCAGTTTGCAAAAGGCGAGCACGGGAAATTCCGCGGGGATCCGGCGCAACGGCCTGAGCGCCACGGTGACGCCCAGCGCAAACAGCGCGCACGGCGCGGCGGCCGAGCGCAGATAGGTGAGGATCGTGTCGATCGCCTGCGGCGGCTTGTACTGAAAATACGCCGCGACGACGCCGGCGATCGTCGCCAGGATGAACGGGTGCAGGAAGATGCGCTTCAGGATCCCGGCCGTCAGCGACCAGCCGCTGACATGCTGGGTGCTGGCCAGCGCCATCAATAGCGGAACCAGCGTGAACAGCAGGATATTGTCGAAGCAGAAGATCAGCGCGGTCGGCACGGCCGCCGAGGGACCAAGGGCTGCAAGTGTCAGCCCGGGGCCCATATAGCCGATATTCGAGTAGCTGCCGAGCAGGCCCTGGATCGTGGCGTCCTTGATGTTGCCGCGGGTGACCAGGAAACCGATGACGAAGGCGACGAGGAAGACGCAATAGGTCGCAAACGTCGTCGTGAAGACGAAGGACCACTGCGCGAGCTGCTCGAACGGCGTCTCCGAGAGAAGCTGGAAGAACAGCGCCGGCAGCGCGAAATAGACGATGAAGATGTTGAGCCAGGCGAGCCCCTCGGTCGGAAGCCTGACGATCTTGCCGCCGAGATAGCCCAGAAAGATCAGCCCGAAAAAGGGCATCGCCAGCGACAGGACCTGGTTCAAGACGTCTCTTCCCGAAGTATGTGGCCCGAAATATGCGACAGAATGGCCGGGCGGCTTCATTCCGCCTAGCGCCTTTTCACCCGGCCGGTCAACGGAAAGCCTGCTGGTGACGTATCAGTGAACGGTGATGGTGCAGCGCAACCAAAATGGTTGCATTGCGGCGCGACCGGCGACACTGTACGGCCGACGCTCGATCAACCGCCAAGAAGAAAAGCCGAAGCCCATGAAACTGCCCCGCAATTTCTATCGCCCGCTCGCCGTCGGCGCGCCTGCCCCGCTCCGGGAGATGCCGGTCCGCGCGGAGCGGATGATCCATTTCGTGCCGCCGCATATCGACAAGGTGCGCGCCAAGGTTCCCGACCTGATCCGCCAGGTCGACATCGTGCTGGGCAATCTGGAGGATGCGATCCCCGCTGATGCCAAGGAGGCGGCGCGTGCCGGCTTCATCGCGATGGCGAAGGACAACGATTTCGGCGATACGGGCCTTTGGACCCGGATCAACGCGCTCAACAGCCCCTGGGCGCTCGACGACCTGACCGGGATCGTCGGCGCAGTCGGCAACGCGCTCGACGTGGTCATGCTGCCGAAGGTCGAGGGCGTCTGGGACATTCACTATCTCGACCAGTTGCTCGCCCAGCTCGAGGCGCGGCACGGGGTGGAAAAGCCGATCCTCATCCACGCCATCCTGGAAACCGCCGAGGGCGTCAACAATGTCGAGGCGATCGCCAGCGCCAGCCCGCGCATGCACGGCATGAGCCTCGGCCCGGCCGATCTCGCCGCCTCCCGGGCGATGAAGACGACGCGGGTCGGCGGCGGCCATCCCGGCTATTCGGTCTTGCCCGATCCCGACGACGGCGGCGCGCGGGCCGGCATCCAGCAGGATCTCTGGCACTACACGATCGCGCGGATGGTCGATGCCTGCGCGGCAAACGGCATCAAGGCCTTCTATGGCCCGTTCGGCGACTTCTCCGATCCGCAGGCCTGCGAATCACAGTTCCGCAACGCCTTCCTGATGGGCTGCGCCGGCGCCTGGACGCTGCATCCCTCGCAGATCGATATCGCCAAATCCGTCTTCAGCCCCGATCCCGACGAGGTGGCGATGGCCAAGCGGATCCTGAAGGCGATGCCGGATGGCACGGGCGCGGTGATGATCGACGGCAAGATGCAGGACGATGCGACCTGGAAGCAGGCGAAGGTAATTGTCGATCTCGCCCGCCTTGTCGCCCAAAAGGACCCCGCGCTGGCGGAAACCTATGGACTTTAGGACCACTTGACAGTGTTTTGCCGCGCTTCGACAATTTGCTAGAGTGCAAATGAAGTCGTCTGAACGACAATCAAGTAGCAGAGAGACGCGTATCGTGTCCCAAATGACGATATCGAGATCAGCGAAATACCAGATCGGTCAGGTGGTTCGCCACCGGATCTACCCGTTCCGGGGTGTCGTGTTCGACGTCGATCCGACGTTTTCCAACACCGAGGAATGGTGGGAATCGATTCCCGAGGATGTGCGCCCCAAGCGCGACCAGCCATTCTACCACCTGTTCGCCGAGAACAGCGAAACCGAATACATCGCCTATGTGTCCGAGCAGAACCTGCTGCCCGACGAATCCGGCGAGCCGGTTCGCCATCCGCAGGTCGCCGAGGTCTTCGACGGGATCGAGGACGGCGTCTATCAGTCACGCGACGAACGCTGCCACTGAGCCGCGCGCTCCCACTTCGATTGATACGGCACAAATAAAAACGCGCGCCCCGAGGGACGCGCGTTTGTTTCGTTTATCGTCGGGCTCGGGCCGGCGTCCTCTATAGGCTATTCCGACTGTTCCTGGCCGTCGAGCAGCTTCTGGCGGGCTTCCTCGGCGCGCTTCTGAAGCTCGTCCTGCAGCTTCTGGCGCTGCTGGGCAAGCTCTTCCATCGGCACCGGCGCGCCGTCCCAGGTCTTGGTGAAGCCGATCAGGGTGAGGCCGATGCCGACCGCCTTGCCCTGGTTGTTGATCACCAGGACGACGAGATTGTTGCCGGCCTTCAGGCTGTTGACGAAGGCGTCGCCGATTTCCATTTCCGCGTAACAGGCGTTCGGCAGGCAGATGACGTATTTGCCGGCGATCTGCTCGCCCTCGTCGATCTGCAGCCGGATACCGGGCTGGATCAGGGTGCCCAGCGGCACGGCCGCGCGGACCACGTGCTTGCCCTCGGGCGTCTTGGTCTCCTGCACGGACACCGACGCCAGGAACTCGCCCGTTTCGGTGCGAACCTCCTGCGTCACCAGGCAGACTTCCTGATTGTCGTTTGCCTGGTCCGGCGCGCAGAGCTTGATCCAGCTGCCGAGGCTTGCCGCCCCCGCCTGCGCGTTGTCCGACTGCTGGGCGGCCGCAGGACCTGCCAGCGGGCCGGCCACGGCGCCGAGCGCCATCACCCCGGCCGCCACAACGCCGGCTGCGAAACGCCGGCAACGATTGGAAGTTTCCTGAACGGGCAACATTCGTGTTCCTCGAAATCCGTCTTGATTGCTTTACCGATCGGGGCCGATGGGTCGGCCGTCGCCCCCTCATCGCCCGCAGGCACGGCGATTTCAGCGGTGTTGGCTCCAGCACAAATCAGGCAACATCATGTCGGGACCGGTCGCCGGCATGACCCGGCACGCCATGACCCGCACGCCACTGCCCAAATCGCGCCGGTTTCGCATAGCGCGTATCGCCGCCGATTACCAGCCACAGAAACGTGTTGTGACATCTTTCGCGCCAATTCGCCGGCCATCGTCGTGATACGCTCACGAACGCTGATTCGCGCAAGAGGCCGCCCGTGCTGATATCCGCCGCCGTTTCCCGCGTCTTCGGCGCCTGTCCACGCCGCCGCCCACGCCGCCGTAACGTCACCCGGCGCCTGACGCTTGCGGGCCTCTCAGTCCTGGGACTTGCCGGACTTCCCTTAAAGGCCCTGGCCGATCCGGACTACGCCATCGCCATGCATGGCGAACCGGCCTATGCGCGCGATTTCACCGCCTTCGACTACGTCAATCCCGACGCGCCCAAGGGCGGCCGGCTGACGATCGGCGTGGTCGGCACCTATGACAGCCTCAATCCCTTCATCGTCCAGGGCATCGCCGCGGCGGGCCTGCGCGGACATGTCTTTCAATCATTGATGACGCGCGGCCTCGATGAGCCGTTCACGCTCTACGGGTTGCTGGCCGAAACCATCGATGTCGCCGAGGACCGCAGCAGCGTGACCTTCACGATCAACGGCGCGGCCCGGTTTTCCGACGGCAGCCCCGTGCTGGCCGACGACGTGCTGTTTTCCTGGGAGGTGCTGCGGACCAGGGGCCGGCCGAATTACCGCACCTATTACAACCAGGTCGACACGGCCGAGCGGCTTGACGAGCGGACCGTCCGCTTCACCTTCGCCGGCCCGCCGGACCGGGAGATGCCGATGATCATGGCGCTGATGCCGATCCTGCCGCGCGCCCACTACGCGGATGTCCCCTTCGACCGCAGTTCGTCTACCCTGCCGGTCGGCAGCGGCCCCTATACGGTCGGCGCGGCCGATCTCGGCAAGTCCGTCACCTATCGGCGCGATCCGGACTATTGGGGCCGCGATTTGGCCGTCGAGCGCGGCCGGTTCAATTTCGACGAGATCAAATACGACTATTTCCGCAACGATACGGCGCTGCTGGAAGCCTTCAAGAAGGGGCTGGTCGATATCCTACCGGAGGAGAACCCGGCCCGCTGGGCGACCGACTACAGCTTCCCGGCGGTGCGCGATGGCCGGGTCGTTCTGGACGAGTTCGATAACGGCCAGCCGCGCGGCATGTCCGCGCTCGTCTTCAACACGCGCCGGCCGGTCTTCGCCGATATCCGGGTTCGCGAGGCGCTGCTGATCCTGTTCGACGCCGAATGGATCAACAAGACCCTCTATCACGACCTCTATCAGCGCACCGAAAGCTTCTATCCGGCCTCCGAACTGTCCGCGCAGGGGCGCCCGGCAAGCGACCACGAGCGCGAGTTGCTCGCCCCCTGGATCGACGGGATCCGGCCGGACATCCTCGATGGCAGCTACGCGCTGCCGCAAACCGACGGCTCGGGCCGCGACCGCGACGGCCTGCGGCGGGCGATCGGGCTCCTGGAGGAGGCGGGTTACACGCTCGTCAACGGCGTCATGACCAATCGCGAAACCGGCGCTCCGCTGTCCTTCGAGATCCTGGTCGCGACCCCGGACCAGGAGCGGCTGGCGCTGTCCTATGCCCGGTTCCTGAAGCGCGCCGGCATCACCGCTACCGTACGGCAGGTCGACAGCGCGCAGTTCGAACGGCGGCGCCAGACCTTCGATTTCGACATGATGCCGTATTTCTGGTTCTCCTCGCTGTCGCCTGGAAACGAGCAGAAATTCTACTGGGGCAGCGAGGCGGCCGCCTCCGAGGGCAGCCGCAACTATATGGGCGTCGCCGACCCGGCGGTCGATGCGATGATCGAGGCGATGCTGGCGGCGGAAGACCGGGACGGCTTCGTCGACGCGGTGGGGGCACTCGACCGCGTGCTGATGTCGGGCCTCTACGTGGTGCCGCTCTATCACCTGCCGAAGCAATGGGTGGCGCGCTGGTCGCGAATCGAGCGACCGGAGCGGACTTCGTTGTATGGTTACGATCTTGATTCGTGGTGGTTCGCCGGGGAGACGGACCAGTGAATTGCGAGCGCCTTGGCGCGGTTCGAAAAGGCTTTGGGGACGAGCGGCATGATTCTGGTCGAGCAGGAAGAGGCTGAGCGCCATCGGGCCGCCGGCCATTGGGGCGACATGGCGCTCGACGAACTCCTCAAGCGCAACGCCGCGGAAAACGGCGGCCGGGTCGCCCTGATCGATCGTGGCGAGCGGATCGGCTGGCGCCGGCCGTTTTCCGACGAACTGACCTGGAGCGACGTCGACCACATGGTCTCGGCGCTTGCCGCGGTGTTTCTCGATTGCGGTATCAAGCAGAACGACGTGGCCGCCGTCCAGCTCGGCAATTCCACCGAGGCGCTGATCGCCCATCTTGCCCTTCTGCGCGCCGGCGCGATCCCCGCCGCCGTTCCGGTGGCCTGGCGGATCCGCGACCTGAACGTCGCCTTCTCGCGGATCGAGCCCGCCGTCCTGGTGACGGCGACGCGGATCGGGCCGACCTTTCACTGCGAACAGATGATGCAGTCGGCCGCCGAGACGCTGTCGGTGCGCAACGTCCTGGCCTTCGGCGATCCCGTCCCCGACGGCGTGCAGCCGCTCAACCCCGCCCTTGCCGCGGATGCCCCAACGGAGGGCGGACAGGGCGCGCCGCGCGCCGGCAATGCGGCCGATCACGTCGCGATGGTGACCTTTTCCTCCTGGGAAGGCCGGCTCGAGCCGGTCGCGCGCAGCCACAATCAGTGGATCGCCGCGGCGATGGAGGTGGCGCTCTCAGCCGAGATCGAGCCGGAATCCGCCCTCGTCACGACGCTGCTGCCCTCCTCGCTTGCCGGCTTCGCCACCGGCATGGTCGCCTGGCTCCTGACCGGATGTCGGCTGACCCTGGTGATGCCCATGACGGCGTCGGCGTTCCAGCGCGAGATTGCCCGGATCGCGCCGTCGCATCTCGTCGTCCCCGGATCGCTCGGCGGCCTGGTCGAGGAGACCGACGGGGCGGAGAACCTGCGCTTGATCCGCTACTGGCCGGCGCCGGAAGTGTTCGCGACCGCCCGTGGCGGCGACGCCCCGGGGGCCGCCCCGGGGACCATGGGGACAGAGGACGACACCGATGAGGGCGGCGATACAGGCGGCCCAGGCGAAGGGAGCGCGCTCGATCTCGTCTCCCTTGACGAAATGGCGCTGAAGGCGATCCGGCCGGAGGCGCTAAGCGAGGCCGCAGTCGCGCTGCCGGTCGCGGCCGTGGCGGGCCTGGCGGAAGAGGACGACCCGATCCCGGAGGTGGAGACGCCGCTGGTGTCGGCGCGCATGCCCGGCACCCTGTTCCGGCCTGGCGGCGGCGCGATGCCCGGCGCGCTGATGAGCGGTGCGCTGCTCGTCGGCGGGCCGCAGGTGCCGACCCACCCGTTCGCGCCGGGCGACGGCGAGATCTCGTTCCGCTTCAAGCCGCATCCGGACGGCTTTCGCGAATCCGGCCTGCGCTGCCGCCTGATCGGCGAGGCGGAACCGATGCTGGCCGTGGAAGGCCACCGGCGCGACACGATCATCACCGGCGGCCTTGCGATCTGCGCGGAAACACTCGACGCGATCTATGGCGGCTTCGACGGTTTTCTCGATGCCGCGGCGACCAGCGTCGCCGACGACCTGTTCGGGGCCCGGATCGTTGCCGCCGTGGTGCCGCGGCCCGGCGGCGACTATTCGCTGTCCGCGTTTCGCGCCCATCTCCGCGATATCGGGACGGCGGCGCACATGCTGCCGGACCGCATCATCACCGTGCCGGAAATTCCGCGCGCGCCGGACGGGACCGTGCAGCGGGCGATGATAACCGTCGAGCATGCCGCCTGACCGAGGCACATCGGGGCCGCTGCGGGTGGACTTTCCGCAGATTGCGCTAAGTACCCAACCGGATTGCAAGGAGCGGCGCCGGCACCGTACAGTGAGGCCGACACCATACAGTGAGTCCGAAAAGGGCGATGCAGCAGCCAGGCGATCGGGATATCCCGATTTCAAGCCAACCGGAGTGGAGAATGACCCAGCCGATCCAGCTCGACGTGATTTCCGATACGATTTGTCCGTGGTGCTATATCGGCAAGCGACGGCTTGAGCAGGCAATCGCGATGCGCCCCGATATTACCGTCGACATTCGCTGGCGGCCCTATCAGCTCGATCCGACCATTCCCGACGGCGGCGTCGACCGGCGCGCCTATCTGGAAAACAAGTTCGGCGGCCCGGATCAGGCAAAGGAAATCTACACCCGCATCAAGGAGGCCGGCGACGCGGAAGGCCTCGATTTCGCGTTCGACAAGATCAAGCGGACGCCGAACACGATCCATTCGCACCGCCTGATCCGCTGGGCCTCGAACAACGACGCCCAGGACGCGGTCGTCGAGCGGTTGTTCCAGATCTACTTCCTGGAAGGCGGCGACATCGAGGATCGCGATACGCTGACCGAGGTCGCCCGGCAGAACGGAATGGATGCGGATCTCGTGCACGAACTGCTGGGCGGCGACGCCGATGTCGACCTGGTCCAGCGCGAGATCCGGACCGCGCAGAAGATCGGCGTGACCGGAGTGCCCTGCTTCGTCTTCGCCAACGCCTTCGGCGTCATGGGCGCCCAATCGCCCGAGATCATCGCGGAGTCGCTGGACAAGGCCGTGGCCGAACACTCCCAGACCGCCGAGGCGACGGCCTGATCCGGAGATCGGCGGCCGGATGATGCCGCGTCAGGGCGCCTTGTATTTGACCTGCACGACGTGAATGTACCGGAAGATCGCTGAGAACAGCGTCTCCCGGTCCAGCGGGCTGACCGGATCCTCCTCCGCGCAGACCGTCACGCCATAGGCATAGTTCCTGTTGTCGACCTCGCCCGAGATCTTGTAGCTGCGCGCCTTCAGCACCGGTACCGATGGCAGGCTGTAGGACTGATGGATCTTCCGCTTGGTGATCAGCTGGTCCTGGTCAAGGAGTTTGATCGGACGCGCGACGATCCTGAACATGAGCTTCACCTGCGGCGGCACGGACGATGCCTCGCCGGCGAGCGGGACGTCCGAGGCCTGCTTCGCGTAGGTGATGCGCAGCTTCTTGAACTTCGTGTTGTCCGGCAGGTGGAGCGGCGCGACGACACAGGCCGAGCCGGATGCGGCCGCCCCCATCATCTGCGGCGTAAGCGTGATATAGCCTGTTCCGGCGACCGCGCCGCCAGCGCCCGCAAGCCAGACCGCACCCGTAACCACCGCCAGGCAAAATCCGCCCAGCCAGCCTCGATTAGTCCCCCCAAGCATTACTGCCCCCAAGTCGTCCGCCTCTTCGACCCGTTCACTGCCGCCCACGGTCAGATCGCGCCGGGATTTTCTCCCGGACGCACCTCACAACCGCTGGCGGGATCCGCCGGCTCCCCCGAACAGGAACCGCCGAAATGAATATCGGCCGAACGCGATAGATAGCCTGGCGCGTATTTTAACGTCGTCTGATGATTCTACCATACGGGCGCGCGGATATCGGAAGCGACCCGGCCGCGCCCTTGGCGGCTGGCGCGGCCGGCGGGAAGCGCGATCGTCTACTCCGCGGCGATCAGCCCGGATCGGCCGGCCCCGGCGCCCGGTCGCTTGTGCATCCGGCCGTCCTTCATGATCATCGCGAGATTGTCCTGATGCTGGAGGATCGACACATCCTGCAGCGGGTTGCCGCGCACCAGCAGGAGATCGGCGAGGAAACCGGGCTCGACCTTGCCGAGTTCATCGCCATAGCCCATCAGATCAGCGCCGATCTGGGTCGCGCAGCACAGCGCCTCATAGGGCGTATAGCCGAAATAGCGGACGAAATGCTCGATATCGCGGGCGTTCTGGCCCATCGGCGTCACGGCGAAACCATAGTCGCCGCCAACGACGACGCGGATGCCGCGTTTGCGGATTTCGTGATAGGTCGCGCAGGTCGCATCGAACTTGCGGTAGAGCCCCATGCTCTCGACGACGTCCGGCGTCAGGCCGGCGACCTCGCCCTCCCGCGTGCAGTTGTGCACGAGGCCGAAGGCCGGGCCGACGAAGACCGTGTCCTTGACGCTTTCGAGCATGTCGAGCGCCTCTTCATCGGCGAAGTCGCAATGATAGATGCAGTCGACCCCATGGCGGACCGCCATCTTGACGCTCTGCGAGGAACGGGCGTGGGCGGCGACCGTCTTGCCGAAGGTGCGGGCGACCTTGATGAAGGCGGCCAGTTCCTCGTCCTCCAGCGGCGTGATCTCGGCGCGGGCATGCGAGACGAATTCATCGCCCGAGATGTTGATCTTCAACGTGTCGACGCCGTCGCGAACGCATTCGCGGGCAACGCGGCGCATCTCGTCGGGTCCGTCGGCGATGAGACCGAAGCTTTCCTGGTGGATGTTGCGCTTGCGCTCGTCGCCAAGGCCCGCCGTCGTCGTCACCTCGGGGCTGCCGGCGCGCATGCGGGGGCCGGCGATCATGCCGGCTTCGATGGCGTTGCGGGCGGTAACGCCGAGCAGCGGTTTGGCGGAGGCCGCCTCGAAGATCGAGGTAAAGCCGTGATCGAGCAGCAGCCTGACGTTCTGCGCGGTCAGCAGCATGTGCTCTTCCGGAGCGATGCGGCCGAGTTCCGGCGGCTCGTTGATGCCGGTGAAGGAGGGATGGCAATGGCCCTCGACCATGCCCGGCATCAGCGTCAGGCCGGTCGCGTCGAGGATATCGGCGCCCTCGCCGGCCATGCTGGCGGCTGCCTCGCCGACCGCCTCGATCCGGTTGCCGGCGATCAGCACGTCGGTATTGGTCAACTGGTCCGTAGAGCCGGTCCAGACATCCGCATTCCTGATCAGCGTCTTGGTCATCGTCTCCTCCCGATGCGATGCGCCAAGCCGATATGCCGTCCCCGTCAGCCGGGACGTGCGGCGGCGCGGGTATTCAGATAGACAGCCTGCAATGATCTTGTGGCACAAATATAGAGCCGGTTTCGTTTCAGGCCACCAAACTCGACATTGGCGACGACCTCGCCGGTGAGGATCTTGCCGATCAGGTCGCCATCGGGCGTGTAGCAATGCACGCCGTCGCCCGCCGACGTCCAGATATGGCCGGACTGGTCGACGCGAAAACCGTCGAACAGGCCGCTGGTCGCTTCGGCGAAGACGCGGCCATTGGCAAGTTTGCTACCCGCCTCTACATCGAAGACGCGAATGTGCTTTGGTCCATCGACAACGTGCGTCGCGCCGGTGTCGGAGACATAGAGCAGGCTCTCGTCCGGCGAGAAGGCCAGGCCGTTCGGCTTGACGAAATCGTCCGCGACGACGCGGACGGACCCGTCGACCGGATCGATGCGGTAGACATAGGACGCGCCGATCTCGCTGTCGGCCTTGTCGCCCTCGTAGTCGCCATCGATGCCGTAGGTCGGATCGGTGAACCAGATCGAGCCGTCGGACTTCACCACGACGTCATTCGGCGAGTTCAGTCGCTTGCCGTCATAGCAATCGGCGAGCGTCGTGATCGAGCTGTCGATCTCGATGCGGCTGACGCGCCGGCCGCGATGTTCGCAAGCGACCAGCCGCCCTTCCCGGTCGACCGTGTGGCCGTTGTGGTTGCCGCAGGGCGTCATGAACTCCGACACGACGCCGCTGGTCTCGTCGTAGCGCAGGACCCGGTCATTGGGGATGTCCGACCACAAGAGATACTTGCCGGCGGGAAAATAGGCCGGCCCCTCCGCCCAGCGCGTGCCGGTATAGAGGGTTTCCTTGTGGACATTGCCCATCGCGAACCGCCTGAACCGGTCGTCGATGACCTCGAACGTATCGGTGATCATTGTCTTATACCCCTAATTGACCACCCGATGACCGCGGCCATAGACCAGCAGCATCGCGATGATGACGGTCCCGTAGATCACCTGACGCCCCGCCTCCGGCATCTGCATGATCGACAGGACGGAGTTCAGCAGCACGATCAGGATGACCCCGACCAGCGTGCCGACATAGCGGCCGCGGCCGCCGAGAATGTTGGTGCCGCCGATGACGACTGCGGCGATCGCGGGCAGGAGATAGGCGTCCCCCATGCCCTGATAGGCCTTGGTCGAATAGCCCGCCAGCAGCGTTCCGGCAAGGCCGGCGCAGAGCCCGCACAGGCAGAAGGCGGCGATGATGACCCAGCGGGTGCGGATGCCGGCGAGATAGGCCGCCGCCTCGCGGTTGCCGATGGCGTAGATCGCCTTGCCGATCGTCGTGCGCGTCAGGAGCACGATGGCGCCGATGGAAACGGACGCCCAGACGAGGATTGCGACCGGAATGCCGAGAATGCGGCCGCCGGCGAGAAACTCCATCAGGTCGGTGGCCGCCGTCTGCGGCGCGAAGCCGCCGGTATGGGCGACCATCAGGCCGCGCATCACCGCATTGACGCCGAGCGTGAAGATCATCGAGGGAATGCGCAGATAAGCAACGCCGACACCGTTGACGAAACCGACCGCAAGCCCGATCGCCAGCCCCACGGGGATCGCCATCGGGCCGCCGACCGCGGTCGCCATCATCGCCGCCGCCGCTATCGTCCACGGAACCGACAGGTCGATATGACCGAGCAGGATGACCAGCATCATGCCGGCGGCGACGATGCCCAGAAACGCGCCGATCTGAAGCTGCTGCAAAAGATAGGTCGGCGAGAGGAGCGGCGCGGTGCCCTGCGTGATCAGCGTATAGGCGGTGCCGACGGCGAGGATCACCAGGACGAAGCCGCCGGCGATCACGATCGGCTTGTCGTCGGGCGAGAGCCAGGGTTTCGTCTTATTGCCGGCCTGGTCGGAGATCGATGTCATTTCTGCCTCACCGGAACAGGTCGAGTGTGTTCTTGACCCGCAGGACGCGGATCGCGCCGAGGCTGACGGCGGCCAGCAGCACGACGCCCTCGAACAGCGGCTGCATCAGCGGGTCGATCTCGAAGATGCGGAAGTTGAAGGAAATCGTGCGGAGGATCAGCGCGCCGAAGATCGAGCCGATCGCCGAGCCGATACCGCCAAGCAGCGACGTGCCGCCGATCACCACCGCGGCGATGGAATTCAGCGTATAGGCGCCGGCCTGGGGAATGTCGGCATTGCCCGACGAGGTCTGCAGGGTCAGATAGATGCCGCCGAGGCCGGCGAAGAAGCCGCCGAGCGTGAAGGCTGCGATCTTGGCGCGGTTAATCGCCAGGCCGGACATGTAGGCTGCCCCCTCGCCCGAGCCGATCGCGTAGACCGTGCGGCCGGTGACCGATCGCGAAAACGGCACCCAGACGAGAACGGCGATCAGGATGATCAGCAAAAGCGGCACCGGGAACCAGGCGATCGGCTGGAACCATGCTGCTTCGCCGTCGTCGAAGAAGCCGTAGGTCGCGGCGATCTCGTAGAGATCGTTGGTCATCACCCAGGACAGGTCATCGTCGACATTGCCGCCGGGCGACGGCCTGAGGAACAGCGCGATGCCGATGAAGATCGCGCCGGTGGCGAGCGTCGCGATGATCGGCTGGATGCGGCCATAGACGACGATGCAGCCATTCAGGAAACCGCAGGCAGCACCGGCCGCCATGCAGACGATGAAGCCCAAGATGATCTGAAGCGGCGAGCCGACCAGCAGATAGCTCGCCAGGCAGTTGACCAGCGTCATGATCGCGCCGACCGACAGGTCGAGGCCGCCGAGCAGCACCGCCATGGTCTGCGCCATCGCCACCATGGCGAGCGTGAAGACCTCGTTGGAATTCTGGATGAAGATCGCGGGTGCGAAGCCGCGCGGATGGTTGAAATTGTAGAAGACGTAGAACAGCACGAAGATGCCGATCGCCGTCAGGATGCCGGCGTTCTGCCGAAGGCGGATCTGAAGGTTTTCCATGGTCAGGACGCCGCCTCGGGAGCAGTCCCCTCTGAGATGTTCAGGGCACTGGAAATGATGTTGTGCTCGGTGATGTCGTCGCCGCGCAGTTCGTTGACGATGCGGCCGTCATACATCACCGCGACCCGGTCGCAGCAGCCGATCAGTTCTTCGTAATCGGTCGAATAGAACAGGATCGCCGCGCCGGCCTCGGCCAGATCGCGTAGCAGGCGGTAAATCTCCTGCTTGGTGCCGACATCGATGCCGCGGGTCGGATCGTTCAACAGGATGACCGCCGGATCGGTCATCAGCCACTTGGCGATCACCACCTTCTGCTGATTGCCGCCCGACAGGGTGGAAACCGGATCGTCTGGCGCGCCGACCTTGATCTGCATGCGGTCTATCCCGTCGGCGACGGCCTGCTGAAGCGCCTTGCGGTCGACCAGGATGCCGTTCGCCAGCGCACCGAGAGAGGAGATCACCAGATTGTCGGCGATCGACATGGGCAGCAGCAAGCCCTCCGTCTTGCGGTCTTCGGGGATCAGCGCCATGTCGATGCCGGCCTTCTTGGCATCGGCGGGCGCGGCGAGACGCACCGGCTTGCCGGCGACCTTGATCTCGCCCGTCACCCCTTTCAGCACGCCGAACAGGCCAAGCAGCAATTCCTTCTGCCCCTGCCCGTCGAGCCCGCCAAGGCCGACGATCTCGCCCTTGTGCAGCGACAGGTCGATCGCGCTCAGCCGGTCCTCCCAGGACAGGCCGGCGACATCGAGCGCCGTTTCGAGCGCTTCCGGCGGCTTCGGCGGCGGCCTGGGCGGGAAATGGGCCGAGATCTCCCGGCCGATCATCATCTGGACGATCTCGGCTTCCGATTTCGAGCCTTGCGCGAAGGTGTCGATGTGGCGGCCGTTGCGGAACACGGAGCATTCGTCCGCGATCGCCTCGATCTCGTGCATGCGGTGCGAGATCGTGATGATCGCGATGCCGTCGTCGCGCAGGCCGCGCAGGATGTCGAAGACGCGGTCGACATCCGCGCTCGTCAGCGCCGAGGTCGCCTCGTCGAGGATAAGCACGGTCGGGTCCTTGGCCAGCGCCTTGGCGATCTCGACCATCTGGCGCCGCGACAGCGGCAGGTCGCGGACGCGCAGCAGCGGATTGACGTCCTCGCAGCCGATCCGGGCGAGAAGCTGCTCGGCACGGCGATGCTGCGCCCGCCGATCGATCAGGCCGAAGCGGCGCGGCGGATCGGCAATGGAAATGTTGTCCGCGACCGTCAGGTCCGGCATCAGCGAGAGTTCCTGGAAGATGCAGACGATGCCGGCATCGTTGGCATCCGAGGGCCGGGCGAAACTGACCGGCCTGCCATCCAGCGTCATCACGCCGGCATCGGGCTGCACGACACCGGACATGATCTTGATGAGCGTCGACTTGCCCGCGCCGTTTTCGCCAAGCACCGCATGCACGGAGCCGAGCGAACAGGCGAAGTCGACATCGTCGAGCGCCGTGACACCGCCATAGCGCTTGGTGATGCCGGCCAGCGTCACATGCGGCTCGGGCTGTCCTTCAGCCCTCGTCTTTCCTGTCGCTTCCACCAATCCCCAATGCCTCGTCTTGCCGCGCCACACCGGTTCGGCGGGCGCAGGAGATCGGGGCAACCGCCCCGGCTCCGCCGGACCAGGTGGCCCGGCGGCGGGAAGCACAGGTTACTTCACGTCTTCGGCGTCCTTGGCCATGATCTCCGGCGCGGTGATGTTGACGCCGCAGGGCGGGAACTCGTTGACGGTGAAGAAGTTGTCGGTGAGGTCCGGCCAGTAGTTCTTGCCGGCTTCCATTTCCGTGTAGTCGGCATGCGGGATCGGCAGCGAGATCAGCTGCGGCATGACATTGCCGTCAAGCGCGGCAAGCGCCGCCTTGATCGCGATCGCCACCATGCCCGGCGACTGGCCGATCGAGATGCCCTTCAGGCCGTCGTCGCCGTATTCGGCGAGCTGCTTGCGGAAGCCGTTCTCCGATTCGCCGGCGATCGGCACCATCGGATGGCCGGCATCCAGCATCGCCCGGACCGTTCCGGTCGTGCCGCCCTGCACGACGATGGCGTCGAAATTGTTGTGCACGGCGATCGCATCGGCCGTCACCTTCTGCGCCGTGCCGTCGTCCCAGTTGCCAACGACCTCGACGATCTCCCAGTCACCGGCCGGCTCGAACACCTCGCGGAAGCCGAGATGGCGGTCGCGGTCGACCGAGTTGCCCTGCAGGCCGCGCACCTCGAGGACCTTGCCGGAGCGCTTGTCGCCGAGCTGTTCGAGCAGCCAGCGGCCATACATGCGGCCCATTTCGAGCTGGTCCTCGTTGACCTGCATCACCTTGTCGGTGTCGAGCACGTTGTCGAAGGGAACGAGCACCACGTCGTTGCGGTCGGCCAGACGGATGACCCGGTCGAAGCCTTCCGGCGAGACGGCGATGGTGACGATGCCGTCATAGCCCTGGTTGATGAAATCCTCGATCGCGCCGAGCTGGGCGGCGACGTCGGTACCGGTCGAGACGACCTTGAAGTCCTCGATCTGGCTGGCGATTTCGGGCTGTTCGACGAAGGCCTTCGCCGTCTGGATCATCTGGATGCGCCAGGTGTTGCCGACGAAGCCATTGACGACGGCGATCTTGTGCGGCCCCTCGCGGGCTTCCCACTGGAAGTAACCGATCTCGTCATTCCAGGGCGCAAAGCACTCGGGGTCATGACCGGGGCCGGAAACCTTTTCCGGTCCGGCAAATGCCGTAGTTGCCGCCACGCCCATGGCGAGTGCGGTGGTGAGAAAGAAGCCTGCCTTCAACACGCGCGAGTCCTCCCGTTTCCTCTTGAATACCGGCCGATAACAACCGGTTGTTGGAATGGTCAGGCGTTACACTTCCAGAAAACGGAATTCAGCCGTCTCATTCGGTTGACGCATCCTGCAATGCATACGTTGGCATTGGCAAGCAAATAGATCGGCGCCCTGCAAAATTGACCGGGCGCCTGTTCCATTTCGCAATATCAGCTTGAAAACGAGCAGCCCCTCGACTGCTTCGCGCTTGCACTGGGTACGGCGCCCGCCTGGAAATCCATGTTACAGCGTGATCCGTACCCACTCCCAGTCCCAGGTGGATCGCGGACCTGCAATGGTATCTGACCTATCGGCCAATCGCTGCTCCATCGTCTGGTTTCGAGACGATCTGCGGGTGTCGGACAATCCGGCACTGACGGCGGCGATTGCGCGGGACCGGCCGGTCGTCGGGCTCTTTGTCCTTGACGAGGAAAGCGACGGCCTCCGTCCGATCGGCGCAGCAAGCCGCTGGTGGCTGAACACGTCGATTGAGGGACTTGCCCGCGAATTGCTTCGGCTCAACATCCCGCTGATCCTGCGCCGTGGCCGTGCGGATGCCGTGGTGAACGACATCGTCGTCGCGGCCGGCGCGGACGCCGTCTTCTGGAACCGACGCTACGGCCCGGCCGAGCGAGCGGTCGATGCGTCGTTGAAGGAAAGCCTGACGGCAGCCGGCATCATTGTGGAAAGCCACGCCGCATCGCTGCTGTTCGAGCCCTGGACGCTGAAACCGGCGACGGCGCCGTATTACCGGGTCTTCACGCCGTTCTGGAGAGCAGCGCTTGGCAGCGCGCCGCCGCGTCGCCCGCTGCCGGTGCCGAAGCAGGCCACCCAGGGCGCGCCGCGCCTTTCGGGCGCCCGCCTTGCCGACTGGCGGCTTCATCCGACATCGCCCGACTGGTCCGGCGGCCTGGAGGCCACCTGGACGCCGGGCGAAGCCGGCGCGCGCACGCGGCTCGACGCGTTCCTGTCCGGCGGCATCGGCAGCTACGCCACCGAACGCGACCGGCCGGCCCTTGCGGCGACGTCACGCCTCTCGCCGCATCTGCGCTTCGGCGAGATAAGCCCGCATCAGGTCTGGCACGCGGCGGCGTCACGCCCGCCCGGCGGCGACGGCGACAAGTTCCTGTCGGAGATCGGCTGGCGGGAATTCTGCTGGCATCTTCACTATCACCTGCCCGACCTGGCCGGCCGCGCCTTCAATCCCCGCTTCGAGGCCTTTCCATGGCGGTCCGATCCTGCAGCGCTCACGGCCTGGCAGCGTGGCGAGACCGGCTATCCGATCATCGACGCGGGCATGCGCGAACTCTGGCACACGGGCTGGATGCACAATCGCGTGCGCATGCTGACCGCCTCCTTCCTGGCAAAGACCCTGATGATCGACTGGCGGCTCGGCGAGGCCTGGTTCTGGGACACGCTGGTCGATGCGGATCCGGCCAACAATCCGGCCGGCTGGCAGTGGGTGGCCGGCTGCGGGGCGGATGCGGCGCCCTATTTCCGGATCTTCAACCCTGTCCTGCAGGCGGAGAAGTTCGATCCCGACGGTGCCTATATCCGCCGCTGGGTCCCCGCGTTGCGGGCCGCTCCGGGCAAAACCGTGCACCGGCCGCAGGCCCCGTCATCGGCGGGCCTGCTCGATGCGGAGACCGGCTACGCACCGCCGATCGTCGACCTTCAGGTCGCACGGCAGCGCGCACTTGCCGCGTTCAAGGCGCTTTAGCGGTTCTCCCGCGTCCGGTCGCGTCGATCATCGCGGTCAGGACGATGTAGAACATCACGCCATTCAGGATATGCCACATCATGTGCGACCCGATCGGCAGGGCCGGACAGACGGCCATGTCGATACTGCGGAAGGTAAGCGAGACCGCCAGGACCAGGCAGGCCAGCAGCAGGCGCCTGCCGGTTGCCGGATCGATCCGCAGCACGATCAGCCCGACCAGCAGGATGGCGGTCCATGTCGGCAGATACGGGCCCGAGCCGTTGAGGAAACCGGGCGGCAGCATTCCAGCGATCGCAAAGGAGGCGATCAGGAAGGCGATCGTGATCAGCAGGGAAACAAGCACGGACAGCGACAGGAACCGGCGCATCGCGAAGAAGAAATAGACATAGATGAACAGCGCGATCGGTATGACGTCGGCCAGCACCGTGATGCCGTTGGGCACGGTGTGATAGAGGAACGATCCGATGCCGATCGCCACGACGAAGGCGATGAGCACGAGCGAGGCCGGATCTCCCCTGCCGCGCCGTGTCCAATAGAAAAAGGCCGCCAGGGCGGCGATCAGGAAGGCGAGGTTCGTGACCGCATTGAGCGGCTCCGCCCAGAAACTCGGATCGACCCGCTCGCAATAGGCGTCGATTGGCGATAACCAGGAAGACTCCACGTGCCGCTCCCGCATTCCGCGCCGCTGTTCACATCCGGGTCACATCCAGACCCCGTCGGGGCAACCGGCTGCCCGGATCGGCTCACGCCGCCTTCGGCTGTGCTCCGCGCTTTGCCTGTTCCTCGCTCTTCGCCATCGCCTCGATCAGGGCGATGAACGATGATTTCGGCAGCGGCGGTGCGAAAAGATAGCCCTGGGCGAAGCCGACCCCCTTGGAGCGAAGATAGTTGACCTGGTCGAGCGTTTCCACGCCTTCTGCCACAACCCCCATGCCGAAGGTGTTGGCAAGGTCGACGAGACTGTCGACGATCGGTGCCTGGCGCGTCTCCGCATCGATCGCGTCGATGAACAGCTTGTCGATCTTGACGATGTCCATGCCGAGGCGCTGCAGCGTCGCCAGCCCGCTATGGCCCGTGCCGGCATCGTCGAGGGCGACGCGAGCACCGAGCGCCTGCAACTGATCGATGATCGACACCGCGAGCGTCGGATTCTCGAGCGGCAGCCGTTCGGTGACCTCGAGGACGATCTGACTGTAGCGGATGTCGCTGCCCGAAAAGATGTCCTGCAAGTCTCCGATGATTTCCTCGTCGGCGAAGTGGCATGCACACAGGTTGAAGGCGACGGTGAGCTGTGGCCGGTTTCGAAGGTGGGCGCCGAGATCGTCACGGACGGTGCGCATGAGCTGCCGCGTCATGGGAACGATCTGTCCGTCCATTTCGGCCTGGGCGATGAAGCTTGCCGGCGTTTCGATCGACCCGTCCGGACGGCGGCGACGGATCAGCACCTCGCAGCCTTCCAGCCGCCCGTTCGCCAGGTTGATGACCGGCTGGTAGTAGGGCAGGAACTCCCGCCGGCGGATGCCGAACTCGATATCGTCGCTCGGCGTCGGCTTACGGCGGACGACGATGTATCCCGCGGCGAGGATAAACCCGGAATAGAGCAGCATCAGCACGATCACGAAGGCCCGCAGGGTGCCGAAATCGCGCATCGCCAGATCGCGGCTGAGATGCAGATCGATCTGCAGCGGATAGCGGTGGGAAGCCTCGGCCACCTCGATCTCGTCGCCACCGCCCATGTCGGACTGGTCGTCGAACCGGTGCTCCAGCTGCCGCGGCATCGTTTGCAGGACGGTTCCATCGCCCAGGCTGACCCGCGCATATCCGCCCGAGCGCCAACTGTCGGGCAGAACATCGAGGCCCAGGCTGTCCGGCGCGAAATGGGCAATCAGCGATCGGCCATCTCCGGCCGCGAGTTGAATGGCGACCGAGCGGCGGGCGCTTTCCTCGTCGACGACGATCGCCAGATCGATCCGCTCATTGACCGACGGCAGGCGCGACAGCACCCAGCGGTCGGTCTTGAAGATACTGTCGGCGCACTGGATCGTGCCGTTTTCGTCGATGACGGCGATCTCGCGCAGAACATAGGTGTCGAAGATCGCGCGCCGCATCGCCCGGATCGATGCATCGTCGCAGGCGGTCGCGCCAAGACCCTGCAGCGTGGTCAGCGCCAGCACCCCTTCGTCGATCGTCGCTTCCAGGTGCTGCACCATGCGGTCGGCATAGCCACGCAGCTTGCCCTCGGCGCTGCCGTAGGCGTGCCCCTGCAAAAAATGAACGAAGGCCAGCGGCGGCAGGCTTGCCAGCAACAGGCACCCCAAAATCACCAGCAATTTCAGTTTATTGGAGCGCACGGCTCGCTCCGGTTCCCCCAGCCAAGTGAGGAACACCCTAGAGCTCGCCTGTTAATCGAAGCTTAAATTGTCGCAGGCCTCAGCGCGGGGGAAGTTTTGACGGCGCATCAGGCGCGTCGCGGGCGTCCAGAAGCTTGGCAATTCTCAAGAAACGAAAGAAGGAATTAATGGTTGCGAAGACAAATCCCTTGCGACCACCGGTTATATGTCGCCGGAACAGGTAATATTTCAGAAAAGACACCGGCATTTCGAATGGAAGCCGCAGCATAAGCAGCAGGCGGCTCTCCTTGCGAATGCTCTTTGCCTGCAACTCGCTGTAATAATTGAGCTTGTCGACGAGATAACCGAACGACCGATAGGAATAGTGCCAGGCGTCGCCGCGCAACTGCACGGGCTTGACGTCTCCGGGCTGAACGGTGTCGTGGACCAGGCTGTCGGCGAACCGGCCCGCCCGGCGATCGTAAAGGCGGATATAGTTGTGATAGTCCGCCCACAGGCGCGGCTTCAAATCCCCGGGATAGACCAGTTTCAGACGGAATCGGTAGAAGGGATGGGGCGGCGGGCCGTCCTTGAACAGATCGATGATCTCAGCGCACAGCGCATCGCTCATCACCTCGTCGGCGTCCAGATTGAGCACCCAGTCGTGCCGGCACTGATCCTCGCCATAGCGCTTCTGCGGCCCGAAACCCGGCCAGTCATGATGGATGACGCGGGCGCCGAGCTTTTCGCTTAGCGCCTGGGTGCCGTCGGTCGAGCCGGAATCGATGACCACGACCTCGTCGACCCAGCCGATCACCGACCGGATCACAGGTTCGATCCGGTCCGCCTCGTTATAGGCGACGATGAAGCAGGACAACGGCAGCGGTTGGTCGGTGTTGACGGTCATGAACGTGGAAGTCGGTCACGCCGATCGAAGCGTGGTCGCCAATGGTGTCGACTGCGCTTCAGCGACCGCGACGGCCGTCATGTTGACGACGCCGCGCGACGTCACCGACGGGGTGAGGATATGCGCCGGCTTGGCCGCGCCGACGAGGATCGGCCCGACCGGCAGCGCGTCCGCCAGGCCCTTCAGCAGCTGATAGGCGATATTGGCCGCCGACAGGTTGGGCATGATGAAGACATTGGCGGTGCCGGTCAGCCGCGAGCGCGGGAAGATCCGGTTGCGCAACGCCTCGTCGAGGGCGACGTCGCCGTGCATTTCGCCGTCGACCTGGAAATCCGGTTTGCCGGCCTGAAGGATTTCCAGCGCATTGCGCATCTTCAGGGCATTGGCGGTGTCGGCGCTGCCGAAATTGGAATGCGACAGCAGCGCCACCTTCGGCTCGATGCCGAAGCGGCGGACATGGGCGGCCGCCAGCGTGACGGTGTCGGCGATCTCCTGGGCGGTCGGATCGTAGCTGACATAGGTGTCGGCGAGGAAATAGACGCCGCCGGGCAGGATCAGCAGGCTCAGGGCCGAAAAATCGTTCACGCCGGGCTTCAGCCCGAGGATGTTGCGGATCCAGCGCAGGTGGCCGTCATAGCGGCCCTCGACACCGCAGATCATCGCATCGGCCTCGTAGCGTTCCACTGCAAGCGCGGCGATCACGGTCGAGTTGGTCCTCACGAGCGTGCGCGCATAGTCCGGCGTGATGCCCTTGCGGCCGGTCAAATCGATCAGGGTCTCGACGAAGTCGCGATAGCGCGGATCGTCCTGCGGATTGATGAGCTGGAAATCGGTGCCCGGCCGGATCGACAGGCCGTAGCGCTCAAGCCGTGTTTCGACCACATCGGGGCGCCCGACCAGGATCGGCTCGGCGATCCCCTCCTCCACCGCGACCTGGGCCGCGCGCAGGATCCGCTCGTCCTCGCCCTCGGCATAGATCACCCGCTTGGGCGCCGAACGGGCCTTGGCGAACAGCGGCTTCATGACGAAGCCCGAGCGGAAGACGAAGCGGTTCAGGATCTCGTCATAGGCCTCGAAATCCTCGATCGGCCGTGTCGCGACGCCGGTCTCCATGGCTGCCCGGGCGACCGCCGGCGCGATCCGCAGGATGAGGCGCGGGTCGAAGGGATTGGGGATCAGGTTGTCCGCGCCGAACAGTCGCGTCTCGCCGCCATAGGCCTTGGCCGCGACGTCGGAGGAGGCCTCGTGGGCCAGATCGGCGATCGCGTCGACGGCTGCGATCTTCATCTCCTCGTTGATCGTCGTCGCGCCGACATCGAGCGCGCCGCGGAAGATGAAGGGAAAGCACAGGACGTTGTTGACCTGGTTGGGAAAGTCCGAGCGGCCGGTGCAGACCATCGCGTCCGGCCGGGCCTCAAAGGCCGCCTCCGGCATGATCTCCGGGTGCGGATTGGCAAGCGCCATGATTAAGGGCTTGTCCGCCATGCGCCCGACCATCTCCGGCTTCAACACGCCGCCGACGGAGACGCCCAGGAAGATATCCGCCCCGTCGATGATGTCATCAAGCGTGCGGGCATCGGTCTTCTGGGCGAAAACGGACTTCCAGCGGTCCATCTCTTCCGCCCGCCCCTCGTAGACGACGCCGGCGATATCGGTGATCCAGATGTTCTCGCGCTTGACGCCGATCCCGACCAGCAGGTGCAGGCAGGCAAGCGCTGCGGCGCCGGCGCCGGAGCAGACCAGCTTGACGTCCTCCGGCTTCTTGCCGGCGAGCCGCAGGCCGTTGCGCACGGCGGCGGCGACGATGATCGCCGTACCGTGCTGATCGTCGTGGAAGACGGGAATGTTCATCGTCTCGCGCAGCCGCGCCTCGACCTCGAAACATTCCGGCGCCTTGATGTCCTCAAGGTTGATGCCGCCGAAGGTCGGCTCGAGCGCGGAAATCACATCGACCATCCGGTCGACGGTTGACGCATCGATCTCGATATCGAAGACGTCGATGCCGGCGAATTTCTTGAACAGGACCGCCTTGCCTTCCATCACCGGCTTGGAGGCGAGCGGACCGATCGCGCCGAGGCCCAGCACCGCGGTGCCGTTGGAGACGACGGCGACGAGATTGCCGCGCGCGGTCAGGTTGGCGGCCTCGGCCTCATCCTCGGCGATTGCCTGGCAGGCCGCCGCAACGCCCGGCGAATAGGCGAGCGCCAGGTCGCGGTTGTTGCCGAGCGGCTTGGTCGCCCGGATCTCCAGTTTTCCCGGACGCGGGTGACGATGATAGACGAGCGACCCGCTGCGCAGGTCTTCGGACAGATCGGCCACGGGTCTCCTCCCCCATCAACGGAACTATCCCGGTATACCCGCAAAGCGGGCCGGCTGGAAATGACAACCGCCTCCGGCGGGTGCCCGTTCGAGCTTACCTCAACAGGCTCGCCTGTCAGGATTTGGGCGGCGGCACCGGGCGGATGTGCAATTCGCGAAGCTGGGCCGCCGAAACCTCGGACGGCGCGCCCATCATCAGGTCCTGCGCCTGCTGGTTCATCGGGAACATGACGACCTCGCGCAGGTTCTCCTCGCCGCACAGCAGCATGACGATACGGTCGACGCCCGGCGCGATGCCGCCATGCGGCGGGGCGCCGAATTCGAGCGCCCGCAGCATGCCGCCGAACTTCTCCTGCAGGACCTCCTCGCCATAACCGGCGATGGCGAAGGCGCGCCGCATGATCTCGGGGCGATGGTTCCGGATCGCGCCCGACGACAGTTCGACGCCGTTGCAGACGATATCGTACTGATAGGCGAGCACCTGCAGCGGATCGAGCGTTTCGAGCGCCTCCAGTTCGCCCTGCGGCATCGAGAAGGGGTTGTGCGAGAAGTCGACGCGCTTTTCCTCCTCGTTCCACTCGAACATCGGGAAATCGACGATCCAGCAGAAATCGAAACGGTCGCGGTCGATCAGGTCGAGGTCCTCGCCGATCTTCTGACGCGCCCGGCCGGCGAAATCGGCGAAGCTGCGCGGCACGCCGGCGACGAAGAACACGGCGTCGCCGTTTTCCAGTCCAAGCTGCGTGCGGATCGCCTGGACGCGGTCAGGGCCAATGTTCTTGGCGATCGGGCCGGCGCCCTCGCCGTCGCGGAAGAAGATATAGCCAAGCCCCGGCTGGCCTTCGCCTTGCGCCCAGGAGTTCATCCGGTCGCAGAAGGCGCGCGAGCCGCCGGTCTTGGCCGGAATGGCCCAGACCCGGCTGTCGTTCTTGTGGAACTGCGCCCGGTCATAGGCCGCGACCGCCTCGGCGCTCTCGTAGTCCTTGAGCTGGTTTGCGAAGATCTTGAAGCCGGACTGCCAGAAATGCTCCGACACATCCTGCATGATGATCGGATTGCGCAGGTCCGGCTTGTCGGTGCCGTATTTCCTGAGCGCGTCCCACCAGGCAATGCGCGGGAACGCCTTCGTTACCGGCTTGTCGCCGCCGAATTCCTCGAAGACGCCGCGCAGCACCGGCTCGACGGCTGCGAAGACGTCGTCCTGGGTGACGAAGCTCATCTCGATATCGAGCTGGTAGAACTCGCCCGGCGAACGGTCGGCGCGGGCGTCCTCGTCGCGGAAGCACGGGGCGATCTGGAAATACTTGTCGAAGCCCGCGATCATCGTCAGTTGCTTGAACTGCTGCGGCGCCTGCGGCAGGGCGTAGAATGTGCCGGGATGGACGCGCGAGGGCACCAGATAGTCGCGCGCGCCCTCGGGGCTCGAGGCGGTCAGGATCGGCGTCTGGAACTCGGTGAAGCCCTCCTCCATCATCCGGTTGCGCAGCGACTGGATGATGCGCGAGCGCTTGACGATGTTGTTGTGCAGCGTCTCGCGGCGCAGGTCGAGGAAACGGTAGGTGAGCCGGGTCTCTTCCGGGTAGTCGGGCTCGCCGAAGACCGGCAGCGGCAGTTCGGCCGCCGCGCTCAGGACCTCGATTTCGGAGATGAACACCTCGACGGCGCCGGTCGGCAGGCCCGGATTGACCGTTTCGTCGGGCCGGTTGCGGACGGCCCCGTCGATCCGCAGCACCCATTCCGACCGCACGGTCTCGGCCATCGCGAAGGCCGGCGAATCCGGATCGGCGACACATTGGGTGATGCCGTAATGGTCGCGCAGATCGATGAACAGGACGCCGCCATGGTCGCGGACACGATGGACCCAGCCCGACAGGCGCGCGGTTTCTCCGACATCCGCGGGGCGGAGTTCGCCGCAGGTATGGGTACGGTAGGCGTGCATTCAAGTCCTCGCGATGTTCGGCTGAAATTCGACGCCGGTTAGGGGCATAGGGGGTGGCGAAAGTCAATAGCGTCGCGCCACATGCCCCCGACGACATCGGGGACGACATCTTGGGGGGCATGGTGGCCGCGGCGCTGTCTCTGCTATAAGAGGATTCCCTGTTCCCCTTTCCGGCCCTTACCATACCGGCGGGGCAACCGGCCGACACGAACCGCAGGACACCCCCCGCAGGATATACATGGACCTGATCTCGACGACGAAAGACTTAACCCAAGCCTGCCGGGCGCTCGCCCGCTACGACCACATCGCCGTCGATACGGAATTCATGCGCGATACGACCTATTGGCCGAAGCTCTGCCTGATCCAGATGGCGGCGCCGGATGGGCCGGTCTATCTGGTCGATGCGACCGCCGAGGGGCTGACGCTCGATCCCTTCCTCGACCTGATGGGCAACGAGGCGGTGACCAAGGTCTTTCACGCCGCCCGGCAGGACGTGGAGATCGTCTATCATCTCGGCGAACTGATCCCGCATCCGCTGTTCGACACCCAGGTTGCCGCCGCCGTCTGCGGACATGGTGAGTCGGTCGGCTATGACGCGCTGGTGCGCGAGTTGGCGGGTGTCTCGATCGACAAGAAGCACCGTTTCACCGACTGGTCGCGCCGCCCGCTGAGCGAGGCGCAGCTTGCCTATGCGGCCGCCGACGTCATCCACCTGCTGCCCGTCTACGATCAGTTGCAGCGCGAGATCGCCGAGGTCGGGCGCGAAGAGTGGATCCGCGAGGAAATGGACATCCTGACCTCGCCCGGGACTTACAGCACCGATCCGTCCGATGCCTGGCGCCGGCTCAAGATGAAGGTGCGCAAGCCACGCGAATTCGCGCTTTTCATGGACATCGCCGCCTGGCGCGAGCGCGAGGCGCAGAACCGCGACGTGCCGCGCAGCCGTGTCCTGAAGGACGACGCCCTCTACGAGATCGCCCTGCATCAGCCCGAAAGCGAGCAGGCGATGGCGCGCCTGCGCTCGGTACCGAAGGGATATGAACGCTCAAGCACCGGCCGGGACCTGCTCAAGATCGTTCACCGGATCCGCAAGCTCGACCCCGACGCGCTGCCGGCGATGCCGCGCAAGGACGGCCCGCAACGCACCTCGGGACCGGTCTCCGACCTCTTGAAGGTGCTGCTCAAGGGCGTTGCGGCAAAGAACAAGGTGGCCGCGCGGCTCGTCGCAACCAGCGACGATGTCGAGGCGATCGCCGCCGACGACGATGCCGACGTGCCCGCCCTGAAGGGCTGGCGGCGGGAGATCTTCGGCGAGAAGGCGCTGGACTTGAAACACGGCCGGCTGGCGATCGCGATCGACGGAAACCGGCTGTCCTTCGAACCGCGCGAGCCGGCAAAGCCGAAGCCGAAACGCTCGCGCCGGCGCAAATCGGCAAACGGGGATGCGACCGTCCACGGTTAGGTGGGGCGTCCGATCAGGGCTGCCAAAGCGCGGGCTGCATCCAGGTAGGCGGTAACGCCAAGGTGCCCTGCGCCTTGCCCGGCTCGTCGTCAAGATCGATCGACCGCCAGGCCTCCCGCCATTCCTTGGGAAGCGGATAAGGTGGCTCGACGCCGTGGTCTGCGACGAAGCCGAAGCGGCCGTAATAGGCGGGATCGCCGAGGACCAGCACGCTTCGGGCGCCCATTTGGGCAAGGTCCTGCAGACCAGCGCGGATCAGCGCACCGCCGATCCCCTGTCTCTGCACCCGCGTCGCGACCGCCAGCGGCCCGAGCAGGGCAACCCGTTCGCCCGCCGGATCGACGGTGCCCTGCGTGAACAGGATGTGGCCAACGACCGCACCGTCCTTGACGGCGACCAGCGACAAGACGCCCGCCTCTTCCCGCAGCAAGGCGCGGACGAGCGGCAGCAGGTCCTCGCCCGGAAAGGCGTCGGGATAGAGGTGCGCGAGCGCCCCCTCGTCTGCCGGAACCGACCGGCGGATATCGACGCTGTCGTCCATCGGCATCCCCGTCAGGCCGGCGTCTCGATTTCCGGCCTCAGGCCGATCAGCCTGGCGAGCTGTTTCAGGCGCGAGGCGACGCGGGACCCGGCGAGGCTTGCCAGATCGCCCGGCAGGGTCAGCACCAGCGCCTCGCCGTCGGCCTTCAGCGCCGCCCGGTCGATGACGCCGGGCATCGCCCCGCTGATCAGATAGGCAACGCGTAGCGCCCCACTCAGCAGGCGGGCGCGTTCGCCCGTGCGGCCATTCGCCAAAACGCCGATGCGCGGGCTCAGGCCGTCGCCCGACAGGCCGACATAGCGGTGGAAGACGGTCAGCGCCAGGAAGGCGCGGCCTGGATGGTCGATGCCGGTGAAGGAGGCATAGGCGATCGCGCTCAGGCTTTGCTCGCCGCGATAATCGGGATGCGAGCGCCAGCCGATATCGCCGAGCAGGCAGGCGGCATGGCGCAGGCGCCGCTCCTCGTCGGTCTCCTCGATGCCGGCGGAGGCGTAGAACTGGTCGGTCCAGTCGCACAATTCGCGGGCAAAGCGCGGCGAGCGCGAGCGCAGATAGGAGAGTTCGAGACAGGCGGCGATCAGCGGATCGCTTTGCTGCATCGTCTCGTCGAGCAGGGTGTAGAGCAACCCCTCGCGCACGCCGAGCGCGGAGATGACGAGGCGTTTCGCCTGGCTGCGGCGCAGCGCCTGCTCGAGCACCATCGCGCCATAGGGCAGAAGTTCGCGGCGGGCGGACGAGACCGCGTCGATATGGGGAAGCGTCTCCGGCCGTGATCGCCGCACCATGCGGGTGAACTCGATCGCCTCGGCGGCCGGGATCTGATAGCCGTGCATGATGTGCAGCGGATAGTCGGTCTGGGCCATGTGCAGGCGCACCAGCGAGCGAAAGGTGCCGCCGATGGCGAAGAAGTCGCGGCCCTTGCCGCCGCCCAGCACGCGGGAGGTCTCGATCGACTGGGCGACGATCCGCTCCGCCTTCTTGATCGACTGGCCGGCGAGATCGCGCAGGCGCAGGCCGCCGAGCGGCAGGGTCTCGCCGGTGCCGATGGTCCGGCCCCTGATGTCGATCGTCTCGAAGCTGCCACCGCCCAGGTCGCCGGCGATGCCGTCGGGATCCTTGAAGCCGGCGACGACGCCGAAGGCGGACAGGCTCGCCTCCTCATGGCCGGTCAGCACCCGGATCGGCGCGCCGATGATGTCCTCGACCCGTTCGACGAACGCCGCCCCGTTGCTGGCCTCGCGCACCGCCGCAGTCGCGATCACGTGGATCGCGCCGACGCCGATCTGCCTTGCAAGCGCCCGGAACCGGGTGATCGATTCAATCGCCATCGTCACCGACGTCTCTTCGAGCCGGCCGAGCGAGGCGACATGCCGTCCGAGGCCGCACAGCACCTTTTCGTTGAAGATCGGTGTCGGGCTGCGCGTCAGGCCCTCATAGACGACGAGGCGGACGGAATTCGAGCCGATATCGACGACGGCGACGGGTTCGAGTTCGTCCAGCCGGCTCGGCGCGGCGTTGAGGCGTCCAGAGGACTGTAATCCGGCGGATTGGGATCTGGCCCGCTCAGGCTGTGGGCGGGTCGCCGGCGAAAGACTTTGGAGGGTGCTGTTCAAGAGATTTTCCACGTCCCGATAGACTCGGATTGGTCATGCAGTAGTGGTGGACGTTGAAGGGTTCCTCGCCCTCTTGCGGCGCTATCCGGATCGAGTCGCCATCCGGCAGCAATTGCCAGCTCTGCTGGTTGTCCTTCAAGCTTGCGACCATGATCTGGTCGAGCACCTGGGCATGAACCGTCGGGTTGGTCAGCGGCGCCATTGCCTCGACACGCCGGATCAGGTTGCGCGGCATCCAGTCCGCCGAACTGATATAGACGAGCGCCTTCTGCGAGGGCAATCCGTAACCGTTGCCGAATGCACAGATTCTTGAGTGTTCGAGGAAGCGACCGACGATGCTCTTGACGCGGATATTGTCGGACAGGCCGGGCACGCCGGGCCTGAGGCAGCAGATGCCGCGGATGATCAGGTCGATCTGCACGCCGGCGCGGCTGGCCCGGTAGAGACCGTCGATGATGTCGGGATCGACGAGCGAATTCATCTTCGCCCAGATCGCCGCCGGACGGCCCGCCTTGGCATGGGCGATCTCGGCATCGATATTGTCCAGGCAGGTCTGCTTGATCGTGTAGGGCGAGACGTCCATCGCCTCCAGGCCCTGCGGCTCGGCATAACCGGTGATGAAATTGAAGATGCGGGTGACGTCGCGGGTGATCGCCGGATTGACGGTGAAACAGGACAGGTCCGTGTAGATCCGCGCCGTCACCGGATGATAGTTGCCGGTGCCGATATGGACGTAGGACGCCAGTTGCCGCGCCTCGCGCCGCACCACCAGCGACAGCTTGGCGTGCGTCTTCAATTCGACGAAGCCGTAGACCACCTGGACGCCGGCGCGCTCCAGGTCGCGGGCCCAGCGGATATTCGCCTCCTCGTCGAAGCGCGCCTTCAGTTCGACGACGGCGGTGACCGACTTGCCGGCTTCGGCCGCATCGGCGAGCGCGCGGACGATGGGGGAATCGTTGCTGGTGCGATAGAGCGTCTGCTTGATCGCGACCACGTCCGGATCATTCGCGGCCTGGCGCAGGAACTGCAGGACGACGTCGAAGGACTCATAGGGGTGGTGGACGACCAGGTCCTTCTGGCGGATCGCGGCGAAGCAGTCGCCGCCATGGTCGCGGATGCGCTCGGGAAAACGCGCCGAATAGGGCGGGAACTTCAGTTCCGGCCGGTCGACGGACACGAGCTGCGAGAATTCGGCAAGCGCCAGGACGCCCTCGACGACGTGGATCTCGTCGGCCTGCACATCCAGTTCGGCGGCGACGAAATCGCGCAAGGGTTCGGGCATCTCCTCTTCGAGCTCGAGACGGATCACAGACCCGCGCCTGCGCCGCTTCAGCGCGCTTTCGAAGAAGCGGACGAGATCCTCCGCCTCTTCCTCGATTTCGATGTCGCTGTCGCGGATGACACGGAAGGCGCCCTGCCCCTTCACCACATAGCCCGGGAACAGCCGCTCGGTGAACAGTTCGATCACGCATTCCAGCCGGATGAAACGCTGCTTGGGTCGGCCCGGCCGGTCGAACCCGTCGGGCAGCGGTACGAAGCGGTCGATCTTGTTGGGCATGCGCACCAGCGCGCGCATCAGCCGCCCCTCCTCGCCGCCCTGCAATTCAAACGCGACTGTGAAGCCGAGATTGGGAATGAACGGGAACGGGTGCGCCGGATCGATGGCAAGCGGGGTCAGGACCGGGAAGATATGGTTGAGGAAATAGCCCTCGAGCCAGACCCGGTCGGCCTCCGTGACATCGGCCGCGTCGATCAGGACGATGTTCTCCTTGACCATCTCCTTGCGCAGCTTGACCAGCATCTTCTGCTGGTCCTCCGTCAGCGCGTCGACGGCGGCATCGATTTCGGCAAGCTGCTGGCGCGGCGTCAACCCGTCCTGGCTTGCCGTCGTGATGCCCTCGCGGGTCTGTCCCTTGAGGCCGGCGACACGCACCATGAAGAATTCATCGAGGTTGTTTCCCGAGATCGACAGGAAGCGCAGCCGTTCCAGCAGCGGATGGCTTGCATTGTCCGCCTCCTCGAGCACCCGCCGGTTGAAGCCGAGCCAGGACAGCTCGCGATTGACGAAGCGGTCGGAGGAGCGCATCCAGTCCTCGAAGGACCGGTCGGGCAGGCCGTAGGCCGCCATCTCCGGGACGGCAACAGGGGTCGGGGTCTTTGCCGTTTCGGCCATATCCGGCGTTTTCAAAGACTGCTGCATCTTGATGTTTTTCGCTCCCGCCACCTGAAAATCCACAAAACAAACGCCGCCCGCCGCTTACGATCTATGCATCGTCTTCCGCCTGCGCCAGGGGCTCGGCGAAGGTCCGCGCCAGAACCTGCCCGGCGAGGCGGCGCGTGATCGGCCGCTTTCCCGCGATCGCCGCCTTGTCGAGCGCTGCGACGCAATCCCGGGCCGCCTTGAAACTGCGCTCGATGCGAACAGCGATGTAGCGCAGAACGCTCGCGTCGACCAGAATCTGGCGATCGGAGAACAGCTTGGCCAGAACCGCCTGCAACAGCATATCATCGGGAGCCGTCAATTCGACGACAGGATAGCGGCCGAGCCGGGAAGCGAGATCGGGCAGCGCCAGGCGCCAGCCCGTCGGCGGGCGCTCGGCGGTGATGAGGATGTCGAGCCCCGATCGGTCGGCGGCATTGATCAGGTGGAACAGCGCGGTCTCGTCCAGCCCCACGCCGCAATCCTCGATGGCGACCGCGTCCGCCGCGCCGATCAGGCGATCCGGATCGCCGCCGATCGCGTGGCCTTCGAGCCGAATCGCGCCGGACCGGCCGCGCCACACCTCGACCAGATGGCTCTTGCCGCTTGCCGGCGGGCCGGCGAGCACCAGGCCCGAATGCGGCCAGTCCGGCCAGGAATCGATCGCCGCGACGGCTGCCGCGTTCGACTGGCTGACCAGGAAATCCTCCCGGCCAAGCGCCTCGCGATGCGGCAGGTCGAGGATCAGTTGACCCGTATCGTGCATCGGTCCGACCCGGCCCTGCGTCCCTGTACGCCCCTCAGGCGCCCTCGTCCGGTGGTGCCCCCGGCCCGTTATAGATCTTGCTCGACAGATATTGCTGCAGGCCGAAGCGGGCCAAAACGCCGATCGCGGCGGCAAGCGGCACGGCGAGCAGCATGCCGACGAAGCCGAACAGGTAGCCGAAGGCGAACAGCGCGAACATCAGCCAGACCGGGTGCAGGCCGACATGGCCGCCGACCAGCTTCGGCTGCAACACGTTGCCCTCCAGGAACTGGCCGGCGAAGAAGATGATCGCAACGAGGCTGATCATGATCCAGTCGGGCCAGAACTGCGCCAGCGCGACACCGAGGGAGACGACGAAGCCGACGATCGAGCCGATATAGGGAATGAAGCTGATCAGGCCGGCGCCGAAGCCGATCATCAGGCCGAAATTCAGGCCGACCAGCGACAGGCAGACCGCATAGAAGGCGCCGAGGATCAGGCAGAGCAGCCCCTGCCCGCGCACGAAACCGGCCAGCACATCGTCGATCTGGCGGGCAAGCAGGCGGATCGTCTCGACATGCTCGCGCGGCAGCCAGGAATCGATGCGCGCGACCATCCGGTCCCAGTCGTTCAGCAGATAGAAGGCGACCACCGGCGTCACCGTCAGCAGCGCCACCAGGTTGACGAGCGCCAGGCCGCCCGAAATCAGCCCCTGCAACACCGTCGTCAGCCAGCCCGCCGCCTTGCCGAGCAAATCGCGCCCGGCGGCCGCCGGCGTGGTCGCGTCGCTGTCGAGGCCGAGCAGGTTGCGGACCCAGCCGAGCTCCAGCAACTGGCCGACGACGTTGCGGGTAAACGCCTGCAGGCGGGCGGCGTATTCGGGCAGGTTCTCGGCGAACTGGGCGATCTGGCTCGACAGGATCGGCACCAGCGCGACCAGGAACACGACGAACATCAGCGCGAAGACGATAAGGATCACGCTTGTGGCAAGCAGCCGGCTCATGCCGATCCGTTCGAACCGGTCGGCGAGCGGGTCGAGGATATAGGCCAGCGCCATCCCGGCGACGAAAGGCAGCAGCACCGGGCTCAGCAAAAACATGATGAGGATCAGGACGACAAGCGTGCTGATCCAGAACAGGAGCTGACGCTGCAGGGTCACATGTGTCTCCTTGGTCTGACTTGAGGGCGCCGGGCCGGAAAATCCCGGTTGAAAACCGCGCTTGCCAGCAAAGTCATAGGACAATTCCGGTCCCGCTTATAGCCCGAACTCGGTTTATCAAAAGGCTTGCAGGAGCCAGGAGCCGCCCGCCTCGAACAAATCCACCCGCGCGTTCGCCAGCCGGTCGGGCAGCGCATCGAGCCGACCCGCATACCACAGCACGATATTTCCGGAGGTCTCCCCCATCCCCTCGACCGCCATACCGTCGATGACGCCGCTTGCGGCAAGCCGGGCCTGAAGCTCGGCCCATTCCGCCGGACCGCCCGACAGGAGCACCCGCACCGACAGGCTGTTGCCCGCGGCGGAGCGGATGTCGCCCGATCCCGCCGCGACCGATTTCCAGCGGGCGGAGAGAAGATTGGCGACGGTCAGGGCGGCAAGC
>JANQKY010000004.1 GCA_028280885.1 Tepidamorphus sp.
CACGTCCGGTCAAGCTGGACGATGACGTCCAAGGGCGTGACGAAGGGAAATCCCCCATGGCCGAGGCTCGATCGCGGGATGTCAGGCACAACCCCGCGGCTCAGTCCCGCGTTTGCGGATAGACGATGATCGACAGGTAGGTCGCCGGCGTCTCGATCAGCCGGTCGGGCCCGTGCGGGGCGGCCGAATCGAACATCAGCGCGTCGCCGGGCGTAAGCCGGTAGGTCTTGTCGGCATGCCGGTAGTCGACCTCGCCGCTCAGCATGTAGAGGAACTCGGTGCCGGCGTGGCGGAAGCCGGTATAGGGCACCGCGTCGTCGTTCAGGACGATCAGATAGGGCTCGACCATGGTGTCGCCGCCCAGCGCATGGCCGAGCAGCTGATAGCGGTGGCCGACCTTGGTGCCGCGCCGCTCGATCGCGACCCCCTGGCCGGAGCGCACGAAGGAGCAGTCGCGCTCCTCCTCGAAGGCGGCGAAGAGCTGGGTGACCGGCACGTTCAGCGCGGTCGCCAGCGCCTGGATCGTCGCCAGCGACGGCGAGATGACGCCGTTCTCGATCTTCGACAGCATGCTGGTGGAGATGCCGGCGCCGCCCGCCAGTTCGCGGGCGGTCAGGTCGGCCTGCCGGCGCAGGCGGCGCACCTGCGCGCCCATCGCCTGCTCCAGCGTCCGGCTGCCGGCCTGCGGCGCGCCGGAGCCGGTCGCCAGGTCGTCCTTCGCTGCTGCGGGTTCGGAAAGTTTCATTGTCGTGCTCGGGGTCGTGCTCGGGGTCGTACTCGCTCCTCGGATCGGCTCGCACTATGGCGTCGCCCCGCCTGACTTGTCGAGATCCTGCCGGGTAATGAGGCTCACCCCGGATCGCGCTCGGCCTTGTCGAGGGCAGCCGTCGGGTCGCCGCCGAGATCGGCCTTCAGGAAGGCGGCGGTTTCGGGGATGGCGACGCGAAAATCGCTCAAGGTCTCGATGCCGGCAGCCCCGCCCCGCGCCGCGCAGTCCAGCAGGTGACCGCCCTTGGTCCGGTCGTCGGAGAGAAAGTGGATGTGCCAGCCCGCGACGTTCATCGTCTTGGCGTAGGGCGGCGTCCAGAAGCCCATCATGGTGCCGGTGACGTCGGTGAAGTCGAACATCGCCTGGGCATCGGCGGCATCCGATAGCGATTCGCCGACCGGCTGTTTGCAGACCGCGCGGGTCTTGATCGATTGAAACGTCCCGTCGATGCGGACCGCGTAGAACCGGTTGTCGGAGCTGCGGTGCCGGTCGAGCTGGTCCTCGAGGTCGCTGAGCGAGGAAAAGGGTTCAAGGTCGAATGGTGCCTGCGGGACGAAATGGGTGACCACCGCGAAGGGCACCTTGATGTCGTCGGCGGCCTCGCCGATCGTGCCGTCGCCGCGGATCTGGTAGAAATGTCCGTCGAGGACGGCCATTTCGCCGTCGAAGCCGGCAAAGGTGCCGAGCCCGAAATCGCCGTGTTCCTTCAGCGACTTGATCGAGATGATCTCGCCCGACACCCCCTCGACCAGGGCGCCGGCGGTCGAGACCTGGAACAGCGTCGCGTGCTCGACCTGCAGGCTGTCGGCAAGCGCGCGGGAGACGATGTGCTCGACGGTTTCGCCGGTCAGCCGCCGCTCTGCCTGAAGCGCGTCGATCAGGGAGTGCGACAGGTCGATTTCGAGCTTCGGCATGGCGCTTCCTATCTCTCGGGGCTACGATCCTAGACCGATAGGCCGGTCGATGGAATTGCCCTGTTCGCAGGGGTTGGGATGCGCTTTTGTGGAACGGCCCTGTTCCAGCGCTTCTCTCAACTATCATGCCCGGATGTGTTCCACCAATGTGCGGTTCGGCGTGGGCGGGGCGTTTGTTTTCAGCCTGACCACCCCCTCGGATGTCATGCCCGGACTTGTTCCGGGCATCCATGACCACCGCCGTCAGAATGGACGCAAGCGACTGTGTTCATGGATTGCCGGGCGATACCAGACACCGCTTCCATCAGGGGTAACAGAGTTTATGACCTCCGAGTTGGTGGATAGGCAGTGCGTGTCCCGTCACCATCTCTTTTCGAAAAATCCATGTCAGACAAGGGGGTAATCGACGTCGCCGAATTTAAACCGGACAGCAGTGGGACAAGCCCGGCAATGACAGCGGGGGAGGGGCATCAGAATGGGTCGCGGCAGGACACCACCCTCTCCTTCGTCATCCCGGAAATCGCATGAGCGATTATCCGGGATCGGGGAACCGAGGTGGTTCGCAGTTCCCCCAGCACCGACATGGGCTCCCCGGTCCCGGCTTTCCGGCGTCGCGGAGCCTGTCCTTGGACCAGCCGGAGGCCGGTTCCGAGGGGCCGGGATGACGAGGGGGAGAAATATCGCCTTCGGTCGGAGCGACGCGTGATTTCGCCGTCAGATCACCACGCCCTTGTGCATCGCCTGGCCGAGCGAGAGGTTGTCGCGGTAGTCGACCGGGATGTCGATCAGCACCGGTCCGGGGATGTCGAGCGCCTTTTTCAGCGTCGGACCGATCTCACCGGGATCGGTGATCCGGAAGCCGGTCGCGCCATGGGCCTCGGCGAATTTCACCGTGTCGATCGGGCCGAAGGCAACGCCGGCGGAATGGCCGTATTTCATTTCCTCCTGGAACTCGACCATGTTGTAGCCGCCATCGGTCCAGATCAGGTGGGTGAGGTTGCAGTTCAGCCGGACGGCGGTCTCCAGTTCCTGCGAGGAGAAGTGAAAGCCGCCGTCGCCGGAGACCGACAGCACCGTCTTGTCCGGACGGGCGAGGCAGGCGGCGATCGCCCAGGGCAGCGCGACGCCGAGCGTCTGCTGGCCGTTCGAGATCAGGAACTGCTCGGGCACGAAGGCATAGAGATAGCGGGCGATCCAGATGTGGAACGAGCCCATGTCGAGCGCCATGACGATATCGTCGGACATCAGCGCCTCGAGTTCCTTGACGATCCGAAGAGGATGCACCGGCATGCCGGTCTTCGACGCGCCCTCTGCCCGCATCGCCTCCAGTTCGGCGCGCACGGCGCCGATCAGCGGGTTCGGGGTGACCGCGATGCCGTAGAGCGCCTGGCCGATCTCGTCGAGCGAGGCGGCGATGTCGCCGAAGACCTCGACGGTCGGGGCATAGCTTGCGTCGAAATCGGCCAGAACGGTATCGATATGGACGATCGTCCGGTCGCGGCCGGCATTCCACAAAACCGGGTCGTACTCGATCGGGTTGAAACCGACCGAGATCACCAGGTCGGCGGCGTCGAGCAGCCTGTCGGCGGGCTGGTTGTGGAACAGGCCGACCCGGCCGCCGAAGCTTGCCAGGTTCTGGCGCGGCACGACGCCGTTTGCCTGGAAGGTCGAGACGACGGGCAGGGCGATCGCGCCGATCAGCCGGCGGATCGCGGCGGCGGCCCGCGGACGGCTCGCCATCATGCCGAGCATAAGCACCGGGTTCTCGGCCTTGCGAATGAGTGTGACCGCTTCGTCGATCGCTTCGCGGGCGGCCCGTCCGGGCTGCGGCGGCGAGACCGGTGTGACCGGATCACCCTCCGCAGGACCGAAGGTGACGTCCTGCGGCAGGCTGACGAAGGCGGCGCCCCGGCGGCCGGATTCGGCGGCCCGGAACGCATTGGCGACGACCTCGCCGATCGTGTCGGGCGTATCGACCTGGGCGGAGAACCGCGTCACCGGCTTGAACAGCGAGACGGTGTCGAGGCTTTGATGGGCAAGCTTCAGGAGGTCCTTGCGCGGCACCGCGCCGCCGAAGCCGACCACCGGCGCGCCTTCGGACGTCGCGGTGGCGAAGCCGGTCACCAGATTGCCGCAGCCGGGACCCGACGTGACGAGGCAGACGCCGGCCTTGCCGGTCAGCCGGCCCATCCCCTGGGCGATGAAGGCGGCGTTCTGCTCATGCCGGCAGACGACAAGCTCGATCGGTGAGTTCCGCAACGCCTCGAAGACGGCGTCCACCTTGGCGCCGGGAATGCCGAAGACATGGCTGACGCCCTGCCGCTCCAGGTTCGCCACCAGAAGATCCGCGCCGCTGCGTTTATCCACCATCTCTCGCCCTCGCCGGATGCGATTGACCAAAACCCCGCAGCGGAGACTGGCACGCGACCGTTAAGGAAAGGTCGCGTGCCGGGCCTATCGTCTTCGTCCGCCGCCGCCATGTCCAAAGCCGCCGCCACCGCGCGGCGCGCTGCGGTTGACACTGCCGCTGCGCCCGGAGCTGCCGCGGAACTGCGAGGAGGACGGCCGCGAACCCGACCGCTGCTGCATCATCCGCTGATTGCCGTATTGCCGGCCGAACTGGTCGGAGCGCAGGTGCGAGGGCGCGTTGCGCGTCTGCGGCACCTTGACGGTGGGATGCGTGGCGCTGCGATTGCCCGACTGGAAATTCGGCGTCTGACGCTGGTTGGGCCGCTGCCGGTTGACATTCTGACCAGCGGTCGCGCGCTGCTGCTGGTTGACCCGTTGCTGGATGTTCGAGCCTTGCTGGTTCAGCCGCTGCTGGCCCTGCGGCCGCTGCTGGACCGCCCCCCAGTTGTTGCCGACGCGCTGCTGCCACTGACCGTTCTGATGCCGGTAGACCTGGCCGTTGCGGCCGGCGAAGACATTGTCCCCGGGTCGGCGGCCGGCGCTCAGGCCCGCGGCCCCGCCGGCATTGCGCCAGCGGTTGGAGATCGCGTTGGCGTTGACATTGGCCTGGCCGCGCGCCCATTTGGCGCCGGGCGTGACGCTGGTCACCCCGCGCGCGCTCCAGGAGCCGTAGATGCCGCGGCCGCCGGCGACGAAGCCGCCCCTGCCGGTATGCGGATTGTAGGCGGCGACGAAGCCGCGCTGGCCCGCCGGGCCATAGGAGACGCCGGCGCGGACGTAGCGGCCGGTATTGGAATTGTACCAGGAGGCCCGGCCGAGGCCGCGATAGGGGCCATAAGCATAACCGTAGCGCCCGTAGACGCCGCGGACCGGGTTGTAATAGGCGCCGAAGCCGTAGGTGATCGGCCGGGGATAGTAGATCGGATAGCGGCGCGGCCCGTACCAGCCCCAATAGGGCCGGTAGTACCAGCCGGTGCCGTAGACGAGGTTGTCCCAGGCCAGATACGCGCCGAGATAGCCGAGCGTATAGCCGAACCAGACATAGCCCGGCGCCGTCTCGTAGACCCGCACATAGGTGACGTTGTAGACGGGCGAGGACGGCGGGATCTCGTAGACGGGATCGGGAACCGAGGTCGCCACCACCCAGGGCCCGTTCGGGCTGTCGCCGACGAACCAGATACCCTCCTGCAGGACATAGTACTTGTTGCCGACCTGGATGACCGAGGACTGGGTGTTGGCCGCGTAGGACAGTTCGGTGCCCTCGATCGGCTTGAAGTCCGGATCGCCGTCATATTCGACCGACGCGGTCACCGTGCCGTCGGTCTCGACCTTGGCCATCTGCGGGATCATCGCCTTCAGCCGCGCCTCGTCGCTCTCCGAGGTGCCGGGAACGGAGGAGCGCACCGTGTAGTAGGGCGTGTTGTCCGGGATCTTGCGGAAATCGTCGGGCAGCGACGTGGTCGCGAAGGTCCACGGGCCGTCCAGCGAGGTGGCGGAGAACCAGCGGCCGGAGAACAGCACGTACCAGGTCTTGGTGGTGGTGTGGAAGAACAGGTCCGTCTCGGTGTTGGAGACCCATTCGAGCGCCGTGTTCGGCACCGCCTCGAGTTTTGGTTCACCGTCGATCAGGATCAGTTCGGCGGGTTTGTCGGAATAGAGCACCGCCGGCGCCTTGCCGGCCTCGAAGGCGGTCGGCGGGATCGCCTCGCGGGCGTCCTTCCAGGTGTCGTCGTCGGGCAGCTTGGAGAGCGCGTCGGGAAGCGAGGCCGCCTCGGCCCACGGCCCGGTCAGCGCGGTAGCACTCAGCCAGGACTTTTCATCGCGCAGGTAGTAGGTGTTGTCGGCCGTGACCTGGAACAGGTCCCAGTTGGTGTTGACGACGAAGGACAGCCCGTCGACCGCCTCGATCGGCGCGGTCACCGCCTCGCCCTCGGTCTGCACCAGCACCGCCGGCGTCTCGGAGAGGAAGATCGGCGGCGGGTCGGCCTTCAGGCCCTTGACGTCGCCGAGCTGTTCATAGGCTGCGAGGCTCGCGGTCAGCCGCTGCAGCGAAATGGTGATCGGATCGGTCGGCAGGAGCTTGCCGACCTCCAGCGACATGTCGGAGAGCTGCTCGCGGCTCAAGGCCGAGAAATTCAGTTCGGTCACCTTGATGGCGTTGATGATGACCTCGTTGTTTTCCCGGTCGGCCTGGGTCTTGCCGGTAATGCCGATGACGCCGAAGACGGCGCTCGCCTCCTCGGTCGGCTTGTATTCGGCGGCGATCAGCGCCTTCAGGTCGGTGAAGTTGTCCCATTCGGTCACCTGCGGCTGATGCAGGACGAGGGTCGCGCCGTCATCGGTGGAAAAGACCCGCGGCCAGGCGGCCTGCTCTTCGCTGGCCTGGAGGTAGCGGCCGGCGACGAAGCCGTCGCGGCCGCCCTCGTTGACCGCGCACCAGGCGCCTGAATCGTCGCACTCGCCGATCTCGACCGCCGTGCCGGCCTGCAACACGCCGAGCGTGGCGTAGTTCGTGCCCGGTCCGGAGCGGAAATTGACATTGGCGGTGGTGACGCCGGCGACCGCCAGCGCCTTGGTCGAGAAGGCCGGGGCCGCCACCACGACCGCGCCAATCAGCATGGCAAAGAAAATCCGCATCGGGTGTCTCCTGATCAGTCGCCGCAGCCGGCGAAAGCGAAAGTTGAAGTCCGTTCGGCTCCTCCCGACCAAACCCGATTGTTCACCGGATCATCCGATCGGCACAAGATGGCGGCCGGGTTTTTTTGAGAAGCGCGCTTCGCGCCGCGCATCCGGGGTCACGCCGAGGCTGCAGCGAGATGAAAGCCGTACAATCCGGCAAGGACGGCCAGGATGATGGCCAATGTGCAGAGCTTGCCCCATTGGGCCAGGACGACCTGCCGGCGCCAGGCGTAGCCGAGCCAGATCAACCCCGAAAGCACAGCGGAACCGACGACGGGAATGGCCCTTGTCGGATCGGTCTCCGGCATGTCGGCGATGTCCGGCACGAGCGGAAACAGGCCGTACGTGATCAGTCGAAGCGTCCCGGTGGACGCATAGGCGGCCAGGCCGAAGACGATATCGTCGAGATGCAGCGCGTAGTTGCGTTGCCGGGCATGGCGGATGCCGATCAGCAGGAAGGCGGTCCCGAAGATCGCGATCATCGTGACGCCGCTGATATCCATGTCGTTGAAGTGATGCGCGACGTCCTCGATCCAGATATCCCAGACATTGGCGAAGCCAATCACGCACATAACGAGCGTCAAGACCGCCACGACATAGCCCAGTGATCGATGCGCCCGGCGCGCGCGGGGCCTGCGACCCGTCAGCATTCCGAGGCCGATTGCACATTGCAGGCCCCAGAGCAGGACGACGAGGGTCGCGGACGCGGTGTGCGTCATATAGACGATCCGCGCGGCTGTGTCGGCGTTCTCCGGTTCTTGGACCCATTTTCCGAGATAGGCGAAATTCACCCACTCGATGGAGAAGGGCACGAGCAGGCAGGCGAATATGACGATCAGCACAGTGCGGGCGAGCCGAGCCTGCCTGCGCGAAATTGGCGCCGGTGCGATCCGTCGAGCGGTGGGTTTCCCGGAAGCGGGTTTTTGCGAAGGAGCCCCGACAAGAGTATGAGCCATCGAAATCCCAATGCTGGTAATTTGAAATAGAACCGCCAAATGTCGTCTGCAGACTGAATGCGCGTCTCTGCGCTGTCGACAATACAGCATTCGTGCGAAAAATCCGGATCGGAATGACCGTGGTTCCGGCCGGCCGAAGGAACGAGGAACGATCACCCGCCATGACGAACACCCGCGATGATGCCGCCGGCGAAGGCAACCCGCTGCTTGCCACCTGGGATGCGCCGTTCGGCGCGCCGCCCTTTGCGGCGATTTCGGTTGCCGATTTCAAGCCTGCTTTCGAAACCGCGCTTCAGCGGCACCGCGACGAGCTCGCCGTAATCGCCGGCGATCCGGCCGCGCCGGATTTCGGCAATACGATCCTCGCCATGGAACGCGCCGGCGGCGACCTGCAGCGCGTCGCGGCCGTGTTCTTCAATCTCGCCGGCACCGACACCAATGACGAGATCCAGGCGATCGAGCGCGAGATCGGCCCGGTGCTCGCCCGCCACAGCGCCGCGATCTATCAGGACCAGGGCCTGTTCAGGCGCATCGACGCGCTGTTCCGCAAGGCCGATACGCTCGATCTCGATGCCGAGCAGGCGCGCGTGCTGGAGCGCTACCACACCGCCTTCGTGCGCAATGGCGCGGCACTCACCCCCCAGGCGCGCGAGCGGGTCGGCAAGATCGGCGAGGAACTGGCCGCGCTCGGGATCAAGTTCAGCCAGAACGTCCTGGCCGACGAGAAGGCCTATGCGCTGGTGCTCGACGGGGAGGCGGATCTCGCCGGCCTGCCGGAGCCGCTGCGCGCCGCCGCCGCCCACGCCGCCGAGGAGCGCGGGCTTGCCGGCAAGCATGTCATCACGCTCGCCCGCTCGAGCATCGAGCCGTTCCTGCAATTCTCCAGCCGCCGCGACCTGCGCGAGGCCGCCTTCAAGGCCTGGATCGCCCGTGGCGAGTCGGGCGGCGAGACTGACAATCGCTCGATCATCGCCGAAACCCTGCGGCTCAGGGCCGAGCGCGCGCGCCTGCAGGGCTTCGAAAGCTTCGCCCATTTCCGGCTCGACGATTCGATGGCCGGCAGCCCTGAAGCGGCTCTTGACCTGCTCACGACGGTCTGGGCGCCGGCGCGCCGCCGGGCGCTGGCCGAGGAGGCCGGGCTGCATGCCCTCTCGGAAGCCGAGGGCAACAATTACGAACTGGCGCCCTGGGACTGGCGCTACTATGCCGAAAAGAAGCGGGCGGCCGAATACGATCTCGATGAAACCGCGCTGAAGCCCTATCTGCAGCTCGACAAGATGATCGAGGCCGCCTTCGACACCGCGAACCGGCTGTTCGGCGTGTCGTTCCGGGAGGTGCACGACGTGCCGGTCTATCACCCCGACGTGCGGGCCTGGGAAGTGACGGACCGTGACGGCGCCCATCTCGGCCTGTTCCTCGGCGATTATTTCGCAAGGCCCTCAAAGCGCAGCGGCGCCTGGATGAGCGGGTTCCGGCCGCAGCAGAAGATCGATGGCGAGCAGCGGCCGATCGTCGTCAACGTGCTGAACGTCTCCAAGACGGCGGGCGACGCGCCGACGCTCTTAAGCTTCACCGACGCCAACACGATCTTCCACGAGTTCGGCCACGCCCTGCATGGCCTGCTGTCGGACGTCACCTTCCCGATGATCTCCGGCACCAGCGTGTCGCGCGATTTCGTCGAGTTCCCCTCGCAGCTTTATGAGCACTGGCTGATGCGCCCCGAGGTGCTGTCACGCTACGCGGTGCACTACGAGACCGGCGCGCCGATGCCGGCCGACCTGCTTGAGCGGATGATCGCCGCGCGCAATGTCAACCAGGGCTTCGAGACGGTCGAATATGTTTCCAGCGCGCTTCTCGACCTGGAGCTGCACATGCTCGATCCGGATGCCGATTTCGATATCGGCGCCTTCGAGAAACGCCGGCTCGCCGATCTCGGCATGCCCGAGGGCATCGTGATGCGCCACCGGCCGCCGCATTTCGCCCATATCTTTTCCGGCGGCGGCTATTCGGCGGCCTATTACAGCTACATGTGGTCGGAGGTCCTCGACGCGGACGGCTTCCGCGCCTTCGAGGAGGCCGGCGATCCCTTCGATCGCGAAACGGCGAAGCGGCTCTACGCCTGCGTCTATTCCGCCGGCGGCCGGCAGGAGCCGGCAGAGGCCTACCGCGCCTTCCGGGGCCGCGATCCGATCGCCGACGCGCTTCTGGAGAAGCGTGGATTGGCGGGGGCTTAGCGCAGCAACTGGTAGGGAATGTAGAGCGCCAGGTCCTTCCAGAACCACAGGAGCACGGCGGTCGCCAGCATGATCGCGGCGAACGGCAGGGCGCCGCGCGTCACCTCCGGCAGGCTCGCCTTGCCGACGGCCTGGATGACGAACAGGTTCATGCCGACGGGCGGCGTGATCAGCGCCGTCTCGATCAGCACGACGAAGAAGATGCCGAACCAGATCGGGTCGATGCCCGAGCCCATCACCGCCGGCAGCAGCACCGGCACCATGATCAGCAGCATCGACAGGCTTTCCAGGAAGAAGCCCATGATCAGCAGCACGACGCCGATCGCCAGGATGAGCAAGCCCGGCGTCGAGATCGACTGGGTCAGCACGGCGCTGATCGATTGCGGGATCAGGTAGAGCGTGATCGCGTAGGAGAACACCTTGGCGCCGGCGACGATCAGCAGGATCATCACGGTTGTCCGCAACGCCGAATAGACCGCCTCGGTGAATTTCGCAAAGCTCATCCGACCCATCGCAAGCGTGATCGCGAGCGCCAGCACGAAGCCGAGCCCGGCGCTTTCCGACGGGGTGGCGATGCCGGCATAGATCGAGCCGATGATGGCAAGCGCCAGCGCGATCGTCGGCAGGGCGAAAAGCGTCGCCCGCCGCCGCTCGGCCCAGCTTGCCCGCGGGGCTGGATCGTGCCGGCCGGTGAAGCGGGCGAACAGCATCGCATAGACGATGAAGCAGGCGGCCAGGAACAGGCCCGGGCCGATGCCGGCCAGGAACAGGGTGAGGATCGAGGTCTCGGTGATGACACCGAACAGGATCAGCGGGATCGACGGCGGGATCAGGATGCCGAGCGTGCCGCCGGCGGCCAGCATGCCGAAGATGAACGGTCGGTCGTAGCCGCGCTTTTCCATTTCCGGGATCGCCACCGTGCCGATTGTCGCGGCGGTGGCGACGGAGGATCCGGAGATCGCCGAGAACAGCGTGCAGGACAGGATTGTCGCAACGCCCAGCCCGCCGGCCCAATGGCCGACCCAGCTCTGCACGGCAGCATAAAGATCCCGCCCGACGCCGCCCTTCAGGAGCACGTTCGACATCAACAGGAACATCGGCACGGCGAGCAGCTCGAAACTGTCCATCGTGCCCTGCATGCGCTGCGGCACGGCGACCAGCGGCAGGCCCTTCAGCGCCAACAGGATGACGCCGAGCCCGCCGAGCGCGATCGCGACCGGCGTGCGCAGCAGGAGAAGCGCCAGAAGCGCGACCAGGATCATCAGCACTTCCATCAGCCGGCGCTCCCTTCGGAGTCGACAGCCTCATCGGCGGGAATGCCGACAGTCCAGATGCGCAGCAGTTCGGCCAGGCCCTGCGCGGCCAGCAATGTGCAGCCGAGCCAGACCGGCGCCTCGGTGATCAGTTTGGGCACGGCGAGATAGGTATCGGTGGTGTGGCCGGCGAGCGTCGATTTGAGCCAGATCCCGACGCCGAAATAGATCGCGGTGCCGGTGAACAGGAACAGGACCAGGATGCCGAAGCTCTCCGCGAGCCTGCGGGCAAGCGAGCGTGGATCCTTCAGGATCACGTCGATCGTCACCATGTCGCGCGTCTTCAAGACCCAGGCGGCACCCAGATAGACGACGAAGACCTGGACGATGCGGCTGATCTCGTCGACCCAGACGGTGGGGGCGACGAAGACGTAGCGCATCACCACCTCGTAGGTGACGAAGAAGCCGACCGCGACCAGCGCCCAGGCGCACAGCTTGCCGGCGGCCTCGGAGACGGCGTCGATCGCCGCGATATAGGTGCGAACGGCCGTCATGCGATGCGGCCCCATAGGGATTTGCCGAAGGGTTTGCCGAAACCGGCGAACCGGCTATCTGAAAAGAGGGGACCGCGGTCCCGACAGCGCAGAAACGGAGCGTCCGCCGTGCCCATTTCGATCTGGTGCCTGCTGATCGCGGCGATCCTGCCGCTGATTGCGGTATATCCCGCCAAGATCAGCCGCGAATACGACAATTCCCGGCCGCGCAACCCGGAATACTGGCGCGACGGCTTCCGGGCCCGGGCGCTGGCTGCCCAGAACAACGGGTTCGAGGCGTTTCCGCTGTTTGCCGTCGCCGTCATCGTCGCTCTCGGCTATGGCGGCGATCCGCAGTGGATCGACCGCCTGGCGATGCTGTTCGTGACCTTGCGGGTCATCTACACGGGCTGCTACTGGGCCGACCGGGCAACGCCGCGCTCGATCGCCTGGATGGCGGCCTTCCTGACCGCCGTCGCGATCTTCGCAAGTCCGGTCTGGAGCTAGCCCTACTGATTGAGGGCCGACTTCACCGCATCGACGACCTTCTGGCCGGCCTCGCCGGTTTCCTGGACGAAGCGGTCGACGACATTGGCCGTCGCCTTCTCCCACTTCGCCCGGTCTTCCCCGGCAAGCTCGACCACCGTCATCTTCGACTTCATCTCCTCGACATTGGCCGCCTCTTCCGAATAGATCCGGTCGCGCAGCGTCTGCTCGACCTGGGCCGCCGCCTCGTCGATGATCTTGCGGTCCTTTTCGGGCAGGCCCTCGTAGACGTCGTTGTTCATCACGGCGATGAACTCGATGGCGCTGTCGAAGGTCGTGGTCATGTGGTCCATGACCTCGTAGAGATTGCGCGACTTGACGGCGGATGCGCCGGTCATGCCGACATCGACGGCGCCCTGCTGATAGGCCAGGAACTGCTTGGAGCCGGACATCAGCGTCGGCGCGCCGCCGAGCTCCTCGACGGTCCAGCCCTGCACCTTGCCATAGGTGCGCACCTTCTTGCCCTCGAGGTCCTCGGGCAGGCGGATCGGCGAGCCGTTGTTGAGATAGATGTTGCGGCCGAAGGCCTGCCACCACAGGACGCGGTTGTTGGTCTCCTTCAGGATCGCCTCGTCGATCTCCTTGCGCAGCGCCGAGCCCGGCGCGACGGCGGCGCGCAGATGCGCCTCGTCGGTAAAGATGAAGGGGATCGAGATGACGTCGACGGTCGGCACCGAGCCGGCATAGCGGCCGATGAAGGCCGAGCCGGCCTCGACCGCGCCGGTTCCCACGGCGCCGGGCACCTCCTTGTCGGTGAACAGCTGGGCCGAGGGAAACAGCTGGATCTTCAGATCGCCGCCGGACTTCTCCTCGACGATCCTGGCGAATTCCTTCCAGTTCTCGCCGAGCGAGTGGGTGTCCGGCAATTGCAGGGTGACCCGGATGGTCTGCTCGGCCGTTGCGGGCGCGGTCAGAATGGATGCGGCGGTGAGCGCGGCGGCGCCAAGGATCAGATGCTTCACGTCGGTCTCCCCAACAATCAGGTGTTTTTAAGAACGTCCCGGACCGATTGGACTGAAATTCGGCCCGAAACCGACCGAATAGCATGGGCGCATCGGCGTGTATACGAAGATCGGCGCGCAGGAACTCGGAGTTGCAGGCGGTAGGGCGGCACCCTCTCAGTCGTCATCCCGGAAGCTGCGTAGCAGCTATCCGGGATCGGGGAGCCCGGGCGTATCGTGGTCGTTTCGGTCGCGAGGCCGGGGCTCCCCGATCCCGGCTCTCCGGCTTCGCCTGCGGCCGGGATGACGAAGGAGGGGTAGTGTCCTATCGTCACCCATTCTGATGTCCCCCTCCACTGTCGTTGCCGGACTTGTTCCGGACATGACGTCCGAGGAGAGTGGCGAAGGCAGGTGCCCCCATTCACGCGATCGATTGGAGCGAGATCCGGTCAAAGCGCGCCGGATGCCCGCTCCAATGATCGGCCCTAGTTCGCGATGATCTCCGGTCCCATCATCAGCGTCGGCAGCCAGGTCGACAGCGGCGGGAAATAGGTGACCAGGATCAGGAACAGCACCATGATGCCGACCCAGGGCAGCGCCGCCTTGACGACGGAGAATACCGACATGCCCGCGACCCCCGCCGTGACGAACAGGTTGAGGCCGACCGGCGGCGTGATCATGCCGATTTCCATGTTGACCACCATGATGATGCCGAGATGGATCGGGTCGATGCCCAGCTCGATGGCGATCGGGAAGACCAGCGGGGCGACGATGACGATCAGGCCCGACGGCTCCATGAACTGACCGCCGATCAAAAGCAGCACATTGACCAGCACCAGGAACATGATCGGCCCGAAGCCGAAGCTGACCAGCGCCTCGGTGATCATCTGCGGGATCCGCTCCTCGGTCAGCACGTGCTTGAGGATCAGCGCGTTGGCGATGATGAACAACAGCACGATGGTCAGGCGGCCGGCTTCCAGCAGCGTGCGCTTGGTGTCCTCGTGGAAGATCGCTGTGATCAGCGCCTGCGGCTTGCGGAACAGCGGCACCGGCGCCTCGCCCTCGACGGCCCTCAGCGGCCCCATGTCGCGATAGATGAAGTTGGAGATCGCGAAGGCATAGACGGCGGCCACCGCGGCGGCCTCGGTCGGCGTGAAGATGCCGCCATAGATGCCGCCGAGGATGATGACGATCAGGAACAGGCCCCAGGCGGCGTCGCGGGCCGCCCCGAACACCTCCATGAAGGAGGCGCGCGGCTGCGCCGGCAGGCCGCGATAGAGCGCTACGAACAGGATGCCGAGCATCAGCATCAGGCCGGCGACGAGGCCGGGAAACACGCCGGCCAGGAACATCCGCCCGACCGAGACGTCGACGGAGGCCGCGTAGACGACCATGACGATCGACGGCGGGATCAGGATGCCGAGCGTGCCGGCGTTGCAGATCACGCCGGCGGCGAATTCCTTGGAATAGCCGACCTGGCGCATGCCGGCGATGACGATCGTGCCGATCGCAACGACCGTTGCCGGCGAGGAGCCGGACAGGGCGGCAAACAGCATGCAGGCGAAGACGCCGGCGATCGCAAGGCCGCCGGGCAGGTGGCCGACGGTGGCGATGGCGAAGCGGATGATCCGCTGGGCCACCCCGCCGGTCGACATGAAGCTGGAGGCCAGGATGAAGAAGGGGATGGCGAGCAGCGTGTAGTGGCCGGCAAACGCGTTGAACAGCGTCTGGGCGACGGAGGCGAGCGAGGCGTCCGAATAGATGATCAGGAACAGGATCGAGGACAGGCCGAGGCTGAAGGCGATCGGCACGCCGATCAGCAGGAAGCCTATGACCATCGCGAACAGGAAGACGATTGCCATGGCCTCAGCCCTCCTTCTTCTCAGGGCTGTCGCCGGGGGTGTCGGACGCCGGGGTGTCCGACATGGCGTCTTCGACCTCGTGCGCGGCGATCAGCGTGTCCTGCTCGCCCTGCACGATCCGCCAGCCGGCCTGCAGAAGCCGGACGGTCAGCAGCGTCATGCCGAGCGGCAGGGCGAAATAGGGGATGAAGCGCGGCAGCTTCTCCCATTTCTCGCCCTCGTTCATGGAGGCGCTCAGGAACTGCAGGAAGCCCGGCATCGGGATGTCGTTGACCTCGTACCAGGCGCGGTTGCCGGCAAAGGGCAGCCAGTAGTCCCAGGCGCCGTAGGTCAAAAGGCCGGAGAACAGCAGGCTCAGGCCCACCGCGACCAGGCCGACCGCCCGCCTGCCTGCCTTGGGCAGCGCCGAGGTGATCACGTCGACGCCGAGATGGGCGTTGGTCTTGACGCAGTAGGAGGCCCCCAGCAGCACCAGCCAGGCGAACAGGAAGACGGTCGTCTCCAGCGCCCAGAGGATGTTGGTGTTGAAGACATAGCGGGCGATCACGTTGGCGAAGGTGATCAGCGTCATCAGTCCCAGGAGGATCGCGATCAGCGATTCCTCGATATTGGTGATCGCCCGGGACACAGGCGAGGCATCCGCGGTGGACATGCACTCCTCCCCCATTGGCCGCGCCCGCGTCGCGGGCCGCGTGGCCGTGGCTGGCCGTTTCCTCAATCGCTTGTCTGTTGTTGTGCCGGAACCTTGTCCGTTCCGGCTCAAGATGTCCCCGGCCGGGATATAGACCGGCCGGGGCAAGGGGCGGCCGGTCAGGCCGCCCGATCGTTGCGCCGGTCGATCAGTTGCCGGCGTTGTAGGACTGGGCCGCGTCGATCGTGTCCTGGCCGATGTCGCCGGCGAACTTGTCCCAGACCGGCTTCATCTTCGCGACCCAGGCGGCCCGCTGCTCGGGCGTCAGCTGCCGGATCGTGCCGCCGGCGTCGATGATCGCCTGCTTGGCCTTGTCATTGACGGCGGTCGATTCGGAATTCCGCGTCTGGGTGACTTCGGCGATGATGGTGGCAAGCTGGTCGCGGGCGGCCGGATCGAGGCCCTCCCACCAGTCCGTCGAGGTCACCAGCAGGTAGTCGATGATGCCGTGATCGGTCTGGGTGACGCCGTCCTGCACCTCGAAGAACTTCTTGCCGTAGATGTTCGACCAGGTGTTCTCCTGGCCGTCGACGACCTTGGTCTGCAAGGCGCCGTAGACTTCCGAGAAGGCCATCTTCTGCGGGCTTGCGCCGAGCGCCTCGAACTGGGCGACGAGAACCTCGGAGGGCTGCACGCGGAACTTCAGGCCGGCGGCGTCGTCGGGGTGGAGCAGCGGCTTGCTGCCCGACATCTGCTTCATGCCGTTATGCCAGTAGGCGAGCCCCTGCAGGCCCTTGCGCTGCATCGAATTGAGCAGCGCCTGGCCGTCCTCGGAGTTCTGGAAGCGCTCGACGGCGGCGATGTCGTCGAACAGGAAGGGCAGGTCGAACAGCCGGAATTTCTTGGTGAAGGTCTCGAATTTCGACAGCGACGGGGCGGCGAGCTGGACATCGCCGCGCAGCATCGCCTCGAGCACCTGGTCGTCGTTATAGAGGCTCGAATTGGCGAACACCTCCATGCAGGCCGTGCCGTTCATCTCCTCGTTGACGCGCTTTTCGAGCAGCGAGGCGGCGATGCCCTTGGGATGGGTGTCGGTGTTGGTGACGTGGCTGAACTTGATGACGATCTCGTCGGGATCGCAGGCGGCAAACGACGCGCCGGCGGTGACGGCGACGATGCCGGCGGTCAGAACAAGCGTCTTCAGGGATTTCATCTCGGTTCCTCCTTGGGTGACCGTTCGCTTGGATCTTTAAGCGCCTCGTCTCGGGATATCCCGGGTTGTTGTTTGCGAGGCTTGCCCGCTTGGTCACATTCAACCGGCGGCCGGCTCAAGGGGGATGCCGGGGTGTTTTTTAAGGAAATCGCGATTCAGCTTCCCGCATGGGTCGGATCGGTGACAAAGCAGCCGAAGGCTGGGTGGAATACCACCCAAAGTCCCCCATGGGGTACGACAGGGGGGACACGACAGGCGCCCGGAGGGACCTAGTCCCCGGCATCGCCCGACCCGTTGGCGTCCTGATGGAAATCGCTGCGGTCGAGCCGGTGTTTGCGCATCTTTTCGTAAAGCGACTTGCGCGAGATGCCGAGTGCCTTGTGGGTCTCGCCGATCCGGCCGTCGCGGGCGGTCAGTTCAGCCGCGATCAGGCTGCGTTCGTGGGCGTTCATGCGGGTCGCAAGCGTTGCGTGCGTATCGTCTTCTTCGCCCTCGCCGGCCGTCGCGTCGATGCCCAGGCCGAGCGCGAAGCGGTCTGCGGCGTTGCGCAATTCGCGCACATTGCCCGGCCAGTCGCGGCCGGCGAGCCGGGAATAGACCGCAGCGGAAATCTCGGGACGGTCGCGCCGATAGCGCGTCGCCGCCTCGTCGACGAGCTGCGTGAACAGGCGCGGGATGTCCTCCTTGCGCTGGGCAAGCGTCGGCATCCGAAGCGTGATGACGTTGAGGCGGTAGAGCAGGTCGTCGCGGAACCGGCCCTCGGCGACCTCGCGTTCGAGATCGTATTTGCTGGCGGCGATAAATCGGACATCCAGGTCGACGGGATCGTTCGATCCGAGCCGGGTGATGCTGCGCTCCTGGATCACCCGCAACAGCTTGACCTGCAGGCCGATCGGCATGCTCTCGATCTCGTCGAGGAACACCGTGCCGCCGCGCGCGTGCTCGAACTTGCCGTAGCGCGCGCGGGTCGCGCCGGGAAAGGCGCCGGCCTCGTGGCCGAACAGTTCGCTCTCGATCAGATCGGCGGGCAGGGCGCCGCAATTGATCGCGACGAAGGGCCGATCGGCGCGCGGGCTGATCGCATGCAGCGCGCGGGCGGCGACCTCCTTGCCGGTGCCGGTGTCGCCGACAATCAGGATATCGGCGTCGGTTGGCGCGATCGCCCGGATCTGCCGCCTCAGATCGATCATCGCCTCGGTGCGGCCGATCAGCCGCGCCTCCAGCCGGTCGCGCCCGGCAACGGCTGAGCGCAACTGCCGGTTCTCGATGGTCAGCGCGCGGCGTTCCAGCCCGCGCTTGATCACCTCGACCAGATGGTCGGGGGAGAACGGCTTTTCGAGGAAGTCGTAGGCGCCCTGGCGCATCGCCTCGACGGCGAGCTGGATGTCGCCATGCCCGGTCACCAGGATCACCGGCAGGTCCGGATCGATCTCCAGCGCCTTCTGCAGGAAGGCCATGCCGTCGAGGCCGGGCATGCGGATATCGGTGACGACGACGCCGGAAAAGGTGCGGTCCAGCCGGTCGATCGCCTCGGCCGCGTCCGACAGGCAGTGTGCATCGAAGCCGGCCAGCTCGAAGGTCTGGCCGGCGGCGTGGCGGATATGCTCCTCGTCGTCGATGAACAGCACCTGCCCCGAAGCCGTGCCCCCGCCCGCGCTACCCTTGTCCTGGGCCTCACGGTTCATTCGGCCGCTCCGGCAAGGCGGTCGGTCGCCTTCAGGTCGATGGTGAACACCGCGCCGCCGTCCGGATCGTTGTCGGCCCGGAGCGTGCCGCCGAAATCCTTGACGATGTTGTAGGACACCGACAGCCCGAGCCCGAGCCCCTCGTTGATGCCCTTGGTGGTGAAGAAGGGATCGAAGATGTGGTCGAGCACGCCCGCGTCGATGCCGGGGCCGTTGTCGCGCACGGCGATCGTTGCCCGGCCGCCGTCGGTTGCCGCGGTGATCTCGATCAGCGGATCCGTCTCGTCGGCTGGCATCGCGTCGAGCGCGTTGCTGATCAGGTTGACGAGAACCTGCTGCAGCCGGATCTGGCCGCCGGTGACCCAGAGATCCTCCTCCGGCAGGTCGACCCGCGTCTCGACATTCTGGCTGCGCAGCCGGCCCGCCATGATCTGCAGCGCGTCGTTGACGATGGTCGCCACCGGCACCGGCGACAGCGCCTCCTGCGGCTTGCGGGCGAAATTGCGCAGATGCCGGCTGATATCGGCCATCCGGTCGGCGAGATCGGAGATCCGCGAAATGTTGTCGCGCGCTTCCGCCGGCCGATCGCGGTCGAGGAAGGCGCCGGCATTGTCGGCATAAGATTTGACGGCTGCGAGCGGCTGATTGATCTCGTGCGACAGGGCAGCCGACATCTGGCCGAGCGCTGCCAGCTTGGCGGCCTGGATCAGGTCGGTCTGGGTCTTGCGCAATTCCTGTTCGGCAGCGATCCGGTCGGCGACCTCGTCCTTCAGCCGGGCGTTCGCCGCATTCAGGTCGGCCGTCCGCTCGACCACCCGTTTCTCGAGCTCGGCCTGGGCGTCGCGCTGCACCTGCAACCGCTCGACCAGGCGGGCCCGCCGCTGCAGGATATAGGCGATGCCGAGGGCGAAAATGAGCAGCACCAGGACGATCGTCGTCACCGCCCCATAGGTCTGCGCCGTCACCCGCGCGCGCGGCGACAGGATATGGATCGTCCAGCCGGCCTGCGGCATGGCGAGATCGGTCATGACGAAGCCCGTGCCGCCCCCGTTGCCGCCGCCCCTGCCACCGTCCGGAATGGTCGCCAGCCGCGAGCCGGCAACGCCGATCTCCCGAAATCCGGCGCCGAGCGGCATCATCTTCGTCGTCGGGTACTTGCGCGACGCCCAGATCGTCTCCACCGTCGCCTCGTCGAGCGGCGCCAGCGAGCGGTACAGCCAGTCCGGCTGGCTCGCCATGAAGATGATGCCGTTGTCGTCGGTGACGATGATCTCGTCGGCGGCGGCGTACCAGTCGGTTTCGAGGCTTTCGATGTCCATCTTCACGGCGACGACGCCGATCGGGCCATCCGGTCCCTCCCCACCCGATCCGTCCACAGGCGCCGAAAAATAGTAGCCGCGCCGCTGCGACGTCGTTCCCAGCGCGAAGTAGCGGCCGGGCTGTCCGGCCATCGCGTCGCGGAAATAGGGCCGGAAGCTGAAATTGCGGCCGATGAACGAGCCCGTGCGCCCGGCATTGCTGGCGGCGATCGTCAGGCCCTCGCGGTTCATGACATAGATGTCGGAGGCACCGACCTCGTCATTGATCTCGCGCAGCGCGGCATTGACGCCGTCGGTGAGGCCCGGCGTGCCCGCGCCGCTCAGAAGGCGCCGGACATCGGCCTTGTCGGCGACCAGGCCGGGCAGCGGCTCGAAGCGCATCAGCGCGCCGCGCAGGCCGGAAGTGGCAAGCCGCAGGGTGTTCTGGTTGTAGTCGATGGCGCGGGCGAGGAAATAGCGCTCGGCGAGCGCGAAGCCGGCCACGCCGATACCGGCCGCGACGGCTGCGGCGGCGAGAAATCCGAGCGTTCTCGACCAGGTGGGTATCACGGCAGGCTATCCGCCGGGCCGGCCGTGCGCGGCGATCATGTCCTCCGACAGGGCGACGAAGCGACAGGCCGGCCCGCGATGGCCCTCGCTCTGGACGTTGACGCGCGCGCCTTCGAGGATCAGGAAGATGCCGTCGGCGACGAGTTGCGGGTCGCGCAGCTTCGCCTGGACGCACAGGTCGAGGACATGCTCGCGCAGCGCCCGCTTGTGCTGCTCGATGACGCATTTGGCCGGATGGCGCGGCTCGGGCAGCTGCACCGCGGCATTGGCGATGGCGCAGCCGCGCGAATCCGGATCGGCGATCGCCTCGGCCATGGCATGCACCCAGGCGCGCAACTGGCCGAGCGGGTCGCCGGGGTGATCCTCGGCGATCGTCTCCCAGACCGCCTCGTCCGCCTCGGCGAAGCGGCGCACATATTCGGCGACGAGGTCGTCCTTGGAGGCGAAATGCCGGTAGAGCGTCATCTTGTTGGTCTTGGCCGCCTCCGCGATCGCCTCGACCCCGACGGCGCGGATGCCGTGCCGGTAGAACAGATCCTGCGCCGCGGCGAGAATGCGCTCGCGCGGTTTCGCCGTTTCGTCGATTGCAACCGCCGGACATGCGCCGGACATGATGGGCCTCCGCCTGGCAGGCTCGTTTACGAGAACAGACCGATTTCAAAGACGGGCCGACGTCACAGACGGCCGGCCCCCAACCATAAACCGATCGGCGCCCCTTGACAGGGGTGTTACCGGTCAGTACCTAATTGACGGTACCGATCGGTAACATATAGCGATCCGCGGCCATGCCGGCAACTGCGGCGCATGAGACCGGTCGCCAGGATGCGAAACAGATGGCACACGGAGCCCAAGACCATGACCGATATCCTTTTCGTCTCCACCAGCCCGCGTGGCGCCGACTCCCTGTCGAGCAAGGTCGCCGCCACGTTGATCGACCGCCTGAAGGCGGCGAAACCCGCTACAACCGTCGTCACCCGTGACCTCGGCGCCGATCCGCTGCCCCATCTCGGCCCGGACCTGCTCGGCGGCTTCTTCGCGCCCGAAGAGCACCGGACGCCCGAGCAGAAACAGGCGATCGCCACGTCGGACACGCTCGTCGCCGAACTGAAGGCCGCCGATATCGTCGTGATCGCCTCGGCGATGATCAACTTCTCCATCACCTCGACCCTGAAATCCTGGCTCGACCACCTCGCCCGCGCGGGCGTCACCTTCCGCTATACCGAGGACGGCACGCCGGAGGGGCTGATCACCGGCAAGACAGTCTATCTGGTCGTCTCGACCGGCGGCGTCTATTCGCAGGCACCGGCCGATGCCTTCGATTTCCAGGCGCCGTATCTGAAACACATGCTCGGCTTCATGGGGCTCACCGATGTCGAGATCGTCCGCGTCGAGGGCTCGGCCATGGGGCCGGAGGCTGCCGCCAAGGCGGTTACCGATGCGACCGAGCAGGCGCACAGCGTCGCGGCACGGGCGGCGTAACCACGTCCACAGTCCCTTGCGATCGGCGGGCTGTCCGACACCCGCCGATCGGCTATCCTGGCGCCATGACCGCCCGCCGAAAGCGCCCCGAGGATCTGCTCCTGCCGACGCCGCAGGGCCTGTTCTGCCCGCCCGGCGGCTTCTTCATCGATCCGGTCCGGTCCGTCGACCGCGCGCTCGTCACCCACGGCCATTCCGATCACGCCCGCGCCGGCCATGGCGCGGTGCTGGCGACCGCCCAGACGCTCGCCATCATGGCGGCGCGCTACGGCGATAATTTCGCAGGCCGAACCGAGGTCGCCGACCTCCGCGCGCCGATCCGGATCGGCGATGTCACGGTCTCGTTCCATCCCGCCGGCCACGTGCTCGGCTCGGCCCAGATCGCGGTCGAGCACGACGGCCTGAAAATCGTCGTCACCGGCGACTACAAGCGCGAGAGCGATCCAACCTGTCTCGGCTTCGAGACGGTCGCCTGCGACGTGCTGATCACCGAGGCGACCTTCGGGCTGCCGGTCTTCCGCCATCCCGCCTCGCGCGGCGAGATCGCCAGGCTGTTGAACTCGCTTGCCCTGTTCCCGGACCGGACCCATCTCGTCGGCGCCTACGCGCTCGGCAAGGCGCAGCGGGTGATCGCGCTGTTGCGCGAGGCGGGGCACGAGCGGCCGATCTACATCCACGGCGCGCTGGAAGCGCTCTGCGCGTTCTACGAGGCCGAGGGCGTCGCGCTCGGCCCGCTGGTCCCGGTCCGCGAGACGGAGGGCGATCTTGCCGGCGAGATCGTCGTCGCCCCGCCCGGCGCGATGACCGATATCTGGTCGCGCCGCTTCGCCGATCCGGTCACCGCGTTCGCGTCCGGCTGGATGCGGGTGCGCGCCCGCGCCCGGCAGCGCGGTGTCGAGCTGCCGCTGGTGATCTCCGACCATGCCGACTGGGACGATCTGTGCACAACCGTGCTCGAGACCGGCTGTTCCGAACTCTGGGTGACGCACGGCCAGGAGGACGCGCTCGTCCACTGGGCGCAGACCAGGGGGATCGCCGCGCGGCCCTTGCGGCTGGTCGGCTACGAGGACGAAGGCGGAGAGGCCTAGCCTCCGCGGCGCAGGATGACGACCGTGTTGTTGGCCGGCATCGCGATGATATCGCTGACGGCAAGCCCGCAATCCGCCGCCATCTCCGCGACGAAATCGGTATCGCGCACGCCCCAGGCCGGATCGCGGGCCCGCAGGGCCTGGTCGAACCGCCGGTTGGACGGCGAAACGAAGTCGCCGGACCGGCTGAAGCAGCCATAGACGAACAGGATCCCATCATCGGCGAGCAGGCGTGCCGCGCCCGTCAGCAGGTTCCGCGAGACGGCGACCGGCGAGATGTGCATCAGGTTGCAGGCATAGATCAGGTCGACGGGCGGATCGAGGGCCTCCGCCCATCGCGGATCGGCAAGGTCGATGCGCAGCGGGGCTGCGAGGTTCGCCAGTCCGGCATCGGCGCGCCAGGCGGCAATCGAATCGAGTGCGGCCGGATCGCGTTCGCTCGGCTGCCAGTCGATATCGGCAAAGGCGCGGGCAAACGCGACCGCGTGCTCGCCCGATCCGCTGGCAAGCTCAAGCGCCCGCCAGCGCGCCTGCGGAGCAGGCGGCCTTGCCGCGCGATCAATAGTCTCGCGCAACCGCTCGAGGATTGGGGCCGTGTTGCGGGCGACCGCCGGCGCCGAGAGCTTGCCGTTTCCCCGAGGCGTCCAGGCACTGCCTGATTCTGATTTCCGCTCGTCCATCGATGACATACTCTCTTCAGCCCTGCCAGTCGGGTAACATAGATACGATGGCCGGCGCGAACACTGCACAGAGATCCCAAAATGCCGTCTGACAGCATCCAGGTTGACGCGGACATCATCGCCCTGTTCGAGGCCTATGCCGCCGGTTTCGACGATTTCGACGCCGAGGCGATCGCCGACTGTTTCGCCTATCCGTGCACGATCTGGCAGTTCGGCCGGGGCAATGTCTTCGTCGACCGCGACGACCTGAAGGAGAATATCGAGGCGCTGCTCGATGTCTTCGACATCGAGGAGATCGTCCAGTCGCGCTTCACGCTGCACGGGGTCGAGACGGCAAACGGCACCGGCTTCGCGCGGCTGTCCTGGCGCCAGGATCGCGAGGGCGGCGAAACGGCGCTCGCCTTCTCCTGTGTCTACGCGCTGCTGCTCGGCCCGGAGGGATGGCATATCGCGACCGTCTTCAACGATGATCCGGAAGATATAGGGCCGCGGGATTTAGCGGATCACGAGGCGCCATGAACCGGTTCGCCGCGCTGCTCGACCGACTGGCCTATGACTCCCGGCGCAACGCCAAGATCGCCCTGATGGCCGACTATTTCCGCGACACCCCCGATCCGGCCCGCGGCCTGACGCTGGCGGCGCTCACCGGCGATCTCAATTTTCGCAACGCCAAGCCCGGCGCGATCCGGGCGCTGATCGAGGAGCGCACCGATCCGGTGCTGTTCCGGCTGTCCTATGATTATGTCGGCGACCTGTCGGAGACGGTCGCGCTGATGTGGCCGGCGCCGGAGGCGCGCGCGGCGCTCGAACAGTCGCGCGGATCGTCGGTTGATGCGGACGATGACGTACCCCCACCCCGACCTGGAAATCCACCGCCCCTCACCCTGCCCGAGGTCGTCGCCGCGCTCGAGGCGACCGGCCGTGCCGGGCTGCCGGCCCTGCTGGCAGGCCTGCTCGACCGGCTCGACGAGACCGGCCGCTGGGCGCTGCTCAAGCTGATCACCGGGGGCCTGCGGGTCGGCGTCTCCGCCCGGCTCGCCAAGACCGCCGTTGCCAGCCTCGGCGACCTCGAACCGGCCGATATCGAAGAGGTCTGGCACGGCCTCGCTCCGCCCTATGAGGCGCTGTTTGCCTGGGCGGAGGGCCGGGCCGGCAGGCCCGACATCACGGATCCGGTGCCGTTTCGCCCCGCCATGCTCAGCCATGCGATCGAGGAGGGCGATTTCGACACGCTCGAGCCGTCGGCGTTTTCGGCGGAATGGAAATGGGACGGCATCCGCGTCCAGGCGGTCGCCGCCCGCGATCCGGAGACCGGCGACGTCGCAGCCCGCCGCCTCTACAGTCGCACCGGCGACGACATCTCGGCGGCCTTCCCCGATCTCACCGAGGCGCTGACCTTCGACGGCGCGATCGACGGCGAGCTGCTGATCATGCGCGCGGGCCGCGTCCAGTCCTTCAACGCGTTGCAGCAGCGGCTCAACCGAAAGACCGTGACCGCGAAGATGATGGCAAGCCATCCCGCCCATCTGATCGCCTACGACCTGCTCGTCGCAGACGGCGAGGATTTGCGCGAGATGTCCCTGGCAGACCGCCGCGCCCAGCTCGAGGCGTTTATCGCCAATACGGGCCAGGACCGCCTGTCGGTCTCGCCGCTTATTCCTTTCACCACCTGGGCCGATCTCGCCGCCGCCCGCGCCGATCCGGCCGGCCACGGCGCCGGCGCCGACGCGGACGCCGTCGAGGGGGTGATGATCAAGCGGCTCGAAAGCCCCTATCTCGCCGGCCGGCCGAAGGGGCACTGGTGGAAGTGGAAGCGCGATCCCTTCAATGTCGACGCCGTCCTGATGTATGCCCAGCGCGGCCACGGCAAGCGGTCATCCTTCTATTCCGACTATACGTTCGGCGTCTGGCGCGACGGCGAAAAAGGTTCGGAACTGGTGCCGGTCGGCAAGGCCTATTTCGGCTTCACCGACGAGGAACTGAGGCAGCTTGATCGGTTCGTCCGACAGAATACGATCAACCGGTTCGGCCCGGTGCGCGAGGTGACGCACGAGCCGGAAACGGGTCTGGTGCTGGAGATCGCCTTCGAGGGGCTTGCCCGCTCGACGCGGCACAAGTCCGGACTTGCCATGCGGTTTCCGCGGATCGGACGCATCCGCTGGGACAAGCGGCCCGCCGACGCCGACCGGATCGAGGCGCTGCTGGTGCTTTTGAAGGACGATTGATTTTCCGCTCCGCCGGAGGCGGCGGGCAACGCTGAAAGGATTTGGGAGCAATGGAACTGGCAAACATGCCGACGGCCTTCGAGCCGCTCGTCGCGCTCGGCCTGAACATTCTGAAGGCGCTGGTCTTCCTGATCCTGGGCTGGATCGTCGCCGGCTGGCTGTCGCGCTTCGTGCGGCGCCGGGTCGAGGCCTCGGAGACGATCGATTCCACCCTCGGGGTCTTCTTTTCCTCGATCGTCCGCTATCTGATCCTCGCCGCCGTGGTGATCGCGACCCTTCAGACCTTCGGGTTCCAGGTGACCAGCCTGGTCGCCATGCTGGGCGCCGCCACGCTTGCCGTCGGCCTTGCCCTGCAGGGCACCCTGTCGCATCTGGCCGCCGGCGTCATGCTGGTCTTCTTCCGGCCCTACAAGATCGGCGACTTCGTCGAGGTCGGCGGCAATACCGGATCGGTCACCGATCTCAACCTGTTCACGACGGAACTGACCACCGCCGACGGCGTCAAGATCTACCTGCCCAACGGCGAGGCCTGGGGCAAGCCGATCAGTAATTTTTCCACCAATCCCAAGCGCCGCTGCGACATCACCTTCGGCATCGACTATGCCGACGATATCGACAAGGCGATCGCGATCATTCTCGACGTGGTCAAGGCTGACGGCCGCTTCCTCGACGAGCCGGCCGCGCCCTGGGTGCGCGTCGTCAATCTGGGCGAGTCCTCGGTCGATATCCAGCTGCGCGCCTGGTGCGCGTCCGGCGATCTCTGGGAAGCGAAGTTCGCGACCATGAAGGCCGTCAAGGAAGCCTTCGACACAGGCGGCATCTCGATCCCCTATCCCCATACGACGCTCGACAGCCGCGAGGGCGGCTTCAAGGTGGCGCAGGTCTAGACAGGCAAGGCTCGCAATTCGGCAGCGGATCGCTTACCTGATGGAGACCTAGAGCATGTCTTGCAAATATAGGGTCAGTTCTGTTTGCGATCGGCGTCGGGCGGCCGCCGATCGCAAACCCTGCGGGACAGGCGCTTTTGGACCAAATCCGGCGCCGTCATTCTCGTCCATATCCCCGATATGGCCTTCGAATGCCGGCTTGGCCTTGACTCAAAAGCGCCATGTCAGAATGACCCTATATTTGCAAGACATGCTCTAGGCGCGGGAGAAAGCGATCATGTCCAACGGTCCCATGACCCGGTTCTTCGGTGGCCCGCCCGGCTGGGTCATCGTTCGGCTTGCCGTCATCTCGCTGATCGTCGGCCTGATCTTCTCGGCGCTCGGCATCT
>JANQKY010000027.1 GCA_028280885.1 Tepidamorphus sp.
TCGCCGTCGCCAGAAAGCTCCTCATCCTGGCAAACACTCTGGTCGCCGAAAACAGGCAAGGGGCGAAAATACAACCTTGACATAAAACACAGATGCTCACCCCAGCCCTCTCCCGCGAGGGGAGGGGGCGATAGCTGCGCGGAATGCGGTAGAATTGATGCGCCATGCTGTTTGCGAGGCGTTGAAGCCAAGTAGCACAGCGGCAGCACTCCCTCTCCCCTCGCGGGAGAGGGCCGGGGTGAGGGTGAGGCACGGTCCACGAAGTGGACGAAATGCGAAGGCATTTCGAGTGCCGAACGCGCGAGGCCCAAAGCCGAGCGCCGGACACCGCCCAACGGGCGGCTTCGAGAGCGCCGGAGGCGATCTCGAACCAGCGGACGACCAGCACGAACCGAAACAAAAGCACGGAACCCCGCCCCTACAGCGTCTCGATCGTCTTCAGCGCCCCGTCGAGCATGTCGCCCTGCTCGTCCTTCAGCGCCATCTCGATCAGCCGGTTCAGCCACTCCGCCGCATCGTCTCGGCCCTCCAGCGTCGGCAGCGCCGATAAAACCTTGTCGAATTTCGACTGGCCGCGCCGGTGCGTGTCGGAATAGCCCTTGATCAGCCGCCGGCAGCGCAGAACGGCAACACCGAGCGCGTAATCCTTCGCGACCGTTTCGCAGGCAAGCTCAAGCCATTCCTCCATATGCGCCGTCTCTATCTGATGGCGCAGGCTGCGGCGGCGGATGCGGCGCAGGCCCCCGACGAAGTAGAGCGGCAGGAACCAGCGGACCTGATCGGTGCGCACCCGCCGGCCCTTGTTGACGAAGCGATCGAGCGTCCTCGTCAGGCCGGGCCGGGCAAGAATGAACCGGCCCATCCCCGCCGGCATCGTGCCGCAGACCTCCTCGATCCCCGGATGCATGAATTCGGTGACATGCATCACGTGATCGTCGCCGACATCCATCTCCCGCTCGATGCGCTTCATGCGCGTCCCCCGGGTCTTCAGGTCGGCGACGCGGATGACATCGTCATAGGCCATGGCGTTGGCGACATATTTCGCCGCCTGTTCGGTAAAAGCGAAATCACGCTTCGCCCCGCTCGTCTCGATATCGACCACATGCAACTCGCGCAGCCGGTCGAGATACGCGGTGCCGTAGGCGACATCCTGGAAGTCGACGACCTTCTTCAGGCCGGCGCGCAGCATGTCGCGGGCCGAGGCCGGAAACTCGGTGTCGATGCGGGCATTCAGATCGGCCCAGGCCTTGGTCTGCGCCGCCGGACCGGCAATCGCCGCTTCGCCTGCGGCATCATCCAAGCGCGCCGACGGCGCCTCCGGCGCCTTGATCGAGGCGGCGCCGGCGTGAAACGCCTTCAGGCTCGCCTCGACGCCGCGGCCGCCGGCCCGGATCGTCTCCTCGTAGGTCTCGATCGGAAACGGCAGCGTGTCCGAACCGGCAAGCGCGCCGAACAGGCTGGCCGAAATGACGCTGCCATTGTCGCGCGCCGCCGTGTCGAGATCAGCCGCCAGGAACCGCCGGGCGGCGACATTGGCGGCCGCCAGGATCGGTTCGGGATCGCCGATGCCCGAGCCCGGCACGATCTTCTCGAAGACGGCGAGCGTCCGGCCGGTAGACGTGATCAGCGTCGTCCGGTCAGGCGTCACGAAGCCGCGCTGCACCGCCCGGCCCGCCTCCATCAGTTCGGCCGCCAGCACGATATCGACATCGCCGGGAGAGGGCATCAACGACAGGATCGGCGTCGAGCCCGTATCGCGCACCATCTCGACATAGTAGATCGTCGCGCCGGTGCGCTGGGCGACGCCGGGCACCGAGGTCGACTGGGCGTAATAGCCGTTGCGCTCGGCGACATCGATGATCCAGCTGGTGATGACGCCGCCACCCTGGCCGCCGACCGCCAGCACCGCGATCTTGATCACCTCGTCGGCTTGAACGGTCCTGTCCAGCATCGCTCAGGCCGCCTCCACGAAGACGAGCCGCTTGCGCGCGCGCCGCACCTGCAGCCAGCCGGTGATCCGCGCCCGGAAGCGGGCCGCGAACCGGTCCCAGCCGCTTGGATTGTGGATCACGTCGGCCCGGTAGAAGGACGGGCACAGGACGGCGGCATCGGCCACCTCGCCGCAATTGCCGCAGCCCACGCAACTCTCGTCGATCGCGGCGATCGGATCGTCGCGCAGCGGATCGTCCAGCGTTTTCAGCGACAGCGACGGACAGCCCGACAGCCGCATGCAGGCGTGGTCGCCGGTGCACACGTCCTCGTCGACGCCGAAGCGCGGCTTGATCACCCGCTCGCCGTTTTTGATCGCCTTGGCCGCAAGCGGCCGCTCGCGGCGCTGCCGGTTCAGCATGCATTCCGACGAGGCGACGATGATCTTCGGGCCCTTCTCTTCCGTCGTCAGCGCCTCGCGGAAGGTGTCGCGCACCTTGGTGACGTCGTAGGTCCGGTCGATATGGCGCACCCATTTCGCGCCGACCCCCTTCACCGCGTCGGTGATCGGATGGCTGGTCGAGCGCGACCGGTTCTTCGCCCGCGAGGACGGAATATCCTGCCCGCCGGTCGCCGCCGAATAATAGTTGTCGACGATCAGGATGACGCCGTCATGCTTGTTGAAGACGGCGTTGGTGATGCCGCTGTTGAGCCCGTTATGCCAGAAGCCGCCATCGCCCATCACCGAGATCGGCCGCTTCTTAGCCTCGACATTGAAGGCCGACGCCGAGGCCGGCCCGAGGCCGTAGCCCATGGTGCTCGAGCCGATATTGAAGGGTGGCATGATCGAGAACAGGTGGCAGCCGATATCGGCGGCGATGTGATGTTCGCCGAGCTCCTCCTGCGCAAGCTTGAGGCCGGCGAAGATCGGCCGCTCCGGACAGCCGGTGCAGAAGCCCGGCGGGCGCGGCGGCACCGCCTTGGAGAGATCCGGGACGGAGGGAGCGTCCGGCTCGTTCGGCGCCCGGTCCTGGTCGGCGAGCAGGCCGCCGGCCTGATCGCGCAGGAAATCGCGGATCGAGGACAGCATCACCGCGCCGGTATATTCGCCCGCCGTCGGGAACGGGTCCTTGCCGTAGAGCTTCGTGTCGACGCCGGCCTTGTGCAGCATCGCGCCGAAGGCCTGCTCGATATGGTTGGGCTGGCCCTCTTCCACCACCAGTACCGCGTCCTTGGTCCGCGCCCAGTCGAGGAACTGATCGTCGATCAGCGGATAGGTGACGTTCAGCACGTAGAGCGGCACTTGCGTGTTGCCGTTGATATCGGCAAGGCCGAGGCGCTGCAGCGCCCGCATGACGCCGTTATACATGCCGCCCTGCATGACGATGCCGACTTTCCCGTCCTCGGGTCCGAAGAACTCGTTCAGGCCCCGCTCCTTGATGAAATTGACGGCGGCCGGCCAGCGGTGGCTGATCTTCTCCTGCTCGTGCAGGAAGGAGGCCGGCGGCAGCACGATCCGGCTGAGATCGCGCTTCGGGTTCTCCAGCGCCTCCTTGAGCGGCATCTTCGGCTTGACGTTGTCGCGTGCCTTGAAGCGGCCATGCACGTGGCAGGCCCTGATCCGCATCTCCAGCATCACCGGGGTGTTCGAGACTTCCGAAAGCTCGAAGCCCTCGCGCACCGACCTGACGATCATCTCAAGATTAGGACGCGGGTCGAGCAGCCAGATCTGCGACTTCATCGCAAAGGCATGGCTGCGCTCCTGCATGATCGAGGCGCCCTCGCCATAATCCTCGCCGACGATGACCAGCGCGCCGCCGGTGACCCCACCCGAGGCGAGATTGGCAAGCGCGTCGGAGGCGACATTGGTGCCGACGGTCGACTTGAACGCCGCGGCGCCGCGGATCGGATAGTGGACGGACGCGGCCAGCGTCGCCGCGGCAGCGGCTTCCGATGCGCTCGCCTCGTAGCGCACACCCAACTCGCCCAGGATGTCCTGGGCGTCAGCCAGTACATCCATCAGATGCGAGATCGGCGCGCCCTGATAGCCGCAGACATAGCCGACGCCGCATTCGAGCAGCGCCTTGGTGACGGCAAGGATGCCCTCGCCGCGAAACTCCTCGCCCTCGCCGATCCGAAGCTGCTCGACTTCCTTCGCAAATGACCGCTCGGCCATCGTCCTCCATCCTCATGTCTGAGCGTCGGGCCTAACGCGGGTCCGGTCGGGGCGGCCCCACGCCAGGTCCTGATCGCTACTGATCGCGCGGCGTCCACAAGACGGGGCCGCCATCCTTTTCGTAGGCCATCCCGCCCGGATAGGAGATCGCCTCAAGCTGCAGCCCCCACGGGGCGAAGAAATACAGGATCGCCTGCCCCGCCGCCGGCCCGGCCTCGACCGGGAACGGCCCGAGCAGCGTGCGGACGCCCTTTTCCTTGAAATAGGCCGCGGCCGCGTCGATGTCCTCCACATAGAAGCCGAGATGATGGCCGCCATGGTCGCTGTTCTTCGGCATCTCGGTCTGCTGGTCCGGCGCCTCGTATTCGAACAGCTCGATATTGCTGCCATTGCCGCAGCGCATCAGCGTGATCTGCTTGATCACCGCGCGCGGGTGAACGTTCAGAAGGTCCTGCATGAAGGTGCCCTCGTCGTCGCGGAACGGCCCGAAGGACATCGCCTTCCGGCAGCCGACCACATCGACGAAGAAGGCCTCGGCCTCAGCCATGTCCGGCACCGTTATGCCGACGTGATCCTGGCCCTTGAGGCCGGGAATGCCAGCCATTGCCGTACCGGCCGCCAGCAGGGTGAACACCGCTCCCGAAACCATCGCCTGAAGGCATTTCGCCATTGTTCTTCTCCCTGTCGTCTCCGCTTGTTGTTTGTCTTCACGGCCCATCCGGGCGGAGACTGCCGGCGGCCACGCGCCACGACCTAAAAGTCGTGCCGCCTGATGTTGCGCAGGACCCGCGACAGGAGACCGATCACGGTCTCGTATTCCTCGTCGGAGAACCCGTCGAACATGTGCTTCAGCGAGCCGTGCATCGCCGGCCACACCTCGCGGAAGGCCTCGCGGCCCTTGTCGGTCAGGTGCACCTCGCGCACGCGCAAGTCGCCCGAGCGGTTCTGCCGCTGCACCAGGCCGTCGCGCTCCATCGCATCGAGCGTCCGGCTCATGGTCGACTGCTCGGTGACCGCGAACACGGCCAGCTCGTTGATCGTCAGCCCGGTCATCACCGACAGGACGGAGAGAACCCGCATCTGCACCGTCGTCAGGCCGAAGGTCTTCAGCGTCTCCTGCAGATCGGTGTTCCAGCGCGCGGCGATCCGGTTGATCAGGTAGGGCGCGAAATGATCGAGCCCGATCTCGCCGAGCGAGGGCAGCCGCTCGGCCCGCTCCAACACCGCCTTGTTCTGATCGCTGGTAGTCGGTTTCATGGCCGCTGGCCGTTCATTACATCACCGTTCGCTATTTCAGGGTCTGGCTGAGCGCGAAGCCCGATCCGCCGCCCAGTCCCGGCCCCGGATGGGTCGAGGCGCCGATGTGATAGAGCCCGTCGACCGCCGTGCGGTGGTTGACCGTCGTCGCAAACGGCCGGAACAGGAAGAACTGATCGATGGTGCACAGCCCGCCATAGGGGTCGCCGCCGACGAGATTGACGTTCATCGCGGCAAGATCGGCCGGCGAATAGACTTTGCGGGCGACCACATTGGCGGCAAAGCCGGTGATGTGCTTTTTCAGGATCGCCTCGACCCGGTCGGCATAGGCCTCGCGGAGCTCCTCGGTCCAGGCACCGTCCTCGGGAACCGTGATCTTCTTCGCCGCGTCGCCCTTCACATGGCGCGGCACTTCTGGCAGTTGCAGCCACAGGATCGCCGCACCGTCCGGACAGCGCGAGGGATCGAGCGCATGCGGCTGGCCGACACAGATCGTCGGCACCTCGGGCAGCATGCCGCGCTCGCATTCGTTGACCGCCTTGGAAACGCCGTCGAGGCCGGGCGTGATATGGGTGAGCGCGACCTGGTCGAGCCCCTGGCCCTTCCAGCGCGGCGGCGCCTTCAGGGCGTAGTGGATCTGCATGTCGCCCTTGCCGTAGCGATAGGTCCTGACCTGATCGCGCGTCGCCTCGTCGACATGGGCTTGCGGCAGCAGCGAGCCATAGAGCTGGTTCGGCGTCACCGAGCAGATGACACCCTGACGCGCCTCGATGACCTCGCCGCCGGCAAGCCTGACGCCGGTGGCGCGACCGTTGGCAACGATCACCTCCGTGACGTCGGCGCCTGTGCGCACCGATCCGCCCTGCTCGGCGATCAGGCCCTCGAAGGCCTTGACCGCGCTTGCCGCCCCGCCCTTTGCGACCGGCGCGCCGGCGGCTTCCAGCGCAAACGCGATGATACGGGCCATTTCGCCGGAGAATGTGCTCTCGGGGCCAAGGCCCGCATGCAGCACCCAGGGCGCGAACAGGGCGTGGACGAGGTCGGATTCGTAGCGCGTCTCCAGCCAGCCACGCCCGGTGCGCAGGCCCTCGCCGAGCCGGCCGGCAAGACCGCGCAGGCCGCGCTTGCGCATTTGCCTGAACAAAAGCTTCGCCGTCGCCCAGGACCAGGGCCGGCCGCCGAGCAGACCGAACAACAGTTCGGCGTCGCGCTCGACAGTCTCGACATCGGCCTTGAAGCGCGTCCCGTCACCGGCCGCCAACGCCTCGAAGGCTGAGACATTGGCCGCCCGGTCGGTGGTGAGCACAAGGCTGCGGCCATCGGGCAGCAGCACGGCGGTCGGATGCGGCGTATGGGCGAAGTCGAGCCCGTGCCGGCCGAGATCCTCGCCGATCTCGGCAAAGGCCGGCGAGGTGATGAACAACACGAAGGTCGCGGCCATCACGTCGTGCCGGTAGCCCGGCGCGGTCACCTCGGCCGTCTTCATGCAGCCGCCGGCTTCCGCCTCGCGGTCGAGCACGATGACCGACTTGCCCTTCTTGCCGAGCAGGGCCGCGCAGGTCAGGCCGTTGATGCCCGCCCCGACGACGACATAATCCGCGACATCCGCCATTGCCCGATCCTTGTCCCCGCCAGACCGGTCAGCCCTTCGGCACCAGCGCCAGCGCCCGGATCGGGCTTCCCGTTCCGCCGACGAATTTCAGCGGCGCGGCGATCAGCACCGCGCCCTTCGGCGGCAGCTTGTCGAGATGCGACAGGCTGGCAAGCCCGTAGCGGTTGTTGGCATGCAGCAGGTTATGGGCCGGATAAGCCGGCTCGAAGCCACCGGCGGCACCCGCGTCGGTGCCCACCGTCTCGGTGCCCCAGCCGATAATGCCCTTGCCGATCAGGTATTCGACGCAGTCGACCGAGGGGCCGGGCGAGTGCGGACCGTTTTCGTCGGCATTGAGGAACTCTTCCGTCGAGCGGTTGCGCGGCCACCAGTCGGTGCGCATCAAGACCCAGCTTCCCGCCTCGATCTCGCCGTGCTCGGCCTCCCAGGCCTTGACGCCGTCGGCCGTCAGCAGGAAGTCGACATTTTCGGCCGTCTGCTTGCTGCAGTCGATGACGTTGACGGGCGCGACGAAGTTCTGTGGCGGGATCGTGTCGGTCTTGCCGTCCGCGTAGTCCTTGCCGGTGATCCAGTGGATCGGCGCGTCGAAATGGGTGCCCGAATGCTCGCCCAGCTTGTACCAGTACCAGGCCCAGGCCGGCCCGTTGTCGTCGTAGTGCGAGATCTCCTCAACCTCGACCTTCGGCGTCTGGTTGAAGATGTCGGGGAGCTGGATGAGCGGCGTATCGGGCCCGAGCGGCACGGCGAGATCGACGACTTCGACGTCGCCGGAAATGAGGGCGGCGCCCAGATTGGCAAGCATATCGGTCGCGGTCATTGGTTCAAATCTCCTCCCGAGGGTATCGCATGGGGCCGTTTATCGCGTCGGATGCGGCCGGAATGTCTAAGACGGCACGGCACGGTGTCGCACTTTGGGGCATCCTAGACCGGAATTATGCATTTGCAAATATCTGGCGCTGAAATAATATCCGAAAAACGCCACGAAAGCGCCCGGCCGGACGGCGCGGGAAGGGAGAAATCCATGGAATTCGATGCGGTTTTCATCGGCGCGGGCCACAACGCGCTTGCCGCGGGCGTTCATCTTGCGACCAAGGGCTGGTCCGTCGGCATATTCGAATGCAACGAAACGCCGGGCGGCGCGATCCGCACCGAGGAGGTGACGCTTCCAGGCTTCCGCCACGATCTCTACGCCACCAATCTCGGCCTGTTCGCGGGCTCCGCCTTCCATGCCGACTACGGCGAGACACTGGCAAAACGCGGCCTCGCCTTCGCCCCGGCCGAGCATTGTTTCGCAACGCCGACCCCATCCGGCCGCTGGTTCGGCGTCTCCAAGGACCTCGAACAGACGGTGGCTCGCGCGGCCGCGCTGTCGGAGGCGGACGCTGCGCGCTGGCGCACGATGCTGGCCGAGTTCGGCGGCGACGCGCCGCATCTCTTCGCCCTGCTCGGCTCGCCGATGAGCGCGCGTGCCCTTGCCAGGGTCGGCTGGAAGGCCTGGCGCGACAAGGGCACGGCCTGGATGCTCGACACCGCCCGCCTGCTGACCGCCTCGCCGCGCGCCTTCCTTCAGGAGAACTTCGAATCCGAAGAAATCCGCGCGACCATGGCGGCCTGGGGCATGCATCTCGACTTCTCGCCCGATATCGGCGGCGGCGCGCTGTTCCCTTATCTGGAAAGCATGGCCGACCAGAGCTTCGGCATGGTGATCGGCCAGGGCGGCGCCGACACGATGATCAACGCCATGGTCGCCGAACTGGAGGCCCAGGGCGGCACCGTGCGCACCAATGCGGCCGTCGCAAAGATCGAGGCATCGGGTGGCCGGGCGAGCGGCATCGTGCTGGCCGACGGCACCAGGGTTTCGGCCAAGAAGGCGGTCATCGCCGGGGTAATGCCGGCGGCCCTCGTCGACAGCCTGCTCGATGGCGGCACCGGCAATGCCCGCTACGACCGCGGCGCGCGCGCCTTCCGCCACGGGCCGGGCACGATGATGGTCCATCTGGCCACCTCCGGCCTGCCCGACTGGGCCGCTAACGAAGACTTGAAGAGGTTCCTCTATGTCCATCTCGCGCCCGATCTGGACAGCATGGCGCGGACCTATACGGACGCGATGGCGGGCCTGCTGCCAGCCGAACCGCTGCTCGTCGTCGGCCAGCAGACCGCCGTCGATCCCTCCCGCGCGCCCGAGGGGCAGCACACGCTGTGGATCCAGGTGCGCACCCTGCCGGCCACGATCCGCGGCGATGCGGCAGGCCTGATCACCGCGACCGACTGGTCGGAGGCCGGTGAGGCCTATGCCGATCGCGTGGTCGATATCATCGAGCGCTATGCCCCTAGCACAAAAGCGAAAATCCTCGCCCGCCATATCGAGACACCGGCCGACCTGGAACGCCGCAATCCCAATCTCGTCGGCGGCGACAGCGCCGGCGGCAGCCATCACATCTCCCAGCACTTCCTGTTCCGCCCGGTGCCCGGCTGGGCCCGCCACAAGACGCCGGTCAAAGACCTCTACCTGATCGGCGCCGCCACCTGGCCCGGCGGCGGCGCGGGCGCCGGCTCCGGCTACATGCTCGCCAGGGCGCTTGCCGGAGGCTGACCATATCCGCCGGTATCAACCGGTCGGGCGAAGTGATAGGCTTGAAATGTTACGCTGGGGCATGGATCCAGGCGCGCGATGGCCGCTTGACCTATGCATATGCATATCTCTAGACTTAAACTAATTTGGAAACGAGCCGGTCTCATCCGGGCGGCGTCCAGCGCGTTAAGACCAGGCGGACGGAATTCAGAGGGTCCGGCCGCGGCACCACGGGAGAAAAGACAAATGCTAAGCAGACGCGACTTGATGAAACACGGCGCCGCCGGTGCCGCGATCCTGGCGGCGGGCCTGAAGCCGCTCAGCGTATCGGCGCAAGGCGACGAACTGACCATCGCCTACAACGTCAACCTGCCCTCCTTCGACCCGACGGTCGGCCTCTCGGCGGTCAATCCGACGATCCAGGGCATCTATCAGTCGATCTTCGACATGTATATCGGCCAGAAGCCGGACCTGTCCTTCGAGCCCGGCATCCTGACCGAATGGGGCTGGAACGACGACAAGACCAAGGTCTCGATGACCGTGCGCGAGGGCGCGACCTGGCATGACGGGTCGCCGGTGACGCCGGAAGACATCGTCTGGTCGCTGGAGCGTGCCGGCAACCCGGAAACCGGCAATCCGATCCAGTTCGTCTGGTCGAAGATCGGCAATTTCGCAATCGACGGCAATGTCGTGACCGCCGACGTCAAGGAATTCGAGCCGACCCTGTTCAAGTGGATGGCCTTCCTGACCGGCTACGTCATGCCCAAGGCCTATTACGAGAAGGTCGGACCGGAAGGCTTCGAGAAGGCCCCGGTCGGCTGTGGCCCCTACAAGGTCGAGCAGTTCGAGCGCAACGCCTTCCTGAAGCTCTCGGCCCATGAGGACTACTGGGGCGGCGCGCCGGCCTACAAGTCGGTCATCATCAAGTTCGTGCCGGACGCCACCAGCCGCGTCGCCGAGGTCGAGGCCGGCAAGAGCCAGGTCGCCTTCGACATGTCCTACGAGGAGTTCGACCGGCTGAAGGCCAAGTCCGGCCTGAACGGCGTCACCACGCCGATCTCCGATATCGCGATGATCTTCATCAACGATGTCGAGCCGATGACCGACAAGAACGTCCGCCAGGCGGCAGCCTTCGCGATCAACAAGCAGTTGCTGATCGACCGGCTGTTGAGCGGCTACGGCGTTGCGATCGATACCCTGCAGGCGCCCGAATATGCCGCCTTCGATCCCGATACCGTCGTCGGTTACGATCCCGACAAGGCCGTCGCGCTTCTGAAGGCCAGCGGCTTCTCGACCGAAAACCCGGTCAAGTTCAAGATCCAGACGACGCGCGGCTTCAAGCCGAAGGATTACGAGATGATCCAGGCGATCGTCGGCATGTGGCGCAAGGTCGGCATCGAGGCCGAGATTGAGGTATACGAGATCGCCAAGCATTTCGAGCTGCGCGCCGCCGACCAGCTCGCGCCCGCCGCCTTCTACAACTGGGGCAACTCGATCGGCGACCCGGCGACCTCGACCGGCTTTGCCATGTTCGGCCCCTCGCCGCATTCGGTCTGGGACGGCCAGGAGATGATCGACATGATCGGTCCGCTCTGGGGCGAGCCGGACGACGAGAAGCGGATCGCCGGCTACCGCGCCGTCGACAAGAAGATCGCCGAGGACGCGCTCGCCATTCCGCTGCTGCAATATGTCCAGCCGATCGTCTATGCCGACGGCATCGACGTGACGCCGAACGTCTCCGGCGCGGTGCTGCCCTATCGCATGAAGCCGTCGGCCTGACGGATCGCCTTGGGGGATCCCGCGGAGCGCGGCGTACATTAGACTGGATGTTATGGACGCTCTCCGCGGGATACTGACTCGTATCGTGACGACGGCGATCACGCTGTTCGGCGTCGCCGTCATCGTGTTCGCCGTCATCCGGATCGCGCCGGGCGATCCGATCGCGATGATGCTGCCGCCGGGCGCGAGCGACGAGGACATCGCCCGCCTGCGCGCGCTCTACGGCCTAGACAAATCGATCGTCGAGCAGTTCTTCATCTGGCTCGGCAACGTGCTGCACGGCGATTTCGGCACCTCGATCTCGATCCGCCAGAACGTGCTCGGTATCGTGCTCGGCCGCCTGCCGGCGACGCTGGAACTGAGCTTTCTCGCCCTGATCATCGCCAGCACCATCGGCGTCGGCCTTGCCTATCTGGCGACCCGCTACCGCGAGACCGCGGCCGAAGGCACCGTCGACGTCATCAACGGCATCGCGTTGTCGGTGCCGGACTTCCTGTGGGGCCTGGCGCTGATCCTGACCTTCGGCGTCGCCTGGCCGATCTTCGAGATTTCCGGGCGCGTCTCGCCGACGCTCGACCTGCCGTTCACCTCCAATTTCTATCTGCTCGAAAGCCTGGTCCGCTTCCGCTTCGACATCACCCTCAACCTCTTGTCCCACATGATCATGCCGGCCATTGCGCTGGCGCTGCCGCTTGCCGCCGTCATCTCGCAGCTCCTGAAATCCTCGCTGAAGGAGACCATGAACCAGGACTACGTGATGCTGGCCCGCACCAAGGGCTTTCCCGAAAGCCGGGTGATCGCCCGCGACGCGATGCGCAACGCCATCCTGCCGACGATGACTCTGACCGGCGTCCAGCTCACCTTCCTGATCGGCGGCACCGTCATCATCGAGCGGCTGTTCTCCTATGAGGGGCTCGGCAACCTGGCGATCGACGCGGTGATCAACCGCGACCTGCCGCTGATCCAGGGCATCGTGCTCTTGTTCGCGGTGCTGTTCGTCGCCATCAACCTGATCGTCGACCTGCTCTACACCCTGCTCAATCCGAGGCTGCGGCATGGCTGATATCGCCCAGACTGCTCCGCAAAGTGGTCCGGCCCACCGCCGCCGGCCGCTGCCGCTGCGCCTCGTCCTGTCGGGGACGTGGCTGCTCGTCGTGCTGATCTGCGCGGTCTTCGCCCCCTTCATCGCCCCGCACGATCCGCTCGCCCAGGACCTGCTGCTCGAACGCCTGCCGCCGTTCTGGATGGCGGGATCGGAGCCCGGCTACTATCTCGGCACCGACGGGCTCGGCCGCGACGTCCTCTCGCGCATCATCTACGGCGCCCGCATCGCGCTCACCGTCGCCTTCGTCGCCGCGACCGCGGCCTGCGTGATCGGCTCGGCGCTCGGCCTGATCGCCGGCTACTATCGCGGCTTCGTCGATCAGATCGTCTCGCGCATCGTCGATATCTGGATGTCCTTCCCGCCGGTCCTGTTCGCGATCCTGCTGGTCGCCGTGATCGGCACAGGGCTTCATTCGGTGATCCTGGCGATCATCGTCATCGACTGGATCCGCTTCTGTCGGGTGGTGCGGGCCGAAACCTTCGTGCAGGTCAAGCTCGACTATGTCGACAGCGCCCGGGTCGCAGGCTTCTCCCGCTTGACCATCCTGATCCGCGAGGTGTTCCCGAACACACTGCCGACCATCGTCGCGCTGTTGTCGCTGGAAATGGGCATCGCCGTGATCGTCGAGGCCATCCTGTCCTTCGTCAACCTGTCGATCTCCACCGACGACCCGACCTGGGGCGGCATGATCGCCGAGGGCCGCACGATCATCTATTTCGCCTGGTGGGTCCTGGTCTTCCCGCTGATCGCCCTGTTCCTGACGGTGCTCGCCTTCGGCCAGTTCGGCGAGGGCCTCAAGGACCGCTTCGATCCGGTGCTGCAATGAGGCGCGCATGATGGCTGACGCGTTTCTCGATATCGCCGACCTGAGCATCGTGCTGCGCTCCGACCGCGCGCACCGGCTGCTGCGCTCGGTCGACCTGCACGTCAATCCCGGCGAGGTGCGCGGCCTTGTCGGCGAGAGCGGCGCCGGCAAGTCGATGATCGGCAAGACCATCTTCGACATCCTGCCGCGCGCCGTCGAGGCGGTCGAAGGCGCGGTCACGCTCGGCGGCACCGATCTGCTCGCCCTGTCGAGCAACGCAAGGCGCCGGGAAATCGCCGCAGCCGCCGCCCTGATCCCGCAGGACCCGCTGACCGCGCTCAATCCCGTCCGCCGCATCGAGGGCCAGATCACCGACCGGCTGACCGCGATCCTCGGGTTTTCGAAGAAGGCTGCCCGCGACCGGGCCCTGACGCTGCTCGAGGAAGTCCATATCAACGATCCGGAGCGGGTGCTCAGAAGCTATCCGCACCAGCTTTCGGGCGGCATGCGCCAGCGCGTGCTGATCGCCGCTGCCTTCGCCGCCGAGCCGAAGCTGATCGTCGCCGACGAGCCGACCACCGCGCTCGACGTCACCGTGCAGAAGCAGATCCTGCGGCTGATCGCCGAGATGCAGGCCCATCACGGCACCGCGCTCCTGTTCGTCACCCACGATCTCGGCGTCGTCGCCAAGATCTGCCAGAACGTCACCGTCCTGTTCGGCGGCAAGGTCGTCGAGGACACCGACGTCAAGGGGCTGTTCGCCCATCCAGCCCACCCCTATACGGCGGCCCTGATCAACGCGACGCCGCGCTATGACCGGCCCGACCAGTCGCTGCTGCCGGTGCCCGCCGACGTCATCGAGGCAACCCGCGCCGAGATCGCCAAGGCCGATGCCGAATGGCTGTCGCAGCGTGGCCAAACGCTCAAGGCCGCGTCATGACGACGCCGCTCTTTTCCGTCGAAGGCGTCAACGTCGCCCTGCCCGACCCCAACCACAAGAGCCTGCTCGGCACCATGCCGATGGTCGAGATCCTGCACGATATCGACCTTGAGATCGAGGAAGGCTCGGTGGTGGGCCTCGTCGGCGAATCCGGTTCCGGCAAATCGACGCTCGGGCGCACGCTGGTGCGGCTTCTGGAGCCCGCCGCCGGCACGATCCGCTTTCTCGACACCGATATCAGCCATCTCGACGAGCAGGCGATGCGGCCGTTCCGGCGCGATTTGCAGGTGATCTTCCAGGACCCGCTGTCGGCGCTCAATCCGCGCCACACGATCGCGTCGATCATCGGCCGGCCGCTGATGCTGCACGGGCTTGCGCAAAACCGCCGCGCCGCGCGCCGGCTGGCGCAGGAGGCCCTGGAGCGGGTCGGCCTGCCGACCGCGTTTGCGGCCCGCTATCCCCACGAACTGTCGGGCGGCCAGCGCCAGCGGGTCGGGATCGCCCGGGCGATCGCCACCCAGCCGCGCTTCGTGCTCGCCGACGAGGTGGTCTCCGGCCTCGACGTCTCAAGCCAGGCCCAGATCCTGACCCTGCTCGACCAGTTGAAGACCGATCTGAAACTGACCGTCGTCTTCATCAGCCACGATCTCTCCGTCGTGCGCCGGCTCTGCGACCGGGTGGTCGTGCTGCGTCGCGGCGAGATCCTCGAGAACCGGCCGACGGCGGAGCTGTTCGAGGCGCCCGCGCACGCCTATACCGCCGAACTCAAGGCGGCGATCCCGCTGCCGGAGGTGGATCAAGGCTGGCTTGCGTCGCAATAGTCCATAATGCGAGCGTGGCCGGGTGCCAGAACGCGGTGATTCGCAGGACAGCCGCCGGTTGGAAACCGGAAGGGACATTTGAACTTCGATGACCAAAGCCGACGCCAGCCCCGCCGAGACGCCGGAAACCCGGTTCGACGATCATCTCGACGCCGAATCCAAGGTCGCCGAGCGGCCGGAGGACCACAAGACCGAATTGCGGCTGTGGCTGCGGATGCTGGCCTGCGCCAATCTGATCGAGGTGGAAATCCGCCAGCGGCTGCGCGAGCGCTTCGACACCACCCTGCCGCGC
>JANQKY010000043.1 GCA_028280885.1 Tepidamorphus sp.
GCATGCATTCAGCTGGAATCGCAGCGCCGCTCTATCTCTTTGTTCACGCATCGGATTGTTCCGAAAACCGGTTCCCACTTTTCGGTCCGATGCTCTAGCTCGACGACACCTTGCGCCGGATCGGCCGCGACAGGCGCATCATCTCGGTGACGACCTTGGAATGCAGGGAATCGTCCTTGTCGATGCTGGTGTGGTGAATGTCGTCGCGATCCTTCAGATCGTTGTTCTGAACGCTGGTGCGGGCGCCGGGAACGCGGGTGACCTCGCGGCCCCAGCCGTTGTCGGACTGATAGTAGTTGATGAACTTGCGGACATTGTTGGGCACCGGACGGGGATGGACCGGATCGAAGGTCACCGCGAGATGGACCGGAACGCCCTCCTGCGCCAGCCGCTCCGACAACAGGATCACCGCATCGGCGCCGAGCGAATGGCCGATCAGGAAGACCGGCTCGGGATATTTCTTGCCCTCGCGATTGGCGACGATCTTCCTGGCGATCGAACTCCACTGCCCGTGATTCGTCACATTGGCGGTGAAGCCCTTCTCGCGAAGCTTTGCGCCAAGCGTGTCCATGCCGCGGGAGAAGACATCCATCAGGCCGCGCAGGATATAGACCTCGCCGGTCCGGCCCGACACGGTCGTGTGGTGGGCGAGTTCGACAGGCCGGTCCGCCACTTGACCCGCTGCGATATCCATGGCCTCGATTTGGGCCCCGATATCCTGGGCCCCGATTTCCTGGGCCATCCCCGCGCCGGCGGAGGAGAATGAAAAGACTGCCGCTGCGGCAGTCGCAAAACAGATGCGTTTGACAGCTCGGGCGAGCATTCAGGACCCCTCTGATCGATCGATGCCGTTATGCCTCAATACGGCTTGCGCGGACCTGTCCGGCGTCGCCCCCGAACGCACTGAAATCTACCGGCCTGACCGATCCGTCACGCTGGAATCGAAATACCCGGCTTATCTGAAATCGCAACATTTATTTGCCGGGACTGCATCAAATTTGTCACGGGGCTTGCAGTTCCGCAACACTTGGCCGGCACTTCCGCGCCGGTCGACCGAGCCGGCAAACCATGTGTGTGAGAGGGGCATGTGTGAAAGGGAGAGAACGCGAATCGCTTGCAACCCGGCGGCCGGTCGATCAAAGCTACGCTCGACCGTCCCGTAGCCCTATCCGTCTGTCAGCGCCCTCGATCGAATGGCCCGTTCCCCCGATCCCGTAACGAAGCGCATCGTCCTGTTCTTCGGGGGCTATGAGCGCGGCAGCGCCGACCTGCAGTTTCGCCGGCTGGTGCGCGAGAGCCGCCGCTTCGACGCAACCTGGTCCGTGCGGACGACGCACCGGGCACCGGTCTTCGACGAAACGGCGCAGGCGCTTGTCTGGGAGATCGAGACGAAGGCGAAGAACTGGCGGGTTAAGACACAGTTCCACTATTGCGCCTGGAATGACCTGATCGCCGCCGATTTCGCACGGCCGGACTGGAAATCCGGTCCGGCCGGCCTGCTCGCGCTTGCTGATTTCGTCGCGACCGGCACGGCGTTCCGCTATTTCCGCGTCGCCTGGCGCTACGGCCTGTTCTTCGCCTACGCGCTGGTGCTGGTCGCCGCTTTCGCAGCGCTTGCCCTGCTTGCGACCGGCCTCGTCGATTTCGGCCTCGCGGCGGTGTTCGGCATCTCCCTCCCCTGGCCGATAGTCGCGTTGCTTGCCGTTATCGTGTTCTGGCTTCTGCTGAAATGGCCCGGCCGGATCCTGCATATCCCCTATATGCTCAACGACTGGCATTTCGCGCGGCTGATCGCGCGCGACCGGCACGCGGCCTATCGCGACCGGATCGAGACGTTTTCCCGGCTGCTCGGCGGGCTGATGCGCGACCGTTCGGCCGACGAGATCGTCATCGTCGGCCATTCGCTCGGCGCGGTGCTCGCCGTCGAGACGGTGAGCGGCGCGCTCGACCGGCTGAAGCGAACGGCCGGCGACGGGCCGCCGGTGACGCTGATGAGCGTCGGCTCCTCGCTCCTGAAGGTGGGACTGCACCCGGCCGCCACACGGCTGCACCGGGCAATCGAGACCGTTCTGTCGACGCGCGGACCCGCAGGCGACATCGCCTGGATCGACTATACCGCGCTTGTCGACCTCCTGAATTTCTACAAGGCCGATCCGGTCCGGGTGCTGCGCCTTGCCGCGCCGCGCGGGCCGGTGCTGCGGACCGTCAAGATCCGGGCGATGCTCGGCGAACAGGCCTATCGACGCTTCAGGACCAACTATCTGCGCCTGCACCGGCAATTCGTCATGGGCAACGAGGCGCGCACCCATTACGACTTCTTCATGGCCTGCTGCGGGCCGATGCCGCAATCAAGGCGCATCGAAAGCCAGTGGAGCGCCGTTGAGGACTTTGGGCCGGACGGTGCCTATATTCCGGCAAACGGCGGACCCGCGTGACGGTGCCCCGCACCGCGACATCAGCAGACAGGCTCCCATGACCGCTTCCCTTGCCCAAATCATCTGGATCGTCTGCGTCGTCGGCTGGTACGTGCTGCGCTATCCGCACGAGCGCAAGGCGCGCAAGACGGCGGTCGCGGCCAGCCATCGCGGCGGACGCGAATGGCTGCTCTTGTCGATCTCCACGACCGGCCTGGGCATCGTCCCCGCCGCCTATGTGGCGACCGGCTTCGGCGGCTTTGCCGACTACGCCTTCGCGCCGCTCCAGGGCTATATCGGCACGGCGCTGTTCATCGCGGCGCTCTTTCTTTTCCACCGGACGCATCGGGAGCTCGGCCGCAACTGGTCGGTGTCGCTCGATGTGCGCGAGGAACACAAGCTGATCACCGACGGCGTCTACCGCTATGTCCGCCATCCGATGTACACGGCCTTCTTCCTGTGGGCGCTGGCGCAGGCCTTCCTGCTGCCCAACTGGATCGCCGGGCTGGCCGGGCTGGTCGGTTTCGGCACGCTGTTTACTTTTCGCGTGTTCCGCGAGGAGCAGATGATGCTCGCCGAATTCGGCGAGGCCTATCGCGCCTATTCACAGCGCACGAAGCGGCTCATTCCCTGGATTTTCTGAGCGCACTGATGTGCCGGCGAATATTTTGTTGATTTGCCATTGTCGTCACGGTCCCGATTCACGCTAGACTGAATCTGCCGGCAGCGGAGGCGTTTACCGCCGCCGGGCCTGATCGGCGTTTCCCGCCCTCCCGAGAGGGACGCGGAAGGCTGGATTCGCCGCCATTGGGGCAGCCGCGGCTGCCTGTTTGTATTTTGCGTAATTTGCATCATCCGGCTCGTGCCGGGTGACCGTGCGGACCGATCACCGGTCGGATCGACTGGCCCGAGGACCGCGCACTTTCAGGAGGAGGATGCGATGGACGCTTCACGATCGTCCGGATTTCGAACAATACGATGGCTTCGCTGCGCTGCGGCGGCCATTCTGACCATAGCGGTCGCCGCCCTTGCGACGGCCGACAGATCCGCCGCGCAGACGAGCGATGCCGGGGCCATGCTCGCCGCGCTCGGCGCCAAGTCCGTCGGGGACGTGAGCAGCCCGGAGGCGCTGACCTGTTCACTCAATTACAATCTGCCCGGCGATATCGGCGTGACGCTTCCCAGCAAAAATCATCCCGCCTTCGATAAATATTCCTGGGAGACGTTCCGGGCGCTGAATGCGCCGGGGGTCGGCGAGCGGCTCGCCACGATCGGCGACAACCGGACCCAGTGGGAGAAATGGTCTTCGACGGAATCGCTGATCCAGTGTGCCCGCGAACCGGAGTCGCCCAACTGCGTCTGTCCCGGCGGGGACTGCTTCGCATCGGGCACCCGCTACTATCCCGACGAATGCAGGGCCATCAAGGGCTACAGGAAATACCGGATCCTGGGCGAGGTCAGCAAGGTCGACGACCTGTTCCTGCAGGCGACCCATGGCGGGTTGTCGAACGATCCGCTGATCGACGCGAACGGGAACTTCCTGCGCTTCGAGATCCTGGCAAGCCCGGTCACCCACGATTACGTCATCGACAACGAATTCTACACCGCAGCGGCGCTGGACGCACAGACCGAGAACCTGGTCTTTCCGTGCGGGGTCGAATCCTATACCGGCGGCGATCCGGCGAATACGAAGTCCGGCGCTATCGTCGTCAAGAACGCCTGGATGCTGCTGCCGAACAAACCCGCGGCGATCGGCTACAAGAACACCAACCAGTATCACACCGAGGAGGTGCTGATATACACGCCGTCCTATCGCAACAAGAGCGGCGTTGCGACCTGCGAGAAGCAGCGGGTCGGCCTGGTCGGCCAGCACATCGCCCGCAAGACGCAGAAGCAGCCGCGCTGGACCTGGTCGACCTTCGAGCACCGGCGTAACGCGCCCTCGTGCAAGGAACTGCCGCCGAGCGGCAATCAGGGCGGCTCCAGCCAGAATACCTCGTGCCCGAAGAATGTCGGCAAGAACTTCAACTTCTATCCGAAGTCCTGCTCGAAGAACGGTTCGAAACCGGATGCCTGCCAGACCTGCAACGCGGCACCGGTGTCCAATCGCAAGGGCTGCGACAACCCGGCTGTCGAGGGCGACACGAGCTGGTGCCTGGACAAGAAGCCGAAGAGGGTCGCAGGCATCACCCGCGCCTGCCGGCAGGTGAATATCGCCGAGTACTATCCGTCCGCGCACGAGCTGAACAAGACCTGCGCCGCCAATCTCGGCTCCACCTCGGTCTGGTCGAACTACCAGCTGATCTCGACCCAGTGGTACAACAAGAATGACGGCGCGGTCTGCCAGACGCGGACCAACGTCAAGCGCAACAAGGAACGGCCGAAGGTTCCGATCAAGGGCCAGGGCGGCAGAAACCACACGCCGTATCTCGCCAACTCGTCGATGGAGACCTATGTGCGCTCCAACTGCATGGGCTGCCATGGCCATCCGACGGTCGGCGTGAACAATGTCAGCACCGACTTCATGTACTGGATCCTGCTGGAATCCTACAATACGGATACGTCCAGCGATCTGGCCACGGTACTGGAGAACGCCGAGTAGCCGGCTTTCGCCTGGCACGCACCGAGGACGCCGGCGCTTCGAGCGAAGCGCCGGCGTTCTGCCTTGTGCGGTTTTCATTTGATCTTCGGGTCGATCTGGCCAAAACCGTATCACCATGAAGATCCGGTTGGACGAGTTGATGGTCCGGCGCGGGCTTGCGCCGAGCCGGGCGCGGGCGCGCGATGCGATCCTGCGCGGGCATGTCAGTGTCGACGGCAGACCCGCGCGGAAAGCCGGCGCGCCGGTCGACGAGGCCGCCGATATCAGCGTCGATGATCCCGGCTTGCGCTATGTCTCGCGCGGTGCGCTGAAGCTGATCGCGGCGCTCCACCGGTTCGACATCGATCCGGCCGGCTGCCGCTGCCTCGATATCGGCGCGTCGACCGGCGGTTTCACGCAAGTTCTGCTCGAACGCGGCGCGGAGCACGTCCTTGCGGTCGATGTCGGCCACGGCCAGCTCGATGCAACGGTCGCCGCCGACGACCGTGTCAGCAACCTGGAGGGCGTGAACGCCCGCGACCTGACGCCGGCGACTGTCGGTGCGCCTGTTGACCTGATCGTCGCCGATGTCAGCTTCGTCTCGCTGCGGCTGGCGCTGGAGAAAGCGCTCGATCTCGCCCGCCCGGGTGCCAGCCTGGCGGCGCTGATCAAGCCGCAATTCGAGGTCGGCCGGGACGGCCTCGGCAAGGGTGGTATCGTCCGCGATCCGGCGCTGGCGAAAGCGGCCGCAGAGGAGATAGCGAACTGGGTCACCGGTCGCGGCTGGCCCATCTCCGGGCTCATCCGCTCGCCGATCACCGGTGGCGACGGCAATGCGGAATTCCTGGTCGGCGCGCGCCACGGCGGCGGGGCCGCCGATGGCTAGCGCATCCAAACCGAAGCCCGAGACCGTCTCGATCGCCCGGCTTGGCCATCGCGGCGACGGGATCGCGGAGACGGAAGCCGGCCCGCTCTACGTGCCGCTGACGCTGCCCGGCGAACGGGTCCGCGTCCACCGCGAGCCCGGCAATCCGCAGCGCGCCCGCCTGGACCAGGTGCTGGAGGCGAGCCCGGCGCGGACGGCGCCGATCTGCCGGCATTTCGGGACATGCGGCGGCTGCGCGCTGCAGCACATGCGCCACAAGGCCTATCTCGACTGGAAGCGCGACCAGCTGCGCATCGCGCTTGCCCAGCGCGGGCTGGACGTGCCGGTCGCGCCGACGATCGCGGTGCCCCCGCAATCACGGCGGCGGGCGGTTTTCGCAGGCCGGCGGGCCGGCGACAAGACGCTCATCGGCTACCACGCCCGCACCAGCCACCGGATCATCGAGATCACCGAATGCCCGATCCTGGTGCCAGCGATCACGCGTGCGCTCACCGGACTGCGCGATCTTGCCCGGCCGATCCTGCCGCGCAAGGGGGACTTGCGGATCGCCGTCACCGCGACGCCGCAGGGGCTCGACGTCGCCTTCGAGGGCCCGGCGACGCGGGCGCCCGCGCTGGTGCCGCTGGCAGCGCCGCTGCTCGAACGGCACGGCATCGCCCGCCTGTCGATCGCCGGCGAGACGATCCTGCAACTGGCCGATCCGACGGTCGAAATCGACGGCGTGCCCGTCACGCTGCCGCCGCTCGCCTTCCTGCAGGCGAGCGCGGCCTCGGAAGCCGCGATGGCCCGGCTGGTGCTCGACGGCGTCGGCAAGGCGAAACGGATCGCCGACCTCTATGCCGGCATCGGCACCTTCGCGCTCAGGCTTGCCCGCAATGCCCGCGTCACCGCCGTGGAGGGCAGTGCGCCGGCGATTGCAGCGCTCGGCGAGGCCGGCCGGCACGGGCGCGGCCTGAAACCGATTGAGACGCTGAAACGCGATCTCGCCCGGATGCCGCTGTCGGCGCCGGAACTGAAGGCCTATGACGCCGTGGTCTTCGATCCGCCACGGGCGGGCGCGGCGGCACAGGCGGCCGAACTCGCCCGGTCGGACGTGCCGAGGGTCGTCGCCGTCTCGTGCAATCCGGCGACGCTTGCCCGCGATCTCAAGCTTCTGGTCGACGGCGGCTACGCCGTGACACAGGTGACGCCGGTGGATCAGTTCGTCTTTTCGCCCCATATTGAGGCGGTGGCGACGCTTTCGCGTCCTTAAACAATCGGGCCACTTCAAACCATGTCGGCTAATAAGGAATCTATCTGGAGGCAGCAAACCAAGCTCTTTCTACCCCTAATTGATTTTGATTGTGCTATCGTGTCATAATATACCTGCCTTGCCATGCGCTAACAGCCTCAAGATGCTTTTCGAGAAAGATGCACCCTATCTAGTAGTTCTCATACTCTCGGTTGCAGGCTGGGCATGTAATTTTTTGGCAGAAAACTATCTAAATAATCCATCTCTTCAGTATCATTGGCAATCAGTTAGCGGGGAAAGTTTGTCAAAAACATTCTTTATATTTAAGAATATTTCACGCGACTTTACCATAAAGAATATTGATATTCAGATCCATGGAGATAATATTTATACTCCTGAAGATAGCTGTTTTTCATTAAAATTTCTCCCACCCTTTAAGAATTCTCATCAACCAAAAGGCGATTTTGAAATAAATAAATATGTGTATATACAAGAAAATGGTGATCTTTTCTATAAATGCGCCAGCGATATAAGTATAAATGATAACTATCTCAACCCAGGTGCAGAATTTTTTATCTCTGTAATACACATAAATAATTTCACACCGACCCTATATTTCGTAGAAATGGAATCCGAAGGGGCAAATTCTGCTCTCCCTGTGCAAGCGTTGAAACGATCATCTTTTGAGGCAAGGGTCGCGCGAAATCGTGATGAGATTCTCGTATTTCTATTATTTACCGGAATATCTCTTATTGCGTGGATCTATATTTATCGATGGATAGAAACCTAAAGCTGGAGAGATAGTGGTATGACAAAGCGCGAGATGATACCATATGTTTTGTTTTTATTTTGCATCACTCTTTCTACAACGGATGTTCACTCATCAGGAATGATAGTAATTTTAGTCCAGAATGAATCCGGGGAGGGAGTAGAATCTAAGATACACCTCAAGAAAGGGGGCGCCAGCAACCTAATACCTGTAGCGGTTACAGACTCAAATGGACGAAGAGAATTAGAATATAAGTGTGAGATTGGCGATGAATTCAGGGCGAACCCTATCCGAACTGGTGAACATTCTTATAGTGAAAAAGAGTGCACACCAAATGATAATCTGGTTTCCATAAAGGTAAGGAAAATAGTCAGCACTTCATTTGATAACTTCTTATCTACATTTCCCAACAGAGATACTTTGTCGAATCGGGACCAATTTGGCTTATCTGGATATAATTTAACTCAAAGCATAGCTGCTAACGATCACGGAACAACAGCCTTAATTGCCAATGAAGTAGTTCAAATAGCACGGCGTGAAAATCTTGAAAGATTCGAGTTTAGCCGATTTGAAGATCTGATATACAGATCTACAGCAGCAGCGATCGGCACGCCTACAGACGAAGCGGTGGCCGAGCAATTTGATGGCGTTTTAATGTCTGATACCCTTAAGAGAGATCTGGAATTATACCAAGCGAATAATAACCTTCAGGTGGATGGAATACTCGGGATTAGGACATTGCATTCGATTGCTGAAGTTGACTCCTTCTCGGCGTTAAATAGGCGCTATATGACGGCAGGAACCGTTGACCGATAGATAGTTACAATGAATATCCTAGACATCAGACTGCGGGCAAGCTACGGGCTCAGGCAGGCGCCCCGGGTCGCCTGGTATCTGGCGCATGGCTATGCGATGGGGCAGCTGCGGCAGCTTGCCGAGGCGCAGGACCCGGACGCCGCGCGGCCGCGCAAGGCGAGCCGGCCGACACCGGACCGCGACCGGCTGTGGCGCGATCTCGCCGGCCTGTTCGCCCGTGATCTCGCCAATGTCGAGGCCGGCATCTATCCGATGCCGAGCGACCATGACGGTTCCCTGCCCGACCGGATCGACCGCAGCCGCGCCTTCTTTCTCGACCTGCCGGAGATCTTCAAGCGGCGCAAGTCGGAAGCCCATCAGGAGGTCCTCAACGACGACTTCCGGGAGAAATTCCCGCGCTACTACCTGCAGAATTTCCACTACCAGTCCGGCGGCTATCTGACGGAAGGCTCGGCGAAGCTCTACGACCTGCAGGTCGAGGTGCTGTTCAACGGCACGGCCAACGCGATGCGCCGGCAGGCGCTGGTGCCGATCCACGACGCGCTGAAGGGCCGCGACCAGCGCAAGGTCGCGCTGGCCGATATCGCCTGCGGCACCGGCCGGTTCCTGCGCCTGGTCTCCGATGCCTTTCCCGGCCTCCGCCCGACCGGCATCGACCTGTCGCCGACCTATATCGAGGAGGCGCGCCGGCATCTGAAGCGCCGTCGCACCCGGCTGATGGTCGCCAATGCCGAGGCCCTGCCGCTGGCCGATAACAGCCAGGACGTGGTGACGACCATCTTCCTCTATCACGAGCTGCCGCCGAAGGTCCGGCGCATCGTCGCGGCCGAATTCGCCCGCGTGCTCAAGCCGGGCGGCCTGCTGGTCTTCATCGATTCGCTGCAGCTCGGCGATGTCGAGGACTATGACGGGCTGCTCGAACTGTTCCCGTCGGGCTTCCACGAGCCGTTCTACGAAAGCTATACGCGCGAGGACCTGACCGCGCTGTTCGGCGAGGCGGGGCTTGAACCGGTCTCCAGCCGCACCGCCTTCGTCTCGAAGGTCATGGCATTCCGGAAACCTGAGCGGGATTTATTGTAAGCCTCTTTACCGTTTCAACTGAAACCCGTCACCTTTGCGCGAGCCGCGCTCGCCTTTCGCCGCGACGGTCATAAATCTGGCACGAAAACGGCGTTCTTCTTGTCGAACCCATTTGTCCTGTCGGAGCCGCTTGGCCGATGCTGTCCTGGCTGATCCTGAAACCGCTCGCCGTCGTGGCGCTCCTCATCGGCGCCGTGACGCTGCCGACGCCGCTGCCGATCGGCGCGCCGCTGATCGCGGTGAGCCTGGCGGTGCTGGTCGCGACAAGCTCGACCGCGCGCGCCTGGCTCAGGGCGGCGCGGCATCGCTACGGACCGGTCGACGATTTCCTGTCGCGTGTCGAGACGCGGCTTGGCCGGCGCTACGGCACGCATCTGAAACGGACCCGACCGTTCTGGAAGCGCGCCGGCCGACGCAAATCGGTCTCCTGAAGCAGCCTTTAAAGCTTCAGCGCCGCCTCGGGCCTGACGAACTCCAGCCCCTGCGCGTCGGCGACCGGCTTGCAGGTCACCTTGCCGTCGATGACATTGAGGCCGTTTCGCAGATGCTCGTCCTTGGCGAGCGCCGCGCGGTAGCCGTCATTGGCAAGCGACAGCGTGAAGGGCAGCGTCACGTTGTTGAGGGCGAAGGTCGAGGTGCGGGCGACCGCGCCCGGCATGTTGGTGACGCAGTAGTGGACGACGCCATCGACCACATAGGTCGGATCGGAATGGGTGGTCGGCCGGCTCGTCTCGAAGCAGCCGCCCTGGTCGATCGCCACATCGACGACGACACTGCCGCGCTTCATCTTCGCGACCATCTCGCGGGTCACCAGCTTCGGCGCGGCGGCGCCCGGAATGAGCACGGTGCCGATCACCAGGTCGGCATTCTCGACCAGCGTCTCGATCGCGTCGCGGGTGGAAAAGGCGGTCCGGATGCCGGTGCCGAACTCGGCGACCAGCTTGCGCAGCACTTCGGCCGACCGGTCGACGACCGTCACGGTCGCGCCCATGCCGAGCGCGATCAGGGCAGCGTTGGAGCCGGCGACGCCGCCGCCGAGCACGACGACATCGGCCGCCGTCACGCCGGGCACGCCGCCAAGCAGCACGCCGCGACCGCCGGCTTCCTTTTCCAGGCAACGGGCGCCGACCTGGGTCGACATGCGACCGGCCACTTCGGACATCGGGGTGAGCAATGGCAACGTGCCGAAGCGGCTCGTCACCGTTTCGTAGGCGATGCAGACCGCGCCGGACTTGATCAGGTCCTGGGTCTGCTCGGCATCGGGGGCGAGATGCAGATAGGTGAACAGGATCTGGCCGGGCCTGAGCCTTGCCCGCTCGACCGCCAGCGGCTCCTTGACCTTGACGATCATGTCGGCGCGCGCGAACACCTCCTCGGCCGTGCCGACGATGGTCGCGCCGGCGGCGACGTAGTCGTCGTCATACTGGCCCGAGCCATCGCCCGCGCCCGTCTCGACGATCACCTCATGGCCGTTGAAGACCAGTTCCCGCACCGATGACGGCACCAGGCCGACCCGGTATTCGTGGTTCTTGATTTCCTTCGGTACGCCGACCAGCATCGCAACGTCTCCTCGCAATTGAACACGCTTTCGCGCGGTCCGGACGTCCCGTCCACCGCGCCTCGCGTCTCGCTGTCATTGTCCTGACGATGGCACGAAATGCGCGAAATTGTCTTGCAAAGGCAGCCCTTGGCTGGCTAGATTTTTGAATATTCTGCGACTATACCGGAAGTAAGTCGAATATTATGCAAACAATCGATCTGGATGCCCGCGATCGGGCCATCCTGCGCGCCCTGCAGTCGAACGGACGGCTGACCAATTCCGAACTCGCCGACCGGGTCGGCCTGTCGCCATCGGCCTGCCTCAGGCGGGTGCGGCTGTTGGAGGAGTCAGGGCTGATCGCCGGCTATGCGATGATCCTTAACCAGCGTGCCTGCGGCCTGCCCGGCACGGCCTTCATCTTCATCACGCTGGACCAGCAGGGCCGCCAGGCGCTCGACGCCTTCGAGGAGGCAATCCGCGCGATCCCGGAGATCCCCGAATGCCATCTGCTCGCCGGCCAGTCGGACTACATGATCCGGGTCGTCTATCGCGACGCCGCCGACCTGGAGCGGATCCACACCGATATCCTGACCCGCCTCCCCGGCGTCGTGCGGGTCAACTCGACGATGACGCTGCGAGAGGTGAAGCGGACGACGGAACTGCCGGTTTAGGGTGGCCGATCGGGCCTACCCCTCGATGATGTCGGTCCCCTCGATCTCGATGCCGAAACCGGCGAGACCGACATAGTGGCGTTCGCGGGTGGTGATCAGCTTGATGGTCGAGACCCCGAGGTCGCGCAGGATCTGGGCGCCGAGGCCGATTTCCAGCCACTGCTCCTCGCGCCGCTGCGCCGATTCGTGGTCTTCCATCTGCTCCTGCCGGCTGCGCAGGCTGCGGCCGCGGGCAACGCCGACGGCGCCCTCGCGCAGATAGATGACGACGCCGCGGCCGCCCTCGGCGATCCGCTCGACGATCTGGTCGAGCGGGCGCTCGGCGCCGAACACATCGTCGAGCACCGTTTCCAGATGCAGGCGGACAGGCACGTTGCGGCCGTCGCGGATATCGCCGAAGACCAGCGCCAGATGCTGCATCGGATCCCACGGGGTGGAATAGGTGATGGCGGTGGCGGGGCCGGCGAAGGTGTCGACTTGCGCCTCCTCGACCCGCTCGACCAGCCGCTCCTGGCGCTGGCGATAGGCGATCAGGTCGGCGACGGAGACCAGGACCAGGCCGTGCTGTTCGGCGAAGTCGGCGACCTGGGACCCGCGCGCGACCGTGCCGTCATCATTGACCAGTTCGCAGATGACGCCGATCTCCGGCTGGCCGGCGAGCCGGCACAGGTCGACGGCGGCCTCGGTATGGCCGGAGCGCATCAAGACGCCGCCTTCCTTGGCGATCAGCGGGAAGATGTGGCCGGGCCTGCTGAAATCGGACGCGCCGGCATTGGGGTTGGCAAGGCCGCGCACGGTGGCGGTGCGGTCGTCGGCGGAGATGCCAGTCGTCGTGCCGAAGCGGTAATCGACGGAGACGGTGAAGGCCGTGCCATGCTGGGAATCGTTGTCGGCGACCATCGGATCGAGCCGCAGGCGGCGGGCGTCCTCGCCGGTCATCGGCGTGCAGACGATGCCGCAGGTGTGGCGGATGATGAAGGCCATCTTTTCCGGCGTCGTCAGCGAGGCGGCCATGACGAGATCGCCCTCGCCTTCGCGGTCGTTGTCGTCGGTGACGACGACGATCTCGCCACGCTCAATCGCCCGGATCGCCTCGGCCACCTGCCGCATGTCTTCGGTCATCGTCTTTGGTTCCTTATCATTCCGGGTCGCTCGGGACTACTCAAGCCGGGGCGCCCGTCTGTGCCCTGTGCCGCAGATAGTGATCGGCGATCACCATCGCCACCATCGCCTCGCCGACGGGCACGGCGCGAATACCGACACACGGGTCGTGCCGCCCCTTGGTCAGGATGTCGGTGTTCTCGCCCGACCGGGTGATCGAGCGGCGCGGCGTCAGGATCGACGAGGTCGGCTTGACGGCAAAGCGCGCGACAACCGGCTGGCCGGTCGAAATGCCGCCGAGGACGCCGCCGGCATTGTTCGTTTCAAACAGCACGCGCCCGTCATTGCCCATGCGCATCTCGTCGGCATTGTCCTCGCCCGACAGGGCGGCGGCCGCGAAGCCCGCGCCGATCTCGACGCCCTTGACGGCGTTGATCGACATGAGGCCGGAGGCGATGTCCTGGTCGAGCTTGGCATAGATCGGCGCCCCCAGCCCGGCCGGCACGCCGTCCGCGACGATCTCGATCACCGCGCCGGCAGACGAGCCGGCCTTGCGGACGCCATCGAGATAGGCCGCCCAGGTCCCGGCCGCCGCCGCGTCCGGGCAGAAGAACGGGTTGCGGCCGACCTCCTGCCAGTCCCAGCGGGTCCGGTCGATCTCGTGGGGACCGATTTGGACGAGCGCGCCGCGCACACTGAGGCCCGGCACCACCTTGCGGGCGATCGCGCCGGCTGCGACCCGCATCGCCGTCTCGCGCGCCGAGGAGCGGCCGCCGCCGCGCGGATCGCGGATGCCGTATTTGGTGTCGTAGGTCATGTCGGCGTGGCCCGGCCGATAGCGCGCGGCGATGTCGCTGTAGTCCTTGGAGCGCTGGTCGATATTCTCGATCATCAGCGAGACCGGCGTTCCGGTGGTCACCTGGACGCCGTCGGCATCGGTATAGACGCCGGACAGGATCTTGACCTGGTCAGGCTCGCGGCGCTGGGTCGTGTATTTCGACTGGCCCGGCCGGCGCTTGTCGAGCCAGGGCTGGATATCGTCCTCGCTCAGCGGGATCAGCGGCGGACAGCCGTCGACGACGCAGCCGATCGCGGCTCCGTGGCTTTCGCCCCAGGTGGTGACGCGGAAGAGATGGCCGAAGGTGTTGTGCGACATGAAGCGGGCTGCCCTGGAATTCGCCGGCGTTTCTAGAGGCAGGCGGAAACGCCGTCAAATCCGCAGCCTTAAATCCCCTGTCCTAAATCCATTCCGCTCGGCCCTCGCGCCAGACATAGATGCGGTCCTGCGGGATCATCACGATCGGGATCTCGTGACCGGGAATATCCTCGAGCATGCCACGGGTGACGCGGGTGATGCCGCCATGGGCGACGCAGATGGTGTCGCGCTCAAGGCCGAGCAGCCAGGGACGGATGCGCGCCGACAGCATCTCGTAGCTTTCGCCATTGGGCGGTGCAAAGCCCCATTTGTCCTTCTTGCGTTCAGCGCGTCCGACCGGATCGATCTCGCGCATCTCCTGCATGGTCGAGCCTTCCCAGTCGCCGAAGCAGATCTCCTTCAATTGCGCATCGGGGCGATAGGCATTCGGGTCGAGATCCATTTCGGCGCGGATGATCTCCATCGTCTCGCGGGCGCGCGACAGCGGGCTCGCCGTCCAGTCGAACTGATCGGCGGTGCGGCCGAGCGATGCCAGGTAATCGCCCAGCGCCCTGCCGTTGCGGGCCGCCTGGCGGCGGCCCTTGGCGTTGATCGGGATGTCGCGCTGGCCCTGAAGCCGGCCCTCCGCGTTCCAGTCGGTTTCGCCGTGGCGAATGAGGAGAAGGGTCGGCCCCGGGGTCTTCACAGCCTTACGCTCACAGCTTGAGGACCAGCTTGCCGAGATTGCCGCCGGTATAGAGCAGGTTCAAGACGTCGGGGAAGGCATCGACGCCGCCGTCGCGCACGTCCTCGCGCATCTTCAGCTTGCCCGCGGCCGCCCATTCGCCCAGATGCCGGACGGCTTCCGGGATCCGGTCGGCGAAGTCGAAGACGATGAAGCCGCGCACCCGCAGGCGATTGACCAGCACCGAGCGGAAATTGTAGGGGCCGGGAACCGGCTCGGTCGAGTTATAGGCCGAGATCAGGCCACAGACGGCGATCCGCCCGAACAGGTTCATCCGCGCGAGAACCGCATCGAGGATCTCGCCGCCGACATTCTCGAAATAGACGTCGATCCCGTCCGGACAGGCCGCCTTCAGGTCGTCTGCGAGATTGCCGGCCTTGTAGTCGATGCAGGCATCGAAGCCGAGCTCCTCGACGACGTAGCGGCACTTCTCGGGCCCGCCGGCGATGCCGACGGCCCGGCAGCCCTTGATCCTGGCGATCTGGCCGACCAGCGAGCCGACCGCGCCCGAGGCCGCCGACACGACCACGGTCTCGCCTTCCTTGGGCTCGCCCACCTCGAGCAGGCCGAAATAGGCGGTCTGGCCGGGCATGCCGAGCCCGCCGATCCAGCGTTCCAGCGGCGCCTGGGCCGGGTCGACCTTGTAGCAGCGCTCGCCGTTGGAGATCGCATGGGTCTGGACGCCGAGCAGGCCGGCGACGGCATCGCCGACCTTGAAGCCCGGATGGTTCGAGGCCTCGACGAGGCCGACGGAGAAGCTGCGCATGGTCTCGCCGATGCCGACCGGCGGCACATAGGACTTGCCAGCCGACATCCAGCCGCGCATCGCCGGGTCGAGCGAGACGTAGTCGACCTTGACCCGGAATTCGCCGTCGCCGGGTTCAGCGACCGGCTCGTCGACGATGTCGAAATCCTCCCGCTTGACCATGCCGACCGGCCGGCTCTTCAAGCGGACAACACGATTGATATCACCACTCATTGGCAAGGCTCTCCCACCTAATTGAACCCGTTGCGCTGCGAAACCGGTCAGCCGGAGCCCGTCAGACCGTCGAAATGTCCGGCGCGTCGACGGCCTTCATGCCGACGACGTGATAGCCGGAATCGACGTGATGGACCTCGCCCGTCACCGCCCGTCCCATGTCGGACAACAGATAGAGCGCCGACTGGCCGACTTCATCGGTGGTGACCACCCGCTTCAGCGGCGCGTTGAATTCGTTCCATTTCAGGATGTAGCGGAAATCGCCGATGCCCGATGCGGCCAGCGTCTTGATCGGCCCGGCCGACAGCGCATTGACCCGGATGCCCTTGGCGCCCAGGTCGACGGCGAGATAGCGCACGCTCGCCTCCAGCGCGGCCTTGGCGACGCCCATGACGTTGTAATGCGGCATCACCTTCTCGGCGCCGTAATAGGTGAGCGTCAAAAGCGAGCCGCCCTCGCCCATCAGCTTCTCGGCGCGCTGGGCGATCGCGGTGAAGGAATAGCAGGAGATGAACAGCGAGCGGTTGAAATTCTCCGCCGACGTATCGACGTAGCGGCCGACCAACTCATCCTTGTCGGCGAATGCGATGGCGTGGACGACGAAATCAAGGCCGCCCCAGAGGGCCTTGCACTTTTCGAACACCGCGTCGATCGTCGCGTCCTCGGTGACGTCGCAATGGCCGACGACATGGGCGCCGAGCTGTTCGGCGAGCGGCTCGACCCGCTTCTTCAGCGCCTCGCCCTGATAGGTCAGCGCCAGTTCGGCGCCCTGGTCGGCGCAGGCCTTGGCGATGCCCCAGGCAATCGACCGGTTGTTGGCGACCCCCATGACCAGGCCGCGCTTGCCGGCCATCAAACCCTGGCTGTTGTTCATCGTCGGGACCTCGCCACCTCACACACTCGCATCCGCCCCGTATGGCATGGCGGATTCCCGGTCGCAAGATCGCGGCGCCGTCGTCGAGGAGAAATCGGCCCCAAGACATCAGCCTGACGCTATCGGCGGAGGTCCAGGCGCATTCGGGCGCGGGGAAGCGGCTGCACGCTATTTATAGATTGCGCCTGCCACCGTAAACCTGTCGTCCCAGGCGCCGAAGAAGCCACCGCTCTCTCTTCCCACGATCGTCGATCGGCCCGAAGCGGGGAATCTGCTGTTCAGCACAAACGGATCTTGCCTGGGGCTGCCATAGCGATTGTATACTGCGACGTAGTTATAGTTGGCGAAAAGAACGACGCTCAGATAGGAAATCACGAATTTATCCCGATTGAGGCGTGCGACAACGGGATAAACGCTTTGATTGTACACATTCTCGATAAGAACTTCGTTTTTAAACTTCTTGCCGTGCTTGTTGAAAATATATCCCTTGATGTCGTTGGAGAATACCGCGCCGCCATCCTCGTACCAGACGACCACCGAAGACCCGTTGCCCAGCGGAGCCGCCGACAATTCGCCAGGACCGGTGCGCTCGGTAACGTTCTTGCGAACCGTGAACGGTTTGTTGTGCTTGGACCCGTTTCTATTAATGAACTGGCCAAAAATAGTCCTCTTTCGCCTATCGAAGACATAAAAGACCAGCCTGCCGTTCGACAGCTTGGTAGCTGTGTGCCATACGCCCCGCTTGGTGACCTGGAACGCCTTGCCGATCGGCTTGCCGGATTTCCTGAACTTGCGCGCATAAAGCGTTCCGTGCGGCCCGCCCTTGCCGCCCCATGACACGAGGAAATGGTTCCTGCCGAGCGGGACGATGGTGTGGCTTCTCTCAAAGTTCCGGCTCTCGGGTATCTTGGCAAGCTGGAACTTGCTCAGCCGCTTGCCGCGTTTGTCGAACACCCGGCCCAGCAGCCGATTGCCATCCCACCAGGTGACGACGAAATCATGGTTGCCCACCGCAGCAACCCGATGCTGTTCAAAGCCGGCGCCTTTCGCCTTGAAGACGGCAAACTCCTTGCCGGCCTTGTCGCCGTTGCGAAACAAGCGCCGGGCATAGAGCCCGCTGACTCTCTCCGAATCGCCAAAGGATTGCCAAACGACCATATAATCGCCGGTAGGGAATTCCACGGCGACCGGAAGTTTGTTGTCTCCTCCCGTCGGCTCATTGATCCGAAAGTCCGGACGGACGGAATCGGCCAGCGCGGGTCCGACGCCCAAACAGGATACGGTCATGACAACGGCAGCCGCCGCAACAAGCCTGGAAATCATCGTGGTCCCCCAACCGTGAAACGATGTCGCAATCGTGTACTGGCTCACGGTAGTTGCGATTTACGGAAGATACAACGACTTTGCTCTTGGGCATCCAGCCATCGCTACCGACGATGTCTCGAAGGATCGCCATATTCCTCTACGGCAGGGCACCGCTGCCATTATCCGGAACTCCGGAGGCCGGGAGGATGCGGCACACGCTTCCCTTTGGCGCGGTCCGGACCGACAGGCTTCAATGTCAGGCTTTACGCTCAGGCCCCGTCGAGCGGCTCCGTGCCGCCGGCGCCGCCGGTCTTGTCGACGATGATCTTCTCGACCTTGGCCTCGGCCGATTTTAAGAGGCTCTCGCAATGCTGCCTGAGCGCGTCGCCGCGCGTGTACATCTCGATCGACTTCTCCAGCGGCACGTTGCCGTCCTCGAGCTGGCGGACGATCGTTTCGAGCTTGTCGAGCGCGTCCTCGAAGGACAGCTCGGCCAGATCCGGGCCGGCGCTGTCGGGCGTCCCGCCATCAGGGGCATTCGCTTGCGTCATCTATCCCTCTTCCCTCTCAATGCCCCTCACGCCATCATCAGCGCCCGCACATGGGCGGCCGCCGACAGGGCGAGCCCCTGCAGATCGTAGCCACCTTCCAGAAGCGAGACGACCCTGCCGCCGCATCCGGCATCGGCAACGTCCATCAATCGCTTGGTGACCCAGGCGAAATCCCGCTCGACCAGGTTGATATTGGCAAGCGGATCGCGTGTATGCGCATCGAATCCGGCCGAAATGATGACGAGATCGGGCGCGAACCGCTCCAGTTCGGGCAGGATCGCGACGTCGAAGGCCTCGCGGAACTCGTCGCCGCCGGCACCGGGGGCAAGCGGCGCGTTGACGATATTGCCGACACCGGTCTCCGATGCCGCCCCGGTGCCGGGAAACAGCGGCATCTGGTGGGTCGAGGCATAGAACAGGCTCTTGTCGTCCCAGAAGATGTCCTGGGTGCCGTTGCCGTGATGGACGTCGAAATCGACGACGGCGACCCGCTCCAGCCCGTGCTTCTCCTGGGCGTGGCGGGCGGCGATCGCGGCCGAGCCGAACAGGCAGAAGCCCATCGCCTTGTCCTTCTCGGCGTGGTGGCCGGGCGGGCGGACGCCGCAGAAGGCGTTCTTGACCCTGCCCTCGACCACCTCGTCGACGGCAAGGGTGGCGGCGCCGACGGCACGCAGCGCGGCGGTGAGCGAGCCCGGCGACATCGCGGTGTCCGCGTCGAGCGCCACCGTGCCCTCGCTGGGGGCTGCCGCCGCGATCGCCTCGACATAGGCTGTCGGATGGGCGAGGGCTGCCTGCTCGAGCGTTCCCAGCGGGGCCTGCTCGCGGATCAGCGGCTGGAAGATCTCGTCCTCCAGCACCCGGTCGACGGCGCGCAGCCGGTCCGGCCGTTCGGGATGGCCGAAGCCGTTGTCGTGGTTCAGGCAATCGGGATGGGAGAGATAGAGCGTCGACACGGAATCGCTTTCCGAAGCGTTAGGGGCTTCTCCTTATGCAGAAGAAGCGGCGCGGTGAAAAGGCCGGGCCCTCAGACCCTAAGATCAAACACCTAACCAACCCTTTTCAGGCTGACCGGCGGCGCGCTGTCATCCGGCACGAAGAAATCCATCTGCAGATCGACACTCGGATCGACCCGATACTTGTCGAAATCGCGCTCGCCCGCCTCCCACAGCGTCGTGTCGTCGATGCAGAAGCGGCCGGTGAACTCCGCCGACGGCTTGGTCAGGATGACATGGGCCGCATCGCCGAGAATGCCGGGGGTACGGCTTGCCTGTATCAGGGCATCGCCGCCGAGCAGGTTCTGAACCGCTGCGGTGGCGATCGTCGTGCGCGGCCACAGGGCGTTGACGGCAATCTTTTTCGACCTCAGTTCGCCGGCAAGCCCCAGCACCACCATGCTCATGCCGAATTTCGCCATCGAATAGGCGGTGTGCGGCGCGAACCACTTGGTCTGCATGTCGAGCGGCGGCGACAGCATCAAGATGTGCGGATTGTCGGCCTTGGCCAGGTGCGGCACGCAGTATTTCGACACCAGGAAGGTGCCGCGCGCGTTGATCTGGTGCATCAGGTCGAAGCGCTTCATCTCGGTCTGCTCTATGCCGGTCAGCGAGATGGCGCTGGCATTGTTGACGCAGACATCGATGCCGCCGAACGTTTCCACGGCCTTGCCGACCGCGTCGCGGACCTGGTCCTCGTGGCGGATGTCGCAGACGAGCGGCAGCGCCTTGCCGCCGGCGGCCTCGATCTCGGCTGCGGCGGTGTGGATCGTGCCGGGCAGTTTGGGATGCGGCTCGGCGGTCTTGGCGGCGATCGCGACATTGGCGCCGTCGCGGGCCGCCCGAAGCGCGATCGCCAGGCCGATGCCGCGGCTTGCGCCGGTGATGAACAGTGTCTTTCCCTCAAGCGTCGCCATCGCGGCTTTCCTCCCTGCGCCGGTGTCCGCCTGACACGCCTCTAGGCGCGTCCGGATCCTGCCGCATTACGTGGCAAATCATCGCCCAGATGCAACCAGGCCAATCGCTCGGCGTGGTGGACGTGATAGGTCGGCTGGCAGATCGCGGGGTCGTCGAGGCTTGCCTGATAGAAGTGGATCTCGCCGGCGAACCTGTCGGAGGCAAACGCCATCGGCGAGCCGCAGGCGCCGCAGAAATAGCGGCGCACGCCCGGCGAGGACCGAAACACCGCCGGCGCTTCGCCGGTCCAGGCCCAGTTGCCGTCGTCGACACCGAAAAACACGGTCACCGGGGCCGAACAGCCGCGCCGGCAGCTCTCGCAATGGCAGTAGCAGCACCAGGTCGGATCGCCGGTGAAGGCATAGGTGACCGCCCCGCACAGGCAGCGTCCGGTGTGGCGTTCGCTCATGGCGTTGATCTCCTGTTTGTCAGATCGCTAGCCCGCCGGCCGGGACCGATACGACACGCCAGGGCTCCCCGATCCGGATAATCGCTGACGCGATTTCCGGGATGACGCGGGAGAGGCCCGTATTCCGCTGCCGCACATTCCGATGTCATTGCCGGGCTTGTCCCGGCAATCCATGAACACAGTCGCTAGCCACCATTTTGACGGCGGTGTTCATGGATGCCCGGAACAAGTCCGGGCATGACAGCCGACTGGGTGGCCAAGCCGAAACCAAAAGCCCCGTTCCCGCTAAACCGGACAGGAGTGGAACACGTCCGGGAACGACACCCAGAGGTCCCGGCGCAGGCCTTGGCAACCCTCCAAGCAGCGGCTCATCGATACCGATCGTTGTTCGAACACGACCGCATTCGGCACCCTTCCCCAAACAAACCCGCTACGACGCCAGCGCCGCATCCGTATCGAGCACGGATTCGGCGCCCTCCATGACGATCTCCGCAAGCCCGTGCGCCTGCGGGCAGATGTTCTCGGCAAAGAACCGGGCCGTCGCGACATGGCCTGCCGCGTGACCGTTGCCGGCACCCGACAACGCCCCCTTGGCAAGCGCGGCGCCGCCACCGGCGATGCCGAACAGATGCAGGTAGGGCGTCGCGCCGGCGAGCGCCCGTTCGGGCCTGGTCTTCAGGGCCGACAGGATCCACGCCGTCGCCCGCTCAAGCGAATCGAGCGCCTCCGTCAGGCGGTCGCCCATCCGGCCGAAACCGGGCTGGTTCGTTGCCGACACCTTCCTTGCGATCTCGCGCAGCTCGGCCAGATAGGCTTCGACGCCCCTGCCGCCGTCGATCGGCAATTTGCGGGTGACGAGGTCGATCGCCTGGATGCCGTTCGTTCCCTCGTAGATCGGGGCGATGCGCGCATCGCGCAGATGCTGGGCGGCGCCGGTCTCCTCGACATAGCCCATGCCGCCATGCACCTGCACCCCGATCGAGGCGACCTCGAAACCGATATCGGTCGAAAAGGCCTTGGCGACCGGCGTCAGGAGGTCGGCGCGCTCGCGCGCCCACTGGCGATCGGCGTCGTCGGTTGCCAGATGGGCCAGATCGATGGCATGCGCGGTCTGATAGCAAATCGCCCTTGCCGCCCGGGTCAGCGATTTCATGGTCATCAGCTTGCGCTTGATGTTGGGGTGCGTGGCGATCGTCACGGCCTCGCTCGCATCCATTCCGCGCACCCGCCCCTGTTTGCGCTCGCGGGCATAGGCAAGCGCCTGCTGATAGGCGCGCTCGGCGATCGCCACGCCCTGGATGCCGACCGCCAGCCGGGCGTTGTTCATCATCGTGAACATGCAGTTGAGCCCGCGATTTTCCTCGCCCACCAGCCAGCCGATCGCGCCTTCGCCCGCGCCGAAGGTCATCACGCAGGTCGGGCTTGCGTGAATGCCGAGCTTGTGTTCGACGCCGGTGCAGAAGACATCGTTTCGCGCGCCCAGCGATCCGTCTTCGTTGACCAGGAATTTCGGCACGAGAAACAACGATATGCCGCGCGTGCCCGGCGGCGCGACGGGCAGGCGGGCAAGCACCAGATGGACGATGTTGTCGGTCAGGTCGTGCTCGCCATAGGTGATGAAGATCTTCGTGCCGCGGATCAGATAGGTGCCGTCGCCGCGCGGCTCGGCCTTCGAGCGCAAGAGGGCCAGATCGGAACCCGCCTGCGGCTCGGTCAGGTTCATGGTGCCCATCCATTCGCCCGAGACGAGCTTGGCCAGATAGGTTTCCTTCAGATCCTCGCTGGCATGGGCAAGAAGCGCCTCGATCGCGCCGAAGGTCAGGGTCGGGCCGATGCCGTAGGCCATCGAGCCGGAATTCCACATCTCCTGGGTGGCGATCGACAGCATGGTCGGCAGCGCCTGGCCGCCATAGGCCTCCGGCCCGGTCAGGCTCGCCCAGCCGCCCTCGATCCACTTGGCATAGGCTTCCTTCCAGCCCGGCGGCATCGTCACCTTGCCGTCGGCGAGCGGTGTGCCGGCCCGGTCGCCCGGCGCGTTCAGCGGCGCGATTTCCTCCGACGCGAAGCGGCCGGCCTCCTCCAGAATGGCCTCGACCAGATCGTCGCTCAGGTCGCCGAAGGTGCCGCGACCAAGCTCCCGGTCGAGCCCGGCGATCGCGCGCAACGTATAGGAAATGTCCGAAACCGGGGCCTGATAGGTCACGTCTTCCTCCCTTGAACGGTCCTGCCGCCTCAAAATCAGGCCTTGACTCGCTGCGCGCGGCCCGGCCTGTTGCCGTCGGCTTGGCACTTTAGGCCGCGTTCCACTTGCGTCAATGGCGAGAGAATGACCCCCTGGCCCGTTCCCGATGAAAAGGCAGCCCGCGATGCCGGCATCGCGAAGGCTGTCGCGCATCTGGCCACCGGCCGGCTCGTCGTCATTCCGACCGAGACGGTCTACGGGCTGGCGGCCGACGCAACGCACGGCACGGCGGTTGCCGGGATCTACCAGGCCAAGGGGCGGCCGGCCTTCAATCCGCTGATCTCGCATGTCGCAAGCCTGGAGATGGCGCAACGTCAGGGGCTGTTCAACACCGATGCCGAACGGCTCGCGCGCGCGTTCTGGCCGGGGCCGCTGACGCTGGTGCTGCCGAAGGCGCACACCGCAACCGTCGCCGATCTGACGACCGCAGGGCTCGATACGGTGGCGCTGCGGTTTCCGGACAGCGCGATCACCTGCGCGATCATCGCACAATTCGGCCGGCCGATCGCGGCGCCAAGCGCCAATCGCTCGGGCCGGATCAGCCCGACCACCGCCGAGGCCGCCGCCACCGAACTCGGCGACCGGGTCGCGATGATCGTCGATGGCGGACCGTGCCGGGTCGGCCTGGAATCGACCATCGTCGCCTGCACGGGCGAGACGCCGGTGCTGCTGCGGCCCGGCGGGGTTTCGCGCGAGGCGATCGAGGCGCTGCTTGGCCGACCGCTTGTCCGTGTCGGCCAAGACGTGGGGGGCAATGAGACAGGCAAGCCGGTGGCGCCCGGCATGCTCGCCTCGCATTATGCGCCGGATGCAGCCGTCCGCCTGAACGTGACGGACATCCGGGACGGCGAGGCGCTGCTCGCCTTCGGGCCGGACCTGCCGGCGGGCGCCGATGGCGCCGTCGCGACGCGCAACCTGTCGCCGGATGGCGACCTGGTCGAGGCGGCGGCGAACCTGTTCTCATTCCTGCGCGCACTCGATACGGCCGACTGCACGACGATCGCGGTCGCACCCATCCCGCATTCAGGCCTCGGCGAGGCGATCAACGACCGGCTGGCGCGGGCGGCGGCGGCGCGCGGCTGATCTGGTCGATCAGCAATACTCAACTGGCAAAGCGGACGACGACGCCGGCCGTGCGGGCGCGGACATCCGGCGTCGCGAGGCAGGAGGCGACCGCCTCGTAGCCGGGCGCATCGGGAACCGGCACGACATAGGCCGGCGGCGCGTGATTGGCCGGGCACAGGATGATCGCGTCTTCCGGCGTGGTCCGGGCGAGATTAAGGATCGCGCTCGACCGCGTCATCAGGAAGAGCGGGCGGGCGCCCGGCCCACGGTCGCGCAGACGGGTGATCAGCGCCTCCTGCGTCGCGCGGTCGAGGCCCTGCTCGACCATGTCGACGACGAGCGCGCCCTCTTGCCCGGCATCGATTTCAGCCATCAGGACCTCCAGCGGCCCGGTCGCGTCGCCCTCGAGGCGGTCAAGGCCTAGAAACCGCGCGCCCGGCAAGGTCTTGGCGAGCGTCCTGGCAAACCGCGTCTTGCCGCTGCCCAGCGGACCGGTGATGAAGGTGAGCGGCCGCCGGTCCTCGACCTCGAAAAGCTCGCCGTCCCACGGCCAGGGCAGGGTCAGTTGCACGCCCGGACGCGGCGCCGTACCGGCTGACCCGGCCTCTAACACCTCACTGCGCAATCGCTTCACGTCGCCAAGCGTCTTCGCCAGCCTGCCGATCCGTTCTTCAATATCCGTCTGCCGGGCGACAAGCGCCGATTGCAGCGCATCGGGCCCGGCGTCCAGCAGCGACGCGACCTCGGCAAGCGTGAAGCCCAGTCCGCGCAGGGCCTTGATTTCGGAAACACGGTCCATCTCCGCCGGGCCGTAGACGCGCCAGCCGGCCTGCGTGCGGACCGGCGCAATCAGCCCGCGCTGCTCGTAAAGGCGCAGCGCCTTTGTCGAAACCCCAAGTTTCACGGCAGCCTCGGAGGGGCTCAGGGCGGGTCGCTTGTCGGTCATGTCCGGGCCTTCCTTGCGAATCGAATTGCGACGTGCCGGATCGTTATCCGGGCAGACCCAGGGGCCGGGTCAAATGGAATGTCTTCCATAAGCCCGGAGACTGGACCTCGTCGCGACTTTGCCTATTCTTCGAAGCCCAACGCACGAACGGTTCCATGCCAAGCCCCTCTCCCGCCCTCATCGCCCGCTTCGCCGACATCGTCGGGTCCGCCCACGCGATCACCGAGTCCGCCGACATGGCGGCCTATCTCGTCGAGCACCGCGACCTCTATCAGGGCCGCACGCCGCTGGTGCTGCGGCCGGGATCGACCGACGAGGTCGCGGCAATCCTGAAACTTGCAGGCGAGACCGGCACGGCGATCGTGCCGCAGGGCGGCAATACCGGGCTGGTCGGCGGCCAGATCGCGCAAGGCGGCGAGGTGATCGTGTCGCTGTCGCGGATGAACCGCATCCGGTCCGTCAACCCCGACGACGACACGATCACGGTCGAGGCGGGAACGGTGCTCGATCAGGTGCACAAAGCCGCAGAGGCGGCCGACCGGCTGTTTCCGCTCAGTCTCGGCTCGGAAGGCTCCTGCCAGATCGGCGGCAACCTGTCGACCAATGCCGGCGGCACGGCGGTGCTCGCCTATGGCAATGCGCGCGACCTGGTGCTCGGGCTCGAGGTGGTGCTGGCCGACGGGCGGGTCTGGGAGGGCCTCCGATCGCTGCGCAAGGACAATACCGGCTACCACCTGAAAGACCTGTTCATCGGCGCCGAGGGCACGCTCGGGATCATCACGGCGGCCGTGCTGAAATTGTTTCCAAGGCCACGCGAGGTGGCGACCGCCTTCGTCGCGGTCGACGATCCGGCCACCGCGCTCAAGCTGTTCTCGCTGGCGCGCGGCATGGCGGGGGCGCAATTGACGGCCTGCGAACTGATGCCGCGGGCGGGGCTGGAGATGGTGCTGAAGCACGCAGCCGGCGCCCGCGATCCGATCGCCGCGCCCTATCCCTGGTATGTGCTGGTCGAACTCGCCTCGCCGCTTGAAGGCAGCGGGGTCAGCGGCGTGCTGCAGGCGATCCTGGAGGATGGTTTCGAGCAGGGCATCGTCAGGGACGCGGCGGTGGCGGAGTCGATCGCCCAGGCGCAGGATTTCTGGCAGCTCCGCCTTTTGATGTCCGAGGTGCAGCGCGCCGAGGGCGGCTCGATCAAGAACGACGTCTCGGTGCCGGTCGCCCGCAGCGCCGAATTGATCGCGCGCGGCATCGAGGCGGTCAAGACGATCGTGCCCGGCTGCCGGCCGATCCCCTTCGGCCATCTGGGTGACGGCAACATCCATTTCAATTTCAGCCAGCCCGTCGACGGCGCGCGCGACGCGTTTCTGGAGCAATGGGACGCGGTGACCGGCGCGATCAACGAAATCGTCGCCGATCTCGGCGGCTCGATTTCCGCCGAACACGGCATCGGCCTCATGAAGCAGCACCTGATGGAAACGATAAAATCGCCGGTCGAGCTCGACATGATGAAGGCGCTCAAGCAGGCCTTCGATCCCAAGGGCATCCTAAATCCCGGCAAGGTGGTCTGAGAATGACGGGCCTCACCGTCACCGAAATCACCGACGCGGATCTCGACGCGGTCATCGACCTGTGGACGCGGTGCGGCCTGATCCGGCCGTGGAACGATCCGGTCGCCGACATCGCCTTTGCCCGCTCCGTCGACAACACGGCAATCCTTATCGGCCGCCTCGACGACGCGATCGCCGCGAGCGTCATGGTCGGCCATGACGGTCACCGGGGCACCGTCTACTACGTCTCCGTCGATCCGGCCCTGCAACGGTCGGGAACCGGGCGCGCCATCATGGCGGCGGCGGAGGACTGGCTTAAGGCGCGCGGCATCTGGAAGCTCAACCTGATGGTTCGCGCCGACAACACGGCGGTTGTCGACTTCTACCGCGCCATCGGCTACGACACGGAAGAGCGGGTCACCATGGCGAAGTGGATCGACCCGGCCCGCAAGCCGGCCACTTAGCCGGCCGATAGATTTGATTGAACAGATCGCAATCCGCCGCAGCTTGTTTTCAGCGGCTTACCATTGAAGGACATGAAGAATGCCGACCAGCGCTATCGATTCCCTTGTTTTCCGCAACATATTCGGCTCGGCGGCGATGCGCGAGGTCTGGTCGGACGAATTCCGCACCCAGAAATATCTCGACTGGGAGGCAGCCCTTGCCCGCGCGCAGGCGAAGCTCGGCATCATCTCCCAGGAGGCCGCAGACGAGATCACCCGTGTCTGCAAGGTCGAGAACATCGACTTCAAGCGCTACGAAAAGGAGATGCTGATCATCGGCTGGCCGGTGCTGCCGATCGTCCATCAGATCCGCGACCTGTGTCAGGGCGATGCCGGCCGCTACTGCCACTGGGGCGCGACCACCCAGGACATCACCGATTCGGCGACAATCCTGCAGATCAAGGCCTCATTCGACCTGATCGAAAAGGACCTCGACCGGGCGATCAAGGCGCTTGCCAGGATTGCCAAAGAGCATCGCTCGACGCCGATGGCCGGCCGCTCGAACCTGCAACAGGCCGTGCCGATCACCTATGGCTTCAAGATGGCCCGGCTGCTGGCGACGCTGATGCGCCATCGCGACAGGCTCGCCGAGATCCGGCCGCGCATCGAGGTGTTCGAATTCGGCGGCGCCTCGGGCACGCTGGCGACGCTCGGCGACCGGGGCTTCGAGGTACAGGAGGGCCTGGTCAGCGAACTCGGCCTCGCCCGGCCCGATATCGCCTGGCACACCGAGCGGGACCGCATCGCCGAGGCGGGCTGTTTCTTAGGGCTTCTGACGGGAACACTCGGCAAGTTCGCCACCGACCTGAAGATCATGGCCTCGACCGAAGTGGGCGAGGCGAGCGAGCCCTATGTGCCCAATCGCGGCTCGTCCTCGACCATGCCGCAGAAGCGCAACCCGATGTCGTGTGCCTATATCCACGCCTGCGCGGCGGGTGTGCGGCAGAACGTTGCGGCCCTGCTCGACGCGATGGTCGAGGACCACGAGCGGGCGACCGGCCCCTGGCAGATCGAGTGGATCGCGCTTCCCGAGATCTTCACCCTGACCGGCGGCGCCCTGGCGCAGGCCTGTTTCGTGCTCGAGGGGATCGAGGTGCATGCGGATGCCATGAAGCGCAATCTCGACGAGACGCGCGGCCTGATCTGTTCCGAAGCCGTCATGATGCGGCTTGCCCCGGAGCTCGGCCGCGACAAGGCGCATGACGTGATCTACGCGATCTGCCACGCGCCGGACATCGACGAGAAGGGCTTCGCCACGCTGCTGATGGAACACGAGGACGTCGCGGCGCATCTGAGCAGGGAGGAGATCGGCAAGCTCACCGATCCCAACAACTATCTGGGCCTGAGCGAGCAGATGGTCGACCGGGTGCTCAAGATGCTCGACTAGGCGAACGGGCCTATAGCAGCGTCATCTGATCGTCGTCGCTTTTCTTCTTCCTTGCGGGCGGCTTCTTGCGCGGCTCGACGGGCGGCGTCGCGGCTTCTGCGAGCGGCGCCTGAATGTCCGGATCGTCGTTTGCCACCGAATTGACCCGCGTCGAGATCGGGAAGGCCTCGAAGAAATCACCCTGCGCCGGCCGGATGATATCGGCGACGGCGTCGGGCGGATTGGCGTCGGCGTCGAGCCAGCGGGCGAAATCCTCGGGCGCCACGACGACCGGCATGCGCGCGTGCAGGGGCTTGAGCTTTTCGTTCGCGGTGGTCGTGACAATCGTCGCTGTATCGATCTCCTCGCCCGCCGCCCCCAACCAGGTCTCCCACAGGCCGGCAAAGGCGAACGGACCGCCGTCCGGGCGGCGGATCAGATGCGGGATCTTCTGCCCCTTGCCGGAGGCCTGCCACTCGTAGAAGCCGTCGGCGGGGATCAGGCAGCGGCGGCGGCGCATCGCGGCGCGGAAGGCGGGCTTCACCGCGACGCTCTCGCCGCGGGCGTTGATCAGGGTCGGGAAATCCTTGGGATCCTTGACCCAGGAGGGCCACAGGCCCCAGCGCATCAGCGTGAAATGACGGCCATCCGCGCCGCGCATGACGACGGCGATCGGCTGCGTCGGCGCGATGTTGTAGCGCGGCGGAAAGTTCGGCTGTTCGGGAAAGCCGAGAAATTCGCGGATCTCCTCAGGTGGCACCGTCAGGCTGAATCGACCACACATCGCCGTCTCCCGTTTGCTGTCTGATTTGACATGGCGACGGCGCGCGCGGCAATGATTCGTCGTTGCTGAGAGCAAAATGGCAGACCCGCGTGACCGACCCCTCCAACGAGAGACAGTACCCCGCCCGCCCGCTGATCGGGGCGTCCGCCGCCGTCTTCCGGGACGGCCGCGTGCTGCTCGCCCGGCGGGCGCGTGCCCTGCTTGCCGGGGTCTGGAGCCTGCCCGGCGGCCTTGTCGAGGCCGGCGAGAGCCTGGCTGAGGCAGCCGCCCGCGAGGTCTTCGAGGAAACCGGCGTAACGGCGGAGATCGCGGCGCTGGCGGACACGGTCGAGATCATCCGCCGCGACGAAGCGGGCGCGGTGTCGACCCACTATGTGATCGCGTGTTTCGCGGCGCGCTGGATCAGCGGTGCGGGGGTTACATCGGAGGAGGCGAGCGAAATCGCCTGGCTTGCACCCTCGGTACTCGGCGGATTGACGATCACCGAGGGAACGCCCGAGGTGATCGCTAAGGCCGCCGCGCTGATCGGTATCGATGAAGATCGCCGGTGATTGAGATTCCGAAAGGCCCGGTCTAGGAATAGGGCATGGCATTCAGGCGGCATATGATGGACGGGTTACGGGCTGGCGCCTGCGCGCTGGCGGTGCTGATCGCCGTTCCGGATGGCGGCACCGCCCAACAGGCCCAGGTCCCGCAAACCCAGAACCGGCAAACCCTGCCGACCGCGCCGCCCTATGACCGCGAGATGCACCGGCTCGCCGAGATCCTCGGCGCCGTCCACTATCTGCGGACGCTCTGCGAGGCCGACGAGGGCCAGACCTGGCGGTCGATGATGCAACAGCTGATCGACGCGGAAAACCCCTCGCCGGACCGGCGCGCCAAGCTTGTCGACAGCTTCAACCGCGGCTATCGCGGCTTCGAACAGAGCTACCGGACCTGCTCGACGACGGCGGTCTGGGTGATCGATACCTATATGAGCGAGGGCGCCGACATCGCCCAGCGCATCGCCTCGCGCTACGGGCAGTAGAAAACGGCCTAAAGCAGGCCGAAATGGCGCAGCGCGACCTTCACCAGGATGGCGACGCCGATCGCGGCCAGCAGGAAGCCCGAGACGATGTTGATCCGGCGCAGCGTCTGATCGCTGATCAGATGGCGGATGCGGGCGACGAAGCCGGCGATCCCCGTCCACCACAAAAGCGCGCCGCCGGCCACCGACACGACCATCAGGATCGCCGATGTCCAGTCCCCCTCCGGCAGCAGCCGGTTGCCGATGATGCCGCCGAAGATGGCGAAGAAACCGAGCAAGGCGCCCGGATTGGTGATGGTGATCAGAAAGGTCGCGGGAATGATCCGCATGCCGGAATCGGCCATGTGCGCTTCGGCGCGCGGCGAACCATGCGGCGTCGACATCATCACATAGAGGCCGAAGATGATGAGGATGGTCGCGCCGACGGACTGGATGAGGCCGGTGTGATTGGTGATCGCGTCGGCGATCACGCCGATGCCGAACACCGCAACGAGCGCCAAGACGCCGTCGCCGATCGCGGCGCCGATTCCAGCCAGCCAGGCAGGCACGAATCCATAGCGAAAGGCCCGGCCGATACAGATGATGTTGACCGGCCCGACCGGCGCGGAGGTCAGGATGCCGATCGCGATGCCGGCTGGAATGACAACCAGATTCGTCATTTTCCCCCAAGGATCCGGACGCAGCGGCTGCTCAACGCCACGTCGACACGTCTCGCCCTGGGACTTTTCTTAAGCCCTGGGCCCCAGTGTAACAACCGGCCGCCCGTAATGTCGCGATCATATGACGCGACGATTACACGCTTGTGTGAAATGCGACCGGATTGCCGCGCGCTTCCGACTTGACTGATCGCGTCCCGCGCCGATCATTACGCCATGCCGACGATCCGCCTCCTCGCCATCGCGCTGACCGCCCTCGCCACGCTGCCGGCGGGCCCGCTGCCCGTGCAGGCGCAAACGCCCGCGCAGGCACAAACGAAGGTGAAGACCGAGACGATCGAACTGCCGCCGCTTGAGGAGGAGACGGCCACTCCCGCCGGTCCGCAGACGGACGGTGCGGACGCGCCCGCCGACGCCTTCGCGCCGCCGATGGTCCTGTACGATCCCGAGCTGCTGCCGACGCCGGTCCGGCGCATGCGCGAACAGCTGATCGAAGCCGCCGCCGGTGGCGACCTGGAGGCGATGCGGCCGATGGTCGAGGTCAACGAGCTGCCGCCACTCGTCTCCTTCGGCGACGAGACCGACCCGATCGCCTTCTGGCGGTCGGCCGGCGGCGATCCGGAGGGTCGGGAAATCCTGGCGATCCTGATCGAGATCCTCGAGGCCGGCTTCGTCCATCTGGAAGCGGGCACGCCGCGGGAAATGTATGTGTGGCCTTACTTCTACGCCCTGCCGCTCGATACGCTGACGCCGGCCCAGGAGGTCGAGCTTTACAAGCTGGTCACGCCGCACGACCGGGCGCTGATGGAGGAATTCGGCGCCTACAATTTCTACCGGCTCGGCCTCGGTCCCGACGGCACCTGGCACTTCTTCGTCGCCGGCGACTAGCGTAGCTAGTCGGCCTTCAGCCCGGTCTGACTGCGGCTAACTCTTTGACGGGAGCCTCGATCAACGCCCCTGCCGGCGCCAGCGGGCGGCCGGTCTCGGCGGTTTCCCGCACAGGCAGCATGTCGAGGCTCGGCCAGAGGCCCGTTTCCAGCGCCCTTGCATAGGGCTCGGGAAAGCCGCCCGCGCGCATGTCGCGGGCCGCGGCGGCGTGATCATAGGCCAGCCGATGGTGGGTGAGCGCAAGGCCGCCCTCGCCCGTTTCGGTGATCAGCGTGTACCAGGTCTGCGGCGTGCCGTCATTGGCCGGCATGCCGGCAACGCCGGCATTGTGCCAGTAGCGCGCGCCGAACGCCTGGGTGAAGGGGATACCGGTATGGCCGGCGATCACCGCGTCGACGTCCAGGGCCTCGAGCTGACGGCGCCTTTCGTCCCCTTCAGTCGATTCAAACAGGATCTGGTTGTTGCGTTCCAGGCCGCCATGCAGCACCGCGAAGCGAGCCTTGCCGATCGAGAACCGCACCGCGGCCGGCAGCCCCGCCATCCAGTCGGCGGCCTCCTGATCGAGCGCCGCCAGGCAGGCGGCATACCAGTCGCGCGACAGCACGTCACAGGCCGTGCCCGGTTCGTAGCCGCAGCCGCAATCGGCCGCATTCGCACCGATCTGCTCCTCGACATTGCCCTGGACGACGACGATGCCCCGGTCGCGGATCAGCGCGACGGTTGCCGCCGGCGCGCCGCAATAAGCGACGCAATCGCCTGAACAGAGGATCTGGTCGGGGCCGAGGCCAAGCCGGTCGGCTTCGGCGAACACCGCCTGCGTCGCCTGGAGATTGCCATAGGGGCCGCCGAACACGAGAAGCGGGGCGCGCAACGCGCCGAGATCACGGGGTGAGAGCATCGGTTGCGGGGTATCCGGGGTGAGGAACAGGTAAGGCGTCAGTCTGCCGCATTTCGGGCCTGGCGGCACCCACCAAGACGCTGCCTGACGCAGAGTTTACCGCATGTCGTTGCGCGGCGGCTCAGCCGCTCTCCGCCTCGTCGGCCAGATCGTCGAAGGGCGGGCCGAACAGCGCGTGGGCGATCATCGGCTCGCTGTGGCCGCCGAGGCTCTTGTAGAAGCCGGCGGCCTCCTTGTTATCGGGGGCGGCAGCCCACCACAGAAAGCCGCGGCCCGACCGGCGCGCCTCGGCGCCGAGGGCTGCGACCAGCCGGCGCGCGAGCCCGGCGCCGCGATGCTCGGGCGAAACGAACAGGTCGATCATGTAGAGGCCGGGCATGGCGTGCTCTGTCTCGTAGGCCTCGCACCAGGCGGCATAGCCGGCGATCGTGCCGTCCCGGTCGGCGACAAGGAAACGGACCTTCGGCTCGTCGCAAAACGCGTCGTTTATCAGGGTCCGGCGGGACATCTTGCCGCGTTCGGCGCCGACATGGGCATTGAGGTCGTCGAGAAGCTCGAGGATCGCGCCGGCATCCTGCGGTGTGGCGGGACGAATGCGGGCAGGTGGGACTTGCGTGGTCATGGCGCCGGCTCCAGGGCCTCCAGGAAGCGGACGGGCCGGCCGGTCCCCGCGGCCAGCACCTCGCCCTCCCACATCACCCGCCGGCCGCGCACGACCGTGCCGACGGGCCAGCCGAACACGGTCAATCCGGCATAGGGCGTCCAGCCCGCCTTCGACACGATCCAGTCATCGGTGATCATCCGGCTGAGATTCCGGTCGATCACCGTGAGATCGGCGTCGAAGCCGGCGGCGATCCGGCCCTTGCCGGCGATCTGGAACAGCCGGGCCGGGCCGTGGCTTGTCATGTCGACGAAGCGTTCGATGGTCATATGAGCGGAATGGACGTGATCGAGCATGATCGGCACCAGGGTCTGGACGCCGGGCATGCCGGACGGCGAGCCCGGATAGGCCTCGGCCTTCTCGTCAAGCGTGTGCGGCGCGTGGTCGGACCCGAGAATGTCGACCACGCCATTCGCGATCCCGTGCCAGAGCGCCACGTTGTGCCGGTCGTCGCGGATCGGCGGGTTGATCTGAATGCGGGTGCCGAGCCGGCGATAGGCGAGCGCCGTCAGGCTCAGATGATGCGGCGTGACCTCGACGCTCGCCACGTCCTTGTGTTCGGCCAGAAGCGCGATTTCCTCCGCGGTGGTGACATGCAGGATATGGATACGCTTGCCGGCCGCGCGGGCAAGGCGCAGGAGCCGCTCGGTCGCCTGAAGGGCCGCGGTCTCGTCGCGCCAGAGCGGGTGCGTCTCCGGCCGGCCCGCCTCGGCGAGCCCCTTGCGCGCGGCAAGGCGCGGCTCGTATTCGGCGTGAAACGTGGCGCGACGCGAGATGCCGCGCAGGATCTCGGCGATCCGCGAATCGTCCTCGGCGGGCACCGATCCGTTCGCAGCCCCGATCACGACATTGACGCCGGCGCAACCGGGCAATCGCTCCAGGCCGCCAAGCCGGTCGGCGTTCTCCACCGTGCCGCCGATGAAGAACGCATGGTCGCAATGCATGCGGCCGCGCGCCCGCGCCAGCTTGTCGTTCAGCGCCGCTGCGGTGGTGGTCTGCGGCTCCGTGTTCGGCAGTTCGAAGACGCAGGTCACCCCACCCATCACGGCCGCACGCGACCCGGATTCCAGGTCTTCCTTGTGCTCAAGCCCCGGTTCGCGGAAATGGACCTGGGTGTCGATGACGCCGGGCAGGATGGTCAGCCCGGTACAGTCGATCGCCTCGCCGGCGTGCGCCGGATCGATCGTGCCCAGTGCGGCGATCCGGCCATTACGGATGCCGATATCGCGCCGCGCCACACCATCATGGTTGACGACCGTGCCGCTGTGGAAAACCGTATCGAATCTCGCGACCATGACACACTCGCAAAGCTGCACACGCTTGCCCGCAGGCAACCGGCGGCATACCTAAGACGTGGCCCCGCCAATCCGGGGCCCACTCGTCTGGTTCGTTCCGCTATTCCGGAAAGGCCGTTTATGTCGGATAGGCCGGTTCACGCAGGGTACCGCTCTTCGATCGGGACATCGTCCCATAGAAGTCGCCCATGCGTGTTCTGTGTCCCCTCCGATCAAACCCACCCCCCGGCGGAATGATCCCTAAATCGTGTCCATTGACATTAGATCACTATCGCAAAGCTTGAAACGGAGATCGGCATTGTTATCCGCTTCAAGACCACAGCGCGCTGAGGAAAGGGTTAGTCGTCCATGACCGGAGACCTTGCAACTTGCCTCAAATGCCGCGGACTGGTCTCGGTATCCGGACCCGACGCGCAGTCGCTGCTCGACGGTTTGTTGACCAGCGACATTCCCGGACCGGCGCCCGGAACGGCCTGCTACAGCGCCCTGTTGACGCCGCAGGGCAAGCTGCTGTTCGCCTTTCTGGCCGTACGGGGCCAGGGGGAAGGAGACACGATCCTGCTCGATGTCGACCGGGCGGCGGCCAATGATCTCGTCAAGCGGCTGATGTTCTACCGGCTGCGGGCCAAGGCGGAGATCGCCCTGCGCGAGGATCTGTCCGTCATCGCCTGCTGGAACACCGATACGCCGCCGGCGGCCGCCTTGTCGTTCCGCGACCCGCGGCTTGCCGCGCTCGGCTATCGCGCGATCGTCGCCGGCGGCGACGCGGACGCCGTCCTGTCCCCGTACACGGCTGGTACGGAGGCCGATTACGAGGCGCACCGCGTCGGGCTCGGCGTCGCCGAATTCGGCCACGATTTCGGATCGGGCGACGTCTTCGCCCACGAGGCCTGCCTCGATCAGTTCGGCGGTGTCGATTTCGACAAGGGCTGCTATGTCGGTCAGGAGGTCGTGTCACGCATGCATCATCGCGGCACCGCGCGCAGCCGGTTCGTTCCCGTCACGATCGCCGGAGAGGCGCCGCCGCCGGACACCGCCATCGAAGCCGACGGCCGGCAGATCGGCAGCATGGGCTCGGCATCCGGCACGCATGGCATCGCCAAGCTTCGCCTCGACCGGATGCAGCAGGCACTTGCAGCCGGGACCCAGATCACCGCAGGCGCCGCGACGTTGACGCCCGCGCGTCCGGATTGGGCAACGTTCGACTGGCCCGAAGTCGATCGATCTAAAGCGGATCGATCTAATACGGATACGGGGGCGCCTTGAGCGCGGCGGACCAGACCGCCCGCGCCTGGCAGCGGATGCTGTCCGGCCGCCGGCTCGACCTGCTCGATCCCTCGCCGCTCGATATCGAGATCGCCGATATCGCGCTCGGCCTTGCCCGGGTCGCCCGCTGGAACGGCCAGACGGTCGGCGATCACGCCTTTTCCGTCGCCGAGCACTGCCTGCTCGTCGAGGACCTGATCGGCCGGCTGTTTCCCGGCATCGAGCAACGCTGGCGGCTCGCCGCGCTGCTGCATGACGCGCCCGAATATGTGATCGGCGACATGATCAGCCCGTTCAAGGCGGTGATCGGCGGCGACTACAAGCAGGTCGAGCGGCGTATCCAGGCGGCCGTGCATATCCGCTTCGGCCTGCCCGCGACGCTGCCCGAAGACATTTCGAAGGCGATCAAGCGCGCCGATATCGCCGCCGCCTTCCTGGAGGCGACGCAGCTCGCCGGCTTCTCGGACGCGGAAGCCGCCCGCTTCTTCGGCCGGCCCGGCCGGCTCGCCGGCGCGGGGCTCGAAACCCTGTTCCGCCTCAAGGCGCTGCCGGTCGCCGACGCCGAGACACGCTTCCTCGACCGCTTCGCGGCGCTGGATAGCTGATCGGCACGGCCCGGTGAGATACGCTGCTGTCCGGTTCAATTCCGGCGACGTCGATTAACCTATTGCCTGGTATTGCGCTTTCGACAAACCATGGTGGCGGGATACACACGCCCCATACACCCCCTCGGACGTCATCTACTCTGTTTTCCACGATTGAAGCGTTGTCTTGGTATCGCCCGCCATGCCCCCTCCCTGTCATTGCCGGGCTTGTCCCGGCAATCCATGAACACCTCCGCCGGCCACTGTGGTCATAGATCCCCGGAACAAGTCCGGGCATGACATCCGAAGGGGTGGCCAGGCTGCCAACCAAAGCCCGTCCCCGCTGAACCGAACAGCAGTGGGTGAGATCGGGGCCAAAGCTGGAAGAACCGGCGAATCGGCGCATATACTTCAGGGACGCGCCTCATGTTCCAGTCCCTGCGCAGAAAGGGCTTTTCACCATGCCGGCAATCCATGTCTGTTCGCTTGCGCGGATCGATGAAATCGTCGCCGCCTCCAAGGCAAGCCATCTGGTCACCCTGATCACGGCGGGCACGGAGGTGGTGCGGCCCGATCCGATCCATCCCGAGCGGCACCTGTTCCTGGCCATGCATGATATCAGCGAGCCGATGCAGGACATGACCCCGCCCTCGCATGACCATGTCAGCGACTATCTCGCCTTCGTCGAGGCCTGGGACCGGACGCAACCGATGGTGGTGCACTGTTTCGCCGGCATCAGCCGGTCGACGGCGGCCGCCTTCATCGCCGCCTGCGCGCTTGATCCGGATGCCGACGAGGAGGACCTGGCCCAGACGATCCGCGCCGCCTCGCCGACGGCCACCCCGAATGCCCGGCTGGTGGCGCTGGCCGACGACGTGCTTGGCCGCGGCGGCCGCATGCGCACCGCGGTCGCACGGATCGGCCGCGGCAAGTTCGCCTATGAGGGCGTCCCCTTCGCGCTGGAGATCGGTCGGCGCGGCTGAGGGTCGGCGATCCAGGCGTCTGCTAGCGGCCTGAGCCCATGTCCCGGTCGACGGCCTTCGACAGCCGGCCAAGCAGGCTGTGCAGATGGCTGACCTCGCCGCCGAGCGCCCGCTCGACCTTCTGCTGGGCCGAGCGCCAATAGGGCACAGCCAGCGCCACGGCTTCCCGGCCCTCGTCGGTCAGCCCGACCTGCTTGACGCGCCGGTCCGCGCCCTGGCTGTGGGCGATCAGGCCGCGCTGCAGGAGCGGCTTCAGGGTGCGGGTCAGCGTCGAGGCGTCCATCCCCATGCGGTCGGCAAGGCCGGACATCGGCGAGGCGCCGGAGACGGCCAGACGCGCCAGGATCGAGAATTGCGTAACCGTCATGCCGGCCGGCGCCAGGGCATCGTCGAACAGCGCCGTTATCCGCCGCGTCGCCTTGCGCAGGCGATAACCGGTGCAATTGAGCTCGGCGACCGTCTCCGCAACCGTCCCGGGGACGGTCTCGGCCGCACTTTCTCCGGATGCACCGACAGGACCATCGATAGCGGCGGTGGTGATATCCGACTGGTCTGGCACAGGGTTGTTCATAATCGTTTTATTGTATATGCATGTATCTATCCCGCACAACCGTCCGACATGCCGAAGACGCCATGTCCAACCGAAAGCCGGAAAGCCGATGTCCGACCAGTATAGCCAATCGACGGCGAAGTCCCAACGGGTCCCCGAGGCCCGACGGTTCGACACCCTGCCGCTGGCCGAGATCAAGGACATGGACGGGCTGTCGCAGCTTAAGGCCATGATCGCCGGCGACCTTCCGGCGCCGCCGATCGGACGGTCGCTCGGCTTCCTTTTGAGCGAAGCGCATTCCGGGCATGCGATCTTCAGGGGCACGCCCTCGGCCGATTTCCTGAACCCGCTCGGCACGGTGCATGGCGGATGGGCGGCGACGCTGCTGGATTCCGCGCTCGGCTGCGCCGTCCATTCGACGCTGAAGGCCGGCGAGGCCTATACGACCGTCGAGTTCAAGGTCAACCTGGTCAGGCCGATCATGCCGGATACCGGCGAGGTCGTCTGCGAGGGGCGGGTCGTCCATCGCGGCGGCCGGGTCGCCACCTCCGATGCGACGCTGAAGACGAGCGCGGGCAAGCTGCTGGCGCACGGGACGGAGACCTGCATCCTCTTCCCGATGCAGCCGGGTTGACGGCGGACGCCGGCGCCGCCCGGACCGACCGCGGCGCCTGCGCGGCCTGCCCAAATCAGATGGCGAAACAGATCGCCTGCGGCAGGGCCGGCGGCTAGCCGCCGACCTCGACGAGGACCCGGCCGCGCACCTTGCCGGCGACGATGTCGGCGCCTGCCTGCGGCACGCCGGCCAGATCGATCGTCGTGGTCATCGCGGCAAGCTTGTCGTGGTCGAGATCGCGGACCAGCCGGTCATAGGCCTCGATCCGCCGGGCGCGCGGCGCCATGACCGAATCGACGCCCAGCAGGCTCACCCCGCGCAGGATGAACGGCATCACCGAGGACGGCAGATCCATGCCGCCGGCCAGGCCGCAGGCGGCGACCGCGCCGCCATATCTGGTCATCGACAGGACGTTTGCGAGCGTCGTCGAGCCGACCGCGTCGACGCCGCCGGCGAAGCGCTCCTTGTTGAGCGGGCGCGGCTTGCCGCTCAGGTCCTCGCGCGCGACGATGTCGGCAGCGCCCAGACCTTTGAGATAGTCGGCCTCCTCGGGCCGGCCGGTCGAGGCGAGGACCTCGTAGCCCAGCCTGGCGAGGATGGCGATGGCGACCGAGCCGACGCCGCCGGCCGCGCCTGTGACGATGATCGGCCCCTGGTCCGGCGTCACGCCCTGGCGCTCCAGCGCCATCACGCACAGCATCGCGGTATAGCCGGCCGTGCCGATGGTCATCGCCTGGGCGCCGGTCAGTCCATCGGGCTTGTGGATCAGCCAGCCGCCCTTGACCCGGGCCTTGCCGGCATAGCCGCCATAATGCACCTCGCCGACGCCCCAGCCGTTCAGGATGACGGCATCGCCGGGCTTGAAGTCGGGATCGGCCGAGCTTGCCACCGTCCCGGCGAAATCGATCCCCGGCACCATCGGCCAGCGGCGCACGACCGGCGCCTTGCCGGTGATCGCCAGGCCATCCTTGTAGTTGACCGTCGAATGGCTGACATCGACGACGACGTCGCCGTCCATCAGATCATCGAGGCCGAGTTCGACCTGTTCGACCTTCTGGGCTTCATCACCGTCCTTGGAGACGAGTATCGCTGGAAACCGGTCCGGCATGGTGCGTTCACTCCCGCGCGTTGTCTGTGCGCCCTACCTGCCCGCAAACCGCGCCGGGGGCAAGAGGGTCCGGCAGATTGCCTGCCCGGATCACCGGTTGAGCCAGACGGTCCGCATCGCCGGCTGAGCCGGGCGGCGTGGGGTGACCGCAGCCGGATTTACGCATAAGTTGTATTGAGCGCGCTTCCTATCCAATGGTCGAGGCAATCGAACACAGCGGGCGAGCGTCGCGGACACGGCCGCAAAGGCCGGGACAACAAGGGGTAAGACAAAGAGGGGCTGGAACCATGGCATCCAAAACAATCGACTTTTATTCAGGCATCTGCGACGCGTCGTCGGCCGTTGCGTTCGGGGACGGGCATTTTCTGGCGCTCGACAATCGCAGCGAGCGTCTGCGGCTCTATCGCAGCGGCAGGCTCAATCCCGTCGCCGTGAGCGATCCGCTCGGCCCGACTCTCGGCCTTCACGGCACGGACCAGGCGGACCTGGAGGCGGCCGCCCGGATCGGCAACCTGATCTTCATCACCGGCTCGCACAGCGACCACAAGGGCAAGATCGCCCCTAACCGGCACCTGCTGTTCGCAGCCCATGTTAGCTGCGTGGAAGACAGGCTCGCCGTCACCCTCGTCGGGCAGCCCTACCGGCTGCTGCGCGCCGATATCGAGGCCCATCCGGTCGTTCGCGCGGCGGGCGACGACTTCAACATCGAGGGGCTCGCGGCCTCGCCGGACGGGGCGCTGCTGGTGGGCCTGCGGGACCCCAAGCTGGAGCAGGACCGGCCGGACGGGTCCGGCAAGGCCGAGATGGCGCTGGTGGTGGCAATCCTCAATCCGCAGGACCTGCTTCAGGGCCGCCGGGCGGCGCTCGGCACGGTGGACGTGCTCGACCTTCATGGCGGCGGGATCCGCAGCCTCGAATACGATCCGGCCGGCAAGCGCTATCTCGTTCTGGCCGGACGCACCGATGACGACACCTATCGGGTCTTCGACTGGTCCGGGCCGGGGTCTTCAAGCGTCACGCCGGTCAGCGCGCCGGACTGGCTGTCGGTCGCCAAGGACCTGACACCGGAAGCGCTGTTCCTCGATGGCGACGGCGTCTATGCCCTCAGCGACGACGGCGATGTCGAACTCGGCGGGAACGGCACCGCCTGCAAGGATATCGACGACCCGGCGCGCAGGCGGTTCCGGGGGTTTCGGGTCAGGCTTGCGCGGTAGCTTGCCTTTCCCTCCGGCGTCTCCTCACTCCGCCGCCTGCAGCCGCGCCACGGGGGCCTCGCGGATCGGGTAGTGGACGGCAGCGGCGAACAGGCCGGCGATGATGGCAACCCACCAGAACAGGTCGTAGGAGCCGAACCGGTCGTAGAAGACGCCGCCCAGATAGACGCCGACGAAGGAGCCGACCTGGTGTGACAGGAAGACAAAGCCGAACAGCGTGCCCATGTAGCGCGGCCCGAACATCACCAGGACGAGGCCCGAGGTCAGCGGCACGGTGGACAGCCACAAAAGGCCCATGGCGGCCGAGAACAGAAGAACCGTCGCCGGCGTCGCCGGCAGCAGGATGAGCATGGCGATCGCGGCCGAGCGCAGCAGGTAGATCCAGCACAGCATCAGCCGCTTGCTCGATCTGCCGCCCATGACGCCGGCGCTGTAGGCGCCGACCACGTTGAACAGGCCGATCAGGCCAAGCGACCAGGCGCCCCATTTCGGGTCGAGGCCGATATCGTTCACATAGGCCGGCATGTGCACGGTTATGAAGGCGAGCTGCAGGCCGCAGACGAAGAAGCCGATGACCAGCAGCACATAGCTTGGATGGCCCATCGCCTCGCCAAGCGCCTGGCTCAGCGTCTGGGTGGATTGCTGCCCCGCCGCATGGCCCGGCCGGCTGCGCAGGCCGAGCGCCAGAAACGGGATGATCAGCATGATGATCGCCATGTAGTAGAGCGCGTTCTGCCAGCCATAGGCCGAGATGAAGGCCTGACCGAGCGGGGCGAAGAGGAACTGGCCGACGGAGCCCGCCGCAATGCCGATGCCGAAGGCCCAGGACCGGCTCTCGGCCGGAAGGAGCTTGCCGAAGGAGGAAATGACGATCGCGAAGGCCGATCCGGCGACCCCGACGCCCATCAGCACGCCGGCGGCCAGATTGACCGTCAGCGGCGTATCGGCGACCGCCGTCAGCGCCAGGCCGGCGGCATAGAGCACCGCGCCGAGGATGATGACGCGGGTCTCTCCCCATTTGTCGGCGACCGCGCCGAACAGTGGCTGGCTCAGGCCCCAGACCAGGTTCTGCACCGCAATCGCAAGGGCGAAAATCTCGCGACCCCAGCCATGCGTATCCGATAGCGGGGCCATGAACAGCCCCATGGCGGCGCGCGGCCCGAAGGACAGCATCGAGATCGCCGCACCGCACACGACAATGACCGTGACCGCCGCCGTCCCGATCCGGCTTTCCTCCCGCCGTGTCATCTGCCATCCGCCTCCCGATCCTGTCCGGCCCCTGAAATGGGGCGGCCCGTGTGATCCCGCGCATACAGTAAGCGCCTTCCCAAGCGCGGAGAAATGGATTTTGATGATGCAAATCATCAATGATGCTGATGATTACTTGTATCTGCAATTACTTCAAGAGGTTCGACCGATGAACAGGGATGAAATCGAATCGCTCGGCGCGGCGCTGGCAAAAGCGAAACGCGAGGGCGGGATGATCCCGGCCCCGACCGGCTGGCCGCCGAGCGCGACGGACGCCGAAGCGATCCGCGCGCGGGCGATCGTCGCGATGGGCGAGCCGGTAACCGGCTGGAAGATCGGCGCGACCAGCCCGGAAGCCCAGAAGATGCTGCAATGCGACGGGCCGGTCTACGGGCCGCTGTTTCAATCGGCGACGTTTGCAAGCGGCGAAACGGTCGAGCTCACCGCCGGCACGCTCGGGGCGGAATGCGAGTTCGCGTTCAGGATCGCGGCCGACCAGCCGGCGGGACAGGCAGGCTTCGACCGCGAAACGATCACAGGCCTGGTTCAATCCTGCCATCCGGCCATCGAGATCGTCGGCCGGCGTGTCGAGAGCAATGGCTTTCCGCCGGTCAGCGCGGCGCTCGCCGATTTCGGCATGAATGTCGCCTTCATCCACGGCCCGGCGATCGCGGACGACCGGAGCGTCGATCTCGCCGCCGCGCCGGTGCGCGGGCTGGTCGACGGCGCGGAGACGAATGCCGGGCACGGCCGCAACGTTCTCGGCCATCCGCTGAACGCACTTGCCTGGCTCGCCAACGCGCTGGCCGAACGGGGCGGCGGCCTGAAGGCCGGCGACTGGGTCACGACGGGCACCTGCCTGGGCGTCGTCCCGATGAAAGCGGGATCGACCGTGACTGGGGATTTCGGGGATCTCGGCGCCGTTCGGGTCGAATTCCGGGCCTGATCGCGCTTTACGCGCCGTGCGCGTGTTGACAGCCGCCGTTTCGGTGCGACGATTGTCTTGAGGGGCACGTTACGTCAGTCGATTCGCCTCATCGATCCCCCAGCCGAGACGGCTTCGGATGCCTGAGCAGATCGCAGATACCGAAAGGGCAGATAGCGACGGGCCAGAAACGCATGGAGCGGTTGCCGATGACGTCGTGATCATCGGCGGCGGGCTGGCCGGTCTCTATTGCGCCCTGAGGCTTGCGCCGCGACCCGTCACGCTGATTTCCGCGATGCCGATCGAGCGCCCGGCCCCGATGGAGCAATCGAGCGCGGCGGCGTTTCAGCCGCCGGAAACGCCGGACGATCATGCCGACGAAACGGTCGCGCGCGGCGCCGGGCTTTCGAATGCGCGGATCGCCGCGCTGATGGCCGCCGAATGCGGCGCCCATCTCGACGCCCTGCAAGGCTTCCCGGCCGTGCTCGACAGGGACACCGGAGGGGACGGCCGGGACCTGCCGATCTATACCCGCCTGGCGCGGGCGGTGCGCGCGGCCGGCTCGATCCGGGTTCTGGAGGGCTATTCCGTCTCGGACCTGATCAAGGACGGCAACCGGGTCGCGGGCCTCCTCGCCAATGCCGACGATCCGGCATCCGGACCCGCCGAGATCCGTCTGGCGGCCCGGGCCGTCGTGATCGCGACCGGCGGCGCCGGCGGCCTCTATGCCCATACGACAAGCCCGCCGGGATCGTTCGGACAGGGGCTGGCGCTTGCCGCCAAGGCCGGCGCGCTGCTTGCCGACGCGGAGTTCGTCCGGTTTATCCCCATCGAGGACGGGCCCATGGCGGAAATGACGGCGGCGGCTGATTTTCACATCGGCGGCGTTCTGACCGACGCCAGCGGGCGCACCAGCGTCGACGGTCTCTGGGCCTGCGGCGAGGTCGCCTCGACGGGTATCCACGGCGCCGGGCTGCATGCCCCGAACGCGGTGCTCGAAGCCCTGGTCTTCGCCGCCCGGGTGGCAAGCGACATTGCCGCGCTTTATCCCGCGCCGATCACGATGCCGATCCGGGCAGGCGCGACCAGTGCGTTCGGATCCGGCCTGTTTCGCGAAAGCGAGGCGACGGCGCGCCTGCGGCAGATCATGACGAATAAGGTCGGCGCGGCGCGCGACCGGGACGGCCTGATCGACGCGATCGGCCAGATCGCCGTCCTGGAACGCGAGGGCGGGCCGTCCTTCTGGTTTCGCAACATGATCATGGCGGCCCGGCTGATCGCCGTCTTCGCGCTGAAGCGGACCGAAAGCCGCGGCGTCCACCAACGCACGGATTTCGCCGCAAGCGACAGCGCCCAGGCCCGCCGGACCGTGCTGACGCTTGCCGAGGCGGAGCGGCTGGCCGCCGCGGAGGGCGCCGGTGTACGGATAACGGCCTGGGGATAAAGGGGACCGGGCCCCTCAGCGCTGGCCGGGACGCAGCTGATAGAAGATATGCGTGCCGACCTTCTCCACCTTGCGCAGCGCCCGGCTCCAGCGCGGGTTGACATAGGTGGCGTGGTAGTGGGTCGCGTTGCCGATGCCGTCCAGGAAATAGTCCCCGTCGAGCGCCTCCTCGGCGATCATCATCGCGGTCGACCACGACCGCTTGTCGTTGACGCGCTCGGGCTGGCCGTCGCAGGCGAACGAGAACTGGCAGCGGTTGCGCCAGGTCTGGTTCTGGAAGACGACGCCGCAAACGGTGTCGGGATAGCGGTAGTCGAGCACGCGGTTGAGCACGACCTGGGCGACGGCGCGCTGGCCGGCCTCGGATTCGCCGCGCGCCTCGAAATAGATGGCGGTCGCAAGGCAGTGCCGGTCGCGGTCATAGTCGACGATGTCGATGCGGCCGCGGAACACGTCCTCGAGCGGCGTGGTCAATAGCGGCTGAAAGGCGAACACATTCTCGAAACCCGCCAGCGGATCGAGCGAGGCGACCATCACGTGCTTGCCGGATTTCTTCGGCGGGTCGAAATCGCGAAACGACTGGATGAGGCTCTTTTCCTTCGCGCTCGGCGGCTCGATGACGAAGCGCGGCATGCGCATCAGGCCGCCGGAGCCCGGATCGACACGCAACCGCTGCGACTGTCCGGTCCGGCTCATCAGGAGATTGCCCTTGGTCTCGCGGACCACTTGCGGAAACGCCCGCTCCGGCGCCCGCCCGCCCATCACCGACCCGACCGCCACAGAGCCGGTCGTCATCGGATCGGCTGCCGCGAGGTTCGTCGGCGCCGTATGGGCGAAGGCAAGCGTCTCGTCGGGCGTGCCGAGCTTGCCGGTGCTGAGACCGACCGGCCGGTCGACCAGCGGACCGGACGCGCCGACCGGCAGGGCGACCTGCGCTTTGTGCTGCGAGCCGTAAGGCGTTGCGACAAGCGTTCTCTGCCAGCGCTGAACGGAATCGGTTTCAAGCTGGACGAAGCCGGCGGCGTCCTGATAGGCCGCCTGAACGGTCGTTGCCAGCAAGGCCGCGACGCCCAGGACGTAGGGGCGGATAAACCGCAGATGACGTCGCCCGGCTCCCCCGGAATGCGCTGCAATACCCCGCACGAGGCTTACTCCATACTGAATACGCAAAATCCGCCAGTATCGATCGCGGCGTATTGCGAACCGCCGACCAACATCCCTCTGGCGTGTGCGAGGCATCCCACCGTCCCCCCGCGACAACCGAGATTGCCGCGAATTTCTTTATGTTCGTTTAACTATGGAATGCGGCGGTTGTTCGGCGTTGCGCAAATGCACCGGCGGGCCGGGCCGGGGGCGGATGCAATCACTCCAGGCCACTTCGGGCAGACCGGGTACCGCCTATCTAGCGCTCTGAATTATCTGATAAAAACACGATAGTACGATCGCCTCGCGCGAGCGGTTGCGACGACGGCGCGCGGCCATGCCTGCGACCGGGCTCCGCCGATCGGGGGCCGGCAAAAGCAGCAAACATGGTTAACCTAGGGTTACCGCGTTCGGCTCGGCGCCCTACTTGTCCCGCTCGATGGTTCCCCCCAACGCCGCCTGGGCCGCGGCCAGCCGCGCGATCGGCACGCGATAGGGCGAGCAGGAGACATAGTCGAGACCGATCGTCTCGCAAAAGGCGATCGAGGCGGGATCGCCGCCATGCTCGCCGCAGATGCCAAGCTTGATATCGGGCCGGGCGGCGCGGCCGCGCTCGGACGCGATCTCCACCAGTTCACCGACCCCGTCGCGGTCGAGCGAGACGAAGGGATCGGTGTCGAGCAGCCGCTTCTCGACATATTCGGCGAGGAACCGGGCGGAATCATCGCGGCTGATGCCGAAGGTGGTCTGGGTGAGGTCATTGGTGCCGAAGGAGAAGAATTCGGCCGCCTCGGCGATATCGGCCGCCCGCAGGGCGGCGCGCGGCAGTTCGATCATCGTGCCGATCTGATAGTCGAGATCCGCGCCGGTCTCGCGCTTCACCGCGTCGGCGACGGCGACGATGCGGGTTTTCAGGAAATCGAGCTCGGCGCGTGTGGCGACCAGCGGGATCATCACCTCCGGCGTCACCGGACTGCCCGTCTCGGCGGCCGCGGCGACGGCGGCCTCGAAGATCGCGCGCGCCTGCATCTCGTAGATCTCCGGATAGGAGATGCCGAGCCGGCAGCCGCGATGGCCGAGCATCGGGTTGAACTCGTGCAGGTCCTGGACGCGGCGCCGGACGCGTTCGGGATCGGTGCCGAGCGCCGTCGCGATTTCGGCCAGCTCTTCCTCCTCCTGCGGCAGGAACTCGTGCAGCGGCGGGTCGAGCAGGCGGATCGTCACCGGCAGGCCGGCCATGATCTTGAACAGCTCCTTAAAGTCCTGGCGCTGCATCGGCAGGATCTTGTCGAGCGCGGCGCGGCGGCCGGCCTCGTCGGCGGCCAGGATCATCTCGCGCACGGCGATGATGCGGCCCTCCTCGAAGAACATGTGCTCGGTGCGACACAGCCCGATCCCTTCTGCGCCGAATTCACGCGCGGTGCGGGCATCCGCCGGCGTTTCCGCATTGGTGCGGATTTTCATGCGACGCGCCGCGTCGGCCCATTCCATCAGGCTTGCGAACTCGCCGGACAGCTGCGGCTGCAGCATCTTGACCCGGCCGAGCAGCACCTCGCCCGTCGTGCCGTCGATGGTGATGACGTCGCCCTTGCTGAGCGTCTTGCCGGCGACCGTCAGGGTCGCGGTGGCGTAATCGACGCGGATCATGCCGGCACCCGAGACGCAGGGCTTGCCCATGCCGCGGGCGACCACGGCGGCGTGGCTGGTCATGCCGCCCCGCGTCGTCAGGATGCCTTCGGCGGCATGCATGCCGTGGATATCCTCCGGGCTCGTCTCGACGCGCACCAGGATCGCCGGCCGGCCATCGGCCTTCATCCGTTCCGCTGTGTCGGCATCGAAGACGATCTCGCCCTGGGCCGCCCCCGGCGAGGCGGGCAGGCCGCGCGCCACCACGTTGCGTTCGGCGTCCGGATCGATTGTCGGATGCAGGAGCTGGTCGAGGGCTGCCGGATCGACACGGGCGATCGCCTCGTTCGTCGTCAGCACGCCGGCCTCGGCAAGCTCGACCGCGATCCGGAGCGCTGCCTTGGCGGTACGCTTGCCGGATCGGGTCTGCAGCATCCACAGCTTGCCCTGCTCGATGGTGAACTCGAGATCCTGCATGTCGCGGTAATGGGATTCCAGAATGCCGCAGATGCGGGTGAACTCGGCAAAAGAGTCCGGCATCAGCGTCTCAAGCGACGGCTTGTCGGAACCGGCGCCGACGCGGGCTGCCTCCGTCAGGTCCTGCGGCGTGCGGATGCCGGCGACGACGTCCTCGCCCTGGGCGTTGACCAGGAACTCGCCATAGAGCGCGTTCTCGCCGGTCGAGGGATTGCGGGTAAAGGCGACGCCCGTCGCCGACGTCTCGCCCATGTTGCCGAACACCATCGCCTGAACATTGACCGCCGTGCCCCAGTCGTCGGGGATGCCGTGCAGGCGGCGATAGGTGTTGGCGCGCTGGTTGTGCCAGGACTCGAACACGGCGCCGATCGCGCCCCAGAGCTGTTCCTCGGGGCTTTGCGGAAACGGCTTGCCGAGATCCTCTTCGACGCGGGCCTTGTAGCGGACGATGATCTCCTGCCAGTCGTCGGCGGCGAGGTCCGTGTCGAGATCGAAACCGCGCTCCTCCTTGTAGAACTCCAGGATGTCCTCGAAATTGTGGTGGTCGAGATCGAGCACCACGTTCGAATACATCTGGATGAAGCGGCGATAGGAATCATAGGCGAAACGCCGGTCGCCGGCAGCAGCCGCGACCGCCTCGACGGTCATGTCGTTCAGGCCGAGATTGAGCACCGTGTCCATCATGCCGGGCATCGAGGCACGGGCGCCGGAGCGCACCGAGACCAGCAACGGGTTCTCGGCATCGCCGAAGATCTTGCCGACCAGTCCGCCGATGAAGCGCAGCGCCGCGTCGACCTCGCCCGTCAATTCGCCGGGATAGCGCTTGTCGTTGTCGTAATACCAGGTGCACAGTTCGGTGGTGAGGGTAAAGCCCGGCGGCACGGGCAGGCCGAGGCTCGACATCTCGGCAAGATTGGCCCCCTTGCCGCCGAGCAGATTGCGCATGTCCGCCGCGCCTTCGGCGCGTCCGTCACCGAAGGTGTACACCCATTTCGTCATGTCAAGCGTCCCTGAATGGCCGGGGAAGGGTCAGCCCGATCGGGCCGGGCGCTTCCCAATCGCCCAAAACGGCACGGGATTCAACGCTCTTGTCGGCAAATCTCAGGCGGCAACCAACTTCGCTGGGGTTCGGGCACTGCTGCCCGGTTCAGCGGCACCGGGCTTCGGTTTTCAGCCTGGCCATGCATCCAGACGTTATCCTCGCGCAGGCGGAAACCATGTAAGCTATTGCTTTTGGTTGGTTTTCTGCTGTGCTGCAGATGCCGCCACAGGGGGCGCTAGATCCCCGACCAAGTCGGGGATAACGGCCGAATGTGTGGCCAAACACCTTCCCCTCGTCATCCCGGCCGCAGGCGAAGCCGGAGAGCCGGGATCGGGGAGCCCCGGCCTCACGTTTGAAACGACTACGATGCGCCCCGGCTCCCCGATCCCGGATATTTGCTGGCGCAAATTCCGGGATGACGAGGGAGAGGTTCGGAGAAAGACACAGCCGATCAGCTGATGACGCCGAGGCCGAGAATGCCGATCAGGATCAGGTAGAAGGCGACCACGTAGTTGAGAATGCGCGGCACGATCAGGATGAGGATACCGGCGATCAGCGCGACGATCGGCTGAATGGTGACGAGATCGACAGACATGGTTTTCCCTCCGGCTTGCCCATGGGCCCACATAGGACCCGGCCGGCATGCTAGCCGCTAACCGCCGATTCGGGAAAAGTCCGCGACCCGGTCCATGCCGGCGCGGATCTGCGACAAGAGCCGCAGCCGGTTGGCGCGCAATTGGGGAGGATCGGCATTGACCGTGACGGCATCGAAGAAGGCGTCGACGGGCCCCCGCAAGCCGGCGAGCGCCGACATGGCGGCGGCGAAATCCTCAGCCCGCAGCGCCGCCTCGACGGCGGACGCGGTGGTCTCGATTTCCGCATACAGGGCGCGCTCCTCGTCCTGCGCGAAGGCGGACTTGTCCGGGACGCCGGAATAGGACTGGCCGTCCTTCTTCTCCTCGATCCGCAGGATATTGGCGGCACGCCGATAGGCCGTTAGCAGGCTCGCGCCATCCTCGCTGTCGAGAAAGGCGCCGAGCGCCTCGACGCGGCGGACGATCATCAGGAGATCGTCGTTTTTTCCTGTCCCTGTCGCGCCTGCGGCGCTTCTCGCCTCTTGTTGGTTTTTTGTCTTCCCTGTCGCGCCTGCGGCACTCCTCGCCTCTTGTTGTCCCATCGCGAAAACGGCGTCCACAAGATCATGGCGGGCGCCCTCCTCGCGAAGCTGGACCTTCAGGCGGTCGGCGAAGAAGGCGAGCAGGTCGTCGGCGATCGCGGGGACCTTTTCCACGTCAGGGCGATGGGTCTTTGATATCTCCTCGCCGATCAGCTCGTGGATCTCCGCGCTCAGGCCCAGATTCCGGGTCGAGATCACATTGTCGATCGCCTGCGCCAGGGCGGCATCGGACGCCATTTCCGCCTCGATGCGATGCACGAGCGTTCCCAGGATCGAACGCAGGCGCAGGCGCTGCCGGTTTGCCAGCACGATGCGGATGATGCCCAGCGCCGCCCGTCTGAGCGCGAAGGGATCCTTCGAGCCGGTCGGCTTCTCGTCGATCGCCCAGAAGCCGCAGAGCATGTCGAGCTTGTCGGCGAGCGCGACGGCGATCGAGACCGGTGCTAAGGGAACATCGTCGCCAGCGCCGGCCGGCTTGTAGTGATCGCGGATCGCGTCGGCGACCGCGATGTCCTCGCCCTGATCGAGCGCGTAGTAGCGGCCCATCAGGCCCTGCAGTTCCGGGAACTCGCCGACCATCTCGGTGACGAGATCGGCCTTGGCAAGCCGCGCGGCGCGCTCGGCCTTGGCCTGATCGGCGCCGACCAGGCCGCTCAGGTAGCTCGCGATCTTGGCGATCCGCTCGACGCGCTCGGCCTGGGTGCCGAGCTTCTCATGGAAGACGATGGCGCCAAGCTTCTTCGCCTGCTCCTCAAGCGGCACCTTCTTGTCGGTCTCGAAGAAGAAGCGGGCATCGGCCAGCCGGGCGGCAATCACGCGCTCGTTGCCGGCGACGATCTTCTTGCCGCCATCCTCTGCGACGAGGTTGGAGACGAGCAGGAACCGGTTCGCCAGCGCACCCTCGCCATCCTTCAGCACGAAGCACTTCTGGTTAGCGCGGATCGTCAGCCGTACGACCTCCGGCGGGATTTCCAGGAAGGCCGGATCGAAGGCGCCCATCAGCACGACCGGCCATTCGACGAGGCCGGCGACCTCGGCGAGCAGCCCTTCATCCTCGATCACCTCGAGCCCCTGCGCGAAGGCGAGGTTGCGCGCGTCAGTCGCAATGATCTCACGCCGCCGCTCGGGATCGAGCACGACGAAGGCCTTTTCGAGCTTTGCGACATAATCGTCGAAGCGCTTCACCTTAAAGGCGTCCGGCGCCAGGAAGCGATGGCCGCGCGTGTCGCGGCCCGATTTCAGGCCGTCGACCTCGAAGTCGACGATCTCGGTATCCTCGGTTTCCGGCCCGAACACACAGAGGATCGATTGCAGCGGCCTCACCCAGCGCAGCGATCCATCGCCCCAGCGCATCGATTTCGGCCAGGGAAAGCGGCGGATCACGTCGGGCACGATCTCGGCGATCACATCCTTGGCGTCGCGGCCAGGCTTCTCGATGATAGCGACGTAGAAATCGCCCTTCTTCGGATCGCTCCGGACCGTCGCCTGCTCCACAGAAGCAAGACCGGCGGCTTTCAGGAAACCGGCAAGCGCCTTTTCCGGCGCGCCGACGCGCGGGCCTTTGCGCTCCTCGCGCGTATCCGGGCTGCGCGGCGGCAGGCCGGAGACGTTCAGCGTCAGCCGGCGCGGCGTCGAATAGGCGCGGGCGGCCTCGTAGACGAGGCCTGAATCGACGAGCGCGTCGGTGACGAGCTTGCGCAGGTCATCGGCCGCCTTCGCCTGCATGCGGGCGGGGATTTCTTCGGAAAACAGTTCGAGCAGAAGATCGGGCATGAGAACCTCAGATATTGCTTATCGCGAGCAGCACATCACGCGCTGCAAAGTATTTTGGATGTGAAGTCTCAGGCAACTCTTCGACTATGCCACTGTTCATAAAAATATCGACATTCTTTTGTGCGGATCGATAGGTTACCCCTAAGTACTCTGCAATTTGGGGAATTGAAAATACCGGACGCTCGAATACATAATCAGCGATAGATAAAAGCAGCGCTGAGCGACCGGATTGCTGCAGGCTCGCACGATAAGAAGCACGCAAGTCGAGCAATTGGTCAGCGACTTGCACTGAGCGCTCCGCAGAAGTCCGAATTGCGTGAAGAAAAAATTCAATCCATGAAATCCAATCGCCTGTACGCGATACACCATACATTAGATCTATGTACTCGTCCTTGTGCTCTTCGAAGAAGGGGCTGAGATACAATAGCGGGCTTTGGATAACGCCTCGCTCAAACAGAAACACCGGAATCAGAATGCGCCCGACGCGACCATTACCGTCTGGAAACGGATGAATGGTCTCGAACTGGTAGTGGATCAGCGCGGCGTCGATAAGAGCCGGAATTGTTTGCCGGTCATCCCTTTGAATGTACCGTTCCAGATCATTCATCGCCGCAATGCTCTGTTGAGGAGGCGGAGGAACAAACCTAGCTTTGTCGATTGTTCGAGCACCTATCCAATTCTGCTGTGTCTTGAACTCACCCGGCCGTATGGACGAACCCCTGCATTTTGTCACACCCCGCAAGAGTGTTGCATGTGCATTGCATATCAATCGCAAACACAGAGGCAGGCTTTCAAGGCTGTCTATTGCTTCCTTCAACGCCCGGGAGTAATTCCAGACTTCGCGTGTATCGAATTTGTCGTCTCGTTCCAGCCCAGCATCCAGCAACATCAATTCGTCCAGCGTCGTATAGGTGCCTTCCATACTGGAGGAGGTCAGAGCTTCCTTGGTTTGAAGAGGGCGAATTAACAAATATGGATTGTCGAGGGTCCGACCAATACCATTGAGTTCTCCGATTGCCCGCGACGCCTCAGCCAATTCCATGATTACAGGTCCGAAGTCGAGGGTTGGCGGCAACGGCGCGGGCACAAATGCCCATGCGTGCTCCGGAGTCTGAACGAGGGAGCCAGACGGGGACGTTTCGAATTGTGCCTTGTCCATCTTACAAATCCCACCCGGATATTATACTAAATGGCGGTTTTGTATAATATCGGGCGCGGAAATTTTACCGCAGTGCATAATGCACGATGGAATTTGTCCAGCACAGCGCTTCAGTATCATAAGCGAAAACCGCCGCCGGCTTCGGTTGCAAGCCAGGCCTCGCCGCAGCCCTTGGCGAGCTCGCGCACCCGCAGGATGTAGCTCTGGCGTTCGGTGACCGAGATCACGCCGCGCGCGTCGAGCAGGTTGAAGACGTGGCTCGCCTTGATGCACTGGTCGTAGGCCGGGAGCGCCATGAGATGGCGGTTTTTTTGTGTCCCTGTCGCGCCTGCGGCGCTCCTCGCCTCTTGTCTGGCCCCAATCTCGCCTTCGGTATCCACCCCCCGGGTGTCCCAGCCCGCCTCCAGGTAGCGCTGGCAGGCGGCTTCGGCGTCGCGGAAGTGGCGGAACAGCATGTCGGTGTCGGCGTATTCGAAATTGTGCCGCGAATATTCCTGCTCGGCCTGCAAAAACACATCGCCATAGGAGACGCGCTCGGCGCCGTCGCGGCCGTTGAAGTTCAGGTCATAGACGTTGTCAACGCCCTGCACATACATGGCAAGCCGTTCCAGCCCATAGGTCAGTTCGCCGGAGACCGGCGCGCAATCGAAGCCCGCGACCTGCTGAAAGTACGTGAACTGCGAGACCTCCATGCCGTCGCACCAGACCTCCCAGCCGAGCCCCCAGGCGCCCAGCGTCGGGCTTTCCCAGTCGTCCTCGACGAAGCGGATGTCGTGGTTCTTCGGGTCGATGCCGATCTCGTAGAGCGAGCCGAGATAGAGGTCCTGCAGATCCGGCGGCGAGGGCTTCAGGATCACCTGGAACTGATAGTAGTGCTGCAGCCGGTTGGGGTTCTCGCCATAGCGGCCGTCCTTGGGCCGGCGCGAGGGCTGGACATAGGCCGCGTTCCACGCCTTCGGCCCGAGCGAGCGCAGGGTGGTCGCCGGGTGGAAGGTGCCGGCGCCGACCTCCATGTCGTAGGGCTGCAGGATGACGCAGCCATAGGCCGCCCAATAGCGCTGCAGGGCAAGGATCAGCCCCTGAAAGGACCGGGTCGGGTCAAGCGGATCGGCGGACGTCGCCATGATAAATCCTATCGGGATGGGAGGGGCCTGGGGAAAGGCCGAAGTAAGTCAGTATTGACTGATTGCGCGGACGCTATCGGCGCCCCCAGCCAAGGTCAAGCGCCAGGCCCGCATATTCAAACAGCCCTACAGCCCGAACCGCGACCAGAGCGACCGGGTTTCCACCGCCGAGATCAGATCGTCGGCCAGGCCCGCGCCGAGACCGGGTAGCCCGTTCGCGATACGGTCGGCGGACGCGCCCGGGCGCAGGCGGCGCAGCAGGCCGCCGCGGCCGGTCGGGATCGCCACCAGGCGCACCTTCTCGCCGTAGCGCTCCTTCATCACGCCGTTGATCTCGCCGAGCCGGTCGACGAGGCCCAGTTCCAGCGCCTTGCCGCCGGTCCAGAACTCGCCGGAGTACAGCAGCCGGTCCGACCCCTTCAGCGCCTCGCCGCGGCGCGCCTTGACCATGTCGATGAAGACCGTGTGGATCTCCTTCTGAAGCGCCTTCACGCGCCGCACGTCCTCGGGCTTCTCCTCCTGGAAGGGATCAAGGGTCACCTTGCGGGTGCCGGCGGTATAGACCCGGCGGTCGATTCCGAGCTTGTCGATCGCCTTGTCGAAGCCGAAGGTCGCAGCGACCACGCCGATCGAGCCGACGATCGAGGTCGGATCGGCGACGATCTCGTCGCCGGCAAGCGCCAGCATGTAGCCGCCGGACGCCGCCACATCCTCGACGAAGACGAAGACCGGCTTGCCATGCTTGTCGGCAAGGTCGCGGATGCGCCGGTAGATCAGCCGGCTCTGGGCGGGCGAGCCGCCGGGCGAATTGATGATGATCGCGACGGCCGCCGCCCGCTTGATCTTGAAGGCCCGCTCCAGCGGCGCGGCAAGAGCGGCGATCGACAGGCCGGGACGCAGCGGCGTCGCCATGCCGATCGGGCCGGTAAGCCGCAGCACCGGCACCAGCGGATGGCGCTCGCGAAAGCGGGCGGGCAACAGATTACGCAGCGGATCGATCAGGCTCATGGACAGGTCTCCCGCCCTTCAGATGTGCCATCTGGCGGCGCGGCGCAAGGCCATGGGGCCGAACGATCAAGCGGAATCGGTCATCATGGCGGCGAATGCGGGCTGATTGGCGTATCGAAGAGAGGATCAGTGTTCGCATTTTCGAAAAAATGCAGCGGCGCCCCCCACCGCGTCGCCAGTTGCGTCGGAACCGGAAGAAATCAGCCGACACCGATATTATAGGGCCAGATCGCAAAAAATCGATGTTTGAGCCGCCTAAATTTGCGGCATGTCGGAATATTGCCTAAATTCCGGCATGCCCTGATCCCCCATCCCGTGGCCCCCCATGCCCTAATCTCCCATACGCAGTGCCGCGCCGAACCGCAGGACGGCCTCGATCTCCGGCCGGAAGCCATGGCCCGCCTCGTCGTGCAGGACGAGGTCCGGCAGGAGGTTGAGCGGCGCGCGGCTGCCCTTGTGGCCGCGGACGATGACCCGCGTGGCGGGCGCGTCCCGGCGGGGATGAACCGGCAGGACGGCCAGCCCGCCGAAGCGGCGTCCGGTCGCCTGGAGAACGAGACCCAGCGCATCGGCCCGGTGGACGAGCGTCAGGCTGCCGCCGGGGCGCAGGACGGCGGCGGCAAAGCGTAGCCAGCCGTCCAGCAGGTCCGCAGGGGCGGCGTGGGCAGGCGCGGCATGGGCCTGCGCCTTTGAAGGCGAAATCCGGTTGGCGGCGGGGTCGTAGAAGGGCGGATTGGCAAGCGCATGATCGGCGGTTCCGGTCAGGCCGGCGCGGTCGGCCGCGCCGCGCGCGGCGACATCGATCGTGTGGACGGTTACCCGCTCGGCCATGCCGTTGCGCCCGGCGTTCTTCCGGGCAAGCTCGACGCTCTGCGGATCGGCCTCGAGCAACAGCGCCTTCGTGTCAGCAACCCGCGACAGGGCGCACAGGCCGGCGACGCCGACGCCGGCGCCGATATCGGCCACCGTCTCCCCCGGCTCAAGCGGTGCGGCGGCCGCGATCAGCACCGCCTCGATGCCGGAGCGATGCCCCGTCTTCGGCTGCAGGATCGACAGCCGGCCGCCGAGGAAGGCGTCATCGCTGAAGGCGTCCGCCATATGCGAACCGGTCCCCGGGTTACTTCAGATTGTCGCCGAGGCCGGCGTCGATCATCAGCCGGCGGGCCTCGTCCGCGCGGTCGCTGTCGATCAGGAGCCGGCGCGGCAGCACGCCGAGCGAGCCTTCCATGATGCTCATGTTCTGGTCGACGATCGCGCAGGCAATCCCCGCATCCTTGAGCAGCGCCTCGGCGTAGCTCAGGGCAACCATGTCATTCGTGCGCATCAGTTCGATCATAAAGGACCCTGCCTGTCGGATTCCCGCCCGTTCATTCCGAAAATGATAGCCGTTGCCGGAATGCCATCCGATCAAAACCGCGTCAATTCCGCAACGCGCCATCGTATAGGCCAATCCGTCGCGCACTGCGCTATTGCCCAGACCCTTGCGCGAACCTAATGTCTCGGCAACCTGACTGCGGCAAGCGGAGTGGATTGTGGGGACCGTCGTTTCAATTCAACAAAAGCCGGATCGCGACAGCGGGATCGAGCGCCTGGTCGGTCTCGTCGCCGACGACATGAAGCGGGTCAACGAGATGATCCTGTCGCGGACCGGGTCGGACGTGACGCTCATTCCCGAGGTCGCGGCCCATCTGATCGAATCCGGCGGCAAGCGGCTGCGCCCGATGCTGACGATCGCGGCGGCCCAGATGTTCGGCTATGGCGGCGACGGGCATATCCGGCTGGCGGCAAGCGTCGAGTTCATGCACACCGCGACGCTTCTGCACGACGACGTGGTCGACGAGAGCGACATGCGGCGCGGCAAGGCGGCCGCGCGCATGGTCTGGGGCAACGAGGCGAGCGTGCTGGTCGGCGACTTCCTGCTCGGCCAGGCCTTCAAGATGATGGTCGAGGTGCGCTCGCTCGATGCGCTCGAAGTGCTGTCGGATGCCGCCGCCGTGATCGCCGAGGGCGAGGTGATGCAGCTCGTCACCGCCCAGAACACCGCGACCACCGAGGACGAATATCTCGCCGTCATCCGCGCCAAGACCGCCGCGCTGTTCTCGGCCGCCGGCGAAGTCGGCGCGATCGTCGCCGACCGCAGCGCGGCCGAACGCGGCGCGCTGCGCTCCTATGGCACCAATCTCGGCCTCGCCTTCCAGCTTGTCGACGACGCGCTCGACTATTCCGGCGCCCAGGCCAAGCTCGGCAAGAATGTCGGCGACGATTTCCGCGAGGGCAAGGTGACGCTGCCGGTGCTGCTCGCCTATCGGCGCGGCGACGAGGAGCAGCGCGACTTCTGGCGCCGCAGCCTGACCGAGCGGCAGACCGATGACAGCGATCTCGACCGGGCGATCGCGCTGATGGCCGAACACCGGGCGCTCGAGGATACGATTGCGCGGGCCCGCCACTATGGCGCCATGGCGCGCGACGCACTCGAGATCTTCCCGGCCTCCGACCACCGCACCGCGCTCAACGACGTCGTCGACTTCTGCGTCAACCGCGAATTCTGACCGGCGGAGCCGGGCCGGATTTGCGCTGTGCCAGGAACCGGAGCATTCATGCCGGCTCCGCTTCCCTCAAGCGCCCCGCGCATGCGGGCGCCCTGCCGCAACCCACCATTCCGGACGCCGTCCCGACACCACCCCGGCACCGGCCCGCGCGGCGGCCGCGTCCGGATAGACCGCAAAGCAGGTCGCGCCCGATCCGGACATGCGCGCGATCAGGCAGGCATCGGTCTCTCGCAGGGCATCTAGGACGGCGGCAATCTCCGGGGCGAGGGTGAGCGCGGGCGCTTCGAGATCGTTGGCGGTTTCGCCCAGATAGCGGACGAGGCCGGCGACGTCGGCGAAGACGGGCGGCTCCGGTAGCGGCGGCGAGAACCGGCCCGCCAGCGCGCGAAACACCGCCGGTGTCGAAACCGCCGTCCCCGGATTGACGAGCACGAGGCCGAATTCGGGCAGTGCGTCGAGCGTCGTGATCTGATCGCCTATTCCCCGCGCGTGCAAGGGGCGGCTCGCCAGACACATCGGCACGTCGGCGCCAAGCCGCAGGCCGATCCCGGCAAGGCGCTCGTCTGGCCAGTCAAGCCGCCAGAGCCGGTTCAGCGCACGCAGGGCAGCCGCAGCATCAGCCGAACCGCCGCCGAGCCCGGAGGCGATCGGCAGGACCTTGTGCAGGACCAAGGCCGCGCCGGGCGCAATGGCGGCGCCGCCGAAGGCTTCGGCGCGCAGGGCGGCCGCCGCCTTGAGGACGAGATCGTCCCGCGGAGCCGGCAATGCGGACGCAAATGGTCCGGTTGCCGCAAGATCAAGCGTTTCGGCGGGCGTAACGGTCAGCCGGTCGCCGATATCGGCGAAGGCCACCAGGGTATCGAGCAAGTGATAGCCGTCGTCGCGCCGGCCGGTGACGTGCAGCGCCAGGTTGATCTTGGCGGGCGCGAACTCCGCGACCGCCCCACGCGTGCAGTCGGGCGCCCCAGACCCCGGGCTGCCCCCGGCAGCAGCCACTAGCCGTCGTTGCGGCGCAGCTCCAGCGCGGCGCGGTCGGGCGTGTCGTTGAGGCCGTTTTCGAGCTTGTCGAGGATCTTGGCGAGATCGTCGGGCTCCGGATCGAGCGCCTTGGCGTGGCTCCACTGGAACTGCGCCTCGAGCTTGCGCCCGACCTTCCAATAGGCATCGCCGAGATGGTCGTTGATGATCGGATCGTCCGGCTTCAGTTCGACGGCGCGCTCAAGCTCGCGGGCGGCTTCCTCGTAGCGCCCGAGCCGGTAATAGGCCCAGCCCAGGCTGTCGACGATATAGCCGTCATTGGGCCTAAGCTCGACGGCGCGGGTGATCATGTCGAGCGCCTCGTCGAGATTGAGGTTCTGATCGACCCAGGAATAGCCGAGATAGTTCAGCACATGCGGCTGCTCGGGATTGAGTTCGAGCGCCTTCTGCAGGTCGAGCTCGGCCAGCGGCCAGCGCTTGTCGCGCTCATAGGACATGCCGCGGAAATAGAACAGCGCCCAGTCGCGCTGGGTCGGCCGGCCGATCTGGTCGACGGCGCGGGTATAGACCTTGGCCGCCTCGCCGAAGCGCTCGCGACCGCGCAGCACGTTGCCCAGCGCGATGATCGCCTCGTAGTCGTCGGGCGCGGCCTCGATCACCTGTTCGAGGATCGCGATGGCCTCGTCGGTGCGCTCGAGGTCGTCGAGGTTGAGAGCCTTGTGAATGTCGGCGTTCGGCCGCAGCGGCGAGTCCGGCGCGATCCGGTCGTAGACCTCGATCGCCTCCTCCGAATCGCGGATCTTCTCGTAGTAGTCGGCCAGCGACAGAAGCGCCAGCGGCTGCGTGGGGGCAAGATGCAGGCCGAGCCTGAGATAGAGCGCGGCATATTCCTCGCCGCTGTCGCTGCCAAGCGCCGAGCCGATGCCGTAGAGAACCTCGGCCGCCCCCTCCTGGGCGGACTTGACGATCGGCGCAGGGGTCCTGCCCTCGTCGATCTCGGCGAGCGCTGCAACCGTCAGCGGGTGGTCGGGCACCACGGTGCCGAACCGCTGGAACACGGCGGTCGCTTCGTCGATCCGGTCGGTGCGCGCCAGGTGCCGGCCCCAGGCCTGGACGATGCGGATCGCATCCGGATCGGCCGTATAGGCGGCCTCGAAATAGGCGCCGGCGGCGGTCTCGTCGCCCCCCACGGTGGCGATCAGGCCGGAATGATAGGGCTTGAACACCTCGTACCATTCGGGACCGCTGAGCGAATCGACGGTTGCGAGCGCCTGTTCGATATCGCCGATGCCGGCCTCGGCCCAGGCGCGCAGAAGGGTGGATGTCAGTTCGGCGAGCGGTCCGTTGCCGGCATTGTCGAGATGGCGTTCGGCGACCGCGTATTCGCGCGCGCGGATGCCGTCGACGGCAAGCGCCAGATGGGCGACGCGGTGCTCGGGATCGAGTTCGACGAGCCGCGTCGCGGTGTCCATGGCCCGGTCGTAGTCGCCGTCGATCAGCGACAGGGTGAAGCTGCGGTCGAGCAGGGCGAGATTGTCGGGGTCCTCGGCGAGCGCCGCGTTGAAATAATGCGCGGCGGCGTCGGAATCGCGCAAGCCCCCGGCCATGCGCCCGGCCAGGTAGCTGCCGGCCAGCGATCCGGAGACATAGTCGTCCTTCTGCGCTTCCGCATGGGCCGGGGCCCATACTGTCAGACCGAAAGTCGTCGCAAAGGTAAGGGCCAAGGCGGCGGAAGTGAAACGGATCGGGCGAAAGGCCCGGCCCAAGACGATCAGACTTGTGGCGATTGAACGTATAGACTGTATGGTCAAATGTTCAGCCCCTCGAAGGCCCCGTAAAAAGGTAGCCACGCCACCCCTAACCGCATGATTGCCACAGGATGATGGACGAATTGCGGCGGGGCGGCAACCAAAACCGGTCTTCAACATGAACGCCTGTGCAGACCCCGCCTACATGTTCGGATAATTCGGTCCGCCGGCGCCCTCCGGCACCGTCCAGTTGATGTTGGCATTCGGGTCCTTGATGTCGCAGGTCTTGCAGTGGACGCAGTTCTGCGCGTTGATCTGGAACCGCGGCGCCGCGTCGCCCTCCTCGACCCATTCATAGACGCCGGCCGGGCAGTAGCGGTTCGACGGCCCGGCGAAGACGTCGTGCTCGCTCGACTTCTGCAGCGCATCATCGAGCACTTTCAGATGGATCGGCTGGTCTTCCTCGTGATTGGTGTTGGACAGGAACACCGAGGACAGCTTGTCGAAGGACAGTTTGCCGTCGGGCTTGGGATAGTCGATTTTCCGGCACTGGGAGGCCGGTTTCAGGGTCTGAGAATCCGGCTTGCCGTGGCCCAGCGTGCCGAACAGCGAAAAGCCGAGCGTGTTCGTCCACATGTCGAGGCCGCCGAGCGCGATGCCCGCGTAGAGACCGTATTTCGACCACAGCGGCTTGACGTTGCGCACCGCCTTCAGGTCGCGACCCACCGGCCCGGCCCGCAGGTCGGCGTCGAACCCCTCGATCAGGTCGCCCGACCGGCCGTGCTTGAGCGCTGCATGCACCTTTTCAGCCGCAAGCGCGCCGGACAGCATGGCGTTGTGCGAGCCCTTGATGCGCGGCACGTTGACGAGCCCCGCGGCGCAGCCGATCAGGAGCCCGCCGGGGAAGGTCAGTTTCGGGATCGACTGGAAGCCGCCCTCGGTGATCGCGCGGGCGCCGTAGGAGAGCCGCTTGCCCCCCTCGAAGGTGTCGGCGATCGCGGGATGGTGCTTGAAGCGCTGGAACTCGTCGAAGGGCGAGATCCAGGGATTCTCGTAGTTCAGGTGCACGACGAAGCCGACCGCGACCTGATTGTCCTCCAGGTGATAGAGGAAGGAGCCACCGCCGGTGCGCGCGTCAAGCGGCCAGCCGAACGAGTGCTGGACGAGACCGGGCGTGTGTTTTTCGGGCGCAACCTCCCAGAGCTCCTTCAGGCCGATGCCGAATTTCGGCGGCTCGCAGCCTTTATCCAGCTCGAATTTCGAGATCAGCATCTTGGCGAGCGAACCGCGCGCGCCCTCGGCGATCAGCACGTATTTGCCCAAAAGCGCCATGCCGCGCATATAGGCGTCCTTGTGCGCGCCGTTACGGCCAACGCCCATGTCGCCGGTGGCCACCCCGATCACCTGGCCATCGTCTCCGTAAAGCACCTCGGCTGCGGCAAAGCCCGGATAGACCTCGACGCCGAGCTCCTCCGCCTTGGTCGCCAGCCAGCGGCAGACATTGCCCAGCGAGACGATGTAGTTGCCGTGATTGTTCATCAGCGGCGGCATGGCGAAATTGGGCAGGCGGACGCTGCCCGAGGGGCCCAGGAACAGGAAATGATCGGCGGTGACCGGCGTCTTGATCGGCGTGTCCTCGTCGCGCCAGCCGGGCAGCAGCGCGTCCAGGCCGACCGGATCCATCACGGCGCCCGACAGGATATGCGCGCCGACCTCCGAGCCTTTTTCCAGGACGACGACGGACAGCTCTTCGCCCGCCTCGGCGGCCAGCTGCTTCAGGCGGATCGCCGCGGACAGACCGGCGGGGCCGGCGCCGACGATCACAACATCGAACTCCATCGACTCGCGTTCCGGCAGGTCCTGCATCTCTTCGGCCACGTGTCTCCTCCGTCGGGGGCGTTGGGGTCTGCAAACGGGGGGTCTGCAAACGGGCGGCAATATGAACTATAATTCGTTACCGTCAAATTGTGGATCGATGCCGGGTATCAAGGGTGGGCTATCAAGGTGAGCGCGGAAACGGCACGCGATATCGACCAAGCGGCAGCGCATGCGCTTCTGGACTGGCAACTGGCCGCCGGAGTCGACGAGACGATCGCCGAGGCGCCGGTCAACCGCCTGGACCTGCCGCGCCCTGATAATGCGCGTCCCGACGTGGCGCGCGCGCGCGCGCCCGGTCAGCCCCCCGACCGATCCGGACGGGACACCCCCATCGGCAACGCGTCAGGGCAGGCCGCAGCGGCGGGCCAGGGTGCGCCGCACGACACCGATCCCGCCATGGCCGCCCGCACGGCGGCCCGCAGCGCCGCGACGCTCGACGACCTGCACGGGCTGTTGCAGGGATTCGACGGGTGTCCGCTCAAGTTCACCGCGAAGAACCTGTGCTTTGCCGACGGCAACCCGGACGCGCGCGTGATGTTCATCGGCGAGGCGCCGGGCGCCCAGGAGGATATCCAGGGAAAGCCGTTCGTCGGCCGGGCGGGCGCGCTGCTCGACAAGATGCTGGCGGCGATCGGGCTCGACCGGACCTCCGCCTACATCACCAATGTCGTCTACTGGCGGCCGCCCGGCAACCGGACGCCGACGCCGCAGGAGACCCAGGCCTGCCGCCCCTTCATCGACCGGCAGATCGAACTGGCCGATCCCGATATCGTCGTGTTTCTGGGTGGTGCGGCGGCAAAGGAGATGCTGCAGCGTTCGGAAGGCATCCTGCGCATGCGCGGCAGGTGGTTCGATTTCGACACCGGCGCACGGCAGATCAAGGCGATCGCCACCCTGCATCCGGCCTATCTCCTGCGCCAGCCCGGCCAGAAGCGGCTTGCCTGGCGCGACTTCCTGGCGATCCGCAAGGCGCTCGGCGGCTAGGTCGTGGTGAGGATTTAACCATTGCGCCGGTTTGCCCGGATTTGTTCAGGATTGGTGCATGAGGAGGAAGGACATGCTGGCGCATATTCCCAAGGAAGTTCGGGGACGAATGCGCCGATCCTGGGCAAATCCGGGCAAATCCCCCCCTTTCGGCATGGTTGGGGGACGAGGCGCATTTCGCCCCTGGACGTCCCCATGAAGACTCACAGTGGGAAATGCTTGAAGTGACCTACACTGCGGCGCATTTCCCAGCTAGCCAGGAACGAAATGCGCCACGCCGGCACAATGGTTAAATCCTCACCACGACCTAAAGCAGATCCGGCAATAATCGGTTGCCAAAGCGGAAATTAATCTTAACATACCGTTATCGTTGATTTTCTCAGCGCCGTAGCGCAGAAGAATCCTCGGCATTACTGGGCTGATACGTGCGTGGAAACAGAACAGAATTCATTTTTTGCAAAGACGCGATTCCTCAAATCACGGCGGCCTGATACTCCGCTCATCTGATTGACATTTAAGGAGCATAGCAATGAACAAACCCGGGCAAACAAACCCTTCCTTTCGCGTTCGCCATCTCGCCGCCGCCGCGATTGCCGGCTTCTTCGCATTCGGCCTTTTCACCCTGGGCGCGCTGACGACAGCCGGGCCGGCCGTCGCCGAGCCCGCTTCGACCCAGAAGAAATTCTTCACCAGGGGCAATCGCACCAGCTACCACTTCCGCAAGAACGTTTCGGACGACTGCTCAGGCTCGACATGCTCGATCGACATGAAGACGGCCAAGAACGGCAACTTCCTGATCATCAGGCGGCTGCAGTGCGCCGTCGATTTCGGTCTCCTTGGCGGCGTCCCGCTCAATCTCAGGCTGCAGCGGATCGCAGGCGACGGTACGACGGTGAAGGAGAGCATTCCCCTCGCCCTCATCACCGCTCACTGGATCCCGGTTTTCCAAGCCGAAGGCATCTATACCGCCGTCGGGACGACCGAAATGCTGGTTCCGGCCGGCCAGACCGTCCGCGCCTATGCAAGTGCGTTTGAGGGCAGCATGAACTCGATGTCCTGCACGATCGTCGGCGAAGTCGTGAAGACGGACAGATAGCCTGCGGCGGCATCGATAGAAATAATGAAACCGGGTGGTCCGCGCCGCCCGGTTTTTTCGTGTGATATGGTCGATACCGACGAGACCCATCGGGCCGGGGCGGGACGACCGGTTGCAATCGCGACGAACGCTCCCATCTCCCTTGCTGCCCCTTCCGGAAAGCCGACCCGCGGAAATCATGACCGAACGCGCCTTCATTCCCCTGTCGATCGCAGTCTTGACCGTCTCCGATACCCGTACGCTTAACGACGACAAATCGGGCGGGACGCTGGCCGACCGGCTTGTCGCGGCGGGCCACCGGCTCGCCGACCGGGCGATCGTCACCGACGATGTCGAGGCGATCCGGGCGCAGGTGCGGAGCTGGGTCGAGAATGACGGGATCGATGTCGTGCTGACCACCGGCGGCACCGGCTTCACCGGCCGCGACGTTACGCCGGAGGCCGTCGAGCCGCTGTTCGAAAAGCGGATGGACGGATTTTCGCAGGTCTTTCACATGATTTCGTATGACAAGACCGGCACGTCGACGATCCAGAGCCGGGCGACCGCCGGCGTCGTCAACGCCACCTACGTGTTCTGCCTGCCCGGCTCGCCGGGCGCCTGCAAGGATGCCTGGGACGGCATCCTCAATCAGCAGCTCGACTATCGGCATATGCCGTGCAATTTCGTCGAAATCCTGCCCCGGCTGGACGAGCATCTGCAACGTGGCTCGGGCTGAGGCGTCCGGCCCCGCGAACCTCAGCCGCCAACTTCAGCCGCCAACTTCAGCCGCCAACTTCAGCCACCGGGCTCGTCGGCCTGCGCGCGCGCCCCGCGCGTCCATGGCCGGTCGCGTTTGAGGAAATCGTGCAGCGTCTTGCCGGCCTCGTCGCGGAAGGTCTCGTCAAGCCGCGTGAACGCATCGATCCGGTCGAGCCGGAAGGTGCGGAAGTCGACGCGCAATTCGCACCAGGCCGCCAGCAGCCAGACCGGGCCGAAATAGGCCATCGACAAGGGCCGGACCGTGCGCTCGCTGTGCTTTCCCAGCACGTCGGTATAGCGGAAATGCACCTTGGTCTTCTGCCTGAGCGCTGAGCGCAGCTCGGCAAGGTCGAACTGCACCGGCTCCATGACGTGGTGGTCGGGCGCGAGCAGCGCGGTATTGGCCATATAGCCGCGCAGCCGGTCGGGGATCACCGCCTCGACCTTGGCGATGACGTCGGTCGCGGCCTGGGCGAGTTCGGCATCGGCCCAGGATTCGACGATGCGGGCGCCCAGCACCAGGGCCTCGATCTCCTGCTCCTTGAACATCAGCGGCGGCAGGTCGAAGCCGGCGCGCAGGACATAGCCGACGCCGGCCTCGCCCTCGATCGGCACGCCGCTTGCCATCAGGTCGCGGATATCCCGGTAGATCGTCCGCTCCGACACCTCCAGCGCCTCGCTGAGATCGCGCGCGCGGGTCGTGCCGGCGCCCTTGCGGCGCAGGAACTGGATGATCTCGAACAGGCGGTCGGCGCGTCGCATCTTGGTTCCGGACAGACGAATCGGGACAAAAGAATCAAGCAGCCTTTCCTAGCCTATCGCTCCTGACACCACGCTGTCAGGAGCCCGCCGAACTTCCTGACAGAAGGCTGTCAGTGGCCCTCCCGCATAGTGCGCCCATCAGTTCAACGAAGCCGGTTCGCACCGCTTTCAGGGCGTCCCGGCCAGACAGGAGACCCGCCATGCAGTCCTCGCCCAACCTCCCCCTTCTCGCCATTCGCGAAACCCGTCTCGCCTCCCGGTTCCAGCGCCTTGCCGTTACGGCGGCGGCGACCGCCTGGGTCTGGTTCCGGCGGCGCGTGACGGTCAACAGGCTTGCCGCGCTCGACGATCACCAGCTCAAGGATATCGGCCTGGGACGCGGCGAAATCGACGGCGTCGCCGACCGGCTTGCCAGGGACCGGACGCACCGGATGCTGGTCGAACACGGCCACCTCCGCCTCTGACCGCCGTCCCCCTTGCATCCCCGGCACCGCTCAACGCCGGCGCGCCATCACTTCCGTGTGAAAAACAGCCAACACGCGGGAAACCGCAGACGCAGCCACTACGTATGCGGCTAAGGGTTCGCCGGTTCGCCCATTCGGCCGGACCGGCGAATGGCGGCGAGCAATGCCCATCAACACCGGATGCGGGGAGATCTCCCAATGACGAACGATACCTCGAAATCACGACACCTTTCCCAGCCCCTTTCGCGGCGGTCCGCGCTGATGGCGGCGGGCGGCGCGGCCCTGGCGCCGGCGGTCGGCGGCCTGCTGACGGGCCGGGCGCAGGCCAAGGCGCCGATGCTCGGCGTCTCCGCGCCGGAAGTGCACCGCGTCAAGCTCGGCGATTTCGAGATCACCACGATCCGCGACGGCGCGGTCCAGCTCGACGGCCCGCATCCGATCTTCGGCCATGACCAGGCGCCGGAGGACGTTCAGGCCCATGCTAAGGCGAACTTCCTGCCGCCCGACCGGATGGAAATCTCGTTCACGCCGGTCATCGTCAATACCGGCGACGAGCTGGTCATCTTCGATGCCGGCAACGGCGCCGGGCGCCGGCCGAACGCGGGCAAGCTGGCCGCCACGCTCGGCGCTGCCGGCTATACGCCCGATCAGGTCGACAAGGTGATCCTGACGCATTTCCATCCCGACCATATCGGCGGCCTGATGGAAGACGGCGCCTCGCTGTTTCCCAATGCCAGCTACGTGATGCCGGAGGCCGAATACGCCTTCTGGACCTCGCCCGACCGGATGGGCACGCCGGCGGAGGGCGTCGCCAAGCTGACCCAGTCGAACGTCGTGCCGCATGCGGAGAAGGCGACCTTCATCAAGGACGGCGACAGCGTCGCCAAGGGCATCACCGCGATGGACACTTCCGGCCATACGCCGGGCCATACCGCCTATATGATCGAAAGCGGCGGCAAGCCGTTCCTGTTGTGGGGCGATCTGGCCAACCACTATGTGCTGTCGCTGCAGAAGCCGGACTGGCATGTCGTCTTCGACACCGACAAGGACAAGGCGGCGCAGACCCGTCGGAAGGTCCTCGACATGGTGGCCAAGGACCGGATCCCGGCGACCGGCTATCACATGCCGTTCCCGGCGATCGGCTATCTGGAAAAATACGGCGACGGCTATCGCTGGGTTCCGGCGAGCTATCAGCTCAATCTGGGCTGATACACGCCCTTCGACATACTGCGGGGGCGGTTCGCCCCCGCCCGCTTGCCCCGCCCGCTTGCCCCTGCCAACCTGCCCTGCCCGCTTCGCCATGATTTGACATGCGGACCGGTTCCCTGTTTTGTCCCGAACGGCCCTTCCGTTTCAGACCCAGTGGTCAGTCGTTGGACAAGTCGTGCAGGATCCCGGTTTCGCCGAACTGAACGATATCCGGATACCGATATGTCGAGAGGTCATGTCGGACACCATGATCTCGAGGCTCGCGGCGGGGCGGTACGAACGGGCGGAGGCGCGGCGGGTGCCGAAGATCACCCGGCCCGGCGACCGGGTTCTGGAGTTCGGATCCGCGATCGGCTACATCTCCTGCCTGCTTGCCCGGCAGGACGACGTGCTGTTCGTGCACGGATATGATGCCAATCCGCACCTTGCCGCGCATGCAACGAAGGTCGCGGCCGCAAACGGCCTGTCCGCGAAGACCCGTTTCGAGACCGCGCTCATCAGCACCGACCCCGACGCGCCCGCATTCGGCGACTTTCACCTGCACCGGAACTTCTGGGCATCGTCGACGCGACAATCGGACGGCACCGTTAAGACGGTGCGCGTTCCGGTCCGCGATGCCAATGCGCTCATTGCCGAAACGAGACCGACCCTGCTCGTCTGCGACATCGAAGGCGGCGAGTTGGACTTATTCGGCAATATCGATCTTTCCGGTGTCGACCGGGTCATGGTCGAACTGCATCAGAAGGTGATCGGCCGGAAGGGCATGAAGGACGTCTTCGACTGCTTTTCCAGCCGCGGATTTCACTACGACCAGTACCGGTCGGCGGGCGCGGTGGTGGTGTTCTGCCATGTCGACAGCGACTGGCGAAGCGACAACGCGGGGCGTCGCTAGAAACTAAACGCATCCGCCCGAACGACGCCGCCAGGCCGACCAGTCCGCTGCATCATCGATATCGGAAAGCTCATCGGCATAGCCGACGCTGAGGCCCCGGCAATTCGCCACCGTGTCGGCGAGCGCATCAGCGGTCGACCAGCGTACGGGCGAAAAGACCGACGGGACGCGCGGGGACCGGCGCAGGCCAACCAGCCAGTAGCCGCCATCGTCGGACGGCCCGAAGACGGCGTCGTGGCGGCCAAGCAGCGTGAAGGCGCGGGCGATGTGGGCGGGGCGAATGTCGGGAATGTCCGACCCGACGATCAAAGCCGGCCCCGGCGGCAGACCGGCCATGATCCGCTGCATGCGATCGCCCAGCGTCCCGCCACCCTGCGCTGCGAGCGCGACACCGCCGGGCCATACGGGATCGCGCAGCGCGGTGTCGGGCGACACGGCGAGAACCGTCTTCCAGCGCGGGTCGCGGCCCACCGCGCGGACCAGGCCGGCAAGGGCTGTCCGGTAGAAGCGGGTCGCCTCGACCGTGCCGATCTCGGCGGCCAGCCGCGTCTTGACCCGGCCGGCGCGCGGCGCCTTGGCCATCACGGCGAGCCAGCGCCGCATTCTCTAGCCGTAGAACCGGGCGATGACGTGCGGCGGCACGCGCAGGGCGAACAGGGTCAGGCAGCCGGCGTTGCGGGCCCAGCGGCGCCAGTAGCCCTCGCGGCGATAGCGCACGGCGCTGGTGACCGCGCGGGCGCGCAGATAGCTGATCCGGCGCCGGCCGATGCGGCGGACTATATCGACATCCTCCATCAGCGGGATCGGCTTGAAGCCGCCCAGCCGGTCGTAATGGCGCCGCGAGATCAGCAGTCCCTGGTCGCCATAGGGCAGGCCGAACAGGAAGCAGCGCAGCCGCACCACCTGTTCCAGCAGCCGGGCGAGGAACGCGTAGTCGTCGAGCGCGAAGGTGAAGACGGCGGCGCGCCGGTCGCCCTCGCCACGGTCCTCCATCCGCTCGATGAAGGTGGACACCTCGCGGAACCAGCCCTCCTCGAGGATCGTGTCCGAATGCAGGAACAACAGCCAGGGCTGGCGGGCGGGCGCGGCGCCGGCGGCAAGCTGGGTGCCGCGCCCGCGCGGCGCCGAAACGATGTCGCAGCCCAGTTCATCGGCGATCGCAATCGTCTTGTCGGTCGATCCGCCGTCGGCAACGACGACCTGCGAGACGACGCCGGCGGCGGCGGCCGGGATCAGGGCGCCGAGCGCGCCGACCAGTCCGCGCTCGGAATCCAGTGTTGGGAGAACGACCGTGATCATCGCGCGCGTTATATCGGGCCGAAACCGCGATTGCCAATGTTGCAGTGCAAAAATCGCTGCTGCACGATAAATGTTCTTGTTATGTTCACGTCTCGACGCTATCTTCGGAACCATGATGAACCGGACGGCAACACGATATGGCGGCCAGGCCCACCGCGAACGGAACGCGGAGGCCGGCGGCGCCCTGGGCGAACAGGCCATTGCGCGGGATCGCCGCCGCGGACGGGGCGCGACGTCGAACCGGTCCGGCCGCTTCGAGATGCTCGCCAGGACGCTGTTCGACGACGGCTGGGGCAGCGCCGAGGACCTGCCGGCCTTTTCGACCTCGGTCACGGTGGAACGGCCGAAGCGCATCATCACGCGCAATCAGTCGCCGGACCTGTCCTTCGACCGGTCGATCAACCCCTATCGCGGCTGCGAGCACGGCTGCACCTATTGCTTCGCCCGTCCCACGCACGCCTATATGGGCCTGTCGCCGGGGCTCGATTTCGAATCGAAGCTGTTCGCCAAGCCGGACGCCGCCGAGATGCTGGAGCGCGAACTGGCCGAGCCGGGCTACACGCCGCGCACGATCGCGATCGGCACCAATACCGATCCCTATCAGCCGATCGAGCGGCGGCACCGGATCACGCGGCAGGTGCTGGAGGTGCTCGACCGCTGCAATCATCCCGTCGGCATCGTCACCAAATCGGCGCTGGTGCTGCGCGACCTCGATATCCTGAGCCGGATGGCCGACCGGGGCCTCGTCAAGGTGGCGCTTTCCGTCACCACGCTCGACCGAACGCTTGCCCGGGCGATGGAGCCGCGCGCCTCGACGCCGCCGCGCCGGCTGGAAGCGCTGATGCGGCTGGCCGAGGCGGGCATTCCCACGGCGGTGATGGTCGCGCCCGTGGTGCCGGGCCTCAACGATCCGGAAATCGAATCGATCCTGGCGGCTGCGTCCGCGGCCGGCGTCGGCGAGGCCGGCTACGTCCTTTTGCGGCTGCCGCTGGAAGTGCGCGACCTGTTCGTCGAATGGCTCGAACACACGGTGCCCGACAGGGCCTCGCGGGTGATGTCGCTGATCAGCCAGACGCGTGGCGGCAAGGACTATCAGGCCGAGTTCGGCAAACGGATGCGCGGCACCGGCCCGCTTGCCTGGACGCTCGGCCGCCGCTTCGAACTGGCCGCCGAGCGCAACGGCCTCAATCGCATCAAGACCCGGCTCAGGACCGACCTGTTCTCAGCCCCCGTGCCGGAGGGCGGACAGATGGCCCTGTTCTGATGCAAACCGACACCCATCGGAGGAAGCCCCCTCAGGAGGAAGCAATGGACCAGCGCGTTTCCCTGATCACGCTCGGCGTTGGCGACCTTGCCGCCAGCACCGCCTTCTACGAGCGGCTCGGCTGGCGGCGATCCTTACAGAGCAACGAGGCCGTGACGTTCTTCGATCTTGGCGGCAGCGTGCTCGGGCTGTTCGGCGCCGATGCGTTGAAGGAAGATGCGGGGCTTGCCGATACGGCCGACGCGACCGGGTTTCGCGGCGTGACGGTCGCGCAGAACCAGCGCTCGAAGGCCGAGGTGGACGCGGTTCTGAAAGCGGCTGAAGAGGCCGGGGCGCGGATCGCCAAGCCGGCCGAGGACGTCTTCTGGGGCGGCTATTCCGGCTATTTCGCCGATCCCGACGGCCATCTGTGGGAAATCGCCTTCAATCCGTTCTGGCCGATCGACGATGAGGGCAGGATCACGCTTGCCGACTGAGGTTTCGAGCCTACAGGTCGCCGCCGCCCATCCCGCGACCTGTGCCGCCGGCCGGCGCCCGCCCCCTGATGCGCCGGCCGGCACTTAACCGTTTAACCCGGATTTTGCTTGAGCTTGCCCATCCGGTGTCGTTTCGTTGCTCTGATTTTTCTGGAGGCCAGGACTTCGCGATGCCAACACTCCTTGCGCCCGGGCCGGCCGACATGGCGGCGCTTTTGGCGCTCAACAATGCCCATGCCCGGGAAACCTCGCTGCTCGATCGCGACGGGCTGTCGGCCCTCGTTACCGCGGCCTGGCGGGTGCGCACCACGCCGAACGCGGATGGCCTTTGCATCGCGCTCGACCAGGCGGCGGCCTATGACAATCCGAATTTCGCCTGGTTCAGGAACCGGCACGCCCGCTTCGTCTATGTCGACCGGATCATCGTCGCTGAAGCCGCCCGCGGGCAAGGCCTTGCCCGCGCCTTCTACGAGGATCTGTTCGACGCCATGCGCGCGGACGATCAGCGCGTCCTGTGCTGCGAGATCAACCGCGAGCCGCCCAATCCGGGCTCCGACCGGTTCCACGCCGCGCTGGGGTTTAAAGAGGTCGGCGAGGCCCGGCTTGTGGACCGGGGCAAGACGGTCCGCTATCTGGAGCGGCGTATCTCGAGTCGTCCCGTCCCCGAAGATCCAATCCCAGATGGCAAACGTCGCCGATTTCAGCCTTGAAGCCGAACGCCACGCAGCCGGCCGCCGCGCGGTCGCAGGCATCGACGAGGCCGGACGCGGGCCACTCGCCGGGCCCGTCGTGGCGGCGGCCGTCATCCTCAATCCCGCCGCGATCCCCGATGGCCTTGCCGATTCCAAGACGCTGAGCGCCAAGCGCCGCGAGACCCTGTTCGCGGCGATCCTGGCGACGGCGGATGTCGCCTTCGCCGCCGTGTCGGCGCGGGTGATCGATGAGATCAATATCCGCCAGGCGACGCTGCGCGCCATGGCCCGGGCCGCGGCGGGTCTGTCCGATCGGCCTGATTTCGTTTTGGTCGACGGGCGCGACCTGCCGCCTGTGACCTGCCCCGGAGAGGCGGTCATCGGCGGCGACGGCACGTCCGTTTCGATCGCGGCCGCCTCGATCGTCGCCAAGGTTGTCCGCGACCGGATGATGGACGAGGCCGCACGTGCCTTTCCGGGCTACGGGTTTCACTCCAACGCCGGCTACGGAACAGCCGCGCATCGGGCGGCGATCGAGGCGCGCGGCCCCTGCCCGATCCACCGGATGAGCTTCTCTCCCCTTAAACAACTAGAGCATGTCCTGCGAAAATAGGGTCATTCTGTTTGCGATCGGCGAGTCGATCCGGCGTTGAGACCGGCACAGGGCGATGCGGGACATCGGCCAAGGCGGGCTCAGCGTCGGGCGGCCGCCGATCGCAAACCCCCAATGAATCGTATAGGGGGGACGGGCGCTTTCGGAGCAATTCCTGCATCGTGCTCCTTGACCATATCCCCGATATGGCCTTCGGACCCCGACTTGACCTTGCACCGAAAGCGCCACATCAGAATGACCCTATTTTCGCAGGACATGCTCTAAGCCTGCTTGCAGGTTAAGCCGGTCTTTACCTTAACGCGCGATGGTCCTGCCATCAGTTGCGTAAGGGTTGAGTAGCGTAATGCCTGCACGAGTACGGAACCGGGTGTCCGCGGCACCCGGTCCGGTTTCGACCGGACAAGCTGACCAATTCCCGGTTTCGACCGGACAAAATGTCAATTCCCCGGTTTCGACCGGACAAAAGGTTACACCCCCGGATCTGGCCGGACATATCGACCAGATCCTGGTCGGCGACTGCATCGCCATGCTCGAACGGCTGCCGGCGGGCTCCGTCGATGCCGTCTTCGCCGATCCGCCGTATAATCTGCAGCTTGAAAGCGCGCTGCACCGGCCCGACAATTCCAAAGTCGACGCCGTCGACGACGACTGGGACAAGTTCGAGTCGTTTTCAGCCTATGACGCCTTCACGCGGGCCTGGCTGCTCGCCTGCCGCCGGGTCCTGAAGAAGGACGGGACGCTGTGGGTCATCGGCTCCTATCACAACATCTTCCGGGTCGGCACGATCCTGCAGGATCTCGGCTACTGGATCCTCAACGACATCGTCTGGCGCAAGACCAATCCGATGCCGAATTTCCGCGGCCGCCGCTTCACCAATGCCCACGAAACGATGATCTGGGCGAGCCGCGAGGCGGACAGTAAGAAATATACCTTCAACTATGAGGCGATGAAGGCGCTCAATGACGACGTGCAGATGCGCTCCGACTGGCTGTTGCCGATCTGCACGGGGGCGGAGCGGCTGAAGGACGCCGACGGGCGCAAGATGCATCCGACCCAGAAGCCGGAAAGCCTGCTGTCCCGGGTGATCCTGTCCTCGACCAGGCCCGGCGACGTCGTCCTCGATCCGTTCTTCGGCTCCGGCACGACCGGCGCGGTGGCCAGGCGCCTTGGCCGCCATTTCGTCGGCGTGGAGCGGGAGCGGGCCTATGCCGAGGTGGCGCGCGCGCGCATCGATGCCGTCGAGCCGATCGAGGATACCGCGCTGGCCATCACCCAGCCGAAGCGCAGCCAGCCGCGCATTCCCTTCGGCACGCTGATCGAGCGCGGCATGATCACCCCCGGCGACACGCTGACCTGCGCGCGCGGCACGCGTTCGGCGACCGTCCGCGTCGACGGAACGCTGGTGGCGGGCGACATGACCGGATCGATCCACAAGGTCGGCGCGCTGGTCCAGGGGCTCGATGCCTGCAACGGCTGGACCTTCTGGCACATCGAGGACGAGGACGGGCGCCGGCCGATCGACACGCTTCGAGCCATCATCCGGTCCGAACGCGCCGCCGCCTGAGCGCGACGAGCTTTTCAGCCTCCGGCCCGTGCAGGGCGCGCAGCGCGTGCTGGGCGGCCTTGCGCATCACCGTGGGAAGGCCGACCTCGGGCAGATCCTCCTTCGCCACCCAGCGGGTGTCGGGGGCGGCGAAACTGGTGACGTCGGTTGCGGTGTACACGGTCAGTTCCAGCCGGAAATGGGTGAAGACGTGCTCGACATGGCCGGCGATCCGGTGCCAGCGCGCCTTGAACGGGGCGTGCGACCGCGCCTCGGCCGGGTCGGTATCCTGTTTCAGCGGCGTCAGCCACAGCCCGTCCATGCCGCCGAGCAGGCCCTTCGGCGGCCGCTTGACAATCAGCACCGTGCCGTTGCCGCGTTCGGCCCAGAAGGCCGCGCCGCGACGCAGCGGCTTTTCCTTCTTCGGCGCCTTGACCGGTAGCTGTTCCTCGATGCCTCTTGCATGGGCGACGCACGCATCGGTCCACGGGCAGAGCACGCAGGCCGGCCGCTTCGGCGTACAGATCGTCGCGCCGAGATCCATCAGGCCTTGCGCGAAATCGCCGGGGCGGTCGGCGGGCACCAGCGCGCCGGTCTTCGCGCGGACCGCCTCCTTGGCGCCGGGCATCGGCTCATCGATGCCGTAGAGCCGGGTGATGACCCGTTCGACATTGCCGTCGACGGCGGCGACCGGCCGGTCGAACGCGATCGCGGCGATCGCGCCGGCGGTATAGGCGCCGATGCCGGGCAGCTTGAGGAGTTCCTCCTCGGTCTGGGGAAACCGGCCGCCGCGCTCGCCGGCGATCACGGTCGCGCAGGCATGCAGGTTGCGGGCGCGGGCATAGTAGCCAAGCCCCGCCCAGTCGCGCAGCACGTCGTCGAGCGGGGCTGAGGCCAGCGCCTCGACGCTTGGCCATTGCGTGACGAAGGTCTCGAAATAGGGGCCGACGGCAGCGACCGTCGTCTGCTGCAGCATGATTTCGCTGAGCCAGACCCGGTAGGGATCGGCTATTTCGCCGGGCAGCGCCCGCCATGGCAGGCGGCGGCGATGGCGGTCATACCAGGCGAGCAGATCCGCCGCCTCCGCTTCGGATGCGCCTGATCCTGTCGATTTGCCTTGCCGCGCGGCCATGGGCAATGGATATAAAGATTCGCCGGCCCGCGTCGATGCATACCCTTGAGCGATACACTGGACGCGGACATCCGATTGACCGGGCAATCGCAGCGATGATCCGACGCAGACGCAAGACCGCAGGACCCTCACGGCTCGACCGGCTGGCCGAGGATCTGCTCGGCCCGGTGGTCTCGCGCGCCGGGTTTTCCTCCACCCAGATCCTGGCGGCCTGGCCGGAGATCGTCGGGCCGGAGCTTGCGGCCCGGTCGCGGCCGGAGAAGCTGCGCTGGCCACCGCGTCGCGAAGCGGGGGAGGACCTCGAAACGGCGGATCGCGCCACACAGGCCAGCACCACACGGGCGGATGCGGCGACGCTGGTCGTGCGCGCCGAGGGGGGCGACGCGCTGGAGATCCAGCATCTGTCCGACCGGATCATCGCCCGCATCAATGCCCTGTTCGGCTGGCGCGCCGTCGCGCGGATCGCCATCCGGCAGGCCCCGGTCGCGGCCCCGCAGGCCGATGCCCCGCCGCGCCCGATAGGTAACTCGGCAGGTGGCAAGCCACGTCATTCCGAAACGCTCGATGCCGCGCTTGCGCGGCTCGGCTCCCATATCGGTGGCGGCGAGAACACAAAACCGTGACAAGCGCCAGTGCGGACCCGCTTTCGCCACACTGTTCCCCGCTCTTGCCACATTCCGGTCTATGACAACATTCTGTGGGAACCACTTTATCGGTCGAACGTCTTGTAATAGCGATAGACTGTTACAGGCAGGTCGTTCCCCTCCGGTTGCCAGAAGCGGATTGCGATCGGGTTCGCCTGATGGTTGTTCAGGCGCTGTTCAGCCGCCAGGGCGATTATCAGGGCCAACGACCAGGGGACATGAACGCAAACGCGAAGTCGAGGAATTCCAATGACACTGAGCCGTAGAAAAATCCTATTCGCCGGCGCGACCGGCGCCGCGACGCTTGCGGCCGGTGGCGCCTCCGCCGCGTGGTTCGGCAAGCCGACCATCACCAGCGAGCCGGCCTACACGCTGGTCTCCAACCATGACAGCGCACTGATGGAGCCCGGGCCGCTGGGCGAAAAGGCGCTCGGCGACCCGAACGCACCGGTGACGCTCATCGAGTACGCCTCGATGACCTGCGTCCATTGCGCCACCTTCCATCGCGACACCTACCCGAAGCTGAAGGAAGACTATATCGACACCGGCAAGGTCTATTTCATCTTCCGGGAATTCCCGCTCGATCCCGTCTCGACCGCCGCCTTCATGCTGGCGCGCTGCGTGCCGGAGCAGCAGTATTTCACCTTCGTCGACGCGATGTTCAAGAACCAGGACAAGTGGGCCTTCACCGAGGACCGCATCGGCGGCCTGACCGCGATGGCCAAGCAGGCCGGACTTACACAGGAAAAGTTCGAAGAATGCTTGACGAATCAGGAGCTGCTTGACGGGGTAACCTGGGTGAGGCAGCGCGGCGCGCAGGATTTCGACGTGTCATCGACGCCGACGCTGTTCATCAATGGCGAAATGGTGCGCGGTGCGGTGTCATTTGAATCCCTGCAAGAGAAAATCGATCCGCTGTTGCAGAGCTGACCTGATCCCCGGCGGCGGGATCTGTCTGCCCGTCGCCGCGCCTTGCCGCCCCGCTGTCAACCGGTACCGCCGGTCTGAAGGCCCCCCATCGAACCGGACGGGGCGGCCATGAAGCTGACCCGCCTGCGCATCGTCGGCTTCAAGTCCTTCGTCGACCCCTCCGAAATCCATATCGAGCCGGGGCTGACCGGCATCGTCGGCCCGAACGGCTGCGGCAAGTCGAACCTTGTCGAGGCCGTGCGCTGGGTGATGGGCGAAAGCTCGCACAAGTCGATGCGCGCCTCCGGCATGGACGACGTCATCTTCTCCGGCAGCGCCAACCGGCCGGGCCGCAACTCCGCCGAAGTCTCGATGGTGATCGACAATGTCGAGCGGCGGGCGCCGGCCCAGTTCAATGACGACGACGCGCTGGAAGTGACCCGCCGCATCGAGCGCGAGGCGGGCTCGGCCTACAAGATCAACAGCCGCGACGTGCGCGCCCGCGACGTGCAGCTGCTGTTCGCCGATGCCTCGACGGGCGCCCATTCACCCGCGATGGTCCGGCAGGGCCAGATCGGCGAACTGATCGCGGCGAAACCGCGCGCGCGGCGCAAGATCCTGGAGGAAGCCGCCGGCATCGCCGGCCTGCACAGCCGCCGCCACGAGGCCGAATTGCGGCTGCGCGGGGCCGAACAGAACCTGATGCGGCTTGAGGACGTGATCGGCCAGCTGGCGATCCAGCTCGACGGTCTGCGGCGCCAGGCCCGGCAGGCGACGCGCTACAAGGTGCTGTCGGCCGATATCCGCAAGACCGAGGCGATCCTCTGGCACCTGCGCCACCAGGCCGCGAAACAGGCGATCGCCGAGCGGCAGGCGCTTGTGACGGAGGCGGTCGGGCTGGTCGCCGCCGCGACCCAGGCCGCCGCCGCGGCCGCGACGGCGCGCACCGAGGCGGCCGCCGCCCTGCCCCGCCTGCGCGACAAGGAAGCCGAAGCCGCTGCCCGGCTGCGCCACATGATCACGGTGCGCGAGGGGCTGGACCGGGAGAAGGCGGAGGCCGAGACCCGGCGCGCCGATCTCAATGCCCGCCTCGACCAGCTTGGCGCTGATGTCGAGCGGGAGAAGGCGACGATCGCCGCGACCGACGAGACGCTCGCCCGGCTCAAGGAGGAGGAGACCGATCTCAACGCCGAGATCGCGCGGGCCGGCGGCAATCGCGAGGATCTCGAACGGCGGCTTTCGGTGACCGAGACCGCCCTGAAGGAGGCCGAGGCGCGGCTGTCGGAGGCGACGTCTGCCGCCGCCGACCTTGCCGCCCGGCGCCGCCAGTTCGAGCGCAGCCTGCGCGAGGCGACCGACAAGATCGACAACCGGCGCCGGCAGCTTGGCGATGTCGAGCGCGAGGCCGAGGGGCTTGCCGCCTCCGATCTCGTCCGCGAGATCGCGGCGCTGGCGACGAAGGTCTCGCAGGCCCAGGCCGCCGCGGATCAGGCCGAATCACAGGCAAACGCCGCCGATCAGGCCCTTGCGGCCGCGCGCGAGGCCGTTGAGACCCGGCGCCCGGCCGCAGCCGATATCGAGCGGGACCTGAAAGGGCTCGAAACCGAGCACGATACGCTTGCCCGCGTGCTGGCTGTCGACGAGGGCGCGCTGTGGCCGCCGCTGATCGACGAGGTCACCGTCAAGCCGGGGTTCGAGGCAGCCCTTGGCGCAGCCTTCGGCGAGGATCTCGACCATTCAAGCGAAGAAGGCGCGGCGATCCACTGGCGCGACATCGCGCCTCCCCCGGACGATCCGGCCCTGCCCGAGGGCGTGACGCCGCTGTCGTCGGTCGTCAAGGCGCCGCCGGTGCTTCATCGGGCGCTGGCGCAGATCGGCCTCGTTGCGCCAGACGACGGGCCGCGCCTGCAACCGGCCCTGAAGCCCGGGCAGCGGCTCGTCTCCCGCTCCGGCGATCTGTGGCGCTGGGACGGACTGACGGCGGCCGCCGACGCCCCGACGCCCGCGGCGAAGCGGCTCGAACAGCGCAACCGCATCGCCGACCTGGAGCGCGAGATCACGGTTGCCAGGACCGACCTCGAGGCGGCGCGATCCGCGCTGGCCGAAGCCGAAACGGAGGCCCGGGCGGCGAACGAGGCCGCTGCTTCGGCGCGGCAGGCCTGGCGGGCGGCGCAGACCGAGGTCGCCCAGGCAAGCGACAGGCGCGCCGCCGCCGAGCGCAAGGCCGCCCAGGACACCGCCCGGGCAAGCGCACTGGAGGAAGCCAGGACACGGCTGACGCAATCGATCGCGGAGGCCGAGGCCGCCCGCGAGGAGGCCGAGACCGGCCTGGCCGCGCTTGCCGGCGAACAGGATCTCGCCGCGCGAATCGATACGCTCAAGGCCGAGGCGGAAACGGCGCGCGGGCGCTATGCGGAGGCCCGGTCGGCCGTCGAGACACAGGCGCGCGAGGCGGAAATGCGGGCGTCGCGCGCCAAGCGCATCGCAGCCGAAAAACAGCGCTGGACCGACCGCATGGCCGATGGCGACAAGCACCTGCACACGCTGCAGGACCGGGAGGCCAAGATCCGCGCCGAATGGGCAGGCCTGGAAGCGGTGCCCGCGACACTGGAGCGCAAGCGCGCGGCGCTCACCGAGCAAATCGACGCCGCCGAAGCCGCCCGCAAGCAGGCCGCCGACAATCTGGCCGCCGGCGAAACCGGCCTCAACGACGCCGACCGGATGACGCGCGAGGCCGATTCAGCGCTGGCAAACGCCCGCGAGGCAAGGGCGCGCGAGGAAGCGACGCTGGAAGGCCTGACCCAGCGCCTGAGCGATCTGGAGGAGGCGATCGTCGAGGCGCTCGACCGGCCGGCCGGCGAGGCGCTGGCGATCGCCGGCCTGGAGAGCGATCAGGACCTGCCGGACGCCGGGACGCTGGAGGCGCGGCACGAGAAGCTGAAACGCGACCGCGACCGGCTCGGCACCGTCAACCTGCGCGCCGAGGAGGAAATGCGCGAGATCGGCGAGCAGCATGACGGGCTGGTCGCCGAGCGCACGGATCTGGAAGGCGCGATCCAGCGGCTGCGCCAGGCGATCTCCGGGCTCAACCGGGAAGGCCGCGAGCGGCTGCTCGGCGCGTTCGACACCGTCAACGGCCATTTCCAGGCGCTGTTCACCCGGCTGTTCGGCGGCGGCGCGGCGGAATTGCAGCTCACCGAATCAGACGATCCGCTCGAGGCGGGGCTGGAGATCATCGCCCGGCCGCCCGGCAAGCGGCCGACGACGCTGACGCTTCTGTCGGGCGGCGAGCAGGCGCTGACGGCGACCGCGCTGATCTTCGCGGTGTTTCTCACCAATCCCGCGCCGATCTGCGTGCTCGACGAGGTCGACGCGCCGCTCGATGACGCCAATGTCGAGCGGTTCTGCGATCTGGTCGAGGAGATCGCCCGCAATACGCAGACACGCTTCCTGGTGATCACCCACAATCCGATCACCATGGCGCGGATGGACCGGCTGTTCGGCGTCACCATGGCCGAACGCGGCGTCAGCCAGCTCGTCTCCGTCGATTTCGGCGGCGCGATGGAGTTGCGCGAAGCGGGCTAGCCGTGAATCACACATAGCCATTTGGTCTATGGTGCGACGCACAACTTTCGAATTACTACAATAAATTCAACGAATTAGGCTGCGCGCGCACCTTCTTGACAGCGCATGGGGCGCAAACTATGGTGCGCGCGGCTTTGGGGGCGGTCGCCCTGGCCGTTCGCGAAACGCCGACATGCGCCGGTTTCAGGTTCCGTTTCAGGATCCCTTACCAGATATCGGGCGATGGAGGACAGCGTGCGGAAGCGGTCAGGTGCCGACGATCCCGATGCCAAACCGGCTGATCTGGACAGCCGCCGGCAGGCGCTCGGAGACTTGCTCGAAGGCGCCCGCAAGCGGAACGATCCGCCGCCCGAAAGCACGGCGCGGGGAAGCGCTCTGGGAACCGCCTTCAAGGTGGCGACCGAGTTTCTCGCGGGGCTTCTGGTCGGCGGCGGGATGGGCTGGTACCTGGACAAATGGTTGGGGACGGGACCCTTCCTGTTTTTGCTGTTCTTCGCGCTCGGCGCGGCAGCGGGAATGCTCAACGTGATTCGGCACGCGATCCGGATGAACCGGGACGTGCAGGACGAAATCGCCAAGAGCGACGGTGAACACCGTCACGAGGCCGGCCGACGGAGCCGGTCGTGACGATGAGGCTTTAAGGAGCGCGCAGGTGGCTGCGGAAAATGCTAGCGGGGGCGGGCACGGGTTCGACCCGATGCACCAGTTCGAAATCCAGCGCATCCTGCCGTTGAATATCGGCGGACTGGACGTTTCCTTTACCAATTCGGCGCTGTTCATGGTGATCGTGGTGATCGCGGTGAGCCTGATGACGATCGCCTCGATGAGCGGGCGCGCGCTGGTTCCCGGCCGCATGCAGTCGATCGCCGAACTGTCCTATGAATTCGTCGCCAACATGGTGCGCGAGAACGCCGGATCGGCGGGAATGAAGTTCTTCCCGTTCGTGTTCACGCTGTTCATGTTCATCCTGTTCGCCAACATGATCGGGATGATCCCGTTTTCCTTCACGGTGACCAGCCACATCATCGTCACCTTCGTGCTGGCGCTGGTGGTGTTCGTCGGCGTGACGATCGTCGGCTTCATCAAGCACGGCGCCGGCTTCCTGCGGCTGTTCGCGCCCTCCGGCGCGCCGATGGTGCTGATGCCGCTTTTGATCGTCATCGAGGTGATCTCCTACCTGACCCGGCCGGTGAGCCTGTCCGTGCGTCTGTTCGCCAACATGCTGGCCGGCCACACCATGCTCAAGGTCTTCGCCAGCTTCGTGGTGATGCTCGGCGTGTGGGGCGGCTGGCTGCCGCTGGCGGCGATGGTCGCCTTCACCGGCCTGGAGTTCCTGGTCGCCTTCCTGCAGGCCTATGTCTTCGCGATCCTGACCTGCATCTATCTCAACGACGCCCTGCACATGCATCACTGACGGCACGGCCGGGCAGACACATCTCATCGAAGTTGCAAACACTTCACAGACACCTTCCCCAGACACTTTCCAAGGAGCTAGAGTACAATGGAAGCGGAAGCAGCTAAGTTCATCGGCGCGGGTATCGCCTGTATCGCTCTGGCCGGCGCCGGCCTCGGCATCGGTAACATCTTCGGCAACTACCTGTCGGCCGCGCTGCGCAACCCGTCGGCCGCCCAGTCGCAGTTCCCGAACCTGCTGCTCGGCTTCGCCCTTGCCGAAGCGACGGGCCTGTTCGGCCTCGTCGTCGCGCTGATCCTGCTGTTCGTCGTCTGACGACACGGGTAGCCTTAAGACCCCGTTACGGCCTGTGGACGGCGGCGTGCCGCCGCAGGCGGGCGTGACGGGATCTGATGCGGCGGAATTGGCGGCAGGACCGCCGGCTCCTATCGGGCCATCCGCCGTCAGCGTGACCCTGCCAAGGAACGAGTCGATATGGTAAGCGATTCAGGCCAGTCCTTCGGTGCGGGCCAGATCTCCGGTGCAGAGCAACTCGCCGGTTCGGGCCCGACCTTCATTCTGGCGGCGTCGACCAATTCGCACGGCGATGAAGACGGATCGGTTTCGCAGAACCTGATCCAGAGCGAGGACACGGAGATTTCCGAGGCCCTCGGCGTGGACGATCACGGGAGCGGCGGCATGCCGCAGTTCGATTTCACGACCTACTCGCCGCAGATCGTCTGGCTGGTGATCTGCTTCGTCGTGCTCTACGTGCTGATGGCACGGATCGCCCTGCCGCGGATCGGGACGGTGATCGAGCATCGCCGCGACCGGATCGCCAACGACCTCGACGCCGCAGCGCGGCTCAAGGAAGAGACCGACGAGGTGATCGCCGCCTATGAGGCGGAGCTCGCCGAGGCACGCGGCCGGGCCCACCAGATCGCCTCCGAAACCCGCGACAAGCTCGAAACCGAGCTGGGCAAGGAGCGGATGGAGACCGAAGCGGCGCTGGCCAAGAAGACCGAGGCCGCCGAGGCGCGTATCGCCGAGACAAAGGCCAAGGCGCTGGCGGAAGTCGATCAGGCCGCGGCCGACGCCGCCGGCGACATCGTCACCGCGCTGACCGGGCTGACCGCGACCAAGGCCGAAATCGATCAGGCCATCGTCGATGCCCGCAGCGGCGACCGGGCTTAAGGGGATAAGGGCATGAGTTTCTTCAGCACACCCGACGCTTGGGTCCTGGTCTCCTTCATCCTGTTCTTCGCCCTGGTGATCTACTTCAAGGTTCCGGGCATGGTCACCAAGTCGCTCGACGAGCGCGCCGACCGCATCCGCAACGAGCTTGAGGAAGCGCAGCGGCTGCGCGAGGAGGCCCAGAGCCTGCTCGCCGAATATCAGCGCAAGCGTCGCGAGGCCGAGCGCGAGGCCGAGGAGATCGTCGCGCTCGCCCGCGAGGAGGCCGACCGTCTCAAGGTCGAATCCCGCCAGCAGATGGAAGAGCTGGTCGAGCGCCGCTCCAAGCTTGCCGAAATGAAGATCGCGCAAGCCGAGGAACAGGCGCTGGCCGACGTCCGCACCGCCGCGGCCGATGCCGCGGTCGCCGCGGCCGCCACGGTCATGGCCGGCAAGGTCACCGGCAAAACGGCCACCGACCTTGTTACCACCTCGATCGCCGAGGTGAAGGAGCGGCTGCAGTAGCCGCATCTCGTCCAACGGATACAAGAAGCCCCGGCCGAGTCCGGGGCTTTTTTGTTGGTGCGATCGCCGGTTACCCCCAGCGCTTGCCGAACCCATCCGTTGCCGCGATCAGCGCATCGAGGACACCCGGCTCGTCGAAGGCGTGGCCCGCATCCGGCACCACGATGAAACGCGCCTCCGGCCAGGCGCGATGCAGGTCCCAGGCGGTGCGGATCGGCGTGCAGACGTCATAGCGCCCCTGGACGATCACGCCCGGAACATCCTTCAGCAGGCCCGCGTCGCGAATCAGCTGGCCCTCTTCCAGGAATCCGCCGTGGACGAAGTAATGATTCTCGATCCGCGCGAAGGCCCGCGCATAATCCGCATTGCCGTGCTGACCCTTTAGCGCCGGGTTGGGCAGAAGCGTCACCGTCTGCCCCTCCCACAGGCTCCAGGCACGCGCCGCCTTGATCTGCACGGCGGGATCGGGATCGGTCAGGCGCCTGCGATAGGCCGCGATCAGGTCGCCGCGCTCGTCTTCCGGGATCGGCGCCAGGAAGCCTTCCCACAGGTCGGGAAACAGCCAGGAGGCGCCCTCCTGGTAGAACCAGTGCAATTCGGCCCGCCTGAGGGTGAAGACACCGCGCAGGATCAGTCCCGACACGCGATCGGTATGGGTCTGCGCATAAGCGAGCGCCAGCGCGCTGCCCCAGGAGCCGCCGAAGACGAGCCACCTGTCGATGCCAAGCTTTGCCCGCAGGCGCTCGATATCCTCGACCAGATGCCAGGTCGTGTTGGCCTCAAGCGAGGCATGCGGCCTGGAGCGGCCGCAGCCGCGCTGGTCGAACAGCAGCATGGTGTAACGCTGCGGATCGAACAGGCGCCGGTGGTCGGGCGAACAGCCGCCGCCCGGGCCGCCATGCAGGAACACGGCGGGAATGCCGTCCGGATTGCCGCACAGTTCCCAATAGACGAGATGGCCGTCGCCGACATCGAGATGGCCGGAGGCATAGGGCTCGATCGGGGGGTAGAGGGGGCGTCGGTCAGGGCTCATGGGAGATGCCGTGGTTTGCCTTCCACCACCAAGCCCCTACTCCGCCGCGTCGCGCTTCGGCTCCGGTTCGGTCGGGGCGGGCGGTGTCCAGCGCAGCACCGGCTGGCGGGCGGCGCGGGTCTCGTCGAGGCGGCGGCGCGGGGCGTGGAACGGCGCCTCGGCGAAGCGCCCGGTCTCGCCGCGCGAGGCTGCCATCGCCAGATCGCGCAGCGTCGCGACGAACAGATCGAGGCTTGCCTTGGATTCCGATTCCGTCGGCTCGATCAGCAGCGCGCCATGGACGACCAGCGGGAAATACATGGTCATCGGGTGATAGCCCTCGTCGATCATCGCCTTGGCGAAGTCGAGCGTTGTGACGCCGGTGTCGTTGAGGAAGGAATCGTCGAACAGCACCTCGTGCATGCAGGGCCGCTCGCCGAAGGGCAGGCTCATCAGGTCCTGCAGGCTGGCGCGGATGTAATTGGCCGACAGCACCGCGTCCTCGGCGGCCTGGCGCATGCCGTCGGCGCCGTGGCTGAGCATCCAGGAGGCAGCCCGCACGAACATGCCCATCTGGCCGTGAAAGGCGGTCATTCGGCCAAACGGTGTCGCACCGCCCGCACTCTCGACATGCTCGACAAGCGTATGGCCGCCCTCGCCCTGAGACGTCGGCGCCACCACCCAGGGCAGCGGCGCGAACGGCATCAGCGCCTCCGACAGCACCACCGGGCCGGCGCCGGGGCCGCCGCCGCCATGCGGGGTGGAGAAGGTCTTGTGCAGGTTGATATGCATCGCGTCGACGCCGAGATCGCCGGGCCGGACGCGGCCGAGAATGGCGTTCAGATTGGCGCCGTCGCAATAGAAGAAGGCGCCGGCATCGTGCACCGCCTCGGCGATCTCGATGATGTCGCGCTCGAACAGGCCGCAGGTGTTCGGATTGGTCAGCATGATGGCCGCGACCTGGTCCGACAGCTTTTCCTTGACCGCGGCGACATCGACGGTGCCGTCGTCGCGGGCGGCGATCGCCTCGACCTTGTAGCCGAGCAGGGCGGCCGTCGCGGGATTGGTGCCGTGGGCGGATTCGGGCACCAGCACGATCGCGCGGGCATCGCCGCGCGCCTCGAGCGCCGCCTTGATCGCCATCATGCCGCAGAGCTCGCCATGGGCGCCGGCCTTGGGCGACATGGCGATGCCGGGCATGCCGGTCAGTTCCTTCAGGCCTTCCGCAAGCAGGTCGATCAGCGCCAGCGCCCCCTGCACGGTGGAGACGGGCTGGAGCGGGTGGATATCGGCGAAACCCGGCAGCCGCGCCATCTTCTCGTTGAGGCGCGGATTATGCTTCATGGTGCAGGAGCCGAGCGGGTAGAGGCCCGCGTCGATCGCGTAGTTCTTCTGGCTCAGGCGCACGTAGTGGCGCATCGTCTCGGGCTCGCTCAGGCCGGGCAGGTCCGGATCGGCGCTGCGCTCAAGCCCGCCCAGATGCGTTTCGGTCTCGGCATCGTCGTCGAGATCGACACCGGTCACGTCGGGCCGGCCGATCTCGTAGATCAGCGGCTCCTCGATCATCAGCGCCTTGTTGCCGGTGAAGGTCGGGTGGGTCGCGTCCGCCGCCTCGCCCGGCGCGGTCGGTCGGCCCTGGGTGTTCATGCTCATGCCAGCACCTCCTGAAGCGCTGCGGCGTAGGCCGCGCGGTCGTCATCCGAATTGATCTCTGTCGCCGCGACGACGATCAGGTCGTCGTGGCCGGCCGCTGGGAACAGCCGGCGCGCCGGGACGCCGCCGAGCACGCCCCTTTTCGCCAGCGCCTCGATCACATCGGTCGCGTTGCCGGGCACCCGGATCGTGAATTCGTTGAACCAGGCCGAATTCAAAACCGCGACACCGGGAACGGCGCCGAGCGCCTTTGCGAGCTTCACCGCGCTGGCGTGGTTGAGCCGCGCCAGCCGCTTCAGGCCCGCCGCGCCGAGCAGCGTCATGTGGATCGTAAAGGCGAGCGCGCAGAGGCCGGAATTGGTGCAGATGTTCGAGGTCGCCTTGTCGCGGCGGATATGCTGCTCGCGGGTCGACAGCGTCAGGACGAAGCCGCGCCTGCCCTCGGCATCGACCGTCTCGCCGGCAAGCCGGCCGGGCATCTGGCGGACGAATTTCTTGCGCGTCGCGAACAGGCCGACATAGGGACCGCCGAAAGTGAGCCCGTTGCCGATCGACTGGCCCTCGCCGACGACGATATCAGCCCCCATCGCGCCGGGCGCTTCGACGAGGCCGAGCGACACGGCCTCGGTGACGACGGCGATCAGCAGCGCGCCATGGGCATGCGCCTTCTCGGCGATCGGCCTGAGATCGACCAGATGGCCGAAGACGTCCGGCGTCTGGACGACGACGCAGGAGGTCTCGTCGTCGATGCGGGCGAGCACGTCGTCCTCGCCGACCGGCACCGGCGGCAGCGCGTCGACCGCGTGGCCGGCCATCTGGGCGGTGGTCTCGACTACCGCGGTGTAATGCGGATGCAGGTTGCCGGCAAGCACCGCCTTGTCGCGGCGGGTCAGGCGATGGGCCATCAGCACGGCCTCCGCCGTCCCGGTCGAGCCGTCATACATCGAGGCGTTGGCGACCTCCATGCCGGTCAGTTCGGCAACCTGGGTCTGGAATTCGAACAACACCTGCAGCGTGCCCTGGCTCACCTCGGGCTGATAAGGGGTATAGGAGGTCAGGAATTCCGAGCGCTGGATCAGGTGATCGACGGTCGAGGGCACATGGTGGCGATAGGCGCCGGCGCCGACGAAGAACGGGGTGGCGCCAGCGGCGGCGTTCTTCGCGGCAAGCGCGCCAAGCTGGCGTTCGACCGCCATTTCGCTCTTGCCGAGCGGAAGATCGACGAGGCCGTCGCGCCGGGCGGCTTCCGGCACGTCGGCGAACAGGTCGTCGATCCCGGCGACGCCGATCCTGGCGAGCATTTCCACCCGGTCCGCGTCGCTCAGCGGCAGATAGCGCATGGGTCTTTCCTTCTTGGTTTCGAACTAACTGGTAATCACGGGCTCGCAGACGATCTCGGTCTTCACCGAGTTGGCGATGAAGCAGAGGTGATGGGCCTCGTCGTGCAGCGCCATCAGGGCAGCCCCGTCCGGCGCCGTGCCGGCGGCGAAGGTGGCCTTCGGCCGCAGCACCACGCGGTCGACCCACCAGCGCCGGTGTTCGAGCCGCGCCATGGTGCCCTCGGCGGCGTCCTCATAGGTCTCCACGACATGGCCGGCGCGCTGGGCGAGATCGAGGAACCACAGCATGTGACAGGACGACAGCGAGGCGACGAAGGCCTCCTCGGGATCGATCGCGTCCTCCTTCGACAGCGGCAGGCGGACGACGCTCGGCGAGGCCGATCCCGGCACCGTCAGACCGTCGAAGCGCCATTCATGGCCACGGCTATAGGTGCCGGCGGCGAAATCGCCGTCGCAGGTCCAGGCGATCGTCGCCTTGTAGAGATGCGCCACTGTGAGGCTCCCCGTCGTGCTCCGCGTCGCCGAATGCCGCCCTATTGCGCCTCGACGAAGGCCTTGTAGGCGTCGGCGTCCATCAGCCCGCCGAGTTCGGAGGTGTCGGTCAGCCGCAGCTTCATGAACCAGCCGTCGGCCTCCGCCGATTCGTTGACCTTGGCCGGCGCGTCCGCGAGCCCCTCGTTGACCTCGACGATCTCTCCGGAAACCGGCGCGTAGACCTCGCTTGCCGCCTTGACGGATTCAACGACGCCGGCCTCGTCGCCCTTGGCCACCGTCTTGCCGACCTCGGGCACCTCGACATAGACCACGTCGCCGAGCTGTTCCTGGGCGTAGTCGGTGATGCCGACCGTGCCGACATCGCCCTCGACCCGCACCCATTCATGATCTTCGGTGAAATAGACGCTCATTGCTTGGTTCCCCTGCTCTCTGGCTGTTTTTCAACCGGCTGAAACAATCCCATCATCGCTTGTAGCGCTGCGTCACGAAGGGCAGCCTGGCCACACGGGCCGGCTGCGCCTTGCCGCGCACCATCAGGTCGAGCGGCGTGCCCTCGGCCGCCTTGTCGATTTCGACATAGCCCATGGCGACCGGCCCGCCGACGGTCGGGCCGAAGCCGCCGCTGGTGATGGTGCCGACCGCGACACCATCCGAAACGATCTCGGTGCCCTCGCGGGCCGGCGCGCGACCGTCGGGGCGGATGCCGACGCGACGACGCGACGGGCCACCAGCGAGTTCGCTGCGGACGCGATCGAAGCCGGGAAAGCCGCCCTCGGTGCGCCGGCGCTTACCGATCGACCAGGTCAGCGCCGCCTCGACCGGCGAGGTCGTCTCGTCGATATCGTGGCCGTAGAGGCAGAGCCCGGCCTCGAGCCTGAGCGAATCGCGGGCACCGAGCCCGACCGGCGCGACCTCGTCGGCGCCGGCGAGCCTGTCCCACAGCGCGACGGCCTCGTCCGCGGCGACGGAAATCTCGAAACCGTCCTCGCCGGTATAGCCGGAGCGGGAGATGTGGATGGCGATGTCGTCGAAGCGGCTCTCGGTCGCCGTCATGAAGGACAGCGCGGCCGCATCCGGGCAATGCCTGGCCATCACCGCCTCCGCGGCCGGTCCCTGCAAGGCGATTAGCGCGCGGTCCTCGATCGGCTCAAGCGTCACGGCCGCGGGCAGCCGGTCGCGCATGTGAGCGTAGTCGACATCCTTGCGCGAGGCGTTGACGACCAGATAGAGCCGCCCGTCGCTTGCCGTGCGGGTCACCATCAGGTCGTCGATGATGCCGCCGTCGTCGGTCAGGAACTGGGTGTAGCGGATCGCGCCGGGCTTCAGCGCGGCGATTTCGCCCGGCACCAGCGTTTCCAGCGCGGCGGCCACGCTCGCGTGATCCGTCCCGGTGAGCCAGGCCTGGCCCATATGGGAGACGTCGAACAGGCCGGCCTTCTGCCGCGTCCAGGTGTGTTCGGCGATGATGCCGTCCGCGTACTGGACGGGCATGTCGTAGCCGGCGAACGGCACCATCCTCGCGCCGAGTGCGACATGGCGCTCATAAAGCGGGGTCCGCAAGATGGGCTGGTCTGATTGGCTTTCGCTCTGGTCGTTCATATCCGGTCCTGCGCACGACGTGAAAAGGCCCTTGATCGGGTCCTCTCGCGCCCCCTCTGTCGCAAGACCTGAGAGATTTCACCGCCCGTCCCGCCAGACTGCCCGGCCGGGACGTTAAACGGCTTACCCCCTTCGGTGAGCCCCCGGGCGTTTGCGCCCGACGACTGCTTTCCAGAGTTTCATCCTCCTGCGGTCCCTTGTGCCTGAGAGTTTCCGGGGCCGGTTGCTCCTTCGGCGCCAGCACCTGATGCTGGTCTCTCCCGCAGGGTTCGACGAATGTGGGTAGGGATCATAGGGAGGCGGCCGGGGCTGTCAAGGCGGGACGGCCGGAGACGCTTTTCGCTGGCTTGCGGGACGGTATCGCTTTGACCGGCATCGAGCCGGTCAAGGCGATTTTCCTGCGCTCGACTTGGGTCTCGCGCGTTCGGCACTCGAAATGCTTCGCATTTCGTCCACTTCGTGGACCGTACCTCACCCCCTCACCCTGGGCCCTCTCCCGCGAGGGGAGAGGGAACGATAGCTGCAGGACATGAGGGAAATCTGGTCTGCCGTGCTGTTTGCAAGGCGTTGGAGCCAAGCGGCGCGGCGGTGGCACTCCCTCTCCCCTCGCGGGAGAGGGCTGGGGTGAGGGGGCGCCGCCCTTGAGGGCGGCTTCGAGAGCGCCGGAGGCGATCTCGAACCTCCGGCCCCTCCAAAACCTCAAGCCCCCGTCTATCTACCGCCCGCCCTGCTCGTCGAAGCCGACATAGATGACGTAGTCGTTGATATGCGCGCCCTCGGGGAGCTCGTAATAGAGCTCCTCCTCGACATGGACGAACTGGGCGACGTTCTCGCCGGGGATCATCGCGACGTCGATCTCGTAGAGCTGGCTCCACACCGCCTCGCCGCCGGAGCGGACGAAGGCGGCGCGCATCGGCAGGCGAACCGTGGTCGCGCCAGCCCATTTCGGCCCCGTAATGACCTTGCCGGCGGCCCCGAAGCTGATGTTGAGGGCGGTGTCGCTCAACACCTCGCATTCGCGTGCCACCTTCTGGATACCGCCCTGATAGATCACGGCGGCGGGATCGCCATCCAGGCCGCGTTCGTAGGAGCGGAAGGTCTCCGTGCCCTCGCGGATGACAACCGGCGGGCAGCGACCCGGCGCCTCCGGCGGAGGGGCGTTCGGGTCGACCTGCAACTCATCGGGCTCCTCGCTCGGCCCCGCCAGCATGCGGAACACGCCGATCGTCGAATCGCTGGCATCGCGACCAGCCTGCGTATCGCAGCCGGCAACGAGGCCGGCCAGACCGAGAACCAAGACAATCCTGGCCAGCGAGACCTGGCCGAAATCCGGGCGGGACAACCGCATACGCCTGCAATCCTTCGTTCATGCCCCTGAAAACGCCGCCGCCGCCCTGCCGCGCCCGCCGCCTGCCGGCGGAGGGGTGGGCGGACCGCAGCGCGCCCTTATATCAGGGGTGGAGGCAAAATCCCAAGGCCCTCTCGCACCCGTCCACCGGCGCTGCTTGACAGGGTCTGCGCCGGACCGGATAAGGCCAGAGGAAACCGGCCGATGCCGTTGCCTCCCAAGTGCGTCGCCGGAACGGGACGGGTATGAACGCGAAAGCAAAGCCGCCGCTCAAGATCCTGCTCTGCTCGCCGCGCGGCTTCTGCGCCGGCGTCGACCGGGCGATCCAGATCGTCGAACTGGCGCTGGAACGGTTCGGCGCGCCAGTCTATGTGCGCCACGAGATCGTCCACAACCGCTATGTCGTCGACAGCCTGAAGGCGAAGGGCGCCGTCTTCGTCGACGAGTTGGACGAAATTCCCGACACCGATGCCCCCGTGGTGTTTTCCGCCCATGGCGTCGCCAAGTCGGTGCCGGAGGCGGCCGCTAAGCGCAACCTGTTCCAGATCGACGCGACCTGCCCGCTGGTCACCAAGGTCCATCGCGAGGCGCAGATCCATCACCGCAAGGGCCGCGAGATCCTGCTGATCGGCCATGCCGGCCACCCGGAGGTGATCGGCACGATGGGGCAACTGCCGGACGGGGCGGTAACCCTGATCGAGACGGTCGAGGACGCGCAGCGGCTTGACCCGGCCCGGCCCGAGGCGCTCGCCTACGTTACCCAGACGACGCTGTCGGTCGACGATACCGCTGCGATCGTCGCTGAATTGCAGCGCCGGTTCCCCGACATCACCGGCCCGCACAAGGAAGACATCTGCTACGCCACCACCAACCGGCAGGAGGCGGTGAAGGTCGTCGCGCCGCGCGCTGATGCGACGCTGGTCGTCGGCGCACCGAACAGCTCGAACTCGATGCGACTGGTGGAAGTGGCACTGCGCGCCGGCTGCGCGCGCGCGGCCCTGGTGCAGCGGGCCAGCGATATCGACTGGTCGGTCCACGGGGATATCGAAACGCTGGCGATCACGGCGGGCGCCTCGGCGCCGGAGGTGCTGGTCGAGGAGATCATCGGCGCCTTCGCCGAGCGCTATGCGATCGATGTGGAGACCGTGTCGACGGCCGAGGAGACGATCGCCTTCAACCTTCCCAAGGCGTTGAGAGAAGACCGGGCTCAAGACCGAGGCCCGGACAGAGCCGGGACTCGTCCCGCACGCGCCCCGGCGGCGGAATAAGCGTTTGGCGGAATAAGGTTTCATGGCCGTCTACACGGAAGTCCCCGACGAGGACCTGAAGGCGTTCCTCGCAGGCTATGACGCCGGCACGCTCCTGTCCTTCAAGGGGATCGCCGAGGGCGTCGAGAACACCAACTACATCGTCCATACCGATCGCGGCTCCTATATCCTGACGCTTTACGAGAAGCGCGTCGATCCGGGCGACCTGCCGTTCTTCCTCGACCTGATGGCGCATCTGTCGGCCAAGGGCATGACCTGTCCGGTGCCACTCAGGGATCGCGACGGGCATGCGCTCGGCATGCTGTGCGAGCGGCCGGCGGCGCTGATCAGCTTTCTTGAGGGCGTCTGGGTCCGCAAGCCGAACGTCGAGCATTGCCGGGCGCTCGGCGACACGATGGCGGCGATGCACAAGGCGGCGCTGGATTTTTCCGGCACCCGGCGCAATGCGTTGTCGGTCGGCGACTGGCGGCCGATCTTCGCAAGTGTCGCCGACCGGGCCGATACGCTGCAGGCAGGCCTTGCAGACGAGATGGAGCGCGAGCTCACCTATCTGGAGGCGAACTGGCCGCAGGACCTGCCGGCCGGCATCATCCATGCCGACCTGTTTCCCGACAACGTGTTCTTCATCAACAGCCGGCTGTCGGGCCTGATCGACTTCTATTTCGCCTGCCGCGACGCGCTCGCCTATGACGTCGCCGTCTGCCTGAACGCCTGGTGCTTCGAGCCCGACCTGTCGTTCAACGTCACCAAGGCGCGCGCCCTGTTGACCGCCTATGCCGGGCGGCGGGCGCTCTCGCAGGCCGAATACGACGCCCTGCCGCTGCTTGCCCGCGGCGCGGCGATGCGCTTCTTCGTCACCCGCCTCTATGACTGGCTCAACCACCCGCCCGGCGCCTTCGTCAGGCCAAAGGACCCGCTCGAATATGCAAAGCGCATCCGCTTCCACCGCTCCGTTACCAACACGCGCGAATACGGGCTCGACTGATGGCCGGTAAGGCGCCGATTCAAATCTGGACCGACGGAGCCTGTTCCGGCAATCCGGGACCGGGCGGCTGGGGCGCCCTGCTGGTGTCGGGCGCCCATGAAAAGGAACTGTGCGGCGGCGAGCCCGACACGACCAACAACCGCATGGAGATGATCGCCGCGATCCGGGCGCTGGAAGCACTGAAACGGCCCTCGCGGGTCGATCTGCACACCGACTCGGCCTATCTGCGCAACGGCATCACGACCTGGCTGAAGAACTGGAAGGCGCGCGGCTGGAAGACGGCCGACAAGAAGCCGGTCAAGAACGTCGAACTCTGGCAGGCGCTGGAGACCGCGCTTGAGCGCCACGACGTGACCTGGCACTGGGTCAAGGGGCATGCCGGCGATCCCGGCAACGAGCGCGCCGACGCGCTGGCGCGCGCCGGCATGGCCCCGTATAAGCCGAAGCGGAAACTGGCTGGTTAGAGCCCCCGGCCGGCTTTACAGCGCGGCGAGCATGGCCTCGGCGCCGGAATCCTTGGCCGCCGACGGCACTTCCTCGACATTCAGGACCTTGACGACGCCGTCGTCGACCATCATCGCGTAGCGATTGGAGCGCAGGCCCATGCCGAAGGACGAGGCATCGATATCGAGGCCGATCGCCTTGGCGAATTCGCCATTGCCGTCGGCGAGCATCTCCAGCTTGCCGGCCGCGCCCGTCGACTTCGCCCAGGCGTCGAGCACGAACACGTCGTTCACCGAGACGCAGGCAATCGCATCGACGCCCTTGGCCTTGAATTCATCGAAATGGGTGACGAAACCCGGCAGGTGATTGTTGTTGCAGGTCGGCGTGAAGGCGCCGGGCACCGCGAACATCACCACCTTGCGGCCGGAAAACACATCGCTCGTCGATTTCTCGGCCGGACCGCCCTCGCCCATCACCACGAATTTCGCGTCCGGAAGCTTTTCGCCGACTTCAATCATCCCCGTCACTCTCCGTTCATTATGCCCGTTCAGGGCAAGGCAGGTTGAGGCCGGGAGTATAGGGCCGAAAACCGGCTAGTCGAGGGTGATCGACTGCTCGAAGGCATAGGCGGGCGAAACGCCGGTGATCCGCAGTTCGGCGCCGCTCAGGACCGCCCCCTCCGGCGCGCCGTCGAGTGGCATGCGATAGATCTTCGCGCCCTCGGCAGACTGGCCGGCGCGGTCGGGTACCGGCAGATACCAGCCCTCCGGGCCCTCGACCACGGCGAAGGCATCCTGTTCGGCGCCGGGCAGGCTCAGGTGGATCTCCAGGACCGGCACGTCGCCGGCGTGGTCGACGGCTGCGTGCCGGACGCCGGTCCCTTCGGCAACGCTTTCCGGCACCCGGGCGCGATAGAAATCGATGCCGGAGCGGCGCGCCTTGGCGCCATCCAGCATCAGGCCGGCGCTCGCCTCGGCCGGGATGCAGACATCCTTGCAGACGCCGTATTGCATGGCGATCTTCAGATCGACCGGCTTGGCCGGGTCCTTCGCGCTGACGATGAGCGGAAAGACGACCGCGTCGGCATAGCCCAGCGACCAGGCATAGCCGTCCCAGAAAAGCTCCGGCGCCGGATACTCGATCGCGACGGCGGCGAGATTGTCCGAACCGGTGAAGTCGAGGGTCGGCGGAATGCCGGAATCGCCTGGATGGCGCCAATAGGTCTTCCAGCCGGGGTCGAGCAGGATTTCCAGCCCGCCCAGACGGGTTTCGCCGTCTTCCATGAGCCCGCCGTCGAGAATGCGGACCTCGGCGGGATCCTCCCAGGCGCTTCCGCTCGCAAGGGCACCGGTGGCAACGGCGAGGCCGACCGTAAACAGGATCGCCGCGGCACCGAGCATACCGGTCCGCTGCGTCACAGCCCTACGCGTCATCACCACTCTCCCACTCGAGGCCGTCCCGATTTCCGCCCGACTATGGCCCAGTGCGGCATCTGGGACACCATCACGTCGTTTCAAGGCTGTGTGACAGATGTCGGGGCCACACGACGCGCGCGCATCTCAGGCATTTGCAAAGCCCCCCGCAGCCGCTACCATTGAGCGCATGGCCTTTCAGGAATTCAAGGATTTTGGCGGTGGCGGCGGTCGGGGCTTTCTCGACGGCCAGTTGCTGATCGCCATGCCGACCATGGGCGATCCGCGGTTCGAACGCAGCATCATCTATATGTGCGCCCATTCCGACGACGGGGCGATGGGCATCATCGTCAACCAGCTCGCCGACAGCATCGATTTCACCGAGCTTCTGCATCAGCTCGACATCATCGGCGAGGGCGAGGAAATCCGCCTTCCCGAGACTGTCGGCGAGATGCGGGTGCATGTCGGCGGCCCCGTCGAGACGGGTCGCGGCTTCGTGCTGCACTCGGCCGACTGGTTCGTCGAGAACGCGACGCTGCCGATCGATGACGGCATCTGCCTGACGGCGACGCTCGACATCCTCAAGGCGATCGCCGAGGGCGAGGGCCCGGAGAGTTCGCTGCTTGCGCTCGGCTATTCCGGCTGGGCGCCTGGGCAGCTTGAAAACGAGATCCAGGCCAATGGCTGGCTGCATTGCGGGGCTGATGCCGACCTGGTCTTCGGGCCGGACCTGGAGCAGAAATACGAACGCGCGCTGCGCAAGCTCGGCATCGATCCGGGCCACCTCGCGCCGGATGCGGGGCGGGCATAGCCTGCTGCCGGGAAATTAAAGTCTCTCGGCGTCTCTGGCAGATATCGCTTTAACCGGCATCGAGCCGGTCAAAGCGATACCCTGCGCTCGACTAGGGTCTCGCGCGTTCGGCACTCGAAATGCTTCGCATTTCGTCCGCTTACGCGGACCGTGCCTCACCCCTCACCCCGGCCCTCTCCCGCCAGGGGAGAGGGGGAGGTAACTGTACGGAATGCGGTAAAATTGATGCGCCCCGCTGTTTGCGAGACGTTGAAGCCAAGCAGCACAACGGCAGCACTCCCTCTCCCCTCGCGGGAGAGGGCTGGGGTGAGGGGGGCCGCCCGCAAGGGCGGCTTCGAGAGCGCCGGAGGCGATCTCGAAACAGCCGCAAACCCGCAGTCAATGCCGCATCATCGCAGACTGGCGGGCGAGCAGGTGGCGGCACTGCTCCGGCGACATCGGTTCGCCGAACAGGAAGCCCTGCGCATACTCGCAGCCAAGCGCATAAAGCTCGATCGCGTCCTCGTCGGTCTCCGCCCCCTCGGCAACCACCTCCATGCCCAGATCATGGGCCAGCGACACCATCGAGCGCAGGATGACCGGCCGGGCGCCGTTGCCGTTCTGGCGGACGAAGGAGCGGTCGATCTTGATCGTGTCGAAAGGGAAGCGCTGCAGGTAGGAGAGCGAGGAATAACCGGTGCCGAAGTCATCGAGCGCCAGGCCCGCGCCCAGTTCGCGGACCTGTTCGAGCACCTGGGCTGCGTATTCCGGGTTCTCCATGACCAGCGATTCGGTCACCTCGAGCTTCAGCGTGCCGGGCAGGACCTCGTTGCGGGCGAGCACGGCGCGGATGTCGTTGATCAGGTCGTGGCGCAGGATCTGGCGGCTCGATACGTTGACGGAGGTGAAGATCGGTAGGTTGACGCCCATCGCCCGCTGCCAGGCGCCGAGCTGGCGGGCGGCGCGCTCCAGCACGAACAGGCCGATCTCGACGATCAGGCCGGTCTCCTCGGCAATCGAGATGAATTCCTGCGGATTGAGCCGGCCGTGGCGGGGATGGTCCCAGCGTACCAGCGCCTCGAAGCCGGCGATCCGCTTGTCCTCCAGCCGCATGATCGGCTGGAAGACAAGCTTGATCTCCTCGCGCTCCAGCGCCCGGCGCAGGTCGGATTCCAGCGCCAGCCGGTCGCCGCCGATCGAGCGCATCACCGGCTTGAACGCCTCAACCCGGTCCGGCCCGAAGCGCTTGGCGTGATACATGGCGATCTCGGCGTCCTCAAGCAGATCCTCCTTGCGCTTGTCGGAGCCGTCGAACACCGAGATGCCGACACAGGCGGTCAGGAACACCTCGCGGTCGCCGAAGGTGATCGGCGTGCGGACCGTCTTGCGAACGCTCTCGGCAAAGGCGGCGATCTGGCGCGGGTCGCTCTCGGACACCAGGATGATGCCGAACTGGTCGCCGGCGAGCCGGGCAAGCGTGTCGGCGGGCTTCAGGTGCCGCTGCAGCCGCCGGGCCATGGTCAGCAGAATGGAATCGCCGACCGCGATGCCGAAGCCGTCATTGACCTGGCGGAACCGGTCGATGTCGATGACGAAGATGGTCGGCCGCGCATCGGTGCCCGAGCGGGCGCGCAGGATCGCGGCCTCGAGCCGGTCGAGGAACAATTCGCGGTTGGGCAGGCCGGTCAGATTGTCGTGGACGGCGTCGTGCAGAAGCCGCTCCTCGGCATTCTTGATCTCGGTGACGTCGACCAGCGTGCCGACCAGCCGCACCGCCTCGCCATCGTCGCCGAGGATCGGCCGGGCGCGCATGCGGAACCAGAAATAGTGGCCGTCGGCAGCCCGCAGCCTGAAATCCTGGGCGATACGGCCGCGGCGCTGTTCGACGACGGCGTCGAGCGAAGCGCGGAAGCGGTCGCGGTCGCCGGCATGCAGCGTCTCGATCCAGCGCCGCACGCTGCCCTCCAGGCTGCCGGGCTTGAGGCCGAGCTTCTCCTCCAGCTCGGCGGAGACGAAGACCCGGTCGCGCTGCACCTCCCAGTCCCAGACGAGATCGCCGGCGCCGACCAGCGCCAGCGCCTTGCGGTGGAAGTCGCTCAACAGCCCCTGCGAGATCGCCCCGCCGGCGAAGGCATGCTGCATCACCGTGAAGCCGACCAGCAGGACGAGGACGACGAGGCCGCCCGACAGGGCCGGCGCGACCAGATCGTTGGACAGACGCCCGGTCACCGTCATGCCGGCGGCCAGCAGCCAGGCCAGCAGCAACAGCCAGGTCGGGATCAGGAGGATCGCCCGGTCGAAGCCGCGGAAGGCCAGGAACAGGATCAGCGCCAGCCCGATCACGCCGATCATGCCGAGCGAGAACCGCGCCATGCCGGCGGCAAGCGGGGCATCGAACACCGCAAGCGCGACGACGCCGATCATCACCGCGAGCCAGAGCACCGCCACATAGAGCAGCCGCACGTGCCAGCGCATCAGGCTCAGGTAAGAGGTCAGGAAGATCAGCAGCGTCGCCGACAGGATCGCCTCGGAGCCGGCGCGGAACACCTGGTCGCCCTGGACGGGCAGGTCGAAGATCTTGTTCCAGAAGCCGAAGTCGATCGACAGATAGGCCAGCACCGCCCAGGCAAGGCTGGCGGCGGCGGGGAAGATCAGCGTCCCCTTGACGACGAACAGGACGGTCAGGAACAGCGCCAAAAGGCCGGCGATGCCGATCACCATGCCCTGATAGAGGGTGAAGGAGTTGACGTTCTCCTTGAAGGCGTCCGGCTCCCACAGGCGCAGCTGCGGCAGCGTATCGCCCTCAAGCTCGACGACGTAGGTTACGACGGCGCCCGGATCGAGCGTGATCAGATAGGTGTCGGAATCCGGACTGTCCTCGCGGTCGGGCCGGAAGCCCTGGCTCGGCGTGATCGCGCTGATGCGGGAGACGCCGAGATCGGGCCGGGTGATGCCGGAGCCGACCATGCGGAAATACGGCGCCACCAGCAGCCGGTCGATCTGCTGGTCGGAATCGTTGCGCAGCGCGAAGACGGCCCAGGAGGCGGCGCGGCCGGGATCGCGCGAGCGCACCTCGATGCGCCGCACGAAACCCTCGTCGTCGGGCGCGGTCGAGACCTGGATGCGGTCGCCGTAGCGCAGATAGAGATCGACCGTTTCCGTCAGGTCGATGGCGCCCGATTCCAGCGGAACCGGGATCGCTTCGAGCGCACGGGCACCGGACGGGGAGATCGTCAGGGCGGTCAGGGTCAGGAGGGCAAGGGTCAGAACGGCCTGGGCCAGCCGTGTCATCGTTTCCCTTGTCGCATTCGTCATACGGTATTCCGTCTGTCGCGTTCCGGTTCTCAGGCCCTTCGGGCCGATTTATTCGGGCCGACATCTCATCAGAAGTGCGTCACGGCCTCTCGGGACGCGGATCGTCGCTCAGCATTGCGTAGAGGAAATGGTCCTGCCAGACACCATTGATACGCAGATACCGGCGTGCATAGCCTTCGCGCGAAAACCCGACTTTTTCAAGAAGCCGTATAGACGCCGCGTTCGAGGGAAGGCAAGCCGCTTCGAGCCGATGCAGGCGCAACTGCTCGAAAACGAAGGGAATGATCGCGGCAACCGCCGCGCTCATATGGCCCTGCCGGGCATGGGCCGCACCGACCCAGTAGCCGAGCGAAGCCGACTGGGTGACGCCGCGGCGGATGTTCGACAGGGTGGCGCCGCCGAGCAGGGTGTCGTCTGCATCGAAGACGAAAAAGGGATAGGCGACGTCGTCACGGACATCCTGCACGTAGCGGCGAATCCGGCGGCGGAAGGCGGACCGGGTCAGGTCGTCGGCGGGCCAGGTCGGCTCCCAGCGGGTCAGAAAGGCGCGGCTGTCCTCGCGCAACGCCGCCCAGGCAGGGAAGTCGCCCATCTGGGGGATACGCAGGAACACACCGTTGCCGTGGATTGCCGGTCCCGTATCAGCGGAAACCGACCGCAGGAACGCCATTGCTTAAGACCGTCTTCTCCTTCAGGCCGCCTTCTGCAATCTTGCCTGCAAATCGGCGGCGGATTCAAGCCGGGCGATCGGTCCGACGGCCGCAAGGGTCGGCGTGCCGTCCAGGATCATCCGCGCCAGGATGGATCTGACCGCCTCCGCGTCGACGGAATCGATGCGCGCGACGAGTTCCTCCATCGGCACGGTGCGGTCCAGGAACAGGGTCTGGCGGGCGATCTGCTCGGCCCGGGCCGCGCAGCTTTCAAGGCCCATCAGCAGGCCCGCCTTGAGCTGGGCACGGGCGCGCGCCACTTCTTCGGCGCCGATATCGCCGATCGCGGCGACGATCTCCGCCGACGTCACCGCCAGCAGTTCCTCGATGTCGGCGGGTCCGGTCGCAGCCGAGACGCCGAACAGGCCGACATCGGAAAAGGCCCAGTTGAAGGCGTAGATCGAATAGCACAGGCCGCGCTCCTCGCGGACCTTCTGGAACAGCCGCGACGACATGCCCCCGCCGAGCACGGCCGAAGCGATGCGGGCTGCGTAGAAATCATCCTCGATGAAGGACGGCGCGGGGAAGGCGACCAGCAGGTTGACCTCGGACAGGTCCTTCTCGATACGGCGTTCGCCGCCGGTATAGGTCGCCGATGTCGAGCCATCCGCCGGCGCGGCATCGAACGTGTCGAACAGGGCCTCGACCTGGCCGACGATCGCATCGTGATCGACGGCACCGGCCGCCCCGACGATCATCTCGGGCGCGCGGTAGTGCTCGTCGAGATAGCCGCGCAGGCCGGCGGCATCCTGGGCGACGACGGTCTCGGCGGTGCCGAGGATCGGCCGGCCGATCGGCTGGTTCCCGAAGGCCGCCTCCTGGAGCAGGTCGTGGACGAGGTCCTCCGGATCGTCGAGGGCCGCGCCGATCTCCTGCAGGATGACATGCTGCTCGCGGCGCAGTTCGTCACCGTCGAACAGGCTGTCGCGCAGGATATCGGACAGGATGTCGAGGCCGAGCGGCACGTCCTCCTTGAGGACGCGGGCATAATAGGCGGTGGTCTCGTGGCTCGTCGCCGCGTTCAGGTCGCCGCCGACCGTCTCGATCTCCTCGGCGATCTGGCGGGCGCTGCGCCGTGCCGTGCCCTTGAAGGCCATGTGTTCGAGCAGGTGCGACAGGCCATGCTGCTCGGGCCGCTCATCGCGGGCGCCGGCCTTGACCCAGACGCCGAGCGAGGCGGTCTCGACATGGCTCATCTCAGCCGTCACGACCCTCAGGCCGTTGTCGAGCCGGGTGGTCCGCACACTCATCTACGCTTACTCCTTAACGGCCGGCCCCGATACGCGGGTGGCCGATACGATGTGTTCGGCAACCGCCGCCTGCTCGGCCGGCAGCCGCGTAAACCGCTCCGGGCGCTCATGCAGGTCCGACAGCCAGTCGGGCAGCGGCGGCCGGACGCCGCAGGCCGCCTCGACCGCGTCCGGGAACTTGGCCGGATGGGCCGTCGACAGGGTCACCATCGGGGTTTGCGTGTTGCCCGGCCAGCGCTCGGCGGCGGTAAAGCCGATCGCGGTGTGCGGATCGGCGAGATAGCCGGCCTCTGTGTGGACGCGGTCAATCGTCGCCGCGCATTCGGCCTCGTCGACGCGCGAGGCGGCGAAGCAGCCGCGGATCGCCTTAAGCGTCTCGTCGTCGAGCGTGAAGGCGCCGGACTGGCGCAGGCCGTCCATCCAGCGGCTCACCGCGCCGGCGTCGCGGCCGGATGCCTCGAACAACAGCCGCTCGAAATTGCTGGAGACCTGGATATCCATGCTTGGGCTCGATGTCGGCACCACCGAATGGACCTCGTAGCGGCCTGTTTCGAGCGTCCGGGCGAGGATGTCGTTGACATTGGTGGCGACGACCAGCCGCTCGATCGGCAGGCCCATGCGCTCGGCGACGAAGCCTGCGAAGATGTCGCCGAAATTGCCGGTCGGCACGGTGAAGCTGACCGGACGGTGCGGGCCGCCAAGCGCCACGGCGGCGGTGAAATAATAGACGATCTGGGCGACGATGCGAGCCCAGTTGATCGAGTTGACGCCGCTCAACCGCACCCGGTTGCGGAAACCGGTATCGGCGAACAGGCCCTTCACGATCGCCTGGCAATCATCGAAGCTGCCGGCAAGCGCCAGCGCGTGGACATTGGCCTCGACGGGCGTCGTCATCTGGCGGCGCTGGACGTCGCTGACGCGGCCATCGGGATAGAGGATGAACATGTCGACCCGGTCAAGGCCGCGGAAGGCCTCGATCGCCGCCCCGCCGGTATCGCCCGACGTGGCACCGACGATGGTCGCGCGCTGATCGCGTTCGCTCAAGACATGGTCCATCAGCCGGGCGAGCAGCAGCATCGCCACGTCCTTGAAGGCAAGGGTCGGCCCGTGAAAAAGTTCGAGCACCCAGTCGCGCGGTGACAACTGGACCACCGGCGCGACGGCGGGGTGGCGGAACTGCTTGTAGGCGTCCTGGATCATCGCGCGCAGCGCCGCCTTGTCGATCGCATCGCCGACGAAGGGCGCGATCACCCGCTCGGCCACCTCCGCATAGGGCCGGCCGGCGAGATCGGCGATCTCGTCTGCGCTCAGCTGCGGCCAGGTCTCCGGCACATAGAGCCCGCCATCAGCGGCAAGGCCCGCAAGCAGCGCGTCGGCGAAATCGAGGGCGGGTGCCTGCCCGCGTGTGCTGACATAGTTCATCGTGGCATGGTCGTGCTGGCGAAGGGTTTGCTCAAGTCCCGTTCGGATCGGCCGGATCGCGCGGCCGGCGCGATTGCGTCACAGCCCATACCGCAAAGACCCCCGCCAAGGCCAGCGCCAATCCGAACCAGGTGACGGCATAGCCCAGATGCTGGTTGCGGAAGGCCATCCGCGTCGTGCCGCCGAGCGGCAGGCCGCCGGGATTGGGCGCGGCATCCGCATCGACGAAGAAGGGCGCCACCCGCTCCAGTCCGTAGGCCGCGGCGACTGCGTCGGGTTGGCGGATATACCAGATCCGGCCGGCGATATCCGGATCGGGCGTGAAGGCGCTGCCCGGATCGGCCATGCGGATCAAGCCGGTGACCGTCACCGGCCCGGCGACCTGGCCCTCCAGGCGCGTCGCCGCATCCTGCCGGCCGTCGGGCACGAACCCGCGGTTGACGAGAACGGTCGACCCGTCGTCGCGGGCAAGCGGCGTCACGATCCAGTAGCCCGGGCCGCCGGTCGAAAACCGCTCGTCGTTGAGGCTGGTGAAGACGCGGACTTCCTCGTCATGCCGGAACCGGCCGCTTAAGCGTACCGGCCTGTATTCGTCGTCGGCGTAATTGACGGACGGCCAGTCGCTTTCGTCCGGCAGCGGCACCGGTTCCATCACCGTGCGCTCGGCGGCCATGGCGATCAGGCCTTCCTTCCAGGCAAGCCGCTGCAACTGCCAGGCGCCGAGGCCGCACAGGATGACGATGCCGATCCCGGCAAGGATGCCCGTCAGGAAAACGCTGCGCGGCGGGGTCATCTATTCCTTCGCCGCATCGGTATCGAGCCGGCCTTCCTGCGCCTTGTGGTGATATTGCTGGGCGATCATCAGGCCCTTCAGCGGCCGCAGCAGCGCAAGCGACAGGATGAGGATCAGCGGGATCCACAGCAACAGGTGCAGCCAGTAGGGCGGCTGGTAGGAGAACTCGACGAAGAAGGCCGCGCCGACCACCAGCGCGCCGACGATGAAGATGACGAAGACGGCGGGACCGTCGGCGGAATCGATGAAGGAATAGTCGAGGCCGCACGTCTCGCAGCGCTCCGGCAGGCCGAGGAAGCCGTCGAACAGCCTGCCCTCGCCGCAGCGCGGACAGCGGCCGCGCAGGCCCGTCGTCAGCGGCGATTGCGGCGGATAGTCGTGGTCGTCAACCATCGGAAACACCGGCAAAAGGGTTTAAACAGGGGTCCAAACAACGAGGGCGGCCCTTCGGCCGCCCCCAGTCCGTTCCATTCTGACCGATCAGCGCCCGCTAATAAATCTCTGCAGCACTGGCGCCCCAGATATAGATGGCGGCGAACAGGAACAGCCAGACGACGTCGACGAAATGCCAGTACCAGGCGGCCGCCTCGAAGCCGAAATGATGGTCGGGCTTGAAGTGGCCGGCCAGCGCCCGGAACAGGCAGACGACCAGGAAGATCGAGCCGATCAGCACATGGGCGCCGTGGAAGCCGGTCGACATGTAGAAGGTCGCACCGTAGATCGAGCCGCCGAAGGAGAAATCGGCGTGGGTATATTCGAAGATCTGCACGCAGGAGAACAGAAAACCAAGGACCACGGTGCAGATCAGGCCCCATTTCAGGCCGTTGCGGTCGCCATGCAAAAGGGCGTGGTGGGCCCAGGTGACCGTCGTGCCCGAGGTGAGCAGGATCAGCGTGTTGAGCAGCGGCAGGTGCCAGGGATCGAAGGTCTCGATGCCGACCGGCGGCCAGACGCCTCCCAATGCCTCGACGCGGGAATACTGCTCGATCGCGTCAGGATAGAGGGCGGCGTCGAAATAGGCCCAGAACCAGGCGACGAAGAACATCACCTCCGAGGCGATGAACATGATCATGCCGTAGCGGAGGTGGAGCTGGACCACCCGGGTGTGGTCGCCTCTCGCCGACTCGTTGATGACGTCGCGCCACCAGGCGATCATCGTGTAGGCGACACCGACCAGTCCGATCAGCATCACCCAGGGGCCGCTGTCGTGGAACCACATGACGGCGCCGATGGCGGTGACGAAGGCCGACGCCGCGCCGACCGCCGGCCATGGGCTCGGGTCGACGAGATGGTAATCGTGGTGCTTGGCGTGAGCGTCTGCCATGTTCCCCTTCAGCTCCTTGTCGGCCCTCGGGCGCGCCGCCGCGACGCGGCCTGGTTAGTTCACCGCGGCGGCGTCCGGCGCCGGCGCTTTATAGGCGAGATCGTCGCTGTCGTCAGGCGTTTCCGTTTCGAAGAACGTGTACGACAGGGTGATTGTCTTGACGTAGTCCATCTCCGGGTCGTCGTCGATGGCCGGATCGATGTAGAAGCTGACCGGCATCTCCACCGATTCTCCCGGCTGCAACGTCTGCTCGACGAAGCAGAAGCAGTCGATCTTGCTGAAATACGCCCCGGCGAAGACCGGGGTGACGTTGAACGCCGCCGTGCCGGTGACGATCGTGTCGGAGAGGTTGGTTGCGCGGTAGAAGGCGAGACGGTTCTCGCCGACCTGAACGCGAATTTCGGTCTCGACCGGCATGAAATCCCAGTCGATGCCGGCGGTGTTGGCGTCGAAGCGGACCTTCATCTCGCGGTCGATCACCGTTTCCGAGGCGGCCTCGGCGATCTGGGGCGTGCCGCCGAACCCGGTGACCTGGCAGAACAGCCGGTAGAGCGGGACCGACGCGTAGGCGAGGCCGATCATGCCGGCGACCATACCGACGCAGATCAGCGCGGTGGTGCGGGCGTTGCGGACGGGCGGCGTGACCGGTGTTTCGCTCATCGGGGCCTCAAAACGTGCGGCTCGCGACATTGCCGCCGAGCCTGACGATGGTCACCACATAGAACAGAACGACGAGGCCGGCGAGGGCCACGGCAATGGCGATCGAGCGCGTGCGGCGGCGGCGGGCGCTCTCCGGGTCGAGGCGGGTGGGTGCGATGTCGTCGGGCGTGTTGGTCATGCCAGCATCCGGATCTCGGCGCCGGCGGCGATCAGGCCGCGTTCGAGCAACACCGCGGCGAACAGCAGGAAGAGATAGAGGATCGAGAACTTGAAGAAGGAGCGGGCGACGGCGGCGGCTTCCGCTCCCTGCCGGGTGCGATACAGCCGGACGGCGCCGACCACGAGCCCGCTGCCGAGAACGATCGCCGTCGCCGCATAGATCGATCCGGCAAATCCGAGGGCGACTGGCGCGATGGAGACGGCCGCCAGCAGCAGCGAATAGAGGAGGATCTGGCGGCGGGTCTCGTCCTCCCCGGCCACGACCGGCAGCATGGGCACGCCCACCCGCTCGTACTCGCGGTGGCGAACCAGCGCCAGCGCCCAGAAATGCGGCGGGGTCCAGAAAAAGATGATCGCGAAGAGGGCGATCGATTCCAGCGTGACCGTGCCGGAGGCCGCGGCCCAGCCGACCATTGGCGGAAACGCTCCGGCCGCCCCACCGATGACGATGTTCTGGGCGGTGCGCCGCTTCAGCCACATCGTGTAGACGAACAGGTAGAAGCCGATGGTCAGGGCCAGCAGCGCGGCGGCGGCCCAGTTCACCAGGACGCCCATCACCACCACCGACCCGGCCGCGAGCGTCGCTCCGAAACCGAGCGCATCGGCCGGCGTCACCCGGCCGCGCGGGATCGGCCGCATCGCCGTCCTTTGCATGTGCGCATCGATGTCGGCGTCGTACCACATATTGAGGGCACCCGACGCGCCGGCCCCGACGGCGATGCAGAGCAGTGCCGCGAACGCGGTGACCGGATGCATGGCCTCCGGCGCGGCAACCAGGCCGACCAACGCGGTGAACAGCACGAGCGACATCACCCGCGGCTTCATCAGCGCGATATAATCGCCGACGCTGCCCGTGCCGGTGGCAGCGTCGCGTCGGATATCAATGTGGCTCTCGGAT